>CAYJXE010000016.1:89502-90098 GCA_964373965.1 uncultured Aquabacterium sp. | reverse complement strand
ACCAACGGCGCCGCCGCCAATGAGCGCAACGTCGTGGCAACCGGCTGGACGCCGCCTTCACCACCTCGGGTCCGCACCCGGAAGTGAGCAACTGGGTCGGGGCGCTGGGTGCCCACGCTTCCGATATGGCCTACCTGTTGTTCGGCCTGTCGGCCTGGTGGCTGCTGGTGATCGGCGCCCGGGTGTGGCTGGGCGCGCTGGCCCGCTGGCTGCGCCGAGACGACGCCCTGGCCGGTGCCGGGGCCGAGCCTGCTGTGCCTGCCTGGCGGCTCTGGCTGGGCCTGGTGATGTTGATGTCGGCGAGTTGCTCGCTGGAGTGGTCGCGCCTGTACAGGCAGGAAGCCGCCCTGGCTGGCGAGCACGCCGGCGGGGTGCTGGGCTACACGCTGGGTCATTGGAGCAGCACCTGGCTGGGTTTCAACGGCTCGGGCGTGTTCTGGATCGCCGTGCTGGTGGCTGGCTTGTCGCTGGCGCTGCGCTTTTCCTGGCTGGACCTGGCCGAGCGCATCTGCTAGCGCGTCGACGCCCTTCGCGAGCCCCGTGAAGCCAAGCGCGAGGTCTAGCAAGACCTGAGCATCGGCGAGCAAGCCACCATC
>CAYJXE010000016.1:0-89492 GCA_964373965.1 uncultured Aquabacterium sp. | reverse complement strand
GCTCCGACGCGAGCATCTGGTCGCGCAGGCCGCGCGCCACGATCTGCCCATCGAGCCCATCCCCTTGATCATCGAGCAGCCCGTGGTCGAGGTGCCCAAATCCACCCGCGTGGTCAAGGAAAAGCAAAAGCCTCTGTTCGCCGACATGGGCGACAACAAGCTGCCGCAGATCGACCTGCTCGATGCTGCGCCTGGGCGCATGGAGACCGTCACGGCCGAGTCCCTGGAGATGACCTCTCGCATGATCGAGAAGAAGCTCAAGGACTTTGGCGTCGAGGTGCGCGTGGTCGCTGCCTCGCCGGGCCCCGTTATCACGCGCTACGAAATCGAGCCGGCCACCGGTGTGAAGGGCTCGCAGATCGTCAACCTGGCCAAGGACCTGGCGCGCTCGCTGTCACTGGTGTCCATCCGCGTGGTCGAGACCATCCCGGGCAAGAACCTGATGGCGCTGGAGCTGCCCAACGCCAAGCGTCAGATGATCCGCCTGACCGAGATCCTGGGCTCGCAGGTCTACCACGATGCGCAGTCGATGCTGACCATCGGCCTGGGCAAGGACATCGTCGGCGCGCCCGTGGTGGCCGACCTGGCCAAGATGCCGCACTGCCTGGTGGCCGGCACCACCGGCTCCGGCAAATCGGTGGGCATCAACGCCACCATCCTGTCGCTGCTGTACAAGGCCGAGGCGCGTGATGTGCGCCTGATCCTGATCGACCCGAAGATGCTGGAAATGAGCGTCTACGAAGGCATCCCGCACCTGCTGTGCCCGGTCGTGACCGACATGAAGCTGGCCGGCAATGCCTTGAACTGGGCCGTGGGCGAGATGGAGCGCCGCTACAAGCTCATGAGCAAGATGGGCGTGCGCAACCTGGCCGGCTACAACAAGAAGATGGACGAGGCCAAGGCTCGGGGCGAGCTCGTGCCCAACCCCTTCAGCCTGACGCCGGATGCGCCCGAGCCCCTGGAGCGCCTGCCGCACGTGGTCATCGTGATCGACGAACTCGCCGACCTGATGATGGTGGTGGGCAAGAAGATCGAAGAGCTGATCGCCCGCCTGGCGCAGAAGGCCCGCGCAGCCGGCATCCACCTGATCCTGGCCACGCAACGTCCTTCGGTCGACGTCATCACGGGCCTGATCAAGGCCAACATCCCCACCCGCATCTCCTTCCAGGTCTCCAGCAAGATCGACAGCCGAACCATCCTTGACCAGATGGGCGCCGAGGCGCTGCTGGGGCAGGGCGACATGCTCTACATGGCCTCGGGCACTGGCTTGCCGATGCGCGTGCACGGCGCCTTCGTGTCCGACGAAGAGGTGCATCGCGTGGTCGAGTACCTCAAGACGCAGGGCGAGCCCAACTACATCGAGGGCATCCTCGAAGGCGGCAGCCTGTCGGATGAGGGCAGCAACCTCGATGGCTCGCCCATGGGCGGCGGCGACGGTGAGCAGGACCCGATGTACGACAACGCCGTGGCCGTGGTGCTGCAGCACCGCAAGGCCTCGATCTCGCTGGTGCAGCGCCACCTGCGCATCGGCTACAACCGCGCCGCGCGCCTGCTCGAGCAGATGGAAAAGTCAGGCCTGGTGTCCAGCATGGCCACCAACGGCAACCGCGAACTCATCGTGCCGCAGCGCGGTGGCGACGGCGGTGCCACGTCGGCGCCTTGGGACGAGAGCTGAGCCAGCTTGTTTCCGTGGGGGGGAGGGGCTTGGCCCCTTTGCCTGGCAGCGCCAGGCGACATGAAACAATCAATTCATCACCTTGAGAACAGACTGCATCCGATGCCGATGACCCAGACCAACGGATCCATTTTTCTGCCCCGGATGAGCGCCATTGCGCGCACCGCCGCCGTGGTCGCGTGCCTGTCGATCGCGTGCGTGGCGACCGCCAGGGCTGACGCCGTGGCATCGCTGCGCGCTTTCGTCAAAGACGTGCAGAGCGGGCAGGGCAGTTTCGTGCAGACCGTCACCTCACCGGACGGCAAGCGCACCCGCAAGTCCGAAGGTACGCTGGCATTTCAGCGCCCTGACCGATTCCGGTTTGTCTACACGAAGCCGACCGAACAGGTCATCGTGGGCGATGGCAAGAAGGTCTGGCTCTATGACGCCGACCTCAACCAGGTCACGGTTCGGCCCATGACGCAGGCAGTGGGCGCAACCCCTGCAGCCTTGCTGGCAGGTGGCGCCCTCGAGAGGGACTTTGTCCTCAGCAATGTGGCGACCATTGACGTGCCTGCGTCATCATCGGGTGCGGCGTCCGCGACCCCGACGGCTCAACAGGCAACGTCCGGTCTGAAATGGGTGGAGGCCCGTCCTCGCAACAAGGATGGGCAGTTCCAGTCGGTGCGTGTGGGGTTCCGGCAGGGGCAACTGGCCGAGCTGGAGATCCTCGACAGCTTCGGGCAGCGTTCGCGCCTGACGTTCACACAGTTCGATTCGCGCGCCAAGCTGGCGGCAGATCGCTTCCAATTCACGCCGCCCAAGGGGGCGGATGTGCTGGAGCAGCCCTGACGATAACGATGGCGCTGGCGCGCTTCGTCGTCAGGACGGCGTTCGGTTCGGGGTGAACGACGGGGCTCAGCGGGCGTGGCCCATGCGCCCCATCGTTCGCGGTTTCAGCGAGTCCGCTGAAACCGCTTCGGCTTGATCAGCCCTCGCGCTTGCCAAAGCCAGGGCGCTTGCCGCCAGCGGGCTTGAAGCCGCCCTTGTTGCCGAAGGGCTTGTCGCCAAACGGCTTGTCACCAAACGAGCGCTCGCCGAACGACTTCTCGCCAAAGGGCTTGCCACCGAAGGCCTTGCCGCCCTTGCCGCCAAACGGCTTGTCACCGAAGGGCTTGTCCCCGAACGACTTGCCGGCCGGCTTGTCGAAGGACTTCTTCTCGAAGGGGCGGTCGCCGCCGAAGCTGCGCTCGCCTTGCGGGCGGTCGCCGAACTGGCGATCGCCGAAAGGCTTGTTGCCGAAGGGCTTGCCGCCGAAAGGCTTGTCACCAAAGGGCTTGTTGCCAAAGTTGCCACGGTCGTCGAAGCGCTTGCGCTCGCCGCCGCCGAAACCACCACGGTCGTCACGCGGTGCAAAGCCACGGTCTTCGGACGGGCCGTTGAAGCGCTGATCCGGGCGCGGCTGGAAGCCACGGTCATCGCGGGGTGCGAAACCACGGTCTTCACGCGGGGCGAAGCCACGCTCGCCACCACGGTCGTTGCGGTCGCCCCAGCCACCTTCGCGCTTGCCACCGAAGCGGTCGCCACCACCGAAGCCGCCGCCAAAACCACCGCCACGTCGGCCATGGCCGGGCATCGGCTTGTCATGACGCGGGCCCCTGTCGTTGAACAGCTTGGTTTGCGGCTCCATGCCTTCGATCACCGATTCGGCGATGCGATGGGTGGTGAAGCGCTCGATGCGGCGCAGCATGCCGATGTCGCGGCGCTCGACCAGGGTCACGGCCAGGCCCGAGCGGCCAGCGCGACCGGTGCGGCCAATGCGGTGCACGTAGTCCTCTGCCTTCATGGGCATGCCGTAGTTGATCACGTGGGTGATGGTCGGCACGTCGATGCCGCGGGCGGCCACGTCGGTGGCGACCAGCACGCGCAGCTGGCGCATGCGCAGGCCTTGCAGCACGCGGTTGCGACGGCCTTGCGGCATGCCACCGTGCAGAGCGGCCACGGCGTGACCCATGTCGGCCAGGCGGTCAGCCAGGATGTCGGCGTCGCGCTGGGTGCTGGTGAAGATCACGGCCTGGTCAACGGCCTTGTCTGCCAGCAGGTGGTCCAGCAGCTTGTTCTTGTGCACCAGCGAGTCGGCCATGTGCAGGCGCTGCTCGATGTTGTCGTGGCTGTCGGTGTGCGAGGCCACTTCGATGCTCAGGGCGTCGCGGGTCAGGCGCTGAGCCAGTTGGCCGACGTGACCGGCGAAGGTGGCCGAGAACATCAGGGTCTGGCGCTCGGCCGGGGTGGCGTCGGCGATGGCTTCGATGTCATCGATGAAGCCCATGTCCAGCATGCGGTCGGCCTCGTCGAGCACCAGCACTTCCAGGTTGGACAGCACGGCGGCGCCGGTGTTGAGGTGGTCCAGCAGGCGGCCGGGGGTGGCGATCAGCACGTCCAGCGGGCCTTTGAGGGCCTTGAGCTGGTAGCCATAAGGCACACCGCCCACGATGGTGGCCACGCGCAGGCCTTGCATGTGCTTGCCGTAGGTGGAGGCGGCCTTGGCGACTTGCATGGCGAGTTCGCGGGTCGGGGCCAGCACCAGCACGCGGGGGCCGTGCACCTTGCCCTTGCCGCCCGGGGTGTCGCGGCGCTTGCTGTCGCCACGGGCTGCCACGATGCGCTCCAGTGCGGGCAGCATGAAGGCGGCGGTCTTGCCGGAGCCGGTGGACGAGGCCACGCGCAGGTCGGCGCCGTTCATGGCGGCCGGGATGGCCTTGATCTGAACGCCGGTGGGCTGGGTGTAGCCGGAGTCGGCCAGGGCCTTGCACAGCTCGGGGCTCAGGCCCAGCTCTGCGAAGTTGGGGCCGGTGGGTTCGGCAGCGGTTTCCTGGTTGATTTCGGTGGCCTCGTTGCCTTGCGGCAGTTCGGCATCGATGAGGTCACGAGAAGCGTCGGTCATGTTGACATCCAAAGAGAGAGCAGCCCCGCGTCCGCGCAGTTGGCGCGGCAACAACAGAGCCTGCCTGCCGGGCGCAAATGCGCGGCAGGACATGGTGAGTCGCTGGGAACGTGTCCGGACTGCGTGGCGGCCGACGGTCTTGCCGTGGGGCCGGGGTCACGTTGAGTCGGTCAAAGCGACGGCATCGCCGCCAACCGAAACTCAAGACACGACAGGGGCGCTCTGGTGTGTCCTTGCGGATGAGAGAGCGCCGTCCTCGCTTCAGTTGACTGTGTTGCGCTCAGGGCGCAAGCCAACTGGCTTGAAAGAGGTCAGAGGGGATGAACGAACTGCCGAGCCAGGAAAAATCAGGCCCCGGTTGATGTTCCGGGCTCCTCGGGTTTCCCCGGTATCGGCAAGTCGCGCATTTTCTTACATCAAGGCCGATTTGTCAAGCGTCGCCGCGGAGCGCGCCATGGACAGCTCGATGGTTTGGTGGCGACCGCGAAGGGCCAGGTCGATGGCGACGGGAACGGCCACCAGGGCCAGCAGGGTCAAAGTCAACATGTGACACCTCAGCGTTGCTCGTTGTGGGATCGGGGGCTGCCGACCTGAACGAGCGCCGGATGCATCAAGCATGCGCCTGACGCACCTTGTCCAAATCGGTGTTTACCTTCATCAAACAGTCACATTTCGACCTTTTGCCCCGGGGAGTGGCCGCGCGCGACAATCGTGCCCATGCAAGACTCCTTGTCCCTGGACTTTCCCGAACCAACGCCATCCCCTGGGAAGGCGAATGCATCGGCTGGGCGTGGCCAAGCCTCGCCCCATGCCCCGCTGGCCGAGCGCCTGCGTCCTCGTTCGTTGGCCGACGTGATGGGGCAGGACCACCTGCTTGGCGCGGGGCAGCCTCTGCGGGTCGCCTTCGAGTCGGGGCAACCTCACTCCATGATCCTATGGGGCCCCCCGGGTGTTGGCAAGACCACCCTGGCCCGTTTGATGGCGGGCACGGTTGACGCCCTGTTCATCGCGATTTCGGCAGTTTTGGGAGGTGTCAAGGACATCCGCGAGGCGGTCGAGCAGGCTCATGCAGCACTGCGAAGCGGGCGGCGCACCATTGTTTTTGTCGACGAGGTGCACCGATTCAACAAGGCCCAGCAAGATGCTTTCTTGCCGCACGTCGAGTCGGGGCTGTTCACCTTCATCGGCGCCACGACCGAGAACCCATCCTTCGAGGTCAACGCCGCGCTGCTGTCCCGCGCCACCGTGCACGTGCTGCGCGCCATGGACCACGAAGCCATGGTGCAGCTGCTGGAGAAAGGGCGCGAGGCGCTGTCGGGACCCTCGTTGACCGCAGCCGCGCGCGATCGCCTCATTGCTTACGCAGATGGCGACGCACGTCGTGCTCTCAACACCTATGAAGCCTTGTGCGGCATGCTCAAGGGGCAGGATGTGCTGGACGAGCCGGAACTGGAGCGAGCCCTGGGCGAACAGCTGCGACGCTACGACAAGGGGGGTGATCAGTTCTACGACACCATCTCGGCGCTGCACAAGTCGGTGCGGGGCTCGGACCCCGATGCGGCGCTGTACTGGTTCGTGCGCATGGTTGATGGCGGGGTGGATCCGCGCTACATCGCTCGGCGCCTGGTGCGCATGGCCAGCGAAGACATCGGCCTGGCTGATCCGCGAGCCCTGCGCATGGCGTTGGATGCCTCCGAAACCTATGAGCGACTGGGCTCGCCCGAAGGTGAACTGACGCTCGCGCAATGCGTGATCTACCTCGCTGTCGCACCCAAGAGCAACGCCGCCTACACGGCCTACAAGGCGGTGCGTGCCTGGGTCAAGCAAGACACCACGCGGCCGGTGCCCATGCACCTGCGCAACGCCCCCACCAAGCTGATGAAGCAACTCGGCCACGGCGATGGGTACCGCTACGCTCACGACGAGCCCGATGGGGTGGCCGCAGGCGAGCGCTACTTCCCGGATGGCATGGCGCCGCAGGCTTTCTACCAGCCCGTGTCGCGTGGCCTGGAGATCAAAATCGGTGAGCGGGTCAGGCACCTGCGCCAGCTCGCCGGTGACGCACGCGCGCCGGACGTTGCAAGCGAGCCGGGAGGCCCCGACGCACCGGGCTTGCCAGACGCCGACTGATCAGGGCAGGGTGATGGTGATGTGCGCCGACTGCGGGGCCAGTTGCACGATGTGATGGTGGGCACCCAAGGTTGCCTGGGTGTGTTCGGAGAGCTGCCAGCGCAAGCCGATGAAAGCCAGGGCAGCCATCAGGCCGAACAGCGAGCCGATGGCCCAAAGAGGCACCTGGTGACGCAGTTGGTGTCGCACGCGATCGGGCGCGGCCCAGTGCGGCGCGAACCCTGCCGAGTTGCCGCGCATGCGAGCGATCTCGTCACCCAGCCTGGCGGTCAGGTAGCCCAGCTTTTCGCTGCCTTCGATCAGGTACTTGCCTTGGAAGCCCAGCAGCAGGCACATCTGGTAGACCTCCATCACCTGCAGGCGTGCCGCGCCTTGCTGGCGCATGTCGTCCAGCTTGAGGAAGAACTGCTCACCCGCCAGTTGGTCGCCAAAGAACTGCACCTGCAGGGGCAGGCGTTGCCAGCTTTCACGCACCTTGAATGAGGACATCAGCACAGCTTCATCCACCGTGGCGCAGAAGGCGTATTTGCAAGCGTAGATGTCCTCAGCGGAAGCACCGAGTTTGCCCGCACCCCGCTCGAATTGGGTCAAGAACTGCTTGATGCGATCACGGAAGACCTCGGCGTCCGTCGGTGCGTGTTTGCCTTTGAGCAAAAACAGCAAGTAGAAGCCGTCGTACATCAGGTCTAGCAGGCGCGAGGACGCGCTCGCCGCCGAGGACTGCGCGCCGGCTGCTCCCTGGATTGGTGTGCCTTGCGGCGGCTGGCTGCTGCCGAATAAGCTGGGTGGGTGGGCGGATGCACTCATGGGGTCGGGCTCAGGCGTTGATCGCCACCAGCTCCAGGGTCAGGTCCTGGATGCCGGTTGGCGTGTAGAGGGTGAGCGACTGGGCCTGCAGCATGCGCTCGTACAGCGCGCCACGAGGCTCCAGCGAAAAATAGTAGTTGCCAGGACGAACAGGCACCGCGGCAGGTACCTGTGGCACGTGGGTCAGGCGCACGCCAGGCATGGCCGAGAGCACGAGCTTGTCCACGTCGTCCGGTGCGCCGACCTTGAAGCGCTGGGGCACGATCTCCACCAGCTCTGCCGGGGGCATCGATGCGCTGACACCCAGGTAGAACTGGGTGCCAGGGGTGATTTGCTCGGAATCCAGGCGGCCACGGTGAAAGGACGGAGCGGCTTCGTGCAGGGAGATGGCGAAACTGCGCGTGGAGATCACCGTCTCGAGCAACTCGCGGATGACTTGATCGAGTTTGACAAAGGCCTGACCGGGCTGAGCGTGGTCGTAGGTTGGCAGGTCGGCCAGGGTGAAGCTGCGTGAGAACGTCATCAAGGAGCCTGCCAGCTCCAAGAGCCGCTCGAACAGGCGCTCGGGGTGAAAGCCAGGGTTGCGGGCGAGGTGGGTCAGGCCCGCGAGCGCGGTGCTGGCCGTGTGAAGCAGCCAGAACGAGGCGATGTCACCCGATCTGAACTCGATGACGTGTTTGCTGGGCTCGCGGTGCATGCCGTACAGGGCGTCGACCTTGGCTTGCAGCGCGTCCATGAGCCTGCGCAGGTGCAGGGTCAACATGGGCGATGCCTGGATGTGCAGCGAAGGTGGCATGAAGCGACCATCGAGCTCGAAGCTGCCGGCGGACGTTCGACGCAGACGCACCAGAGGCAGGCTCACCAGGTGGTCGCGAGCGCTGGTGTCCGGCAGCAACTTGGTCGAGCGACGCAGCGTCATCAACTCGGCGCTCACCGCGTCGGTGTAGCGGTCGGCGACTTGAACCGGTGCACGGTGGTAGCGAACGGCCGTGTCAGCTTCTTGCTGGGTGGCGGCCATGTTGCTGCCCTGGCTGCGCAGCGCTGCGGTGGCCAGGTGAAAAGTCACGGTGCTGCCCTCCTGGGTCGATGGCAGCGAGCCCAGCACCACGGGGGGGGGCAATTCGTCCTCGGCGGGAGCATGGACCATGTCGCCGTCGGGCATCACGACCTGCAACTCCAGGACGCGCAGCACGCCGGTTTGCAGTGCATCCGCGTCGAGCTTGAGGTGGCGCACACCCCAGGCGTGCGGGTGCAGGGCGCGACTGGCCTGCGTCAGGCGCCATTCGTGGTAAGCGTCTTGCTGCTGGAAGTGTTGCGGCCTCAGGAACAGGCCTTCTCCCCACAGGACTTTGGGTGACTGGATCAAGTGCTTACCTCCGGAAATGACATGTGTTGGCAGCAGGTTGGCTGGACGGCGTCATGCACCGGGGCATGCGACCGAGGCGGATCGCACGCGCTCGCTTGACACGCCAACGGGTTGGCCTGCGTGCACGGTCATGGCGCAGGCGTGCAAGCCCACTTCAATGCCTGTGATCTCGGCCAGGTTGGCTGGGAAGGCGTATCTCCAGCGGCCTGCCACCGGTTGGCGATAAAGGGCCACGATGCCAACGTGAGCGATGTCGCGTGGCAGTTTGTCCGTGGCCTCATGACGTTGCCCCGGCACCAGTTGCACTTCGCGCACGGACACCAGGTCGTCGCCCAGGCGCTCCTTTTCGAGAGCCGGGTCGCCGAACGTGTCGGCTGGCGCCTGCAAGAAACTGTCGGGTGCTCGCAGGCGGTAAACGCGAACCAGCAGCGACAAGGACTGCCCGTCTGGCAAGGTGTTGAGCGATGGGCTGGCGTGCAGTCGCCACGTGATGCGTCGGTCGGGCAGGGCGCTGTCGGGCACCTCGGGCTTTTTCAATCCGGTCAACTCGAGTGCCTTGTCGCCCGCTTTTTCGAGCCAGCCGCTCACCCCTGAGGTCTCGGTGGCCGATGGCGGCAAGCGCGCTGGCGCACTGCCGCATCCAATGAGCGACAGCAACAGCCAGGCCGTGCAGATGCTGCGTGCGGTGGTGCTGAGAGCCAGTCGCTCATCGCGGCGAACCCCTGATCGGCATTGACGATGCGTGCGCTGCATGTGGCGCATGGGGTCCTTCCCTTTTGGTCCCTTGGATTTGTGCGGTCGTTGGTTGCGCCGCTTTTCGGCGTGCAGTGTACGGATCAGGAAAGGTGTTCTGGGACGCATCCCCCCAGCAGAGGGGAGGTGGACATGAAACCAGTTGAAAGAGTCTGTAAATCACCCCCGAAAGAGGGCTGGAGGCCTCCGTGAATTCGGCTCTAATCCGCCGCAATGACGGCCGATCGTCCCGATGGCACGGCGTCGCAACACAGATCCAAACAGGGAGCATCAGATTGAGCAGGACGGGCCAAGGCCGTCGGCTTCGCGCCGCGGTTTTCATGGGTGTCAGCGTGGCTTTTGTGGCCACCTTGCAAGGTTGTTCCAGCATGGGTTCGAAGGACCCCCAGGTCGAGAAACGACTGGTTCAGGAGAAGCTGGACGAAAGCCTCAGCGCAGCCGACAAAGCTCAGAAGCAGGGACAAACCGACCAGGCACTGCAGCTGCTGGACGAGGCCGCCCGGATTGATCCGGCCGCCAAGCAACCTTGGCTGCGCAAGGCGCAGATCCACTTCGAGGCCCGACAGTACGGCCCGGCCATCACGCAAGCGCATGAGGCCTTGCAACGCGATGTGAACGACCTCACCGCTCAGAGCATCCTGGCGGTCAGCGGCTTGCGCGTGAGTGCTTCGGCGCTGGATCAGCTCCGCAAGGCCAACGAGGTCACCGGCTCCACTCGCAGCGAGGCCGAAAGCGTGGCACGCGTCATTCACCAGGCACTGGGTGAGCCCATCTTGCTGGCGCCCACGGCTTCAGGGCCTGCTGCTTCGGCCGAGCCTGCTCCTCGGCGCAGCGGGCGGAGTGCTCCCCGGCCTCCGGTGAGCCCTGCTGCGCGCCCAACAAATGGCGCAGCGCCTGCGGTGGCACCTGTGCTGGCGGCGCCGGCAAAGGCGCCTGCAACGCAGCCACCCACTGTTTCCAAGCCCGCTCCGGCGGCCCGTCCCGCGCCGGCTCCGGCCGGCCGGAACAACCCCTTTGGGGCATTGCAGTAAATCCACCTTCAAGGAGTCCGGTCATGGCCAAGAAAGACAGCGTTCAACAGCGACTCGGTCGCGTGCGTCCACCGCGTGTGCAACTCACTTACGACGTCGAGGTGGGTGATGCCATCGAGCAAAAGGAAATCCCTTTCGTGGTCGGCGTGATGGGTGACTTCACCGGTCAAGCTGATCCCGATAAGCCTTTGCCCAAGCTCAAGGATCGGGCCTTTGTCCAGGTGGACATGGACAACTTCGACGAGGTCATGGCCGGCATGTCGCCGCGTGCCAGCTTCCGCGTGCCCAACAAGCTCGCGGGTGAAGGCGAGTTCGGTGTCAACCTGCAGTTCAACAGCATGGATGACTTCCGCCCCGAGTCGGTGGTCCAACAGGTTGACCCGCTTCGCAAGCTGCTGGAAGCGCGCACCAAGCTATCGGACTTGCGCAACAAGCTGGCCGGCAATGAAAAGCTCGAAGACGCGCTGGCAGAGGTGCTGAGCAACACCGAGCAACGTCAGCGCATCGAAGCCGAGGCCGCCCAAGGCCAGGACAAGGAGTGACCCCATGAGCGCCCAACTGCAACCCCAAGGCCAGCCGCAAGCCGCCACCACCGAAGGCCTCGGCCTGCTCGACGACATCGTCGCGCGCAGCAAGGTCGCCAAGACCGATGTCGAACACGCCCGTGCCAAGGACATCATTGGCGAGCTGGTGCGCGAGGTCATGGCCGGCACGGTCACCATCTCCGACAACCTCTCGGCCAGCATCGACGCCCGCATCGCCGAGATCGATCGCCTCATCTCGACGCAGCTCAGCGCCGTGATGCACGCGCCTGAGTTCCAGAAGCTCGAATCCACCTGGACGGGCTTGCAGTACCTGTGCAAGCAAACATCGACCGGCGAGCGCCTGAAGATCAAGCTGCTCAATGCCACCAAGAAGGACATGGTCAAGGACTTCAAGACCGCCATCGACTTCGACCAATCGGCGTTGTTCAAGAAGGTCTACGAAGAAGAGTTCGGCACCTTCGGCGGCGCACCCTTTGGTGCCCTCATCGGTGACTACGAAATCGGCCGTGGTGCCGAAGACATGTACTTCGTCGAACAGATGTCGCATGTGGCGGCCGCCGCCCATGCGCCCTTCATCTCTTCGGCCTCGTCTGAACTGTTCGGGCTTGAATCGTTCACCGAGTTGGGTCGCCCCCGCGACCTGGCCAAGGTGTTCGACACGGTCGACTATGCCAAGTGGAAGTCTTTCCGTGAGTCGGAGGACTCGCGTTATGTCGGCTTGACCGTGCCCCGTTTCCTGGGCCGTCTGCCCTATGACCCGAAGGAAGGCACCAGCACCGAAGGCTTCAACTTCGTTGAAGAGGTGGACGGCAGCGACCACAGCCGCTACCTGTGGGTCAACACGGCCTACGCCATGGGGGCTCGCCTGACCGATGCCTTCGAGCACTACGGCTGGTGTGCCGCCATCCGTGGCGTCGAAGGTGGTGGTCTCGTCGAAGACCTGCCAACCCACACTTTCAAGACCGACGATGGCGAGCTGGCCCTGAAGTGCCCTACCGAAGTGGCCATCACCGATCGTCGCGAGAAAGAGCTCAGCGACCTGGGCTTCATCCCCCTGGTTCATTGCAAGAACACCGACTACGCGGCCTTCTTTGGTGCGCAGTCTGCTCAGAAAGCACGCAAGTACGACAGCGACGCCGCGAACGCCAACGCCACCCTGTCTGCTCAGCTCCAGTACATGTTCGCGGTCTGCCGCATCGCGCACTACATGAAGGCCATGATGCGCGACAAGGTCGGCAGCTTTGCCAACACCCTGGACGTCGAGCGTTACCTGCACAACTGGCTGATGCAGTACGTGGTGGATGCGCAGGATGCCTCTCAAGAGATCCGCGCTCAAAAGCCCCTGCGTGAAGCCAGTGTCGAAGTCAGCGAAGTCCCTGGTCGTCCGGGTTCGTACCGCGCCGTCGCCTTCGTGCGGCCGCATTACCAACTGGACGAACTGTCGGTTTCGCTGCGGCTGGTCGCCGAGCTGCCGGAAGGCTCGAAGTGACCGGTTTCACCATGCCGTCTCGCGCGTCAATCTGACGCAGTGAGCCGGTTCATCAACACAGGAGTGAGAAAAAATGAAAGACATCTACGTCAAGTTCGGCAAGCCTCTGAACGGCAAGGAAATCAAGGGCGAGTCCCGCGATGCCGGTGCAGGCACGCAGCACGCTGCCCCCTGGTTCGAAGCCATCAGCTGGAACCACGTCATTCGCCAACCCAAGTCGGCCACGGCTTCGACCGCTGGCGGCCACACCGCAGAGCGTTGCGAGCATGGCGAAATGATCTTCACCAAGGACCTGGACCTGGTCAGCCCCCAACTGTGGGAAGCTTGCTCGGCCGGTACCCTGTACGACGACGTGGAAATCCACTTCATGCGCGCAAACGGCACGAATGACCGCGTTCTGTACCTCAAGATCAAGCTCAAGAAGGTGCTGATCTCGCAAGTGCTGCCCCAGGTCGAATCCGAAGGCCTGCCGACCGAATCGTTCGGCCTGCGCTACTCCGCCGTCGAGTGGACCTACACCCAGCAGACCATGGACGGCAAGTCCAAGCCGGGTCAAGTCGCTGCCTGGAGCCTGGCCACCAACAAGGCCGCCTTCGACGCTCCGAACTGATGAGCGAACGCCGGCATCCTCAACGGATGCCTGCATCAGGCGGGGCCGAGCGCCCCGCCTTTTCTTGAGACCTGTGCACCATGTCCAGCGCGCTTCGCATTCGCCGCGGGCTCTTTGACCGCCTGCTGGCCACCGACCCGGACGCTCCCGAAGGCCTGATCCAGACCTGTTCGGTTGAGCAGTTGCGTGACACCGTTGCGCGCGACCTGGAGCGCCTGCTCAATGCCCGATCCGCGCTGCTGTCGACCGACCCCCAGTGGTCGGCCCTGGGGCCCCAAGCCCGTGCGTCGGTGATGTGTTTTGGTGTGCCCGATTTCGCGGGCCGTGTTCTCGCCAGTTCAGAGGACCAGCGTTTCATCGCCGTCGGTCTGGCCAAGGCCATCGAAGCCCATGAGCCCCGCCTTAAGCAGGTCGCGGTCGACTTCCGGCAGGACGATGCTCCCGGCCGCGCCCTTCAGTTCACCATCCGCGCCACCCTGGTGGTGCGCCCGGCTCGCGAGAGCGTCAGCTTTGACGCAGTGCTCATGCCTTCGATGTCTCGCTACCAGGTCACGCAGGCGCGCTTTGCTTCGGCGGGACTGCGCCATTGAGTCGCAACCAGGCAGTTCATGGACGACCTCCTTCCCCATTACGAACGCGAATTGGCCTTTCTGCGCACGCGCGCTGGCGATTTCGCGAAGCAGTACCCCAAGATCGCAGGGCGACTTCAGCTCAGTGGTGACGTGGGCGATGACCCCCATGTCGAGCGACTCATCGAGGCGTTCGCCTTCTTGTCGGCTCGCATCCACAAACGTCTGGATGACGATTTCCCGCTGTTCACAGAGGCCTTGCTGGAGGTCCTGTATCCGCATTACCTGAGGCCTTTCCCGTCCTGCGCCATCGCACGATTCGACCTGGGTGCGCAGGCGACGCAGATGAGCAAGGCCGTCTCTGTGCCACGTGGCACGAGCCTGAGCAGCCGACCCGTCAAAGGCGTGACCTGCCGTTTTCGTACCACGGCCGATGTGCAGCTCTTGCCTCTGGAGGTCACGGAGGTCAGCCACCGCCACACGGTGCAGGCCCCGACGGGCACCAGCGTGCCGGCCGGTGCCACGTCGGTGTTGTCCATCACCCTGCTCAAACGCTCTCCCCAGGTGAGTTGGGGGGCGCTGCTGTCCAGGCCCTGGCGGGTGCACCTGGACGGCGAGTCGTCTCAAGTCAGTGTCTTGCGCGAGGCGCTGTGTCGGCGCACGCGGGCCGTGCGATTTGCCTGGCAGCCTCACCAGCCCTGGCAAGCACCCGCGTCGCCGACGGCGCTTCCACAACCTGCAGGCTTCGGAGACGACGAAGCCTTGATCGATTGGGACGAGCGCGCTCACCCCGCCTACCGCCTGCTGGCAGAGTACTTTGGCTTTGCCGAGAAGTTCAATTTCGTCGACATGCCGGCGCTGTGCTCGCCGCGCGGTGTGTCCGGGGTGAATCAAGCTGAATCGGGCGGCGCAGTGGGCCACGCCCAAGCCCTGGCGCAAGGCATCGATTCCTTCGCCGGCGCAGGTGTTGACGCGGAGCCAGCTCAACTGGTGTGTCACCTGCTGATGGACGGTTTGCGCGCCGATTCCGACGAGGCCAGGCTCCTGGAGACGGTCAACGCGTCGAACATCGTGCTGGGCGCCGTGCCGGTGATCAACCTGTTTCCGCATGCGGCCGATCCGATACGGGTCACGCACAGGCAGGCCGAGTACCCCGTGGTCGTGGATGGGCGTCGCGCTCACGGACACGAGGTTCATTCCTTGTTGCGCGTTCATCGCGTCCGTCAAACGGCGCACGGTGAAGTCATCGACGAGGTCCGTCCTTTCTTTTCGCTGCAGCACGACGAGTTGCTTGATGCGCTCGATGCCCAGGCGGACGATGGGGCTCAGCCGCGCTGCCTGGCCTACTGGCAGATGCGCCGTGACGAGGACCTGGCTGAGCGCAGCCCGGGGCACGAGGTGTCCATCAGCTTTGTCGACGCGAGCCAGAATCCGATGACGCCAGCGGTCGAAACCCTGTCGCTCGACGTGATGGCCACCAACCGAGACCTGCCACACCTGCTGGCGCCCGGCACGGTGGGTGGCGACCTGTTCATGGAAGGCGGTGGTCCGGCGCGCAGCATCACCCTGTTGCGCAAGCCCACGCGCAGCCATCGCATCGAGCGTGGCAAGGGCACGTTGTGGCGCCTGGTTTCTCAGCTCTCACTGAACCACCTTTCGTTGACGGCCGGTGGCATCGATGCCTTGCGCGAGTTGCTGCGCCTCTACGACCTGCCGCACAGCGCCAGCAACCGCCGCCAGATCGATGGCCTGGTTGGCATCGAATTCCAGGCCGACACCGCCTGGATACCAGGTGAGCCGTTTGCCACGTTCGTGCGCGGCACGTTGGTGAAGCTGACGGTTGATGAGGACAGTTTCGTGGGCAGCGGTCTGGGCCTGTTTGCCAGCGTCATGGACCGCTTCTTCGGCCTGTACGTGCACGTCAACAGCTACGCGAAGTTGCAGGTGCTGTCGGCGCGCTCGGGCGAGGTGTTGCTGACCTGCCCGCCTCGGCACGGTGACCGACAGTTGCTGTGAACCGCGCCATGACCCGGGCCACGCAACGCTCCTGCGCCGCATCGCCGGCCGCCCCTTCCGCACGGTTCAGTGCCCCGATCGACTTGCTCATCGGTGAACCCCATGGCTTTGGTTTTTTTCAGGCCATTCGTCTGCTGGATCGTTGGCTGGGCGATGGGCAGGCCCCGGGCTCGGGGCTGCAAAAACTGCAGTTTCGCAACTCGGTTTCGCTGAGCTTTCCGGCCAGCGAGATCGAGTCCATGCACGTGAGCTGGCGCGATCCTCAGGCGGTGCATTTGCCAGCCAACGTGGACAAGGTTGACCTGACGCCAGCCTGCATGGGCCTGCTGGGTGTCACGGGCGCCTTGCCACTGTTCTACACGGAGTGGTTGGGGCAGGTGGAGTTGCGGGGGCGCGACCCCTCCGCCAGAGCGTTCCTGGACGTGTTCAGTCACCGCTCGGTGGTGTTGTTCTACCAGGCCTGGCGCAAGCACCGCTTGGCGCTTCAATACGAGGCCGATCGGCAGCGCGCCTTCCTGCCTCAGGTGTTGGCACTGGCCGGCATCGGCCTCAAAGGCTTGCGACAGCGACTGGAGCCGCAACACGGTGGTGTTTCCGATGAAGGACTGGCCTACTTTGCGGGCGCACTGCAGCAACGCACGCTGCCAGCCCCGCAGCTGCAGCGGCTGTTGCAGCGCTACCTTGGCGTGGCGGTAGAGGTCGAGCCCTTCGTGGGACGCTGGTATCGCATCCCGGATGAGGGGCGAACCCACCTGGGCCTGGGGTTGGTGCACGGCGGTGGCTTGCTCGGGCGCAGCGCCGTGGTGGGTGAGCGCGTCTGGCAGCGCAACCTCCGTGTGCGACTGACCCTGGGGCCCCTGGACCATGCCCGGTTCCGGCGATTTTTGCCCGGTGGGCCCGGCGAGCGGGCCTTGCGTCATTGGTTGGGGCTGCTCCTGGGGCCGTCGCTGGAGTTCGAGGTGCGTTTGTGTTTGCGCCAGGACGACGTGCGGCCCATTGCCCTTTGCTCCGATCGGGCCGACAGCCTGGGGCGCCTGGGTTGGGACACCTTCCTGATGAGCCGCCCCGCGCATGCCGATCGCGACGACGTTCGCTACGACATCCAGGCTGCGGCCTGACCCCCGTTACCCCATCAAATCACAAAAAAAAGGCGAGACCATGTCACACCCTCTCGAACTGCTGATCACCAAGCTCAACGACTCGACCCGGCGTGCCGCCGAGCAAGCGGTGGTGCTGTGCAAGCAGCGCGGCCACCACGAGGTGGACATCGAGCACCTGATGCTGGCCTTGCTGGCCCAGCCAGCCAATGACCTGCTGTTGCTGTGCCGCCATGCCGACGTGTCCATCGATGGCCTGGTGCACGACCTGGAGGCCGAGCTGTCACGCTTCGCCTCGGGCAGCAACCGCCCGCCGGTGTTCTCGGTTCATGTGCCGGTGCTGCTGGAGCAGGCCTGGCTGGTGGCCTCGCTGTCGGCCCCGTCGGCACGCATCCGCAGCGCCCACTTGCTGCTGGCCTGGTTGACCGAGCCCACGCTGTCGCAACTTGCGGTGCGCAGCTCGCGGCGCCTGGCGCAGTTCAACCTGACCGAGCTCAAGCATCGCCTGGCCGACCTCACTGCCGAGTCCCCTGAGGCACCCGTGGCAGCACAGGCATCGGCAGGGGATGGCGCTGCATCGTCGGCAGGCTTGGGGGCCGACGCCGCGCAAGGCCCGGGCCGCACCCCGGCGCTGGACCAGTTCACCACCAACCTCACCGAGCGCGCCCGCCAAGGCCAGCTCGACCCGGTCATCGGCCGAGACACCGAGATCCGCCAGGCCATCGACATCCTGCTGCGCCGCCGACAGAACAACCCCATCCTCACCGGCGAGGCGGGTGTGGGCAAGACGGCCGTGGTCGAAGGCCTGGCCTTGCGCGTGGCCTCGGGTGACGTGCCGCCGGCCCTGCAGGGCGTGGCCATCCATGTGCTCGACATGGGCTTGCTGCAGGCCGGGGCGTCGGTCAAGGGCGAGTTCGAGAACCGCCTGAAAAACGTCATCGACGAGGTGCGCAAGAGCCCGCACCCCATCATCTTGTTCATCGACGAGGCGCACACGCTGATCGGTGCCGGTGGCCAGGCTGGCGGTGGTGACGCTGCCAACCTGCTCAAGCCGGCGCTGGCCCGGGGTGAGTTGCGCACCATTGCCGCGACCACCTGGAGCGAGTACAAGCAGTACGTCGAGAAGGACGCGGCCCTGGCGCGGCGTTTCCAGGTCATCAAGGTCGAGGAGCCGAGCGAGGGCACCGCTGCAGCGATGCTGCGCGGCATGGTCCCGTTGATGGAAAAGCACTTCGGTGTGCGCCTGCTGGATGAGGCCATCACCGAGGCGGTGCGCCTCTCCTCGCGCTACATCAGTGGTCGGCAGTTGCCGGACAAGGCTGTGAGCGTGCTCGATACCGCCTGTGCACGCGTGGCCCTGGGGCAGAGCGCCACGCCCGCCCGCATCGAGGACGCGCGCCGTGGCATCGAGCAGATCGATGCCGAGGTGGCCGCGCTGCAGCGCGAGGTGGCGGCCCGCATCGAAGGCTCGCCGCAGCGCGCGGTGCGTCTGGATGAGCTGGGCATGGCTCGCCTGGACTTGCAGCACCAGTTGCAAGCCGACGAGGCCCGCTGGTCGCAGGAGCAGCAGGCCGTGCAGGCCATCCTGGCGCTGCGCCAAAAGGGCGAGCAGCAGGCCGGTGGTTTGAGCGACGACGAGGCCACCGAATTGAGTCAATTGCAGGCCGACCTTCGCGCGCTGCAAGGTGAGGCCCCATTGGTGCCCGTGCAGGTCGATGGCCACGTGGTGGCCGACATCGTCAGCGGCTGGACGGGCATCCCGCTGGGCAAGATGGTGCTCAACGAGATCGAGACCGTGCGCCAGTTGCACACCACGCTGCAAGAGCGCGTCATCGGACAGGACCACGCCCTGGGCGCCATCGCGCAGCGCGTGCGCACCGCCCGCGCAGGCCTGGAAGATCCGAACAAGCCGCGCGGCGTCTTCCTCTTCGTGGGCCCCAGCGGCGTCGGCAAGACCGAAACCGCACTGGCCCTGGCCGACATCCTCTACGGCGGTGAGCGCAACCTCATCACCATCAACATGAGCGAGTACCAGGAGGCCCACAGCGTCAGCGGCCTCAAGGGCTCACCCCCGGGCTACGTGGGCTACGGCCAGGGCGGGGTGCTGACCGAAGCCGTGCGCCGCAAACCCTACAGCGTGGTGCTGCTCGACGAGGTCGAGAAAGCCCACCCTGACGTGCTGGAGATGTTCTTCCAGGTTTTCGACAAGGGCCGCATGGACGACGCCGAGGGCCGCGAGATCGACTTCCGCCAGACGCTCATCATCCTCACCTCCAACGCCGGCTCGCAGCAGATCATGCAGGCTTGCATGCAGCACGACGAAGAAGCCGGTGGCGTGGTGATGAAGTCACCCGACGCCATGCCCGCCGCCGACGAGCTGGCCGAGGGCCTGCGCCCGGTGCTCTACAAGACCTTCAAGCCTGCCTTCATCGGGCGAACCAAGGTGGTGCCGTACTACCCCTTGCACGACGACGTGCTGGCCGAGGTGATCCGACTCAAGCTTGAGCGCATCGCGGCGCGGGTGAAGGCGAATCACCAGGCCGACCTGACCTTTGATGAGTCGCTGATCGACACTGTGCTGGCACGCTGCACCGAGGTCGACACCGGCGCGCGCGCGGTTGACCACATCCTCAACGGCAGCATGTTGCCCGAGGTGGCCGATGCGGTGCTGGCGGCGATGGCGGATGGGCGTGCGATCGAGCGCATCCGCGTGGGGGCGAACGAGCAAGGCGAGTTCACCTTCGAGGTGGCCTGATGCGCTCTGGCCTGGCGCGGGAGCCCGCGTGCCTGGCCGCGCATGGTCGTGTCGTCGGACGCCGGGGAGCTCGGGCGCTGGACGTTTAGTGTCAGTCCAGCTCGAGGATCAGGAGGGCCTCGTCGCGCCAGTAAGTGGCAGCGGCGTAAAAGCCTTCCCAGACGCAGCCATTGCAGCCGCGGCCGCAGCAGGTCGTGGGTGCTGAGGGAGGCTCGCGAAGTGTCGTGCTGCGTGCCCGGGCCTCGGCCTGCAGGGCCTGGAAAACCGCCAGAGCCGTGCTCAATTCGCACAGGGGTTGCGTGAAAAGGGGGGCGGGTGTGGGCATGGACGCGATCTTACCGGGCGCCGTCCTGGGTGAGTTCGCGCCAAGGCGGAGCTGTCCCCATGGCATAGTCTGATGGCAGTCGTCGGCGTGCGCCGACCTTGCCCAGCGCCACGTGACCGAACCCAGCCCTTCTTCCCCTTCCCCGGCGGTTTTTGCCGACTCAGCTTCCCATGCAGGGGGACGGCTGGTCGAGCCTGCCCAGCCCATGCTGGCCGTGTACGGCCATGTCGTGACCTGGCGTCACTTGGTCATCACGGCGGTGCTGCTGTTGTTGCTCATGGCCGCCCTGGCCGCCGGCGTGGCCTGGTGGGCCTGGCACAACCTGGCCGCGCGCGTGGTGCTGCGCGAGCAGCACGCCCTGGTGAGGCTGCCCCAAGAGCTGAGCGTGCAGGCTTCGATCAGTCGCAAGGTGTTGGTTGAGGTCGATCAGGTGCTGCCGGTTCGCGTGCCCATCCAGCAGGACATCAGCGTCCCGTTGCCTGACCCTATCCCGGTGCAGGTCAGCATCGACACCGTGGTGCCGGTGAACCTGTCGGTGCCGGTCAAGCACGTCTTCAAGCTCGACCAGGTCATCGACGTCGACAGCACGGTGCGCACGCGCGTGATGGGCATCCCGCTGAGCCTGCCAGTCAAGGGGCAGGTGCCGGTTCGTGCCGACGTGCCCATCGACATCGTGGTGCCGGTCAAGCAGGACTTGCCGGTGGCCCTGACCACTCAGGCGCAGGTTCGCATCACCGAGCCCCTGCGCACGCGCATCGACACGGTGATCGAGACCAGGGTGCCCATCCGCGAGTCCTTGGCCCTGCCGATCAGCGAGCCGGTGAACGCGCGTCTGACCTTCCCCCAGCGGCAGGTCGAGGCGGGGCTGGACCTGATGTCACTCACCGTGCCGTTCGAGTCGGTTTCGCTGGGCCTGCGCAGGCCCGCAAAGCCCTGAGCGCCAAGCGATGGCATCGACCCTGGCGCGTGGCGGTTGGCACCGACCGATCAGCCTGAAGTCCCTGCTGGTCGTTGGTGGACTGGTGCTGCTGGTTTGGCTCGCGCTGATGCTGGGCGCGGTCTGGTTCGTCTACACCCAGCTCGATGCGCGCATGGACTTGAACGAGCAGCCGGTGACCTTGCAGTTGCCCGCTGGCTTGCAGGCCCAGGCCAGCGTGCAGCGGCCCGTGAGCACCCGGATCGATTTGCGGCCACTGGTGATCGTGCCGGTTCGCCAGCGTTTGCGCGCCCAGGTTGAAGACTCTTTGCTGACTCGCACAAGCCTTCAGACGCTGGTGCAGATCGACACCGTGGTGCAGGTCGATCAGGTGGTGCCAGTGCAGACCGAGCTGAGCATGCGGGTGCCTTTGTTCTCCTGG
Organism: uncultured Aquabacterium sp.; assembly: GCA_964373965.1. GTDB lineage: Bacteria > Pseudomonadota > Gammaproteobacteria > Burkholderiales > Burkholderiaceae_C > Aquabacterium. The sequence continues at coordinate 68,043 of CAYJXE010000016.1, read as the reverse complement.
CTGCCCGCTTTCGAGGTCAGCTTGCCCGTGACGCTGAACGTGCCATTCAAAGCCAGCGTGCCCGTGCGGGCGCAGGTGCCTGTGCAGTTGGACGCGCTGGTCAGTGGAGAGCTGAAGGCGCCTGTTGAAGTGCCTCTGGAGGCGGTCTTCCAGCTGCGTCCGCATGTGCAGGCAGACCTGCAGGCGCAACTCCACGGGCAAATGGATTTCGTGGTGCGAGAAACCATGCCCGCTTTGCCTTTGACCATCGTGCGGGCGCGCCTGCTGGTGCCTTTTGATGTGCCCAGCATCCGCCAGCGCGAACGACCCTGAGCCGCAACCGGCAAGCCGTTGACGCGCTTGTGCCTTGCGTCACTTGCGCCTTGCGTGAAAAAGTGCAGGATGCAGGGGTGGGCTTGCCCCAGGGGCCGCGCAAACACCGGGGCGTTTTCTCATGGGCTGCCGCATGATCGCGCTCAGCCTGTGCCCGGTGTTGTGGGGCAGGGCCGCCGCAGGAGTCGGGTTTGTCGCAAGCAGGTGTCATTCAATCAGAGGGTGGTGTGACGGGGCAACAGACTCCCGATCGCGCTGCGCTGGTCGAGCAGACCCTGGAGCGGGGTTTCCCGCTGATGGTCTTTCCGCCTGCGCTGGAAGCTTTTTTTCAGCAGGAATGCGCAGCGGATCGGCTGCGACACGTGACGGCATCCGGTGTGGCCGCGGTGTTGCTGTTTGCCGGCATGTTGGTCAGTGACTGGTGGCTCACGCCGGAGACCCTGGGGCTTGCTGCCGCCTTGCGCCTGGGGGTGTTTGCCCCGGTGGTGCTGGCGGGGCTGTGGGCCTTGCGCCTGATCAGGTCTGCTCAGTTGACCGAGTGGGGCATCGCCCTGGCCGGGATGCTGGCGATCTTGCTGACCGGGGTCATCCTGCTCAAGGCCGAGAGCCGATGGGCCCTCTCCAGGGTGGTAGAGCTCAACATCATCGTCGTCTACACCTGCACCTTGGCCCGGTTCTGGCCGGCGATGGCGATGGCCGGCTGGGTTGCGCTGGTCCAGGCCTTCCTGGTGTTCACCTTGCCGGACTTCACGGGGGTGGTCAACATCAACGCGACCTTGCTGGTGTTGGTGGTGATGTCCTTCACGCTGTTTGGCAACTACACGCTGGAGCGCCACGAGCGCTACGCCTTCCTGATGGCCCAGCGAGAGCGCGCCCTTCAGGAAGCGCTCGAGACCTCCCATGCGCAACTCGCTCACCTGGCCACCACCGACGCCCTGACCGATGTCGCCAACCGCCGTTCGGCCGAGTCGTTCCTGGCGCAGACCTGGGCGCATGCGCAAAAGCGGGACCTGTCGGTGGCGCTGGTTGCCATCGATGTGGACCATTTCAAACGCTACAACGACCACCACGGCCACCAGGCCGGGGACCGCTGTCTGCAGTCGGTGGCCCGGGCGCTGACCAGTTGCTCCCGCCGCGCTGGCGACCTGGTGGCGCGCATGGGCGGCGAGGAGTTCCTGCTGATCATGGTGGACGTGGACCAGCGCACCGCGATGTCGGTGGCCCAGCGGGTGCGCGATGTCGTGCGTGGCCTGGCCGTGCCGCATGGCGCCCCGGGCTGTGGCCCGGTGGTGACGGTCAGCGTGGGCGTGGCCACGGTCAGGCCTGCCCAGGAGGTCGGCCTGGCCGAGACCCTGAAACAAGCCGACGAGGCGCTTTACGCAGCCAAGGGCAGCGGCCGCAACCGCGTTTGCACCCGGCTGGCGGATGGTGAAATGCACTGTCTCGATGAAGCTGGGCTGCTGCCCCAGGGGGTTGGATCGTGACGAGTCCTGCACGCACTTGGTCTGTGTTGAGCGGACTTGGCTTGCGCCGCTTTGGGCGTTTGCGGTTCGAGCCTGCCGAAGAAGCCCGTTTTGTCCAGGACGGCAAGGCTGCGCGGCAGACCCACTTCCTGATCAGCGGCATCTTTTCTTTGGTGGCCTTCAACCTGTTTTTGCTCTCGGACTGGATGATGGTGCCGGATCGCTTCGAACTGGCCTTGCGTTTGCGCCTGTTGGTCTACACCCCGGTGGCCTTGTTCTTCCTGGTGGTGTCGTGGCGGTTTCGCGATTTTGCGCTGGGGCTGCCTGCGGCCGTCACCGAGTGGGTGGCGATGCTCGGCGGGGTTTTTGCAGCCTTGTGCCTGGTGGCGGTGCTGATGCTGACCGACAGCCCTTACGCCGGCATGTACCGTTGCGGCTTGCTGCCCATCCTGGTTTTTGGCACCGTGGTGATGCGCTTTCGCTTTGAGCTGGCAGTGGTTTTTTGCGGCTGCATCGTCGCCCTGCACCTGCTGACGGTGTGGGGTGCTCAGGGAGCTCCTTCGCCATACCCTGAACTCGAAGTGCCCATGTTCCTGCTCCTGCTGGCGGTGGCGTTTTACACCCTGGCGATGAACTTTCGCACCGAAGCGGAAGAGCGGTTGCGCTTTCAGCGCAAGGAGCGGGCGGCGGCTTTGCGGCGCGAACTGGAGACCTCGCAGGCCAGGCTGGAGGCCTTGTCCCGTCAGGATGCGCTCACGGGCGTGCCCAACCGGCGCCGCTTCGACGAAGTGGCCTGGCAATGCTGGCAGCGCCATCATCAAACCGGTGAGCAACTGGCCGTGATGCTGCTGGATGTCGATCACTTCAAAGCCTTCAACGACCACCATGGGCACCCAGCTGGCGATCAATGCCTGCGCCTGGTGGCCAAGGCCTTGCAGGACACGCTTGCGAGCGGTGACGGCACGCTGGCGCGGTGGGGCGGTGAGGAGTTCATCGTGCTCTTGCCCCACACCGACGAGGTGGTCGCCCACCGGGTGGCCGATCGGCTGTTGCAGTCCGTGCGCGCGCTGCAGTTGCGCCACGAGGCCTCGCCCACGCGCGACGTCGTGACGATCAGCGCTGGCGTGTCGTTGGGGCGGCCTGCCATGGACGGGCGAGACCTGTCGACCATGGTGGCGCTGGCCGATCGGGCGCTCTATCAGGCCAAGCACGACGGGCGTGATCGCCTGGTGATGGACCACACACCCTCGGGCGGCTGAGCGTCAGCCGATTTGGGGCAGCGGTGACATCAAGCGTTTGAGCCCGCGCGTGTGCCCTCAACCGCCGACCGGGCTGACCACGGCGTCTTCTTTCAGCACAGCCAAGGCTTCCTTGGACCAAGCCAGCCAGCCGGCCTCGTACATGATCCCGGTTTTGAGGATGAGGTGCTGAAGCCTGGCTTCGCGCGACAAGGGTTTGCCAGCCGGGAAGTCCCGGGCCTCGATGGCGCGGTAGGCCGCCAGCTTTTGCGCGTGCAACTGGCCTCGGCGCTCGATCTCGCCTTCCATGCCCAACGGGCCGATGGCAGCGTCGGCACGCAGCCGGACCATGAGCTCATCGCGCATCTCGACGGGAGGGGCCGGCTCGCGCGCCCACCGCTTGAGTTCATCCAGACCGGCTGGCTGGACCGTGTAAAGCTTCTTGCGCGTGCGCCCACCGTCCGGGGCGGCCTCGGAGGCGATCCAGCCGGCCTTTTCCATGCGCGCGAGTTCGCGGTAGATCTGCTGGTGGGTGGCCCGCCAGAAGTAGCCGATGGACTTGTCAAAGCGGCGGGCGAGGTCGTAGCCTGACGAGGCCTTCTCGGTCAGGGACGTCAGCAGTGCGTGGGCCAGGGACATGATGGCAGTTTAGACGCGACGCATCTAACCATGCAACCAGTTGCATAGCTGAGGCGATTGGTCTAAAGTTGCCCCGCATTCATGCAACTGGTTGCATAGCGGGCCCCAAGCCACCACCGCAGCCCACGTTTTCACCCACCGAATCAGACCGAGCGAGACCCCACCATGAGCGCCTACCCGCACCTGCTTGCCCCCCTGGACCTGGGCTTCACCACCTTGAAGAACCGCGTGCTGATGGGTTCCATGCACGTTGGCCTGGAAGAAGCCAAGGACGGCTTCGAGCGCATGGCCGCCTTCTACGCCGAGCGCGCCCGCGGTGGCGTGGCCCTGATGGTGACCGGCGGCATCGCCCCCAACGACGACGGCCGCCCGTACCCCGGTGGCGCCCGCCTGGCCACGCTGGAAGAGGCCGAGCAACACAAGGTGGTGACCCAGGCCGTGCACGACGCTGGCGGCAAGATCGCCCTGCAGATCCTGCACTTCGGCCGCTACGCCTACCACCCCGGCCTGGTCGGCCCCAGCCCCATCAAGGCCCCCATCGCCCCGATGGCCCCGCGCGAACTGAGCACCGAAGAGGTCAAGCAAACCATCGCTGACTTCGCCAACTGCGCCAAGATGGCCCAGGTCGCCGGCTACGACGGCGTCGAGGTCATGGGCTCCGAGGGCTACCTGATCAACGAGTTCATCGCCGCGCGCACCAACCAGCGCACCGACGAGTACGGCGGCTCGTATGCCAACCGCATGCGCTTCCCGGTCGAAATCGTGCGCCAGGTGCGCGAGGCCGTGGGCCCGAACTTCATCGTCATCTACCGCCTGTCCATGCTGGACCTGGTCGATGGCGGCTCCTCGTTCGACGAAGTGGTCGAGTTGGCCCAGGCCATCGAGGCCGCTGGCGCGACCATCATCAACACCGGCATCGGCTGGCACGAGGCCCGCATCCCGACCATCGCCACCAGCGTGCCGCGCGCCGCCTTCGCCTGGGTCACGGAAAAGCTCCAGGGTAAGGTCAAGCTGCCGCTGATCACCACCAACCGCATCAACACGCCGGAAGTGGGCGAGCAGATCCTGGCTTCAGGCCAGGCCGACATGGTCTCGATGGCCCGCCCGCTGCTGGCCGACCCGGACTTCGTCAACAAGGCCGCCGCTGGCAAGGCCGACCAGATCAACACCTGCATCGGTTGCAACCAGGCCTGCCTGGACCACACCTTCAGCGGCAAGATCACCTCCTGCCTGGTCAACCCGCGTGCCTGCCACGAGACGATCCTGAAGATCGAGCCTGTGCAGGCAGCCAAGAAGCGCATCGCCGTCGTGGGCGCAGGCCCCGCCGGCCTGGCTTTTGCCACCACGGCTGCGCAGCGTGGCCACAGCGTGACGCTGTTCGACGCCAGCAGCGAGATCGGCGGCCAGTTCAACGTGGCCAAGCAGATCCCCGGCAAGGAAGAGTTCTACGAGACCCTGCGCTACTTCGGCAAGCAGATCGAGCTCACCGGCGTCGAGCTCAAGCTCAACACCCGCGTGGGCGTTGACGAGCTGGCCGCAGGCGGCTTCGACGAGGTCGTGCTGGCCACCGGCGTGAGCCCGCGCACCCCCGCCATCGACGGCGTGGACCACCCCAAGGTGCTGAGCTACCTCGACGTGCTGCGCGACAAGAAGCCGGTGGGCAAGCGCGTGGCCGTGATCGGCGCGGGTGGCATCGGCTTCGACGTCTCGGAGTTCCTGACGCACGAAGGCACCAGCCCCAGCATCGACGCCCAGAAGTTCTACGCCGAGTGGGGCATCGACACCAGCTACACCGAGCGCGGTGGCGTCAAGGCCCCGCACCTCGACACCCCGCCGCGCCAGGTCTACCTGCTGCAGCGCAAGGCCAGCAAGGTCGGTGACGGCCTGGGCAAGACCACCGGCTGGATCCACCGCACCTCGCTGAAGAACCGCAACGTCGAGATGATCGCCGGTGCCACCTACCGCAAGATCGACGACCAGGGCCTGCACATCACCGTGGGTGCGCAGGAGATGGTGCTGCCGGTCGACAACGTGGTGCTGTGCGCCGGCCAGGAGCCGTTCCGTGAACTGCAGGCCGGCCTCGAAGCCAAGGGTTGCAAGGTGCACCTGATCGGTGGCGCCGACGTGGCCGCCGAGCTCGACGCCAAGCGCGCCATCAAGCAAGGCACCGAGCTGGCTGCGGCGCTCTGAGCGCCCATGCGGCCTGGCCGCAATCGCTGTTTGCCACCGTCCTGAGCCCGTCCTGAAGACGACGGGGACGTGTGGCAGCAGCCTCCTTGAAACGCATCGAAGGAGCCCACCCGATGAGTGCCCAGATTCCCGCCACGCTCAAGCCCGCCGTACAGGCCTCGCTGCAAACGTGGCACGAGATGGTCGCCGCGCGAGACCTGTCGAAGCTGCCTGGCATCCTGCACGACGACGCCTGCTTTCGCTCGCCCATGGCCTTCAAGCCCTACCAGAGCGCGGCCGCCGTCAACCTGATCCTGAGCACCGTGCTGACGGTGTTCCAGGACTTCACCTACCACCGCACCCTGGCCAGCGAAGACGGCCTGAACGTCGTGCTGGAGTTCAGCGCCAAGGTGGGCGACAAATCGCTCAAGGGCATCGACATGATCGCCTTCGATGAACAGGGACGCATCGTCGACTTCGAAGTCATGGTGCGCCCCTTCAACGGCCTGCAGGCCCTGGGCGCCGAGATGGGCGCCCGCCTGGCCGCCTTCCTGCCGGCCTACAAGGGCTGAAACCCCGTCGCATTGCACGCCAACACAACCCTTCCCCAAGGGCACACGGAGACCGCCATGTCCAACGCCACCCCTACGCTCGAAACCATCCGCCTGACCCTGGCCGACAAGGTCGCCACCGTTTCGCTCAACCGGCCCGAGAAGGCCAACGCCATGAACTGGCAGGTGTGGCAGGACATCCGCTCGGCCATGCAGTGGGCCGACCGCACGCCCGAGGTGCGCGCCGTGGTGCTGCAAGGCGAAGGCAAGCACTTCACCTCCGGCATCGACCTGACCATGATGATGGGCCTGCAAGCCCAGATCAAGGACGACTGCGACGGCCGCATGCGCGAGAAGCTGCGCGAGTTGATCCTTGAATTGCAGGACACCCTGACCAGCCTGGAGCGCTGCCGCAAGCCCGTGCTGGCCGCCATCCACTCGGGTTGCGTCGGTGGCGGCGTGGACCTGATCAGCTGCGCCGACATGCGCTACTGCTCGGCCGACGCCTACTTCACCATCAAGGAAATCGACATCGGCATGGTGGCCGACGTGGGCACGCTGCAGCGCCTGCCCAAGATCATCGGCAGCCAGGGCCTGGTGCGCGAGCTGGCCTACACCGGGCGCAAGGTCGACGCCGAAGAGGCCCTGCGCATCGGCCTGGTCAACCGCGTGTTCGAGTCGCGTGAAGCCTTGCAGGCAGGGGTGCACGAGCTGGCGCTGCAGATCGCGGCCAAGTCGCCGCTGTCCATCCGCGGCACCAAGGAAATCCTCAACCACACGCGCGACCACAGCGTCGCCGACGGCCTGCAGTACATGGCCAGCTGGAACGCGGCCATGCTGATGTCGCAGGACCTGATGGCCGCCATGATGGCCTCCATGAGCAAGCAGACGCCGACGTTCAAGGACTGATGGCGTCTGCGCCTGGCTCCGTGTGTGGCGACAGCCCTTGGCGCACCGCCAGCGGCGTGAGGCCTGTCCAGCGCCTGACGGCGCGGTGCATGGAGCTGGGCTCGGCGTAGGCGGCCCGCTGTGCGACCTCGCTGAGCGGCAAGCCGGTGTGGCGCAACTCGTGCAGCACCTGGTCGCGCCTCACGTCCTCCACGAGCTCCTTGAAACTCAGGGATTGATCGGCCAGCCTGCGTTGCAGCTGCCTGGGCGAAAAGCCCAGGTCGGCTTCGATCTCGGGCGCCACGTCTTCGAGCCTGGGCAGTTGCCCCGATTGCAAGCGGTGGGTGATGTGCTGGCGCAGCACGCTGGCCAGCCTGCTGCCGTCCTGCCCGAGCCTGGCCCATTGCTGGTTGGTGACCGCGCTCATCAAGCGGTGCAGCTGCGGGTCGGCGTGGGGGTTGGGCAGGTTCAGCCAGGCCAGAGGCGCCTGCTCGCTGGCCATCGGTGCATCGAAATGCATCGGGCAGCCATACCAGGCCTGCAGCGGCCCGACGTCAGCCGGCGCAGGGCAGGGCAGCCAGACGCCGTCGAGCACCAGGTGCCGCCCGGACACCCAGCGCGCAAAAGCCATGCGCGAAGCCATCGCGAACACCCACAGGGCAGTGTCCCTCGGCACGTGGCCAAGGGTGTCGAGCTGGCTGACCAGGCGGTCACCCTGGATGCGGTGCACCGACCGCAACTGCGTGCAGACCAGGCTTTGCAGGCGCTCGAACAGGGCCAGGCCATTCTCGAACGCCTCGCAGCTGATCAGCGTGTAGCCCAGCGGGCCCATGTTGGCCGGCCGCACCTGCTGGGCGATCCTCCACGGTGTGTGCGGGTCCCGGCACAACTCGGTGGCGAGGTTCAGGGCTTCGCTCAGGCGGGTGGCAGGCACCCACAACGGGGCTTCAGACTCGGTGGTGGCCGACTCGGGCAGGCCAAGCGCCCTCAGCACGGGGCTGGCGTCCAGGTCCTGGGCGCGCACGTGGTCGGCGACCAGGCGCGCGTAGCTGGCGGCAAAACCCAAGGGGACGGCATCGGCACTCACGGCTCGCATGGTAGTGCACCGCTTGACTGGGGTGGCACCTGAGGTCAACCGGATGGCGGCCGCTGCCAATGACGGGTCGCAGCGGGCCGGGCAACATCAGCCCATGAGCACCGCTTCCCTTCAGCGTCCCGCCTTGCGGACCCTTCGCGACCTGCCAGGGCCTCGTCCATGGCCTGTGGTCGGCAACGTGTTCCAGGTCAGCCTGCACCGCATGCACCAGAACCTGGCCGATTGGGCCGACGAGCACGGGCCCTTCTTTCGCGTGCAACTCGGTGGCTTCAAGATCCTGGTCGTCACCGACGCCGAGCTGATCGGCCAGCTGCTCAAGGACCGCCCCGACACCTTCCGCCGCCCCTCGCGCATGCAGGCCATCATGCGCGAAATGGGCATCCCCGATGGCGTGTTCATGGCCGAAGGCGAGACCTGGTCTCGGCAGCGCCGCATGGTGATGGCGAGCTTTGCGCCCCAGCAGGTCAGGGCCTACTTCCCGTCTTTGCTGAGGGTGACCCACCGCTTGAGGCAACGCTGGCAGCGGGCCGCCCGCGAGCAGCAGCAGGGGGCGCCTGGCCTCGACCTCCAGGCCGAACTCATGCGCTTCACAGTGGACGCCATCGCAGGCCTGGCTTTTGGCACCGAGGTCGACACCCTGGGCTCGGACGACGACGTCATCCAGCGGCACCTCGACAAGATCTTCCCGGCGATCTGGCGCCGTGCGCACGCGGTCTTCCCTTACTGGCAGCACGTCAGGCTGCCCGCCGACCGCGCACTCGACGACAGCATGCGCGTGGTCAACGCCGCGATCCGCCGGTTCATCGACGAGGGCCGGGTGCGCCTGCAAGACCCGTCGCGACGCGCCTCGCCGCCCAACTTGCTGGAGGCGATGATCGTTGCCGCCGACGAGCCCGACAGCGGCATGACCGACGAAGACGTGGCCGGCAATGTGTTCACCATGCTGCTGGCCGGTGAGGACACCACCGCCACCAGCCTGTCGTGGATGCTTGACCTGCTGTGGCGTCACCCGACGGCGCTGGCGCGAGCACGCGCCGAAGTCGATCGCGAACTCGGTGAGCTGGGCGACTGGGAGGCCGACGACCTCGGTCGCCTGACCTGGCTCGAGGCCTGCATCCACGAAAGCATGCGCCTCAAGCCGGTGGGGCCGTTCAACGTGGTCGAGGCGCTGAAGGACACGGTGGTCGGCGATGTCGCCATCCGGGCTCGCACCCCCGTGCTGCTGCTCATGCGCCACGACACCTTGCGCGATGACATCTTTCCCCAGGCCGCCAGCTTCATGCCGGAGCGCTGGTTCACCGAGCACACCGAGCTGGCGCCTGCCAACGCCAAGCGGGTGTCCATGCCCTTCGGCAGCGGGCCTCGCATTTGCCCCGGGCGCTTCCTGGCCTTGCTGGAGATCAAGCTTGCTGCGGCGATGATCCTCAAGCACTTCGACATCGTCGGCATCGACACACCGGACGGCCTGCCGCCCCAAGAGCACATGGCCTTGACCATGGTGCCCGTGGGCCTGAGGTTGCGCTTGCGAGAACGCGTCAGCGCCCGTGAGGGCCTTGGCGTCGCTTGAGTTCGCAGTACAGCCCTGACTGGTCGAGGTCGGCGAAGCCGTGATCGGCCGCCTGGGCGTACAAGCTGGTGAGGGCGGCGGTGATGGGCGCGTCCATCTGCATGCCGGCCGCGGTGTGCATCGCATTGCGCAGGTCTTTGAGCTGGATGGCCAGCGAGCCGCGCTTGGCGAAGTCGCCCTCGACCATGCGCTGGCCGTGCACCTCGAGGATGCGGCTTTCCGCGAAGCCACCACGCAAGGCTTCCCGCACCTTGGCGGGGTCGGCGCCGCCCCGTTCGGCCAGCAGCAGCGCCTCGGCCACCGCGCCGATGGTGATGCCCACGATCATCTGATTGGCGAGCTTGGTCAATTGACCCGAGCCGGTGGGCCCCACGTGCACCGGCCGTCCCAACACCGCCAGCACCTCGCGTGCGCGCTCGAATGCTTCGGCGGGGCCGCCAACCATGATCGCCAGCGTGCCGGCTTCGGCGCCCAGCGTGCCGCCCGACACGGGGGCATCCAGGGCGTCGACGCCTGACGCGCCCAGGCGGTCTGCGTGATCGCGGGCCTGTTCGGGCAGGATCGAGCCCATGTCGATGAACAAGGTGCCCGAGCGCATCGTGTGGATGGCTGAGCTCGGGCCTGCATCGAACAGCACCTCGCGCACCGCATCGCCGTCCTGCAGCATGGCGATGACGATGTCGGCTTGGGCGACCGCCTCGGCTGGCGATGACGCCACCGTGGCGCCATCGGGCAACAGGGCCTCGGCCTTGGCTCGGGTTCGGTTCCAGGCGCTGAGGCTGTGGCCGGCGGCAAGCAGGCGGCGGGCCATGGGCTGGCCCATCAGGCCGCATCCGAGCAACGCGATGTGTGACATGCTGGCAAACTGTGGCGACCTTGGGGGCGCCGCGGATGTGGGAAAGCGCGTATTGTCCCGCATGGCCGCTTCGTGGTTTCCTGCCAGCAATGTGTGACATATGTCCTGCATGGCAGGGAAATACAGGACCGATCCCTCGTTTGAAGGACAGTCACGCTGCGCAAATTCGGCGAACATTGCCGTGGCAGTTCCTCCACGTCAGGGGCGCCTGGCGCTCAAGCCGATGACACAATTCCAATGACCATGGCCGAATCCCTCGCTCCAGGCTTGCTTGACGTTGCTGCGCTGCAAGGCGCCGTTCTGAATTCGCTCGACCATTTCTCTGTGGCCGTGACGGTCAAGGACCTGGCCAGCGGTCGCTACGAACAAGCCAACGCATCTGCCGCCCGCATGCTGGGCCTGGAAGGCCGCGACCTGGTGGGCGCGCAAGACGCCGAGCTCTTCGACGCCACCCTCGTCATGGCCTTGCGTGCAGCCGAACAACAGGTTCGCGCCACGCCATCTGGCGTGATGGCCGAGCACAAGCTCGAGATCGGCGGCACCCGCCGCGATTTCCTGGCCTGGCGCCAGGTGGTGGGTCAGGCCGATGGCCCGGCTCGCATGGTCGCCATCTGGCAGGACGTCACCGATGCGCGCCGCCGCGAAGCCCAACTGCAAACCGCTCTGGCGCAACTCGAGCAGCAGCAGAAAACCAACGAAACGCTCCGCCGCGACGTTGAAGGCAGCCAGGTGCGCGATGCGTTGTCCGGTCTCTATCACCGCGCCCACTTCGAAGAGCAGCTTTGCCGCGAGGCCGACCTCTCCAGCCGTGAGCAACGCGAGTTCGCACTGGTTGCCATCGCCGTCGACAACCTCGACGAGATCCGCCAGAACCACGGCCTCGATGGCTGCGAGCGCGTCATCGAAGCCCTGGGGCGCCTGCTGCGTGCGGGCACCCGTGCGATGGACGCACCTTGCCGACTGGGCGGCGACCGTTTTGTCGTGCTGTTGTCGGGCGTGGGCCTGGCGACCGCGCACTCTCGCATGGAGCAACTGCGTCGCCAGTGCGCCCAGCACATCGTGGCGCACAACGGCCAGCAGATCCCGTTCACGGTCAGCATGGGCGTGGCCAGCTTCCCGCACACCGCTGGACTGGTCGATGAGCTCATGCGCAGCGCAGACCGCGCCTTGGCCAGCGCCCGCGACAAGGGCGGTAACCGCATTGTGCTGGCCAGCATCCAGTTCACGCCGGTCAACTGAGCGCGGCGGCGCAGGTCGCCAGGGCGCGCCTGCCCACCCAACGATCGCCCAAAGAAATCGGCCAGACCCTTGCGGTGTCTGGCCGATGGAGACGAGGTCCGCCGAGAACTGGTTGCCGCATTCCTGAACCCAGGGGGATTCAGGTGGGCGAGGTCAGCAGCACTTCGGGTTCATCTGACGCGAGATGATCGCACCTGTGCGCAATGTTCCAAGCCCTGGCTCCAAGAGCATCGGTTCAAGGAAATAAAAACAACCACGAACCCGACGGACGAGCCCATTCTACGTGGACTCGCACCGATCAGGTCAAGCACTTGCCGCTGTTTTGCACGCTTGAATCGGTGCTGTTGTCACGATCAGCGGGGCGCAGTTCAGATCAGGTGGCCGTCCTGGCCGAGCACCTGGTCGATGCGTGCGACGAGCTGATCCACGTACTCGGGCGAGGGCAGGGGGCCCAGTGGCGATGCCTCGCCCGTGGCCTCGGACCCTTGGCTTGTCGCTGTGGGCGAGGGGGCTGCCGGGCGCTCGACCAGGATGTAGGCCAGGTTCAGCGCGGCCAGCACGGCGATGCGCTCGCGGGCTTTGAGCTTGCCGCTGTCTCGGATGGCGCACATCTCGCGATCCACCTGTGAGACCGCTTCGCGCAGGCGCTCTTCACCTCCGTCCGGGCAGCCCAGGCGGTAACTCTGTCCCATGATCGAGACTTCGATTTGCTTCATTCTGGTCGGGTGTCGGTGGCGGTTTGATCGCCATCGGGGTGTTCGGTTTCGGCGACCGGCAGCGGCAGCTTGTCGAGCAGCGCATCGATGCGCGAGCGCGCTGCGGCCAGTCTAGCCTTCAGGGACTCGCGCTCCTGCGTGACGATGTGCACCTGCTGCGCCAGCAGCGCATTGGTGCGGCGCAGCTCCTCGTGGCGCAACAGCAGGCGCTCGATGCGATCGGTGAGTTCGTCGATGCGGGACATGGTGTGCCGAGGCGGGTGAAGGAGGGGCTCGCCGGCATTGTAGGCGCCCTTACAATTTGCCCGTTGGTGCTCGCGCCGGGGTTCTTGCCCGGCGCAGTTAAACGGGAAGCAAGCAGGGCGCGCGCCATCAGCGGTGTCCACCTGACTTGCGCTGCCCCCGCAACGGTCGGCGATCGAGCTCGTGCAACCCCGGGTTGCTCGCTCCGCCTGCGCTCTCCAGCCACTGGGCCTTCGGGCTTGGGAAGGCCGCGCAGGTTGCATCGCCCAGCCCGGATACCGGCCAGCAAGGGGTGCGTGCGTTCGCGCGCGCCATGTCGCCCAGGGCCTGCGGGGAAGCTGGCCAGGGCCTTTGTCTTTGCCTTTTCCCGTGAAAACTTTTCCTGTTGCGCGCTTGTCCCTGAGCGCCCTGTCTTGCCTTGTTCTGCAGGCTTGGTCGCCTTGCGCGCTTGCGGATGAGAGCGTGCCAGAGGTCGTTGTCACCGCCACGCGAGCACCCGTTGACCGTGCCCGTGTCCTGGCCGATGTCTCGGTCATCACTCGCGAAGACATCGATCGCTCGGGGGCCATGGACCTGGCCGACTTGCTCGATCGTCAACCGGGGCTGACATTCAGCAACAACGGTGGCCCAGGCACCTACACCGACGTGTTCGTGCGGGGAGCCAATGCCCGCTTCACCGCTTTGCTGGTCGATGGTTTGCGCGTGGACTCTCAGAACTTGCAGGGCGGTGCTGTCTGGCAAGGCATCCCGTTGTCGCAGATCGATCGCATCGAGGTGGTGCGGGGCGCCGGCAGCGCCTTGTATGGCTCTGACGCCGTCGGCGGTGTCATCCAGGTGTTCACGCGCAAGCCGGTCGATGGCGTGGTGTCCGTGGCTGGTGGTTTGACCTTGGGCTCGCACGGCACCGTCAAGTCCGATGCCACGGTTTCCGGCCGCCAGTCCGGTTTTGAGTATGGTTTGACCCTGGGGGCAGAGCGGGCCAATGGCCGTTCCGTGATCAACAACCCCAGCAGCCCGGATTGGCGCGTCGATCGCGACGGGTATGGGCTGTCGTCGGCTCAGGCTCGCCTGGGGTGGCAGTTGCTGGCTGGGCATCGGCTGGAAGCTTTGGCTGGGCGGCATCGCACCCGAGCCGACTTCGATGACCGCTACGCCAGCGCAGATCAGGACTCTGTTGCCACCACGGTGATCCGCACGTCGCAGGTGGCTTGGTTGGCCGATTGGCTGCCTGGGCTGAAGGCGCAGTACCGATTGGGCGAGAGCAGCACGGAGGTCCTGTCGGAGTCGAGCGGTTACCTGCGTGCCAAGACCCGCACCCGCACTGCCCTGGCGCAGCACGATTGGCAGCGTGGTCCGCATGGCGTGCAGGTTCTGCTGGAGAACCGGGTCGATCGCATGAGCGCGGCTTACGACGGCAGCTCCTCCTTCGAAGGTCCCGAGCCTCGGCGCGATCAGTTGGGATTGGGCCTGGGTTACGCCTGGGATCAGGACAGCTGGGTTTTTTCTGCGCGAGCTCGCCAGGATGACGACAGCGAATTCGGCGTGCACCACACGGGCACCGTGGCGGGCGGCTGGCGCTTTGCCCCGAGCTGGATGGCACGCGTGAGCTACTCGGAGGGCTTTCGGGCGCCCACGCTGTACGAGCGCTTTGCCCAATACGACGGCAACCCGGATTTGAGGGCAGAGACATCGCACGGCAGCGAGGCCGCCATCAGCTGGCAACGAGGCTCCGATCGCGCTTCGGTGACCGCCTACGACCAGCGCATCAACCAGCTGATCGAGTACTCGATGAGCCAGTTCCAGTACTTCAACGTGGGCCAGGCGCGCCTCAAGGGCTTGACCTTCGCTGCTCAAACGCGGTGGGCGGGCGCCAACTGGTCGGGGTCATGGGACTTGCAGGAGGCCCGCAACGAGCAGACGGGTGAACGCCTGATTCGTCGCCCGCGCTACCACGGCAACCTGTCGGCCGACACCGATCTGATGGGCTGGACCGTGGGTGCTCGCTCGCGATTCGTTGGTGGGCGCAGCGACATCGATGGCGATTCGCTGACCGTTCACAACGGGGGCTACGTGACCTGGGGCGTGTTCGCTTTGCGTCAGCTGGCACCGGGCTGGCAGCTGCTGACCCGCGTGGACAACGTGTTCAACAAGCGCTACGAGGTGGCTCGCGACTACGCGGTTCCTGGTGCGTTTGCCCAGGTGGCGCTGCGCTACCAGCCTCGCTGAGACCAGCCATGTCGGCACCGCAACACCACCTCGTCCTGGGCGGCCAGCGCAGCGGCAAATCGCGCCATGCCGAGCGCTTGGCGCGTGCCTGGCTGGAACAGGACGCCCGCCACGAGGTGGTGGTCGTGGCCACGGCCATGGCCAGCGATGACGAGATGCGCGAGCGCATCGAGCGGCATCGGCGTGATCGCGATGCGGCTTTTCGGGTGGTCGAGAGCCCTGTTCACCTTGGTCAGGTGGTTCGACGAGAGGCGGCGTCCCATCGTTTGATCGTGGTCGATTGTTTGACCTTGTGGGTCAGCCAGGCGCTGATGCCAGACTGCCATGGCGAACTGACCACTGAGTTGCCTCAGTGGTCGCATTTGCGCGAGGATTTGCTCGGCGCCATGCCCGGCCTGACTTCACCGCTGGTGCTGGTGTCCAACGAGATCGGCTCGGGTGTGGTGCCGATGGGCGCCGACGTTCGCCGAGTGGTCGATGAGTTGGGGCGCTTGCATCAGGACGTGGCGCAGCGCTGCGCTCGGTTGACCTGGATGGTGGCCGGCCAGCCCTTCACGCGTGACGTGGAGCCTTGGGCGTGAGCGCGCTGCCCCAAGTTGGCCGAGTGCTCCGCTGGAGGCGGGTCATCGCGTGCCTGGTGGCTTGGACCATGGTGGGTGCTGCGCATGCCGCAGGCCATCGCCTGGCCATCGTGGACGATGGTGGCTCGACCGTGAGCCTGCCAGCCCCACCAACTCGCATCATTTCGTTGTTGCCTTCTTTGACCGAGGCGGTCTGTGTTCTGGGGGGCTGCGATCGCCTGATCGGCGTGGACCGTTGGTCCAATTGGCCTGATCAGGTCAAGAAGCTGCCGCAATTGGGCAGCCTGGATGAGGCCCCGCTCGAGCGCATCGTCGCGCTCAAGCCTGACCTGGTGTTGCTGGCGCCGTCTTCGCGCGTGGCGCCACGCTTGCGGCAGTTGGGTTTGACGGTGGCAGAGCTCGATGCCCGAGACCTGCCTGGCGTGGAGGGGCTGCTTCACAAGGTGGCCGCTTTGTTGGGGCAACCTGAAGCCGCGACTCGGCGTTGGGCTGCCATGCAGGCAGAGCTGCAAGAGGCCGCTCGTTCGGTGCCTGCGCCCGCGCGGGGGCACGCGGTCTATGTCGAAATCAGCAGCGCACCGCATGCGGCGGGCGAGTCCTCGTACATCGGGCAGATGCTGCGTCAGCAAGGTGCGCGCAACATCGTTCCAGCCTCGCTGGGGCCCTTCCCCAAGCTCAATCCGGAGTTCGTGGTGCGGGCCAGGCCGGCGCTGATCATCGTGGGGGCCGGTGAGGTGGCGGCGTTGCGCCGTCGCCCTGGTTGGTCGGCGATCCCGGCCGTGCGAGGTCAACGCATCTGTGCTTTGCAGCCGCGTGAGATGGATGCCTTGTCGCGCCCCGGACCGCGCCTGCCGGAGGCGGCCCGGGTGCTGGCCAATTGCCTGAACCGGGCCTGGGGCGCGAAGCCATGAAACCCGTCTGGTGGCTGGCGCTGGTGTTGATGGGGCTGTGTGGCCTGGGCGCGCTGGTGGGCGCCGATGGCTGGCGCTGGCCATCGGCGCTTTGGAGCGAGCCTGGCATGCTCGAGTTGGCGATGGACATCCGCTTGCCGCGCTCTTTCGGTGCCGCAGTGGTGGGCGCTTTGCTGGGTTTGTCGGGGGCCATCGCACAGGGCTTGTTTCGCAACCCGCTGGCCGAGCCCCACCTGCTTGGCTCGGCCGCTGGTGCGGGTTTGTGCATGGCCGCGGCCATCGCGCTGGGCTGGGTATCGGGCGAGGCGGGGGCTCGGCTGGGCCTGACAGGTCTGGCCTTTTTCGGCGCCATCGGCGGGGTGTTCCTCACGCTCACGCTGGCACGGGGGGCGACGCAGACCTACCGCCTGCTGCTCGCTGGCGTGGTGGTGGGCGTGGTGCTGGGTGCGTTCACGCAGTGGATCATGCTTGGTTCTGCTGAGGCCTGGCGTGCGATGCAGGCCTTCATGCTTGGCAACACCGCCTTGCTGGGCTGGCCGGCTGTGTGGGCGATGGCAGGCGTGTGGCTGGTCGGGGTGCTGCTGGCGATGGGGCTGGCGCCGGTGCTGGATGCCTTGAGCCTGGGTGAAGACACCGCGCGCAGCCTGGGCGTGCCTTTGGGGGCCTCGCGCGTGGCGCTCGTGGCGGTGCTGGCGGCCTGCACGGCGGCTGCCTCGGCGCAGGCTGGTTTGATCGCTTTCATTGGCCTGGTGGCACCGCACCTGGTGCGTGGCTGGGATGGCGGACGGCACCGCGTGCGCCTGCTGGCGGCCAGCTTGATGGGTGGGGTGTTGTTGCTGTCGGCCGACCTGCTGTCGCGGGGCTTGTTGCCCCCTCAGGACGTGCCGGTGGGCGTGCTCACGGCCGTGCTCGGCGGGGGCTACCTGCTGTGGCGATTGCAGCGGAGCGCACCATGAGCCAGGGCCTGTTGTCTTTGCGTGCCGTCAGCGCCACCAGGGGGCATCGCACCGTGGTCGATCGGGTCGACCTGAGCCTTCGTGCTGGCGAATGGGTGGCCCTGGTCGGCCCCAATGGCGCGGGCAAATCCACCTTGCTGCAGTTGGCGGCGGGGTTGCTGGTGCCTGCTGCTGGCGAGGTCTGGCTGGGTGAACGCGCCCTGGCTGCCTGGCCCGACCGCGCGAGGGCGCGCCAGCTGGCCTGGCTGGCGCAATCACCCGAGGCCGATGCCGACATGCTGGTGCGCGACGTCGTCGAGCTGGGCCGCTTGCCGCACCGGGGCTGGCTGGGGTGGGCGGGCGCTGCCCCAGCAGCCGATCGGTCTGTGGTCGACGAGGCCATGGCCCAGGCCGACGTTCATGCGCTGGCTTCGCATCGGCTGGGGCGCTTGTCGGGTGGCGAGCGTCAGCGGGTGCACCTGGCCCGCGCCCTCGCGACCCAGGCCCCGGTGTTGTTGCTCGACGAGCCGCTGGCCCACCTGGACCCGCCCCATCAGCGTCACCTTGCCCAGGTCATGCGTCAAGCGGCCAGGGCGGGGCGTGCGCTGCTCAGCGTCATGCACGAGTTGCCCATTGCGCTGAGCGCGGACCGGCTCGCGGTGATGGGGGGCGGGCGCTTATTGGCCTCGGGGCCTGCGTCCGACCCTGCGGTCCGCGCCGCCTTGTGCGAGGTGTTCGACCACGCCATCGAGCTGGTCGAAGTCGATGGGCGCTGGACCGCCTGGCCCCGGCTTTGACCTCCCTTTCACCTTGAATTGCGTCCGGCAGGACAATCCCACCATGGACATCCAGAACCCACCCACCGAAGCCCCCCAGCAACGCGAGAAGGCCGAGCGCCGAGGCCTGCTCATCGTCAACACCGGTGATGGCAAAGGCAAGAGCACGGCCGCCTTCGGCCTGGCCTTGCGCGCCCACGGCCGAGGCAAGCCGGTGCGCATCTTCCAGTTCATGAAGGTGCCCAGTGCGCGCTTTGGCGAGCACCGCGCCCTCGAACAATTGGGTGTGCCCATCGAAGGCCTGGGCGATGGCTTCAGCTGGAAGAGCAAGGACCTGGAGCACTCGGCGCAACTCGCGCGGGAGGGCTGGGCCCGTGCCCGCGCCGTGATCGAGGCGGGCGAGGCCTTCCTGGTGGTGCTCGATGAGATGACCTACCCGCTCATTTACGGCTGGGTGCCGCTGCAGGAGGTGGTCGACGCCTTGCGCTCGCGGCCCTCGCATGTGCACGTCGTGATCACCGGACGCGATTGCCCGGCCGAGGTCATCGAGATCGCCGACACGGTCAGCGAGGTGCGCAAGGTCAAGCATGCCTACGAGGCAGGCATCCCGGCACAACGCGGCATCGAGGACTGAGGCATGGCAGAACCCAGGTTGCCCGAGCTGGCCGATTTGCGCGATGGCGTGCTCGCCGCTCGCTTGCAGCACCTCATCGACCACAAGACCAAGCCCTTGGGCTCGCTGGGCCGCATCGAGTCGCTGGCCTTGCAGATCGGGTTGACCTTGCGCAGCGAGCGTCCGGAGCTGGTCTCTGCGCAGGTGGTGGTTTTCGCGGGCGACCATGGTCTGGCGGCGCGCGGCGTGTCGGCCTTTCCGTCAGACGTGACCTGGCAGATGGTCGAGAACTTCCTGGCCGGCGGTGCGGCCATCAGCGTGCTCGCGCGCCAGCATGGCCTGGCGCTCACGGTGGTGGATGCAGGTGTCGCCAAGGACCTGGCGCCACGCCCAATGCTGCAAAGCCGCAAGGTGGCCCCGGGCACAGCCGACTGCAGCCGGGGGCCGGCGATGACGGCGGCGCAATGCGCTCAGGCGCTTGAACAAGGCGCCGAAGTCGTGCGCAGCCTGCCGGGCAACGCCGTGTTGTTCGGTGAGATGGGCATTGGCAACACGTCCAGCGCCGCCTTGATCATGGCCCGCCTGACGGGCCTGCCCCTGGCCCAATGTGTGGGCCGGGGCACCGGGCTCGATGAGCCCGCCGTGCAACGCAAGCTCGCCATCCTGCAAGAGGCCTTGCTCGCCAACTCCGACGCGCACGAGCCCCTGGCGGTGTTGCAAGCCTTCGGTGGCTTCGAGGTGGCCATGATGTGTGGCGCCATGCTCGAAGCGGCGGCGCAGGAGCGCGTCATCGTGGTCGACGGCTTCATTGCCACCAGCGCTTTGCTCGTGGCCCATGCGCTGCGGCCACGTGTGTTGCAGCGCTGTGTGTTCTCGCACCAGTCCGACGAGAGCGGTCACGCCCGCATGCTGGCCCACTTGGGTGCCGAACCCTTGATCAAGCTCGACCTGCGCCTGGGCGAAGGCTCGGGCGCGGCCCTGGCCTGGCCGCTGCTGGAGTCGGCCTGCCGGATCCTGCGCGAGATGGCGAGCTTCGAGTCTGCCGGGGTCAGCAGCGCTGGCGCCGACCCGCAGGCCTGAGATCGACATGAGCCAAGCGCCACCGTCATGCGGCCTGCTCGCAACCCTGTCAGGCGCCCTGGTGCACGAGCTGCGCCTGTTCTGGTTGGCCGTTCAGTTCCTCACCCGCGTGCCGGTGCCGGCCTGGGTGGGCTGGCAGCCCGAGTGGATGCCGGCGAGCATGCGCCACTTCCCGCTGGTGGGCTCCCTGGTGGGCCTGTTTGGCGTGGCGGTGCTGGCGGTGTGCTCGGCCTGGTGGCCGCCGGCGGTGGCCGTGGGCCTGAGCATGGCTGCGACCGTCTGGCTCACCGGAGGGTTTCACGAAGATGGCTGGGCCGACACCTGCGATGGCCTGGGCGGGGCGGTCAGCCGCGACAAGGCGCTGCTCATCATGAAGGACTCGCGCCTGGGCACCTATGGCGCGCTGGGCCTGGTCCTGCTGCTGGGCCTGAAGGCCACGGTGCTGGTCGAGCTGCTCACACCCCGGGTGCACGAACTCGACAGCGCCCGCACCAGCCAGATTCACCAGGTGCTGTTGCTGTGGACGTCGATGGGACTGGTCTGGGCGCATGCGCTGTCGCGCCTGGTGCCAGTCGTGCTGACCCGTTTGCTGCCTTATGCCGGCGACGCCGAACACGCCAAGGCCAAACCCCTGGCGCTGGCGGTGGCCACCCCGCACGTGTGGGCCACGGTGGCCAACACCGGGGTGGTGGCTGCGGCGATGGCCGTGTTCTTCCTGCTCGACGGTTGGCCCCTGCGCACCCTGGGTCAGGCGCTGGCCTGGGGTCTGCTGGGCGCCGCTTTGGTTTTGGCCTGGTGCCTGGGTTGGCTCAAGCGTCGTTTGGGTGGCTTCACGGGTGACACCCTGGGTGCCAGCCAGCAACTCGCCGAGCTTGCCATCTTGCTGGCCTGGTTGCACGTGGTGCACCCGGTGGGCGGGTGAGTTCGTGGGGCAGGGTTGCGTGAGCAGGGTCGACACGCTCGTGGCTTTCACCGCCTGGCGCCACCCACGCCCCATCGGCCATGCAGGACGCTGCATCGGGCGCACCGACCTGCAAGTCGACCCGCGAAAGGCCCGGCGCCTGGCGCGTCGCATCCATCGGCATGCGCTGGAGCAGGGCCTGCCGCAGGTGGTCTGCACCTCGCCCCTCAGGCGCTGCCGCGACGTTGGCCGTCACCTGCGCAGCCTGGGCTGGCGACACGTGGTCGATGACGCCTTGCTGGAGGCCGATTTCGGCGCTTGGGACGGACAAGCCTGGGCACAGATCCCGCGCGAGGACGTCGACGCCTGGGTGGCTGACTTTTTGCACCACCGACCGGGTGGTGGCGAGAGCCTGCACCAGGTGCTGCAGCGGGCCGCAGCTTGGCAGCCGTCCCAGCCCCGCGTGAGCGTCGTTGGCCACGCTGGCTGGATGCTGGCGCGTCGCTGGGTGCAAACCCATGGGCCGGGGCAGCCACCGACGCAGGCATCGCAGTGGCCCAGGCCGCCGGCGCATGGAGAAGCTTGGTCGCTGGTGGCTCAGTAGCGTCGCGTGGCGCCTGCCAGCCGCAGGTAGGTCCGCGCCAGCCAGCTGACCACGGCTCGCCGCGCTCGCGCCACCCAGCCCGGTCGGCTGTCACTGGCTGGTGCAGGCACCTCGCGGCTGCGCGAGAAGTCTTCATCCAGCGAGTTCGACAGCGTGCGCACGAAGGCCCGGTCCTTGATCACCAGGTTGCCTTCAAGGTTGAGCACCAGCGAGAGCGGGTCGAGGTTGGACGAGCCCACCGTGGCCCATTCATCGTCCACCCTCAGCACCTTGGCATGCAGGAAGGCGTCCTGGTACTCGAAGATGCGAACGCCGTGGCGCTGCAGCTCGTGGTAGAGCACCTGGGCCGCGACCCCGGCGATGCGGTAGTCGAGCTTGCCCTGCAGCAGCAGGCGCACCTGCACTCCTTTGGAGGCCGCGTGGCGCAGGGCCAGGCGGATGGCGCGGTGCGGGTAGAAGTAGGGCGTGACGATGTCGATGCGCTCGCGCGCCTGCCGGATGGCTTGCAACGAGGCGAGCTCGATGGTGCGGCGCTGACGCAGGTTGTCGCGCATGACGAAAGCGCAGCGCGAGCCATGCAGCAACTGCGCGGCTTGCTCGACGCGGCCCTGCTCGCGCGGAGACAGGCGCATGCGTGCCTGGTCGAGCAGTCGCTTGAAGCGGCGGAACTTCTGCAGGTCACTGGCAGCCTTGGGCAACTGGGGCAGCTCGTCGCGCCAGTCCACGCCGAACTGGGCGCGCGTCCAGATGGCCCGCACCGCGTGCAACATGGGCGTGATGGCCGGTCCGCTCACATCGACGGCGTAGTCCAGTCGAGGATGCTGTGACCAGCCATGGTGCAGGTCGTGGCGGTCGTCGATCAGGTTGATGCCGCCAATGAAGACCTGACTGCGATCGATGACCGCGATCTTCAGGTGCATGCGCCGCCATTGGCTGGTGTCGAACACCAGCGCACCCAGGCCCCGAGTGGGGCGGTAGGTGGCCAGTTTCACCCCTGCCAGCGTCAGGTCCTTCCACAGGCTGGCCGGTGCATCGCGAGAGCCCAGCCCATCGACCACCAGGTGCACCGAGACGCCGCGCCTGGCGGCCCGCATCAGGGCCTGCAGCACCCAGCTGCTTTGCCCCTGTGGCGAGACCATGTAGAACGCCATCCACACACTGTGCTGAGCAGCGTCGATGCGGTCGCGCAGCGCCGGGAAGAGCTCCTCACCGCCTTTGAGCAGGCGCACCTCGTTGCCGCCCGTGAACACAGGCCGCCTCTGAACGTACCAGGCCAGGCCTTCGAGCGTGTCCAGGTCGGCCTCGGCCGGCGACACCTGCATCGCTCAGCCCAACTCGAGTTCGACCACCAGGGGCAGGTGGTCCGACAGCCTCGCCCAAGTACCACCACGGGGCACCATCACCGAGGTGCAGCGCAGCCCCCGCGTGTAGACCCGGTCAAGCGACAGCACCGGCACGATCGAGGGGAAGGTGGGCACGCGCGCCACGTCGGCGGTGCAGGCGCGAACCAGGCCAGCGTCGGTGAAGACTGGGTCCAGCTTCTCGCTCCAGTCGTTGAAGTCACCCGCGATCACCACTGGCGCGTTGGCCGGCAACGATTCATGCACCAGTCGGGCCAGTCGCTCGGCCTGCCTCAGCCGGCTGGCGTGGATCAGGCCCAGGTGCACCACCACCACGTGCACCTCGATGCCTCGCCACTGCACCGGCACGTGCAGCAGCCCGCGTTGCTCGAAGCGGTGGTCGGACACGTCGTGGTGCCCGATGTCGCCGATGGGCCAGCGCGCCAGCAGCGCGTTGCCATGCTCGCCGCCGCGCGTGAAGGCGTTGGTGCGGTAGGCCACTTCGTAGCCTTCGGGTGCCAGGTAGTCGGCCTGCGGCTCGGCGGGCCAGGCCATGGGCCCGAACTGCGTGCGCGAAAATGTCCGTGCCTCTTGTTCGTTGAAGCGCCGGACCTCTTGCAGGCAGACGATGTCGGCGTCCATGGCCTCGACCGCCAGGCCCAGGTTGTGGATCTCCAGGCGCTTGGACGGGCCCATGCCGCGCACGCCCTTGTGGATGTTGTAGGTTGCCACGCGCAGGCAGGAAGCGCCCAGGGTCGACGGTGGCAGCAGCGAGGACTGAAGCGGGTTGAGCACGGTCGTGAAGCAAGGTGCGAGGATTCAACCTTACCCGAAGTGGGGTGGTCCACGCCGCGCATCAAGGGGCGAGTTCCCCTCAGTTTTCATCGGTTTTCCAACTGCTTGGGCAGCATCAGGATGGCCTCGGCGTTGGAAGGCGAGAAGCAACGATCGGCCGCCTCCCGCCATGGCAGCCAGGCGTGCTGCGTGTGCTCGCGGGGCGCCAGCGTGATGGGGATCTCTCGCGGCACCTGCAGGCTGAAGACTCTCTCGGTGTTGTGCGTCACCCCCGGCGCGTATCGGTGGCGCCAGACGGGGTAGATCTCGTAGATGTTCTCCAGCGCCCAGTCTCGCAAGGCCGAGGCGGGCACTTGGGGCGAGCCGACGACGATGCCGGTTTCTTCGGCCACCTCGCGGATGGCGGTCAGCGCCCAGTCCTCGTCCAGGTGGTCTTTCGATCCGGTCACGCTCTGCCAGAAGCCAGGTTGCTTGGCGCGCTCGATGAGCAAAACATCCAGTTCGGGTGAGTGGATCACCACCAGCACGGACTGCGGTATTTTGTGGACGGGTTCCTGGCTCATTGAGGTCGGTTGTTGGTGGCCACAGGGGGAGGCAGTTGGCGAGCCTGCAAGGCCTGGACCTGGTTGACGAGCTTGTTGTGGGCGTCGTAGAAGGCCGCGGCGATCACCTTGCCCTCGTTGGTGTTGCTCCAGCCGATGCCCCCAAGTCCGCCCGCGCGACCCGCCACCAGGCCTCCCAGGCCCAGGTCGGTGCTGCGCGCCGAGCCGGTGGCCGCAGCCAGCTGCTCCGTGGTCTCGTTGTCGGTCAGCAGCAGGGCCACCTGGGCCTCCTTGAGCTTGACCTGCTCGAGCAGGCCCACCAGGCCGGCGATGTCGCGCAGC
Organism: uncultured Aquabacterium sp.; assembly: GCA_964373965.1. GTDB lineage: Bacteria > Pseudomonadota > Gammaproteobacteria > Burkholderiales > Burkholderiaceae_C > Aquabacterium. The sequence goes on along the minus strand of CAYJXE010000016.1, from coordinate 43,420 downwards.
ACCGGGATCGAGCCGACGATGCCGACCAGGCCGCGGCCGGCGTCCTCTTCGCTGAAGGTCAGGCTTGGCGTGAGCGTGAACTGGGCTTCGTAACCCTTGCCCTTGCTGACGGTGCTGTTGGAGCGGACGATGCCGGCTTCCTTGAGCTCGTTTTCCTGGATGGTGCTGCGCAGCCCTGCGGCGCGGTCCACCACGCGGAAGCACCCGCTTTGCTGGGCGATCAGCTTGATCAGGGGCACGGGCGAGGGCGGCAGCTGGTAGCTGCTGCGCATCGTGTAGCCATCTGGGTTCTCGGCCAGGGCCAGGGTGGCCACGGGGGCCGCGCAGGTCACCAGGCCGCTGTCGGCGCCTTGCGCACCTTTGGGGCCCGCCGAGCCCGTCACCACGGAACTGCCCTGGCCCAGCTCGGTCGAGGCTTGGGGCGGCTTGGCGTCTTTGCAGGCGCTCAGCGCCAGCAGGCAAAGGGGCATCAAGCAGGTGGCAAGGCGGGTGGGGGACATGGGGGGCTCCTGTGTGAATGTGTTGGGTCTGCTTGAGCACGCCGCGGTGCGAGTGTGCGGCAGGTGCAAGGGGGCAGGTGCTGCCAGGTGGCGACAAAGCGAGGCCGCAAAACGCTGTTGCGGGCACCGCTGCAGGCACCGTTGCAAAGGGCGGTGCCATAAAGAAAAAGGGCCACCCTTGCACAGGATGGCCCCGAGAGTTTACCGAGCAGTCAGGTCAGGCAGCCGGGGCCTGGCCAGCTTGCGCGGCCTGTGCGTTGCGCAGGCGGATGTGCAGCTCGCGCAGCTGCTTTTCGTCCACGTTCGACGGGGCGCCGGTGAGCAGGCACTGGGCGCGCTGCGTCTTGGGGAAGGCGATCACGTCGCGGATGGACTCGGCCTTGGTCATCAGCGTGACCAGGCGGTCCAGACCGAAGGCCAGGCCACCGTGCGGGGGCGCGCCGTATTGCAGCGCATCCAGCAGGAAGCCGAACTTGACCTTGGCGTCTTCGTCGGTGATGTTCAGGGCCTTGAAGACCTTGGACTGCACTTCGGCGCGGTGGATGCGGATCGAGCCGCCACCCAGTTCCCAGCCATTGAGCACCATGTCGTAGGCCTTGGCGATGCACTTGCCCGGGTCCGTGTCCATGTAGTCTTCGTGGCCGTCCTTGGGGGCGGTGAAGGGGTGGTGCACGGCGTTCCAGCGCTCGGACTCGTCGTCGTACTCGAACATCGGGAAGTCGACCACCCACAGCGGGGCCCAGCGATCTTCGAACAGGCCGGCCTTCTTGCCGAAGTCGGAGTGACCGACCTTCAGGCGCAGCGCGCCGATGGCGTCGTTGACGACCTTTTCCTTGTCGGCACCGAAGAAGATCAGGTCGCCGTCCTTGGCGCCTGTGCGCTCCAGGATCTTGGCGATCGCGGCGTCGTGCAGGTTCTTGACGATGGGCGACTGCAAACCGTCACGGCCCTTGGCGACCTCGTTGACCTTGATCCAGGCCAGGCCCTTGGCGCCGTAAATCTTGACGAACTCGGTGTAGGCGTCGATCTCACCACGGCTCATGGTGCCGCCACCGGGCACGCACAGGGCCACCACGCGGCCGCCCTTGGTCGTGGCCGGGGTCGAGAAGACCTTGAAGTCCACGTCGGCCATCACGTCGGTCAGCTCGGTGAATTCGAGCTTGACGCGCAGGTCGGGCTTGTCCGAGCCGAAGCGGTGCATGGCGTCGGCGTACTTCATGACCGGGTAGGCACCCAGGTCCACGTTCAGCGCCTTCATGAAGACATGGCGGATCATGCCTTCGAACATGTCACGGATTTCCTGCTCGGTCAGGAAGCTCGTTTCAATGTCGATCTGGGTGAATTCGGGCTGGCGGTCGGCGCGCAGGTCTTCGTCGCGGAAGCACTTGGTGATCTGGTAGTAGCGGTCGAAGCCCGCCACCATCAAGAGCTGCTTGAAGAGCTGGGGCGACTGGGGCAGCGCAAAGAACTGACCGTCATGGACACGCGAAGGCACCAGGTAGTCGCGTGCGCCTTCGGGCGTGGACTTGGTCAGCATCGGGGTCTCGATGTCGACGAAGCCGTGCTCGTCCAGGAACTTGCGCGCTTCCATGGCCACGCGGTAGCGCAGCATCAGGTTCTTTTGCATGTAGGGGCGACGCAGGTCCAGCACGCGGTGCGTCAGGCGCGTCGTCTCCGACAGGTTCTCGTCGTCGATCTGGAACGGGGGCGTGACCGAGGCGTTGAGCACCTCCAGGGTGTGGCCCAGGACCTCGATCTTGCCGCTGGTGAGACCTGCATTTTCGGTGCCGGCGGGGCGGGCGCGCACGACGCCGGTGACCTTCAGGCAGAACTCGCCACGCACGTCTTCGGCGATCTTGAACGAGTCGGCACGGTCGGGGTCGAACACGACCTGAACCAGGCCTTCGCGGTCACGCAGGTCGATGAAGATCACGCCGCCGTGGTCGCGGCGACGGTGGGCCCAGCCCATCAGCGTCACGGTCTGGCCCATCAGCGCTTCGCTGACCAGACCACAGTAAGTGGTGCGCATTGTTGTTTGCTCCGAGAGGGGACGGAAAAATTCGGGTCGGGCGCGCCGAGCGTCAGGCGAGCCCCGAGCCCATGATTGTCGTTCAGGATTGGGGTGCCGTCGGCGGGGGCGTGCCCGTGGCCGACACGGAGGGTGGCACCGGGGGCGGCGGCGGTGGCGTCACCACGCCCATGGAGATGATGTACTTCAGCGCCTCGTCAACCGACATCCGCAGCGGATGGACCTCTGCGCGAGGCACCATCAACATGAAACCCGAGGTCGGGTTGGGCGTGGTGGGCACGTAGAGCGTGACCATGTCTGCGGGCAACTGACCCGCCACCTCGCCCGCGGGCTTGCCCGTGACGAAGGCGATCGTCCAGGCGCCTTCGCGCGGGTACTGCACCAGCACCGCCTCGCGGAAGGCCTGGCCGCTGCTGGAAAACAGCGTGTCCGACACCTGCTTGACCGAGGTGTAGATGCTTTTGACGATGGGTGTGTTCGAGAGCAGCCGGTTGTACTGGTTCAGCAGCCATTGACCCACCATGTTGGAGACGGCCATGCCCGTCAGCAGCAGCGTGGAGACGACGACGATCACGCTCAGCCCGGGGATTTCGCGCAGCTCCTGCAGGAAAGGGTGCAGGCTGACGGGCAGCACGGTGCGGGCCGCCGTCATGAACCAGCTGAAGACGCCATCGAGGGCGCCGATGACGTTCGTCAGCACCCAGATGGTGATGGCCAGGGGCAGCCACACGAGCAGGCCGGTCAGGATGTATTTTTTCACGCGGTGAAGGGGACGGGGAGGGGCTGGAGGGGCGCCAGGCCGGGCGCCGAGCGGAATCGATCACTATACGGGAAGGCGCCCAACCAGCCCGTGACACGGCCGGTGTGGGCGCCTTGGGCGCAAAGTCGGGCTCGTTGGCGGGCTCGGGAGGGGGCTCAGTGGCAGGCGCAGGAGGTGCCGCAGCCACCCGCTGCGGCGCTGCTGTCGCTGCCGCTGGCGGCCGTGCTGGACGAGCCACTGTCGGTGGCCGAAACCGTGCCGGTGCCCGCGCTGGCGGCGGTGCCCGCAGCAGCGGCGCCGGCGCCGCCCGAGCCACCCCGGAAGTCGGTGGCGTACCAGCCCGACCCCTTGAGCTGGAAGCCCGCTGCCGTCACCTGCTTGCTGAAGGCCTCGGCGCCGCAGGCCGGGCAGGTGGTCAGGGGGGAGTCGGACATCTTTTGCAGAACGTCCTTGGCGTGGCCGCAGGCGCCACAGCGGTAAGCGTAGATGGGCATGGTGAAACCTCGGGTAATCCCTGGACGGGATTGTAAATGGGGTGGTGCTGGCCTGTCTTCAAGGCCAGCAAGCGTTGCGCCAGGTCGTGGCGCTCAGGCCAGGCTGGCCTGGCGGGCGCGGTGGTCGCCGATGAGCTGGGGCATGAGCGAGCCCACCAGCATGCCGCCCAGGGCCATGACCAAGCCGGCGAGCTGGCCTGGGAAGGCCTCGCCCAACCTGGCGTCGAAGGTGAACAGCGCCAGCGTGCCGATGCCCAGCAGGATCGACAGGACGGCGCCCTGCGTGGTGGCGCGCGACCAGTACAGGCCGAACAGCAGCGGCACGAACGCCCCGACCAGCGGGATCTGGTAGGCCGCCGACACCAGGTCGTAGATGGCGGTGCCCTGCATGACGATGGCGTAGGTCAGCACCAGCGCGGTGAACACGAACAGCGTGATGCGCATGGACAGCAGCACCTGGCGGTCGCTCATGCCGGGGTGGATGTTCTTGAGGATGTTCTCGACGAAGCTGGTCGAAGGCGCCAGCAGCGTGGCCGAAGAGGTCGACTTGATGGCCGAGACCAGCGCGCCGAAGAAGAAGATCTGCGCGATCAGGGGCATCTTGCTGAGGATGAGGGTGGGCAGCACCTTCTGCGGGTCGTTGGCCAGCAGCTCCTTGGTCTCGGCGGGCATGATGATCAGCGCCGAGGCGACGATGAACATCGGCACGAAGGCGAAGGCCAGGTAGCTGAAGCCGCCGATGATGGCGCCCTTGCGGGCCGTGTCGCTGTCCTTGGCCGACATCACGCGCTGGAAGACGTCCTGCTGGGGGATCGAGCCGAACATCATGGTGATGGCCGCGGCGATGAACCACGTCCAGCCGTGGGCCGTGTGCTCGGGCAGGATCTTGAACCAGTTCTGCTGCTCGGCCAGCGCGATGACCTGACCGGCGCCACCGGCCTGCTCGGCCGCCAGCCAGGCGATGAAGGACAGGCCGATGACGAGCACCACCATCTGCACGAAGTCGGTCCAGGCCACGGCCAGCATGCCGCCGACCATCACGTAGACCAGCACCAGCGCCGTGCCGATGACCATGCCCAGCTCGGGGCTGATGGCCCCGCCCGACAGCACGGCGAAGACCAGGCCCAGGGCCGTGATCTGGGCGGCGACCCATCCGAGGTAGCTCAGGATGATGGCGACCGAACAGAAGATCTCGACGCCCTTGCCGTAGCGGTGGCGGTAGAAGTCGCCAATGGTCAGCAGGCTCATCTTGTAGAGCCGGCTCGCGAAGAAAGCGCCCACCAGCACCAGGCACATCGACGCGCCGAAGGGGTCTTCGATCACGGCGTTCAGCCCGCCCTCGACGAACTTGGCCGGGATGCCCATCACCGTTTCCGCGCCGAACCAGGTCGCGAAGGTGGTGGTGATCACCATGGCCAGCGGCAGGCTGCGGCCGGCGATGGCGAAGTCGGCGGTGCTCTTGATGCGCGTGCCCGCGTACATCCCCAGGGCCATGGTGCCCACCAGGTACAGGATCACGAAAACGAGCAACGTGGTGTTCATGTTCGGCAGCACCTTTCCAACAATCAGGCCGAAGAACGCAAAGGGGCACCCAGGTGACGCACAGGCGTGCCCGGGTGGGGCATCAGGGGGCGGAGTTTAGACGCTGGCGGGGTGTCGGCCGGTGGCGGGAGCGCGTTGCCCGGTCGCTTCCCTCGAATCCGGGGGCGTTCGGTTCACGCGGGGTGCCGGCCGGGTTTCACAGCATGCCGTGTTCGTGCAAGGCCAGCACGAGCCGTGCCACCAGCAGGCCCAGCCCGAAGCCGATGCCCAGCCAGATCACGGCCGACAGCATGCGGTTGGTGCGGCGTTGCTCCAGCAAGATGGCCCGCAGGTCGTGGCGCAGGGCCTCGTCACCATGCGCCAGTTGGTGGTGCAGCAGGCGCGGCAACTCGGGCAGGAGCTTGGCGTAGCGGGGGGCCTCGCGCTTGACGCGCGAAACCAGGCCGCGCCAGCCCACCTGCTCGTGCATCCAGCGCTCCAGGAAGGGTTTGGCCGTGCTCCAGAGGTCCAGGTCGGGGTCGAGCTGGCGCCCCAGGCCTTCGACGTTGAGCAGCGTCTTTTGCAGCAGCACCAGCTGAGGCTGGATCTCGACGTTGAAGCGCCGCGAGATCTGGAACAGGCGCAGCAGCACCTGGCCCAGCGAGATTTCCTTGAGCGGGCGGTCGAAGTAGGGCTCGCACACCGTGCGGATGGCGCCTTCGAGCTCGTCCACCCGGGTGTTGCCCGGCACCCAGCCGCTTTCGATGTGCAGCTCGGCCACCCGCTTGTAGTCGCGATGGAAAAACGCGATGAAGTTTTGCGCCAGGTAATCTTTGTCAACTTCCGTCAGCGTGCCGATGATGCCGAAGTCGAGGGCGATGTAGCGACCGAAGCTGCGCGCATCCAGGCTGACCTGGATGTTGCCCGGGTGCATGTCCGCGTGGAAGAAGCCGTCGCGAAAGACCTGGGTGAAGAAGATGGTCACGCCGTCGCGGGCCAGCTTCCTGATGTCGACGCCGGCTTCGCGCAGGCGGGTCATCTGGCTGATCGGCACGCCCTTCATGCGCTCCATCACCATCACGGTGGGGGTGCAGAAGTCCCAGATCATCTCGGGCACCAGCACCAGGTCGAGACCCTGCATGTTGCGCCGCAGCTGGGCGGCGTTGGCGGCTTCGCGCACCAGGTCGAGCTCGTCGTGCAGGTACTTGTCGAACTCGGCGACCACCTCGCGGGGCTTGAGGCGCTTGCCATCGGCCCAAAGGCGCTCGACCCAGCCAGCCAGGGTGCGCATCAGGGCCAGGTCGTCGTCGATGACGTCGAGCATGCCGGGGCGCAGCACCTTGACGGCCACCTCGCGCCCGTCGTGCAGCACGGCGAAGTGAACCTGGGCGATGGAGGCGCTGGCGATCGGGTCGGCATCGAACTGCTTGAACACCGCCGACAGCGGCTTGCCCAGCGCCTTTTCAACCAGCCGAGCGGATTCGGCGCTGGAGAACGGCGGCACCCGGTCTTGCAGTTTGGCGAGCTCGTCGGCCACGTCTGGCGGCAGCAGGTCGCGCCGGGTGGACAGCATCTGGCCAAACTTGACGAAGATGGGGCCGAGTTTTTCAAGCGCCAGGCGCAGCCGCTCGCCGCGCGTGCCTTCGAGCCGACGGCCCAGGCTCAGCAACTTGGCCAGGCGGTTCAGGCCTTTGTGGCGGATGCTGCCCAGCAGCAGGATGTCCAGCCCGTGTGTGAGTGAGATCAGGCCGATGTAGGCCGGGCGAAAGAGGCTGCGCATCGCTCAACCAGGTGGCTTCAGCGGGGCGCGCCGTTGCCTGGGCGCCAACGCTGCAGGGCCTCGCGGATGCCTTGTCCGACCTTGCGCAGCGCTTCTGCCGGGGTGTTGCCCAGGAAACGAGCGACGTCGTCCTGGATGTCCCAACGCAGGTTTTTCATCATCCAGGAGGCCACTTCGGCCAGGTTGGCGTCGCCCTCGATGTTGACCTCGGGACGCTCGCCACGTGTGGCGCGCTTGAGCAGGTCGATCGGGTCGCCAAGTTGAACCGTGAGCGTCAGGCCTTGCGGTGACGCGGGTGTGAGCGCAGAAGCGGGGGTGTTTTCCGCGACGGCCTCGAACAGCCCGGCTGGTGTGATGAGCAGGCGGATGGGCGGCAGCGTGGCGTCTCCCTTGAGCACCTGGCCCAGGAAAGCAGGCAAGACGCCTGCGGTGCCAGTGGCCCAGCGGATGTCGATCACGCGGCCCGCGTGAGGCTTGAGGCGGGCCGACGCCTGGGGCTCGCTGGCGACCACATGGTTGAGCAGGAGGACGAGGCGGGCAAGCACAGCCGGGGCCAGCCACTGAATCGGGGATGGGAGCATGGCGAGATTGTAGGGGGCGGCCGACACACCCCTGCATGCCAGGGGGGGCGGGGGAAGTCGATGGGATTTCTGTCATCCATTTTGATCCACAATGCCCGACCAAGATGGTGCGGGCATGCCTGCGCCGTCGGCCTGTCCTGCACTGGCCGGGACGAGGTTGGTCGGGTGGCTGGTGGAGCGCCCGCTGCATGTCTCGCTCACCCGCTGGGTCCGGTCGTGCCTCCCGGGTTTTTCATGTTCAACAACCGCAATTACAACCGCACGTTCTTCAACGCGCCACAGTCGGTCACATCCTTCGTGGCGGCGTTCCTGGAGCCGTTCATCACGGTGCTGACGCTGGCTGGCGCCATGGCCTGGGCGGGTGAGCCCATGGGGCGCGCCGGCATGGCCCTGTGCCTGCTGGTTTTTGCGCTCACCTTCCCGGGGCGCAACCGTTTCATCGTCTCCAAGCTGGAGGCGCTGATCGACATCCTGGGCTCCTGGGTGTCCATGCTCGCCATCCTGTGGCTGTGTGGTTACGCCACCAACAGCCTGATGTTTTTCGACTTCAACGCCATGATGGCGTGGGCGGCGGTGACCCCCATCGTCCAGTGGTTCGCGGTCCTGGCGGGCAAAGTGGTGCTGCGCCATCGTCGCTCCCAGCCGGGCGCTCGCCGACGCGCCATCGTGGTGGGCGCCGGGCCCCTGGGTGGCAAAGTGGCGCGAGCCATCCAGAGCGGGTTCGATCAGAGCACCGAGTTCATCGGCTACTTCGACGACCGCATCGACAGCCGCGTCCTGCCTGAAGCGCGCAGCATGCGCCTGGGCGGCCTGCGCGACGTGGCCAATTACGTCTACGCCCATGGCGTGCACGAGGTCTACATCACCTTGCCGCTGGGCTCGCAACCCCGCCTTGTGGAGCTGATGGAGGCGCTGCAGGGAACGACGGCATCGCTGTACTTCGTGCCGGATGTGTTCGGCATCAGCATCATCCAGGGGCGCTTGCAGGACATGAACGGCGTGCCGGTCGTGGGCATTTGCGAGACGCCTTTCACGGGCACGAACGACCTCGTCAAGCGCGTCTCGGACGTCATCCTGGCCAGCATCATCCTGGTGCTGATCTCGCCCTTGTTGGCCGGCGTCGCGATCGGCGTGAAGCTCTCGTCGCCCGGGCCGGTGATCTTCAAGCAGCGTCGCAACGGGCTTGATGGCGAAGAAATCATCGTCTACAAGTTCCGCTCCATGCGCACCCAGGACAACGGCGCCGTGGTACGGCAGGCCACCAAGGGTGATTCGCGGATCACCCCTTTTGGTGCCTTCATCCGCAAAACCTCGCTCGATGAGTTGCCGCAGTTCATCAACGTGCTGCAAGGCCGCATGAGCATCGTGGGGCCGCGCCCCCATGCCGTGGCCCACAACGAAGAGTACAGGCGCCTGATCAAGGCCTACATGGTGCGCCACAAGGTGCGACCAGGCATCACGGGCTGGGCCCAGGTGCACGGCTTCCGAGGAGAGACGGAAACCATTGACAAGATGCAGGCGCGGGTCGAGTACGACCTGGAGTACCTGCGCAACTGGTCGTTGGGCCTGGACATGCAGATCATCATCCGGACGATCCGGTTGATGCTGTTCGACCGCAACGCTTACTGAACAAGTTCATCGAAAGAGGTGATCGTGAAGGTGTCAGCCCCCATCCCCGCCCGCCGTTTCCCAGTCTTGTTGACCGCCGCTTCGGCTGCGCTCTTGATGGGCTGGTGCGGTTCGTGCTTGGCTCAGTCAGATGAAGATTTGCCGCTCTTCCTGACGACGTCCTTGACCCTGATGCATGACTCGAACCTCGCACGCACCCCCGAGCGGCAAAGCGACACCGTTCGGGCTGCGGCATTGGCGGCCGGGTTGAACAAGTCTTACGGGCGACAGACTTATTTGCTGTACGGCCGCCTCACGAAGAACCAGTACAACCGTTTCGCGGAGTTGCTCGACAACGATGGCAAGAACCTGAACGGCACGGTCTCCTCGGAGTTCATGAGCAACTGGCTGGTCACGCTGGCGGGTCAATACGACGAGAACCTCAACTCCCTTCAGGACAACGTCATCGTTGGCAACTCGGTCCAGAGTCAGGTCATTCGCAACATCCGCCGCTACCGCGACACCAACCTGAGCGTTCAGTACGGCAAGTCCGGTTTGTGGTCCGTGGTTGGCAAGCTGGACAAGAACGACCTGACTTTCTCGGAGCAGCGAGAGCAGAACGCGGATCAGACCTCGCAGAGTCTGCGGGTCTACTACAGCCCGAGTGACCTGCTGCGCTTTGGCGTCGGCCCCCGCTTCGTTAAAACCGAGTACCCCAATCGCACCACCAGCAAGACGGTCGAAGACAGCAACCTGGACTTCACGACCGATTGGCGGGTCAGTGGGCTGAGCTCGCTCAATGCCTTGCTGTCCCTGCGAGACACCAAGTACACCGATGCCAGCGGGCAATCGACCAGCAAAGGCTCGACCACGGGCTCGCTGGGCTGGGTGTTCACGCCCCGAGGCTCCGTGAGTTATTCGGCCAACTTGAGTCGTCGCACCAGCTCGGACCGCGCGAACGGTGGCGCAGGCGGGCTGGCATCGATCACGACCGACTACATCACCAACTCGGTGGCGCTGGGCGCCAAATGGCAGGCGACAGCCAAGATCAAGGTGGGTGCGAACTACACCCGCAACATGTACGACAGCTCTCGCACGGTGAACTACAGCCCTGCTCAACTGGCCTTTCTCAACAGCGAAGACAGCACCGACAGCCACCAGGACACCTACTCCCTGGACGTGCAGTACCAGCTGATGCGCTCGGTTGAGCTGGGTTGCAACCTGGCCAAGTACAACCAGACGCGCGGCATCGGCCGCAACGATTACGACGGGCACTCGACCAGCTGCTCGGCCAGCCTCACCCTGGATTGACACCTCTCAGCGACTGACATGCCTTGCATCCTTCTTACCGGAGCCTCCGGGTACATCGCGTCCCACATGTGGGTGGTGGCCCGCCAGGCTGGCTACCAGGTTGTGGGTGTCGACAGCCACGTCAACAGCTCGCCCAGGGTGTTGGATCGCCTACGCACCCTGATCGGTGAAGAGCCTGTTTTCGTTCAAGGTGATGTGCGCGACGCCGCCGTGATGGACCGTTGCTTCGACATCGGGCGCGAGCGCTTCGGGGGCATCGAAGCGGTGGTCCATTTCGCGGCCCTCAAGGCCGTGGGCGAGTCGGTCGAGCGCCCACTCGATTACTTCGAGAACAACCTGGGCGGCTTGCTGTCGGTGTGCCAGGCCATGAAGCGCCATGGCGTCAGCCAGCTGGTGTTCAGCTCGTCGGCAACGGTCTATGGCCAGCCTGATCGCTTGCCCATCACGGAAGACTCGGTCTTGCGCTCGACCAACCCGTACGGGCAGACCAAGCTCGTGGGCGAAGAACTGCTGCGTGGCCTGGAAGCGTGCGACCCCAGCTGGCGCATCGCTTACCTGCGCTATTTCAACCCGGTGGGTGCTCACGAAAGCGGCCTGATCGGCGAAGACCCACGCGGCATCCCCAACAACCTGATGCCTTATGTGGCGCAGGTCGCGGTCGGCAAGCGCCCGCACCTCAATGTGTTCGGCAACGACTACGACACGCCGGATGGCACGGGGGTGCGCGACTACATCCATGTCATGGACCTGGCTGAAGGTCACGTCTCGGCACTGAAATACCTGGCCGACAAAGGGCAATCGCTCACGGTCAACCTTGGCACCGGCCGGGGTTACAGCGTGTTGGAACTCGCGCGCGCCTATGGCGAAGCCGCTGACCGCGAGGTGCCCGTGGTGTTCGCGCCGCGTCGCCCGGGCGATGTGGCGGCCTGTTATGCCGCCCCCGCGCTGGCTGAGCGCCTGATGGGCTGGAAGGCCAGCCGGGGCTTGAAAGAAATGTGCGTGGACTCCTGGAGATGGCAGTCCACCAATCCACAAGGTTTCGAAGGTTGAGGATCATGACCCAGTCCGCTTTGTCCGTCTTGCCGGTGATCATGGCCGGTGGCTCCGGCACCCGCCTGTGGCCGCTCTCGCGTGCCCTGTATCCCAAGCAGTTCCTCATCTTGTCGGGTAACCAGAGCCTGTTCCAGCAAGCCCACCTGCGCCTGCAGGCCTTGGCGGGCGAGGGTGTCGAGGTGGGCAAGCCCTGCATCGTCGGCAACGAAGAGCATCGCTTCCTGGTGCTTGACCAACTGCGCGAGGTCAAGGGTGAGCCAGCGTCCCTGTTGCTGGAGCCAGCGGGCCGCAACACCGCTCCGGCGGTGACCCTGGCGGCGTTGCAGGCCACGGCCGATGGCGCCGACCCGATCCTGGTGGTCACCCCGGCCGACCAGACGGTGGTTGATGCGGCGGCTTACACGGCGGCGCTGCGCAAGGCGGTTTCGGCTGCAGCCCTGGGTGACATCGTCATCCTGGGCATCACGCCGGACAAGCCCGAAACGGGCTTTGGCTACATCCGTACCTCGGGTGCCGATACCCAAGGTGTCCGCGACGTGGCTGCCTTCGTTGAAAAACCCAACCTGGAAAAAGCGCAGGCCTACCTGGCAGATGGCGGCTACTTCTGGAACAGCGGCATGTTCGTGATGCGCGCTTCGCGCTGGCTGGCCGCGCTCGGCCACTTCCGCCCGGACATCGCCGAGGCCACGAAAGCATCGTTTGCCGTTCGCACCACGGACGCGCAGTTTGTGCGCCCTGGCAAAGAAGAGTTCAAGGCCGTGCCTTCCGAGTCGGTGGACTACGCCGTGATGGAGCAGTGCCCGGCCAAGCCGGATGCCGGCTTCAAGGTGCGCATGGTGCCGCTGGACGCCGGCTGGTCTGACCTGGGCGCGTGGGACGCGGTCTGGCAGGTCAGCGAGCACGATGCCGCTGGCAACGCATCGCAAGGCGATGCCCTGATCGAAGACAGCCGCAACACGCTGGTTCACGCCAACAGCCGCTTGGTGGCGGCGGTGGGCCTGGACAACGTGGTGGTCGTCGAGACGCCGGACGCCGTGCTGGTGGCCGACCGCAGCCGCAGCCAGGATGTCAAGAAGATCGTGGCCAGCCTGGACAAGGCTTCGCGCACCGAGGGCAGTCTGCACCGCCGTGTGCACCGCCCCTGGGGCTGGTACGACTCGATCGACATGGGCCCGCGCTTTCAGGTCAAGCGCATCATGGTCAAGCCCAAGGCGAGCTTGAGCCTGCAGATGCACCACCACCGCGCCGAGCACTGGATCGTGGTCAGCGGCACCGCCGAGGTCACCAATGGCGACCAGGTGCTGCTGCTCAGCGAAAACCAGTCGACCTACATCCCTCTGGGCACGGTGCACCGCCTGGTGAACCCTGGCGCCATCCCGTTGGAGATCATCGAGGTGCAGTCGGGCAGCTACCTGGGCGAGGACGACATCGTTCGGTTCCAGGACAACTACGGTCGGTCAGCTTGATGTTGTCGCGCTGACCCTCTGGGCTGCATGCTCGGGGGCAACAAAAACGGCCACCCTCGGGTGGCCTTTTGCTTCGCGGGATCATCTACGAAGCTCCGCGCTTTGGCGTTCGATCAATCGAGCGTCAGCAACAAATCCAGTGGGTGATCCGCGATCACATCCGCCCCCCAGCTGCCGACCTCGCCGTTGTGCCCGATGTAGCCCCAGTTGGCTGCTGCGCTGGGCATGCCGGCGGCTTGTGCGGCCTGGATGTCACGCAGGTCATCGCCCACGTAAAGCACGGAAGACGCCTCCACGCCCAGCTCCTGCGCAGCGGTGAGCAGCGGCAGGGGGTGTGGCTTCGGGTGGGCGGTGGTGTCGCCGCTGATGTTGGTGCCAGACCGCTCAAGCAGGCCCAATGCGCGCAGCACGGGCACGGTAAAACGGTGCGGCTTGTTGGTCACCACGCCCCACTTGAGGCCACGGGCCTCGATTTCATCGAGCATGGCGGACACGCCGTCGAACAATGCGGTGGTCTCTGCTAGGCATTGGTCGTAGTGCGCCAGGAAGGCCGTGCGCAGGGCGTCGAAATCGGGGTGGCCGGGGTGGATGTCCAGGCCCACACCGATCAGGCCGCGCGCTCCCGCCGAGGCGTAGGGGCGCAGCATGTCCAGCGGCAGTGGTGCGAGCCCGCGATCCAGACGCAAGCGGTTGAGTGCGCCACCCAGGTCGCCTGCCGTGTCGGCCAGGGTGCCGTCGAGGTCAAACAGGACGGCGGTGGCGGGGTGCGGCCAGGCGATGGAGCCAGTCAGTGCCATGCTCAGCCTTGCAGGGGCTTGCGGCAAGCCACCATGTAGTTGACGCTGGTGTCTTCGGAGAGCCAGTAGCGGCGGGTGATGGGGTTGTACTCCAGGCCCTTGAACTGCACCAGGTCGAGGCCGGCTTCGCGGATCCAGCGGGCCAGTTCGGCCGGGCGGATGAAGCGGGAGAACTCGTGCGTGCCCTTGGGCAGCAGCTTGAGCACGTACTCGGCGCCCACGATGGCGAACAGGAAGGACTTGGGGTTGCGGTTGAGCGTCGAGAAAAACACCCAGCCGCCGGGGCGGGCCATGCTGGCGCAGGCACGGATGATGGAAGACGGGTCGGGCACGTGCTCGAGCATCTCCATGCAGGTGACGACGTCGAAGGCGGCGGGTTGCTCGGCGGCCAGGTCTTCGGCCGCGATGCTGCGGTAGTCGAGGTTGGCAACGCCGCCTTCCATGGCGTGCAGCTGGGCCACTTTCAGGGGCTTGTCGGCCAGGTCCACGCCGAGCACGTTGGCGCCGCGGCGAGCCATGGACTCGGCCAGGATGCCGCCACCGCAGCCCACGTCGACCACGTTTTTGCCCGAGATGGCGGCGAACTGGTCGATCCAGTCCAGGCGCAGGGGGTTGATCTGGTGCAGGGGACGGAATTCGCTCTCCGGGTCCCACCACTTGTGGGCCAGGTCGGAAAACTTCGCGAGTTCTTGGGGGTCGGCGTTGATCATGGGCGACATGCTACCCAATGCCGGGCGGTTTGCGCGCGGGGCGGCTCAAGTCATGCCTGATTCAGCGGCAGGGGGGGGAGCCGCAGGCGATCAGCCCAGGTCGTTGCGACCGGCTTTTCGTTGCCAACGGTAGAGGGTGTTGCGGCTGATGCCCAGGCGTCGCGCCGCCTCCGACATGTTGCCCTGCGTGGCCTCGATGACCTGGCGGATGGCCTGGCTGGACAGGCGGCGAAGGTTGGTCTCGCCCGCGTTGGTGTCCGCGTGGGGTGGCGGATTCGATGCCGCGCCATGGGAGGGCTGTGACGGCCTGGTGTCATCGGCAGCATGCAGTTCTTCGGTCATGTCTTCTGGCAGGTGCGACCAGTCGAGGTCCCTCGCATCGGCGGGTAGCAAGGCGCAGGCGGTTCGCAGCAGGGCGTGGAGCTGTCGCAGGTTGCCGGGCCAGGCGTGCCGGCGCAGGGCAGCGAGCAGGCCTGGGTGCACCCCCTCGATGGCCGGGCGACCCATTTCGCGGGCGATGCGGCTGAGCATCTCGTGCAGCAGTGCGTCGAAGTCCTGCCGCTCGCGCAACGGGGGCAGGGTCACGCTCAGGCCGTTGAGTCGGTAGTAGAGGTCCGCGCGGAAGGTGTTGCAGGCGATGGCGTCCTTGAGCCGTTGATGCGTGGCACTCACGAGCAGGAAGTCGACCGGCATGGCCTGACCGCCGCCCACAGGCACAACGGCCTTGTCCTGCAGCACGCGAAGCAGGCGAGCTTGCAGTGGCAGCGGCATGTCCCCTATTTCGTCTAGGAAGAGGGTGCCGCCGTGGGCCTCGCGGATGCGGCCTGGTGAGCCCTCGCGGCGCGCGCCGGTGAAGGCGCCTCCGACATAGCCGAAGAGTTCGGCCTCGATCAATTGCTCTGGCAGGGCGGCGCAGTTGACCGCCACGAAGGGCTTGCCCGCCCGGGGGCCTTCTTCGTGCAGGCGGCGTGCGAGCACCTCTTTGCCGGTGCCTGATTCGCCCTGGATCAGCAGCGCGATGCCTTGCGCCTGCACGCGCCGGGCGCGCGCGAAGGCGTCGGCAACGCGTGGGTCGATGGCGGTTGGCTGACAGGGGGCCTGGGCGACGTCGGACCGCGCGTCTCGCTTTGCGGGGTGCGTCGCTGTTGGCGTTTGCTCGCGGATCGGTGGGGGTGTGGCGCAGCCGCTTTGTGTGGTGGTGGGCGTCGGTGTGCGGGCCTGGATCACCACGCGCTCGGTGCCGTCCAGCCGAGCATGCAGGGCCTGGCCGCCGCGAGAGCCCTGGAGCACGCGCACCCGACCCGGCGGCCACAGGCCCAGCCCGGTGCCGGTGAGTTGCTCCAGCGTGCAGGCACCGATTCGGTCTGCCGGCAAGGCCAACCACTGTTGGGCAAGGGGGTTGGCGCCCACCACCCAGCCGTCTTCCGACAGCGCGACCAGGCCTTCGCCGACGCCACCCAGGCCCTCGGCCAGCGGGTGCAGGCGCAGGATGCGGTCGCCAGCGTGGCGGGCGTGGAAGAGCCGGTCTTCGATCATGCGCGCGGCCGATCGCACCAGGGCGAAGGTGTGGGGGTGGTGGCCTCGGTGGTCGCCCGAGATGTCGAGCACGCCGCGCAGCTGGCCGCGCGGGCCGAACACCGGGGCGGCCGCGCAGGTCAGGAAACCGTTGCGCTCGAGGTAGTGCTCGGCGCCGTGGATGACGACGGCGCGGTTTTCCGCCAGGCAGGTGCCGATGGCGTTGGTGCCTCGGTCGCTCTCGTGCCACAGGGCGCCGGGGCGCAGGGAAACGCGCTCGGCGCGGCCGAGGAAGTCGGCGTCACCCAGGCTGTGCAGGAGCAGGCCGCGAGCGTTGGCGAGCACCACGAGGCTGCCGGAGTCGCGCATCTGGTCGAAGACGAAGTCCATGACCGGGCGCGCCTGGGCCAGGAAGTCGTGTTCGCTGGCGACGGCGCGGCGCAGCTCGCCGTCGCTGCACAGCGGGGGCTCGCCCAGGCCGCCCAGGGGGCTGATGCCGGCGTGCTGGCTGCGCTGCCACGAGCGCTGCAGGGCGTCGTCCACCAGGCCCAGGGGCAGGTCGCCGGTTTCGAGCAGGCAGCGGCGTGCCTGCTGCAGCTGGGGCGAGGTGACGGGCAGGTGGTTCGGGCGCATGGCGAACGCAGTATCCACCCGAGGCACCGGTGACACACCCGGGCACTCCCTGTGTCATTTCGGTACAGCGTGCATCGTTGACGCAGCGCAGGCTGGCGTGGGGTGACAACGGGTTCTCCCTGGGCCCTGGAGCGGCGTCCCAGCGCGTGAGAGCAGGCGGATCGGTGCGAACCCGCGATGGCACGCGCCCTGCGCTGAAAAAGGCGCGGCGGGGCCACAAGCCCCTGGGCAGGTTCGATCTCCCGCCTGCCCACCCGCACCTTTTCAGCATCCGCCCAGCACATCGCTCACCCACCAGGAGACCCGCATGCTCTACGCCGCCCCCGGTACCCCCGGCTCCCCCGTCACCTTCAAGTCGCGCTACGACAACTTCATCAACGGCAAATGGGTCGCGCCCGTCAAAGGGCAGTACTTCGACAACGTCACGCCGGTGACGGGCCGGGTGTTCTGCCAGGTGGCGCGCTCTACGGAAGAGGACATCAACCTGGCGCTGGACGCGGCCCACTCGGCGTCGACTGGCTGGGCCAAGACGCCCGTGGCACAACGTGCGGCCGTGCTCAACAAGATCGCCGATCGCCTGGAGGCCAACCTGGAGATGCTGGCCGTGGCCGAGACCTGGGACAACGGCAAGCCGGTGCGCGAGGCACTCGCCGCCGACATCCCGCTGGCGATCGATCACTTCCGCTACTTCGCGGCCTGCGTGCGCTCGCAGGAAGGCTCGCTGGCCGAGATCGACGACCACACCGTGGCCTACCACTTCCATGAGCCACTGGGCGTGGTCGGGCAGATCATCCCGTGGAACTTCCCGATCCTGATGGCGGCCTGGAAGCTGGCGCCCGCGCTGGCCGCCGGCAACTGCGTGGTGCTCAAGCCCGCAGAGCAGACGCCGGTGGGCATCCTGGTGCTGGCGGAACTCATCGCCGACATCCTGCCGCCGGGCGTGCTCAACATCGTCAACGGCTTCGGGCTGGAGGCGGGCAAGCCGCTGGCATCGAGCAAGCGCATCGCCAAGATCGCGTTCACGGGTGAGACCTCGACCGGCCGGCTGATCATGCAGTACGCCAGCCAGAACCTGATCCCCGTGACGCTGGAGTTGGGGGGCAAGAGCCCCAACATCTTCTTTGACGACGTGATGGCGCAGGACGACGAGTTCTTCGACAAGGCGCTGGAAGGCTTCACCTTGTTCGCGCTCAACCAGGGTGAGGTGTGCACCTGCCCGAGCCGCGCGCTGGTGCAGGAGTCCATCGCCGACCAGTTCATGGAGCGCGTGGTCAAGCGCGTGCAAGCCATCAAGCAGGGCAACCCGCTGGACACCGAGACCATGATCGGCGCGCAGGCCTCGATGGAGCAGGTCGAGAAGATCCTGTCGTACATGGAGATCGGCAAGCAGGAAGGCGCGCAATGCCTGGTGGGTGGTGGCCGCGCGCAGATCGCTGGCGACATTGGCGATGGTTATTACGTGCAGCCGACCATCTTCCGCGGTCACAACAAGATGCGCATCTTCCAGGAGGAGATCTTCGGCCCCGTGGTGTCGATGACCACTTTCAAGGACGAGGCAGAGGCCTTGCAGCTGGCCAATGACACCATGTTCGGCCTGGGCGCGGGCGTGTGGAGCCGCGATGGCTCGCGTGCCTACCGCATGGGCCGGGGCATCCAGGCAGGTCGCGTGTGGACCAACTGCTATCACCTGTACCCCGCGCACGCGGCGTTTGGTGGCTACAAGCAGTCGGGCATCGGGCGCGAGACCCACAAGATGATGCTCGACCACTACCAGCAGACCAAGAACCTGCTGGTGAGCTACAACGCACAGGCCCTGGGCTTCTTCTGACCATGGGGGCGCAGCGTGTGACGGCCACGCCCGAGGCGCTGGCCCTCATCGAGCGGCTCAAGACCGAGCATGGCGAGCTGATGTTCCACCAGTCGGGAGGCTGCTGCGATGGCAGCTCGCCCATGTGCTTTCAGCGTGGCGAGCTGATGGTCGGGCCGTCGGACGTGCGGCTCGGCGAGATCGGCGGCTGCCCGTTCTACATGAGCGCGGCGCAGTTCGAACACTGGCAGCACACGCACCTGACCATCGACGTGGTGTCAGGGCGGGGCGGCATGTTCTCGCTCGAAGGGGCAACGGGGCAGCGCTTCCTGACCCGCTCGCGTCTGTTCACCCAAGAGGAGCGCTCTCGCCTGAGGCCGGTGTTCGTGCTGCAGGTCTGAAGGCCATTGATTTCACCGGAACCCATCCCCAGCGCGTGGCACGGCCCACAAGGCTGTGCCACAGTTCAGGCTCGAAGCACTCACCCGTTCCTGGAGCCCTGAACATGTCCCTGCTGGTCTACGGCATCCCCAACTGCAACACCGTGAAGAAGGCGCGCACCTGGCTCGACGAGCAGGGCGCGTCTTTTGTTTTTCATGACTACAAGAAGCAGGGCGTGCCCGCCGACCGGCTGGACGACTGGATCGGGCAGTTGGGCTGGGAGCTGCTGGTCAACCGCCAGGGCACGACCTGGCGCCAGCTCGATGAGGCCACCAAGGCTGGTGTGATCGACGCAGCCAGTGCGAAGGCCTTGATGCTGAAACAGGCCAGCGTGATCAAGCGCCCCGTGATCGAGCAGGCTGGCCGGGTGCTGGCCGTGGGCTTTGACGAAAAAAAGGCCGCGGCGGTGGCGGCGGTCCTTTGATGTCTCGCGTGTGTTCCGCGCGTGATCCTTGTATGAGTCACACCCCGGCGAGTTTCAGCCGGGTCGCGTGCGTCAGGTAGAACTGCGCCGGGCTCGGGGCACCTTTGCCGATCAGCCCGAAGATGTGGTTCATCTCGTCGATGTGGTTCCAGGGGTAGTCGGCTCGGATGACCTTGCCCAGGCGCGCGGCGCAGGAGACGATCGCGCCGTCAGAGGGCTCGGAGAGCTGCTGCATGGCCAGGTCGGAGATGTCCCAGGCGTTGGTTTTGACGCCGATGCCGCTGGCCGAGTAGTAGCGGATGCCGTTGACCACCGGGGCGCCTTCACCGCAGTAGGTGGCGGGCAGGCCGGCCGGGAAGCGGATGGCGAAGTCGTCGAGCTCTTCTTTCAGCGTCAACGCCGAAGCGTCTTGCGGCAGTTGCGACTGACCCGAGATCCAGGCCACGAAGGTGCCTGCGAACTCGATCCATGAGCCGTAAGAGCGGATGCCGTTGGCGATGTTGCTCTCGGCGTCTTGCTGGGCGGTCACGACCGTCGGGCTGGCCATGGTGGTCACGCTGGCCACCAGGTCGGGCGCGACGCCGGCCACGTAGCGTGCGGTGGGCCCACCCTGGCTGTGGCCGATCAGGTTGAACTTCTGGATGCCGTCCCTGGCGGCCCATTGCTTCATTTGCTGCAGCAGTTGCTCGCCGCGCACCGAGCTGGAATTGACCTCGGAGACGGCGGCCACGTAGACCTTGGCACCGTTGCGGCGCAACAGGGCAGGCACCTCGTAGAAGTAGTCGACACCGAAGATCTCCTTGAAGCCCATGAAGCCGTGCACCAGCACGATGGGGTGGCGCGTGGCGGCCTCCGTGGAGGCAGTGGCGGCCCGGGCGCTGGTGGCAAACAGGGCGGCACCTGTGAAGGTGCAAGCCAGAGCGAGGGTGGTGGCTGCCGAGCGGGCGGCGGCCAGCAGGCGTTGGTGGGTGAGGCGCATGGCGGGAGTCTCGAGTTTGAATGTTATGCACAATAACAATCAGACCGAGGCGCTTCAATCCGGTGGAGACCCGCATGCGCGCAAGCGGCGGGTCAATCTCTGCCAATCTGACTTCAACGCACCGGGGGCGCCTCTTTCAGCTTCAGCTCGATCCACCCCAGAGTCTGGCCATTGACCGACACGTCCAGCCCCTGCGTGCCGGGGTAGAGCGTGCGCGTGCTCACCGGTTTGAACGACAGCGACTGCGTCCAGCTTGCCTGCTCACCCTTGGCCAGCGTCAAGCGCTTGCCTTTGAAGACCTTGGGGCGCAACTGGCCATCGGCCTTGCGCAGGTGCACGCGCACGTCCACCTCCAGGGTTTGCGGGGCGGGGCCTGTTGCCGTGAGTGCGATCGTCAGTGGCAGCACCTCGCCGATGTGCACAGTGTGACGTGGCACAGACAGGCTCACCTCACCATGGAACTCGGTGCCCACGTCCCAGCAGTGCAGCATGGAGGTGTGCCCCTGCTTGATGAGGTGACGGCTGGCGTGGCGCAGCAGGCGCGAGCGCGTGGGGTGCGAGTCGTCGCGGTGCTCGCTCACCCATTGCACGAGCAGCTCGGGGTGGTCCTTGCCAATGTCGTTGAGGTGGTTGGCCACGCTGCGGCGCACGTACTCAGCCGGGTCGTCCTGCAGGCGGTGCAGCAAAGACAGGGTGGGCGACGGGTCGCGAACGAGGTCGTGCAGGCGCAGGCCCCACGGCAGGCGGGGGCGGCTGCCCTCGCTGACCAGTCTGCGCACGTGGGCGCTGGGGTCATCCAGCCACCGCTGCAGGGTGGCGAAGGCCAGCTCGGGGTGGGCCTGGATGATGGGGCGGATGGCGAACTCGGCGGTGAAGCGCTGGGTGATGGCGTGCAGCGCTCGCAGGGCGCGCTCGGGGTGCGGCAGCCCGCGTTGTGCAATGACCTCGCCATAGGCCCACAGCGCCCAGCCCGCCACGCCGGTCTCGTCGGTCTGCAAGTTGCCGAGTTCCTTGTCCGGGTCGTGCTCGAAGCGAGGCGCAGGCACGCGCTTGAGGGTGGCTTCGAGCAGTGCGGCGCAGCGCTCGAAGTCTTCCGGCAAGTGCGCCATGAGCGCTTGGGCCAGGTGCTGCGCTCGGGCCTTGAACTCGAGCGCTTGCAGGCCGGTGAGGGCTTGCGACTCGAAGCTGGCCTGGTCAAAGCGCCGGTGCACGCGGTGCAGGTGGTGGGAGACGGCCTGCACCGTGGCCGGGCCGATCAGGTTCTTGAAGGCCTCGGCCATCGGTGCTCCGTTTTTGATTGACGCGCGTGCGATTGGGTGGGAGGGGGCGCTGTGTTTCAGGCTGCCAGCAACTGGCGCAACACGAAAGGCAGGATGCCGCCGTGCTGGTAGTAGCTGACCTCGATCGGCGTGTCGATGCGCAGCAGCACCGTCACCATCTGCACGCTGCCATCGGCGCGCAGGATGGTGAGCGTGGCGTCAGCCTGCGGCTTGAGCTCGGTGCCCAGGTCGATGCCGATGACCTCATCGCCCGTCAGGCCCAGCGACTGCCAACTGTCGTCGCCCTTGAACTGCAGCGGCAGCACGCCCATGCCCACCAGGTTGGAGCGGTGGATGCGCTCGAAGCTGCGTGCCACCACCGCTTTGATGCCCAGCAATTGCGTGCCCTTGGCCGCCCAGTCGCGGCTGGAGCCGGTGCCGTACTCCTCGCCAGCGAAGATCACGGTGGGCGTGCCCGCGGCGATGTACTGCATGGCCGCGTCGTAGATGAAGGCCTTTTGCCCGCCTGGCTGCATCAGCGTCAGGCCGCCTTCCTCGCGGCTGCCGTCGGGCAGGGCGGGCAGCATCAGGTTCTTGATGCGCACGTTGGCGAAGGTGCCGCGCATCATCACTTCGTGGTTGCCGCGGCGTGAGCCGTAGCTGTTGAAGTCGCCCTTCTTGACGCCATGTGCCAGCAGGTACTGTCCTGCGGGCGATGCCTCCTTGATGGAGCCGGCCGGCGAAATGTGGTCGGTGGTGATCGAGTCACCAAACAGCGCCATGATGCGCGCACCCTTCACGCTGGAGGACACCGCCTTGGGCGCCGCCTCGAAGCCATCGAAGAACGGTGGTTTGGCGATGTAGGTGCTCTGCGGCCAGTTGTAGACCTGCCCCTTGACGCCCTGGGTCTTCTCCCAGAGCTTGCCCGGCTGGGTTTTGACCTTCTCGTAGTTGGCCTTGAAGGCCTTGCCGTCCATCGCGAACTTCATCAGCTGGTGGACCTCGTCGCTGCTGGGCCAGATGTCGCCCAGGTACACCGGCTTGCCCTTTTTGCCCAGGCCCACGGGCTGTGTCATGAGGTCGACCGTGACGTTGCCGGCGATGGCGTAGGCCACGACCAGCGGAGGCGAGGCCAGGAAATTGGCCTTCAGGTTGGGGTGAATGCGGGCCTCGAAGTTTCGGTTGCCCGAGAGCACGGCCGCGCAGACCAGGTCGTTGTCGGTGATGACCTGGTTGAGCTCGGGGGCCAGGTCGCCCGCGTTGCCGATGCAGGTGGTGCAGCCGTAGGCCGCCACGTTGAAGCCGAGCTTTTCGAGGTAGGGCAAGAGGCCCGCCTTCTGCAGGTACTCGGTGACGATGCGCGAGCCGGGGGCCAGCGAGGTCTTGATGTGGGGGGCGACCTTCAGGCCGGCCTCAACCGCCTTCTTGGCCAGCAGGCCAGCCGCCAGCAGCACGCCGGGGTTGGACGTGTTGGTGCAAGAGGTGATGGCCGCGATGAGCACGTCACCGTTGTGGACGTTCACGGGCTTGCCCGCGATGTCGACCGGGAAGGCCTTGCCCAGCTTGTCGGCTGGCTGGTTGAAGCCGTTCGCGGCCACAGGCTTGCTGAAGAGCTCGGCAAAGGTGCGGCTGAGGTGCGTGATCTCGATGCGGTCCTGCGGGCGCTTGGGGCCGGCCAGCGAGGGCACCACGCTGCCCAGGTCCAGGCTGATGACGCTGCTGTAGTCGATCTCGCCGCGCTTGGGCACACCATAGAGCTGCTGTGCCTTGAAGTAGCCTTCGAAGGCCTCGATCTCGGCCTTGCTGCGGCCCGTGCCCTTGAAGTAGTCGATGGTGCGGTCGTCGACCGGGAAGAAGCCCATGGTGGCGCCGTACTCGGGTGCCATGTTGGCGATGGTTGCGCGGTCCGGCAGGGGCAGCGACGCCGTGCCCTCGCCGAAGAACTCGACGAACTTGCCCACCACCTTGGCTTTGCGAAGCACTTCGGTGATCGTGAGCACCAGGTCGGTGGCGGTGACGCCTTCGCGCAGACGGCCGGTGAGCTCGAAGCCGACCACGTCGGGCGTCAGGAAGTAGACGGGCTGCCCCAGCATGCCGGCCTCGGCTTCGATGCCGCCCACGCCCCAACCGACCACGCCGATGCCATTGATCATGGTGGTGTGGCTGTCGGTGCCGACCAGGGTGTCGGGGTAGGCCACGCCATCGCGTGTCTTGTGCACGCCGCGCGCGAGGTACTCCAGGTTGACCTGGTGGACGATGCCGAAGCCCGGGGGCACGACGCCAAAGGTGTCGAAGGCCTGCATGCCCCATTTCATGAACTCGTAGCGTTCGGCGTTGCGCTGGAACTCAAGCTTCATGTTGAGATCCAGTGCCTTGTTGCTGCCGAAATGGTCGATCATCACCGAGTGGTCGACGACCAGGTCCACGGGCACCAGCGGCTCGATGCGTTTCGGGTTCTTGCCCAACTGGCCGGCCACGTTGCGCATGGCAGCCAGGTCGGCCAGCAGGGGCACACCCGTGAAGTCCTGCAGCACCACGCGGGCGACCACGAAGGGGATCTCTTCGGTGCGAGGCGCTTGGGGCTGCCAGCCCGCGAGTTCGGCCACGTGCTCGGGCGTGACCTTCTGGCCATCGCAGTTGCGCAGCACCGACTCCAGCACGATGCGCAGCGACACCGGCAGGCGGCTCACGCCCGGATGGCGTCGGGCCAGCGCGGGCAGCGA
The DNA here is from genome assembly GCA_964373965.1 of uncultured Aquabacterium sp. Classification (GTDB taxonomy): domain Bacteria; phylum Pseudomonadota; class Gammaproteobacteria; order Burkholderiales; family Burkholderiaceae_C; genus Aquabacterium. Next base: position 19,029 of record CAYJXE010000016.1, on the reverse strand, counting down.
GTGGAACTTCAGCGACTTGCCGGAGGCCGTCTTGAAGGTCTGGAGGGTGTCGGCGAAAGGGTGCGCGGCTTCGGACGCGGTGCGGGCCATGGAAACTCCTTTGCTGTGGGGGTGGAGGATTGGGTCATTTTGGCAGCAGCCCATGGCCCTGCGTGTGTCAGGCTCTTGGGTTTAAGCTTTGAGCTTTGAGGGCCTTCAGGCCTGACCGATTTCCCTGGTTGTACCCATGCGTCGCTCCTTTGCCCCGTTCCTCGCACCCGCAGTCGATCCACGTCGGAGCCAGCGCGGCGGGGCCGATTGGTTTCTGCTCGGCATGGTGGCGGCGGTGGTGCTGGCGTCGCTGGCGCCGCAATGGGGCCGCAGCGAAGGCCCGCTGCACATGGGACGGGTCACCGACGTGGGCGTGTTCCTGTTGTTCTTTCTGCACGGCATGGGGCTGTCGACCGACAACCTCAAGGCCGGCGCCAGCCGCTGGAAGCTGCACGTGCTGGTGCAGGCCTGCACCTATGTTCTCTTTCCCCTGTGGTGGGCGCTGGGCGCGCTCACGCTGGGGCCTTGGGTCTCGCAAGACCTGTTGATGGGCTTTTTCTACTTGGCGGTGCTGCCGTCCACGGTGTCGTCTTCGGTGGCGATGACAGCCCTGGCACGCGGGCACGTGGCGGCGGCGGTGCTCAACGCCACCTTGTCGACTTTGCTGGGCGTGTTCCTCACGCCGCTGCTGGTGAGCCTGGTCATGGGGCATGACGGAGGTGGCCTGGACGTGGGCGCCACCATGCTCAAGGTCGCTCAGATGCTGCTGCTGCCCTTCGTGGTGGGGCACTTGCTGCGCCCTTGGCTGGCACAGTGGTTCGCGCGCATCAAGCCCATCACCAATGTGTTCGACAAGGCCGTGATCGTGCTGCTGGTGTGGTCGGCGTTCAGCGACTCGGTGGCAGATGGCCTGTGGACGCGGCACGGGCCGCTGCTGCTGGCCGAGGCTGTGGTGGGCTCGGCCCTGTTCCTGTTCCCGATGCTGTGGTTCACCCGCCGCGTGGCGCGTGCGCTGGGCTTTTCTGTCGAGGACGAGATCGTGGCGGTTTTTTGCGGCTCCAAGAAGACGCTGGCGTCGGGCATGCCCATGGCCAAGCTGCTGTTTGGCGGCAGCGCGGCCATGGGGGTGCTGGTGCTGCCGATCATGCTTTATCACCAGTTGCAGCTGTTCGTGTGCGCCGTGATGGCCCGCCGATACGCCGCCCGAGCAGGCGCCGCACAGCCCAAGCGCGTGGCCTGAGCGGGTGCACCAGCCATGTCCACCACCAACCCGGACGACGAGATCGACTACCTGCCGCCGGCCGACACGGGCCTGGACCTGGTCCACGTGGACGATGACATCGTGGTCGTGGTCAAACCCGCCGGCTTGTTGTCGGTGCCAGGTCGGGGCGCCGATCGGGCGGACTGCATGGCCTCGCGCGTGCAGGCGCGCTTCGCGGATGCCCTGATCGTGCACCGGCTGGACATGGCCACATCGGGCTTGCTCGTGTTCGGTCGAGGTCCCGAAGTACAGCGACAGCTCAGCATCGCTTTTGCCGGGCGCGACGTGCACAAGCGTTACGAGGCGGTGGTGCATGGCCTGGTGCAGGCCGAGCAAGGTGAGATCGACCTGCCGCTCATCACCGACTGGCCACGTCGGCCCAGGCAGATGGTGTGCTTCGAGCGCGGCAAGCCCTCGCTGACGCGTTTTCGTGTCGTCGAACGCGATGCGATGCAGGGCACCACCCGTGTCAGCCTGGAGCCGGTGACCGGGCGTTCTCACCAGTTGCGCGTGCACCTGATGGCGAAGGGGCACCCCATCGTGGGCGACCCGCTGTACGGTCCCGAGGTGGGGGCCACCCGACTGATGCTGCATGCGGCGGAGCTGGGCCTGAACCACCCTCGCTCCGGCGTCGCCCAGAAATGGGTGAGCCCGGTGCCCTTTTGACCGCGGTGTGCCGGGGCGGTATCAGGCCAGCGGTGGGCCCAGCCAGCGCCTGAGCGTCTTGAACATCTGCTCGATGTCCAGCGGCTTGGGCACGTGGTCGTTCATGCCGGCGGACAGCGCCTGCTCGCGGTCCGTGGCCAGCGCACTGGCGGTCATCGCGATGATGGGCAGGGAGCGCCAGCGAGGATCCTGGCGGATGTGCTGGGTGGCGCTGTAGCCGTCCATGCGGGGCATCTGACAGTCCATCAGCACGCCATCGGGGCGCTGCCCTCGCGCTTCCAGGTTGGCCAGGGTGTCGAGCGCGTCCTGGCCATCGCGCGCCAGCGAAACCCTCACGCCTGCCCGCTCCAGCAGCTCCATGGCCAGCTCCTGGTTCAAGGGCTGGTCCTCCACGAGCAAGACGTGCCTTCCCGCCAGCCCCGACGTGTCTGGCGGCATCGGCATCGCGATGCTCTCGGTGACGCGTTGCTGCAAGGGCCTGGTGACGCTGCGGCTTGCGCCCAGCGCTTCGGTCAGGCTGTTGAACAGCGTTGAGGGGGTGACCGGCTTGGTCAGCACCCCAGCCAGGGTGACGTCCCTTGCCGCCTCGAGTGCAGCCTGTCGATCGAAGGCGGTCACCAGCAGGATGCAGGGGTGCTCCTCGCGGGGGCGAGCCTGGATGCGCCGCGCCAGCGCGAGGCCGTCCATGCCTGGCATCTTCCAGTCCACCAGCAGCCAGTCGTGCGGCACCGGGCTGGCGTCGAGCCGGGCCAGGGCCTCTTCGCCGCTGGCGGCCACATCGGCTTGCAGGCCCATGGCGGTGACCATGTTGGACAACACCTCGCGGGCATCGGGGTGGTCGTCGACGATCAACGCCCGCCGGCCCATCCAGTTTTCCCGGGTGGGGGCCATCGGCTTTGGGCGTTCGCTGGCGCGCATCTGGGCGGTGAAGTGGAAGGTCGAGCCTTCGCCGATCTGGCTGTCCACCCAGATCCGCCCACCCATGCGTTCGATGAGCTGGTGGGTGATGGCCAGGCCCAGGCCTGTGCCGCCGTGGCGACGCGTCGTGGAAGCGTCGCCTTGCGTGAACGGCTGGAACAGCCTGTCCATCTGCTCTCGAGACAGGCCAATGCCGCTGTCTTTCACCCAGCCGTGCAGGCGCAGGTTGTCGCCCTCCAGGGGCTCGGCGGACAGCCCCAGGGTCACGCTGCCGCTGTCGGTGAACTTGACGGCGTTGGAGCCCAGGTTGAGCAGCACCTGACGCAAACGGGTCGGGTCGCCGATGAGCCGGCTGGGCAGGTCAGGGGGGGCGGTGAACAGCAGCTCGATTCCCTTGCCCTCGGCAGCCAGGCCCAGCACGTCCGCCACTTCGTTGAGCACGTCCTGAACGCTGAACTCGATGCTCTCGAGCTCCAGGTGGCCAGCCTCGATCTTGGAGAGGTCCAGCACGTCGTTGAGGATCTGCAGCAGGCCCGTGGCGGCGTGGTGCGCCTTGTTCACGTAGTGGCGCACCCGCTCCGGCGGGTTCTCTGCCAGGGCCAGGTGGGTCATGCCGATGACGGCGTTCATGGGCGTGCGGATCTCGTGGCTCATGTTGGCCAGGAAAGCCGATTTGGCGCTGGCCGCGGCCTGGGCGTCTTCGGTGGCCGCATTCAAGGCCGCTTGTGTTGCCTTGCGCTGGGTGATGTCTTCGACGATGACGAAAAACAGGTCGGGGTCTTCGTCGCACAAGCTCATCATGGTGACATCGGCATCGAAGCGTGCACCGTCCAGGCGACGATGCGCCCATTCAAAGCGCACGGCGGCCTGGCTGTCTCGGCACGCCTGCATGTGCCCCTGGGCAAGCTGGGCCAGGGCTTCTTGTTCCCCCTCATCGGAGCCGCTGAGCGGTGGCTCCCACGGCTTGAGCCCGGTCAGGTCTGGCGCGGCCTGCGCGTGAAACAGTTTCACGGTCGCCGGGTTGCAGCGCTCGATGCCCCGCCTGGCATGCAGGAAGAAGTAGGCCAAGGGGGCATTGCGGTAGGCCAGCTCGAATCTCAATTCCGCACGGCGCCTCGCGCTCACATCCAGCCAGTAGCCGTCGTACGTGGCGCCGCCATCTGGCGTGTGTTCGACGGCGCTGTTGACGCTCAACCAGCGCGGCTGGCCGTCCAGCTTGATCTGCATTTCCTGGGGCTCCGTGGGTGGTCGCCCATCGGTTTGACCACAAGCCAGCCAGGCTTTCTGGGGTGCTTGCTCCCAGTCGTCGGCCAGCGCGCCGAAAAGCCGCCTGGCGCCCGTGCCGATGTGGACGAACTGCCCCTGCCCATTGGCCTCCACTCGGTAGCGGAACAGCCCCAGCGGCAGCGCCCGGGTCATGGCCAGGGTTTCGTTGCGGGCACGCTCCAGCGCCGCATGGCGTTCGGCTCGGCGCCAGTACAGCCACAGCGACCCCCAGCCCAGCATGGCGGCGATGAGGGCGTTCACCACGCCAAAAAGCAGGATGCGTTGTTCGCCCTGCAGGGGGGACATGACCCACAGGCGATAGGGGTGGTCAGGCAGGTTGACGCTTTGCGCGAGGTAGGGCTGGCCATCGATGAGCCACACGGGCAGTTGTTGCCCGCCGACCGAGATCTGTCCGTTCTGCCAGTCCAGCCGACCGGGCATGCCCCGGTAGACGCCATCGACGTCGACGCCTCGCACCGCGGGGTCGGCGGCGTCCGGCATCAGGTGGATCAGGTCGTCTCCACGGTTGCCCGCCACAATCACGCCGTTGCGATCGACCACGGCCAGCAGGCGGCCGCCGTTGTCGTTCATCATGCGCTGCATGGAGGGCTGATCTGTCTTGAGGATCAGCACGCCAAGGGGGCGGCCATCGCGGCTGATGCGTGCCGAAAAATTGAAGCCCGGCTTGTGGCTGACACTGCCCATCACGAACTGAAAGCCTGCGCCCAGTTCCATGGCCTGGATGAAGTACTCGCGGGTGCGAAAGCTCGCGCCCAGGGTGGACACCGGGTCGGCATGGGCGCTGTCGGCCACTGAAATGCCCTGGGTGTCTTGCAGGTAGGCCTGCCTGATCTGGAAGTCCTGCACCAGCTTCAAGAGGTGCTCGCTCATGTCCCGAACAGCAGGCGACGCCTTGAGTTGGGCCTGCAGCGCTGCGCGTCGTTCGGGGGCCGTGGCCTCGGCGGTGGGCACAGGCTGGGTGAGCAGGAAGTCGGCCAGAGATGGCTGTTGGGCCAGGGCCTGACCTAGCGCCGCCAGCGCTCGGAAATGGGTGTCGACGCTGTCTGAAAACGACTGCAGACGCTGGCTGCCTTGCTTCAGGACATCTTTGCGGTTGTCCTGCACCCGAGCCCAGGTCAGGGCGGCGGCCAGGGCCAGGCACATCAGCAACCAGACCCCTGCGGCTCGCAACAGTCTGGCCTTGAGGCGGTCGAGTGGGCGCGGGGTGTCGCTGTGTTGGTCTGCCATCCCGTTTTCCGTCTGGTTTGTGGCGCGGGCCCTGGGGCTTGCACGCGGGCCTCGGGCGGGTCTTGCGCCTGCCATGTTGTCTCGATTGTGATCTGATTGTGCAATGCCGCATTGGGGGCTTGCCCCCGATCGCGCTGCGCGCGCTGTGGACTGCCGCAGGTGCCTCGCCGGGGGAAAGGTGGCAAAATCCCGGTTTTCCTTCGAGCCAGACGTGCGAGAGAGAGCCCATGAGCGCAGTTGTCATCAGCGGAACCGGTCTGTACCAGCCGCCGCACACCATCACCAACGCCGAGCTGGTCGAGGCTTTCAACGCCTACGTTGACCGCTTCAACACCGAGAACGCTGCCGCCATCGAGGCGGGCACCGTGCAGCCTCTGGTGCACTCCAGTGCCGAGTTCATCGAGAAAGCCTCGGGCATCAAGCAGCGCTACGTGATGGAGAAGTCCGGCATCCTGGACCCGTCCCGCATGCACCCGCGCTTTCAGGAGCGCAGCGACGAGCAACTCTCCATGCTGGCCGAGATCGGCGTCGAGGCCGCCAAGAAGGCCCTGGCCGCCGCTGGCAAGACCGGCGCCGACGTGGACGGTGTGATCTGCGCCTGCTCCAACCTGCAGCGAGCCTACCCGGCCATCGCCATCGAGATCCAGGCTGCTCTGGGTGCAGGCGGCTACGCCTTCGACATGAACGTGGCCTGCTCGGCCGCCACCTTCGGTCTGGAGCAGGCGGTCAACGCCGTGCGTTCGGGCTCGGCCAAGTGCGTGCTGGTCATCAATCCCGAAATCACCTCCGGCCACCAGGAGTGGAAGGACCGCGACTGCCACTTCATCTTCGGTGACGTGGCCACGGCCACCGTCGTCGAGCGCGCCGACACGGCCACCTCGGCCGACCAGTGGGACGTGCTGGGCTCGCAACTGGCCACGCAGTTCTCCAACAACATCCGCAACAACTTCGGCTACCTCAACCGCAGCGAAGACAGCGACCCCAACGCCCGCGACAAGACCTTCCGCCAGGAAGGCCGCAAGGTGTTCAAGGAGGTGGTGCCCATCGCCGCTGCGCACATTGAAACCCAGCTGAGCGCGCTGAGCATCCAGCCCACCGACGTGCGCCGCTTCTGGCTGCACCAGGCCAACCTGTCGATGAACCAGCTCATCGTCAAGAAGCTCATCGGCGCGGAAGTCACACCCGAGATCGCGCCGCTGATCCTGGACGAGTACGCCAACACCTCGTCGGCCGGCTCGATCATCGCTTTCCATGCTCACCGCGCCGACCTCAAGTCGGGCGACCTGGGCGTGATCTGCTCCTTCGGCGCGGGCTACTCGGTCGGCTCGGTGGTGGTGCGCAAGCGCTGACACGTTCGCCAGATGCCGATGCGGGACAATGCCCGCATCCCGACACGGCCCAGCGGGTGAACCGCCGGGCCGTTTTGTTTGAATCGACGCCACCCAGGCTTTTGCAGGCCCCGAGCGCCATGAGCGACTTCACCTTCTACTGGCACGACTACGAGACCTTCGGCCGCGTGCCGCGCCGCGACCGGCCTTCGCAGTTCGCCGGCGTGCGCACCGATGCCGACCTCAACGAGGTGGGTGAGCCGCTGATGCTGTTCTGCCAGCCCGCTCCCGACTACCTGCCCGACCCCGAGTCCTGCCTGCTCACCGGCATCCTGCCGCAGCAGTGCCTGGCTCAGGGCGTGCCCGAGCACAACTTTGCCGACGCCATCGAACGCGAGCTGGCCGCCCCCAACACCGTCGGCGTGGGCTACAACACCATCCGTTTCGACGACGAGGTCACCCGCCACCTGTTCTGGCGCAACCTGATCGACCCCTACGGGCGCGAATGGCAGAACGGCTGCGGCCGCTGGGACCTGCTCGACGTGGTGCGCTGCACCTGGGCCCTGCGCCCCGATGGCATCACCTGGCCGAAGCACGAAGACGGTCGCCCTTCTTTCAAGCTCGAACACCTGACCGCCGCCAACGGCCTGGCCCACGAAGCCGCGCACGATGCGCTGTCCGACGTGCGCGCCACCGTCGCCCTGGCTCGCTTGATCAAGCAGCACCAGCCCAAGCTGTGGGACTTCTGCCTGAAGCTGCGCAAGAAGGATGCGGTGCTCGCCGAAGCTGGCCTGGACAAGCCCCGAGCCGGCTGGAAGCCCTTTGTGCACATCTCCGGCATGTACGGCCACGAGCGCGGCTGCATGGCCCTGGTGTGGCCGCTGGCCCAGCACCCCAGCAACAAGAACGAGATCCTGGTCTGGGACCTGGCCCACGACCCCGCCGAGCTGTTCGACCTCAGCGTGGCCGACATCCGCCTGCGCATGTTCACCAAAACGGCCGACCTGCCCGAAGGCGTCACGCGCTTGCCGCTCAAAAGCATCCACATCAACAAATCGCCCGTGGTGCTGGGCAATCTCAAGATCCTCACGCCCGAGCTGCGTGCCAAGTGGGGCATCGACGTCGAGCTGGCCTTGCAACGCGCCGAGCTGGCCGCAGCCCAAGGCAGCCGCATGGACGGCATCTGGGCCGAGGTGTTCTCGCGCCCCGAGCGCACGGCTGGTGCGGCCCCGGTGGACGTGGACGAAGACCTCTACGGTGGCTTCGTCGGCAACGACGACCGCCGCCTGCTGCAGCGCCTGCGTGGCCTCTCCCCCGAGGCCTTGGCCGACAAGCACCCGGCTTTTGCCGACGAGCGCCTGGAGGAGATCTTCTTTCGCTACCGCGCGCGCAACTTCCCTGACACCTTGAACGAAGGCGAGCAAGCCCGCTGGCATGACCTGCGTGCCGCCCGCCTGCACGAAGGGCAGGGTGGCGGACTCAGCCTCGCGGCTTTCTTCGAGCGCATCGACCAGTTGATGGAAGAGCGCGGCGAGGACGATGAGCGCGTGCAGGACATCCTCAGCGCTCTGTACGACCATGCCGAGCAGATCGCGCCCTGACGGGGCCGCTGGGGCCGCCGGGGCTGGTGGACCTGATGGGCGAGGCTCGCAGGGCAGCGCTGGTGGCAAAGGTGGCAAGGGTGGCAAGGGTGGCAAGGGTGGCAACGTTGCCCACGCAGTGCCGATCAACCCGTCTCTCAAGGCCCTGAGTTACCTCGGCGGCTACCCGCCCGCGCTCTTGCAGCAGGTACAAGGCCTGATCGATGCCGGCAAGTTGGGCGAGGTGCTGCGCCAGCGCTACCCCGATGTGCACGAGGTGCGCACCGACAAGGCGCTCTACGACCACGTCATGGAGCGCAAGGCCCGATACCTGCGCGGTGCCGACCCCCTCAGCAAGGTCGCCTACGACAGCAAGCTCCAGGTGATCCAGCACGCGCTGGGCACGCACACCCGCGTCTCGCGCGTGCAGGGCGGGCAGCTCAAGGCCAAGCGCGAGATCCGCGTGGCCAGCCTGTTTCGCGAGGCGCCACCCGAGTTCCTGGAGATGATTGTCGTGCACGAGCTGGCGCACCTCAAGGAGCGCGAGCACGACAAGGCTTTCTACAACCTGTGCACGCACATGGCACCCAACTACCACCAGTGGGAGTTCGACTGTCGCTTGTGGCTGACGGCGCGCAGCTTGGGCCTGTGGGCTCAGGCATCAGCGCCCGAATAAGCGCTCCAGGAAGCCCTTGAGCCTGTCTTCGGTGCTCGGTGTTTCGCCAGGCTGCGGTGGGCTGGGAATCATGCTCGGGTCGATGGGCCCGTCGTCCACACCCAGCTCTTCGATGAAGCCGTCCGACGCCCACTCACTGTAGCGCCAGCCCGACTCCGTGCGCACCACGCCTTCGGGCACCGGCATGTCGACCACGGGTTCTTTGGCCAGGGCCGTGCCCATGTACTGGATCCAAGCTGGCAAGGCCAGCGAAGAGCCCGAGGCGTGGCTGCCCAGGCTGCGCGGCGTGTCGTGACCCAGCCAGACCACGGCCACGCGACGTGGCTGAAAGCCCGCGAACCAGGCGTCGTACACGTCGTTGGTGGTGCCCGTCTTGCCATACAGGTCGGGGCGGCGCAGCTGGGCTTGCGCCTTCGCCGCCGTGCCCGAGCGGGTGACTTCGTTGAGCAGCGTGCCGGTCAGGAAGGCGTTGCGGGCCGGGATCACGCGGTCGCTCTCGTCGAGCACCTTCGGCGTGGCCTCGAACACCACCTTGCCCGCTCCATCGGTGATCTGGCTGATCACCACCGGGCTGACCTTCAGGCCACCGTTGGCGATGACGGCGTAGGCGCTGGCCAGCTGCAGGGGCGTGGTCGAGCCAGCACCCAGGGCCAGCGTCAGGTTGTCGGGCTGCTTGTCGACGTCAAAGCCATAGCGGCCTGTCCAGGTGCGAGCGGCCTGAGGGCCCATCAGCTGCACCAGGCGGATGCTCACCATGTTCTTGGACTTGGCCAGCGCCGTGTGCAGGGGCATGGGGCCCTCGAACTGACCATCTGCGTTCGAGGGGCTCCAGTTGCCCACGGTCAGCTGGGCGTCGTTGACCAGGGTTTCGGGCATCACGCCGTTTTCGAGCGCTGCCGCGTACAGGAAGGGCTTGTAGCTGGAGCCCGGCTGGCGCCAGCCCTGTGTGACGTGGTTGAACTGGTTGCGCTGGAAGTCAAAGCCGCCGACCAGCGCGCGTACCGCGCCATCGCGAGGGTCCAGCGCCACCAGCGCGCCTTCGGCCTCGGGCCACTGCGTGATGACCCAGTTGCTGCCCTGCTGCAGCGCGCGCACCACCGAGCCTCGGCGCAGCTTGAGCTTGTCGCTGGCCTTGGCGCTCAGGCCGGCTTGCACCTGGCGCAGCCCCTTGCCACTCACCGGGATGACCTCGCCGCCCGACAGCACCAGCGTGACCTGTTTGGGCGAGACCTGCGTGACCACGGCCACCTGCAGCATCTCGTCGTCGTTGTGGTCGGCCAGCACCTGAGAGACGGCCGGGTCGGTGTCGGCCAGCCCGCGCTCCAGGTCTTCATGGCCTTCGGGCCCACGCCAGGCCAGTCCGAGCTCGCGGTCGATCAGGGTCTTGCGCAGGGCCTTCCAGGCGGCTTGCTGCTCGGCGGCGCGCAGCGTCGTCACCACCTTCATGCCGCTGGTGTAGGCCTGCTCGCCGTATTGAGCGTAGACCTGGGCGCGGGCCATCTCGGCCACGTACTCGGCGTGCACCTCGGCTTCACCGGGGTCGCGGGTGGTGGGCTTCTCGGCCTTGGCTGCTTCGTATTGCTCTGCGGTGAGCACGCCCTCGCTGCGCATGCGCGACAAGGCCACGAGTTGGCGCGCGCGGGCCCGCGAGGGGTTCTTGATCGGGTTCACGTACGACGGGTTCTGCGGCAGTCCCGCCAGCATGGCGCACTGAGCAGGGGTCAGCGCGCTCAGCGGCTTGCCGTAGTAGGTCTGCGCGGCCTCGGCAAAGCCGTAGGAGCGCGCGCCCAGGTAGATCTGGTTCATGTAGAGCGTGAGGATCTGGTCCTTGCTCAGCTCGTGCTCGATCTTGAGCGACAGCAGCGCCTCTTTGAGCTTGCGCGAAAGCGTCTTCTCGCGGGTCAGGAAGAAGGTGCGCGCGACCTGCTGCGTGATGGTGGACGCACCCTGTGTGCGCCCGCCGGTCAGGTTCGCCACCACCGCGCGCGCCACGCCGATCGGGTCGATGCCGTGGTGGTCGTAAAAGCGACTGTCCTCGACGGCCAGCAGGCTGTCGCGCATCAGCTTCGGGATCTTTTCGAAGGGCACGAACTGGCGCCGCTCGCTGCCGAAACCGCCAATCTCGACGCCGTCGGCGGTGTAGACGCGCAGGGGCTGTTTGGGTTGGTAATTCGCCAGACCGCTGGTGTCGGGCAACTGCGGGTAGAGCACTGCGGCCGTGAGCAGCAAGGCCAGCACGGCGATGGTGCCTGCGGCCAGGGCCAGCAGGGCCGCGGTCAGGATGAAGCCGCCTTGGGGACGGCGCGTTGGCGGGGTGCTTCTCAGCGAGGGCCGCAGGGGCATTGGGGCCGACAGGGGAGCCAGATCAGGCATGCACAGCGGGCAGGCGGGTCAACCCCGGCCTGCGAGAGCCACAAAGCAGCGATTATCCCGCTGTGGCGGGAATGGTCGCCCGAGGCCTGGTCGGTCAGGCCCACAGGGGCGGCTTGGCCACCATCAGGTAGTACACCGCCAGCATCGCCGTGAACGCGGGAATGCCCAGCCAGGTCCACAGGCGTGCGTGGCGATGATAGGCCTCGGGCAGTGGCTCACCCTTTTGCCAGGCCTGCTCGGCCATGGCAGCCATGCGCAGTTGCAACACGACCACGGGCAACCAGCACAGGCCAGCCAGTGCATAGAGTGCCAGTGCGCACACGATCCAGGGGCTGTCCAGTTGCCAGCCGGCCATGTGTGCCAGCGCCAGCCCTGACAGCGGTTGCAGGATCACCGTGGGGGTCGTGAACCACCAGTCCGCCCGCACCACCAGCCGGCTCACCAGGGCCTGTGCCTCGACCGAGCCGGTGCGGTTGATGAAGAACATGTAGAAGGCCGATCCGAAACCGGTGCCGACCATCAACACGCTGGACAGGATGTGGAACCACTTGAGGGCGAGGTAGGCGGTCATGATGAAGCTCTCTGCAAGGCCCAGAGCAGGGCGATGATGGGCAGGTTCTTGGTGAGGGGCCCCAGCGGGTGCCACCACAGCGTCGGATCGATCCAGGTGGCCACAGCGGTCATCCCCAGCGTCGCGGCCAGCGCCACCGCCCAGACCACGCGGCCTGGGCGAAGCCACATGGCCAGGCCCAGCACCAAGTCCAGGGCGGCGCCACCCCATATCAGCCAAGGGTGCCAGCTCGGCGGCAAGCCCGGCTGTGCCGTCAGCAGGTCCAGCCCGACGGTGTTGGCCGTCCAGGCGCTGGCAAGGGCCGTGGCGAGCCAGATCGCCGCGAGGACAGCGATCACCGGGCGCGTTGGCAAGGTGATGTGCGTGTTCATGGTGCGCAGGCCATCAGGCGGTCGGGAACGGTTCCGGATCTACCCAGCAACTGCTCGAAAGCCGCTGCGGTTGCGACATTGTCCTGAGCCAGCAGGCTCAGTGTCTCGGTGCACCATGGCGCCCAGGGCAGCTCGTCGCCCAGCCTCGCGCTCCACTGGGTCAGCAGGTCGGGCAGGGGCAGGACACGGGCGCGTCCATGTCCCATCTGCCGACGCAGGGAGGCAATGAAGTCCGCCAACGTCAGGGCCTCGGGCCCGACCACGTTCAGCACGCCTTGCACCGCTGAGCCATGGGGTGACAGGAGGCGGGCAACGCCCAAAGCCACCTCGCCGACGGCGATGGGCTGGACCCTTGCCCGGATGACGGGTGAGGGCAGGCACAGCAGCGGCAACTTGGCCAGCAGGGTGAACAGCCGACTGCTGTCTCCGCCTTCACCGAAGACGATGCTCGGCCGCAGCACCACGCCATCGAGGCGGCCGTCCTTCACCCTGCTCAGCAGGGCGGATTCGGCGGCGAGCTTGCTGCGTGCATACAGCGTCGGGTTGCCGTCGATGCCCAGGGCCGAGACATGGACCACCCGCCGCAGACCTTGCCGCGAGCAGGCCTCGAACAAGGCTTCTGGCGCCTCTGCGTGGATGGCCTGCATGGGTTGATGGGGGCTGTCGCGCAGGACCCCCACGGCGTTGACCACCGCGTCCACGTCCACCAGTGCTGTTCGCCAGGCCTCAGGCTGGCGCCACCGCAGGAAATCGACTCGGCGTTCACGGACTTGCCCATGGGCTGGCGCACGAACCCCGAGCAGCACATTGTGCCCAGCCTGTTGCAATGCACTCGCCACGCGGGCACCGATGAAGCCCCGAGCGCCACACACCAGGACCCTCATGATGCGTCTCCTTGGGGCGAGGGTTGATCGTGGCGCTCGGGCAGTGGGCAGCCTGCGGCGCTGCAGTTCATGCGCGCGTGCGCTGCCTGTGCCGACCTGCGGATGGGGCCTTCGAACACCGCCCGCACCAGCCAGCGCGGCACCCAGTGGCGACGGCGGGCGAACCGGGGGTAGAGCCAAGCCAGGGCGGCGTTCATCACAGACCACTGGGTGAAGGCGGTGACATGCCCCAGCCCCACGGCGACATAAGCGGCGTGGATCGCGTCAACGCCCCGGCTCACGGCACCATCCGCCCACACGCCGTGCATGGCGGCCATCATCTGATCGCGATCAATGCCAGCCACCGGCGAGGCGAAGTCCCGGGCCGAGGCATCGACAAAGGCCAGCCTGCCATCTTCGTTGCGCAGCATGAGGTTGTGCATCTCGGCGTGGCAGAGCTGGCAGCTGGCGTCGTAGTACAGCGTCAGGGGGTAGGCAGGCATGGCGCTCTCCTGTTCTGATGGAAATTTCTGAAATAACAGAAACATTGGGGCAAAAAAAGGGTCAACTCCCTCTCACGAACTTCTGCACGCTGGCCCCCATCTTCAGCACCTTCTCCAGGGTGGAGGGCGACAGGCGCAGCATCTCGTCCGACCAGGCGCCCAGCGCGGTCATGAAGCGCAGGGTCTCTTTGACGCGGTCCTGGGTGTCGGCGGCCTCGCTGGCGAACTGCGGTGACGCCACCAGTTGCTCCAGCAGGCGGGTGGTCGGGTCGAACTCGCGCTCCTTGCGCTCCTTGACGATGGTGGTGAACAAGGCCCAGACATCGTGTGAGGCGGATTCAAAGTAGTCGCGACGGTCTCCGAGCACATGCGTGGTGCGGACCAGTTGCCAGCTTTGCAATTCCTTGAGGCTGGTGCTCACGTTGGAGCGGGCCACGCCCAGGGTCTCGGCGATCTCTTCTGCATGCAGGGGGCGGCCATGGAAGAACAGCAGCGCATGGATCTGGGCCACGGTGCGATTGACCCCCCAGGCAGAGCCCATCTCTCCCCAGTGGACGACGAATTGGCGGGCGGTGTCGGTGAGTTGCATGGCGGTAGTGTATGTTCAATCAGAAATTTCTGTCAACACAGAAATAACTGATGGCTGCCCGCTGAACAGGATGAGGTGTTGCGCTCAATCGCGCCGCTTCACCGACGCGCGCAACTCGTCTCTGCGGGCCTTCCAGGTCGCGCGCTGTTCATTGTCTTTGTCCAATCGGTCGAGCAGGGCTTCGACGTGGTGCAGGGCCCGCTCCGGGTCGCCGCGTTCGCTGGCGCGCTCGATCAGCCAGACCAGCTCCTGCTCGTTGACCACGTTCTGCTTGAGCAGCTTGCTGTCGGTCACCGTGCCCACCAGTGCGCCCACCGAAGTGGCGATGGTGAAAGCCAGCGCGGCGATGCCGCCCACGATGTAGAAGCCGCGCCTGCGCCGCGTGTCTGCCGTGAAGGCGGCTGCGAGCGCGAAAAACACCACCAGGGCAGCCAGCGCCGTCATGCTCAAGGTGAACCCGTCCCAGACCAGGGAGAGCTCCATGCCTTGCCAGTTCGTGGTGGCCAGGATGCCCCCCAGGAACGCGCCCAGCAGCAGCATCCAGATCGCTTGCCGTCCCTTGGCGTGGGTCGGGAAGATGTCGAAGATCTGCACGGCGAACCCGAGGAGGGAAGCCAGGCCGGTGATCAGGGTGAACGCGTCCATCATGGGCGGCAGTGTAGGGCGCGGGCACTCAAGGGGTGTCCTGCTGTCAGTCATTCACCCGTCCGCCAGGGCCGCGGAGCATGCAGATCAGGCCGCGCGCGGGGTTTCGCTCAGCTCGTTGACCCACTCGTTCAGGCCTCGCCACGCGTAGAGGTTGTAGGCCACCACCTCGTCCAGAGCTTGGGCGTAGCCGCTGCGAGCCCACACGGTGCCGACCTGAACGGCCATGCCCAACAAACCTCGTCCCATCATTTCCAGGTCAAAGTTCGGGTTCATGCGCGGATACAGCCGTTGGGCCGTTGCCCGAATCAGCGGGATGTATTGGGCCAGCGCCTCCTGGGTGCCCTGCGCATTGGGCAAGGCCGCTCCACTGAAGCCGTCGAGCAGCAGCACGTGGGCGCGGCGGGCGTCTTCGCGCAAGAAGCTGTACAGGGCGCTCAGGCCTGCCTTGGCTTGGTCGAGCAAGCTGAGTGGGGCGTTGGACATCGCTGCCGCGACGTGGGCCACGAGCAGGTCCTTTTGCCAGCCGTAGACGGCCTCGTAGGCGTCCTTGGTGTTGCGGAACGACTCGTAGAAGTAGCGGTCGGTCAGGCGGGCCTGCGAGCAGATGTCGCGCATGGTGGTGTGGGCCACACCGCGCGTGGCAAAGCAGTCCAGCGCGGCTTCGAGCAGCTTGGTGCGGCGTTGCTCGCGGCGCGCTTGGGCGGTTTCGCCTCGGTAAGTTCGCGTGGGCGTGGCGACTTCGGCCTGGTTTGTCATCGTGTGTCGGGGCCTGCTGCACTGCGGCAGCCTGGCAAACTGGAATCTGTTGTTTCCCGAATATCGCGCAACGATGATCGAATCGGAATAGGGTGTTGTGTGGGTTTGTTGCAGTCAGCCGGTACGCCTGCCCTCGCAGGGGTGAGAAGAGGACACCGGCGCAGCTGGGTGGGCGTGACCTTCATGCTAGGCTGACGTCCCCACGGCCTTGTATCGAGCCAGAGCCCATGCCTGCTGCCATCGACTTCTACTTCGAGTTCTCTTCGCCCTACGGTTACTTCGCGGCCGAACGCATCGAGGCCCTGGCTCAGCGCCATGGCCGCACGGTGGACTGGCACCCCTTGTTGCTGGGCGTGATCTTCAAGAGCACGGGCGTGTTGCCGCTGACACAGGTGCCGCTCAAGCGTGACTACGTCAAGCGCGACTGGGAGCGCATCTCGCGCCTGACGGGCATCCCGTTCAAGATGCCCTCTGTTTTCCCGATTGCTTCGCACCATGCCTCGCGCGCGGTGCTGTACGTGGCGCGCAGCAACGAGCAGGCAGCCAAGGACCTGACCCTGGCTCTGTACCGCGCCTGCTATGTCGAGGGGCAGAACATCGGTGAGGCCGATGTGGTGTGCGCCGTGGCCAAGGGCATTGGCCTGGACGCCGATGCGATCGCCGAAGGCATGGCCGACCCGGCCGTCAAGGACCAACTCAAGCACGAGGTCGGTGCCGCCGAGGCGCGTGGCGTGTTCGGCAGCCCCTTCGTCATCGTCGATGGCGAGCCCTTCTGGGGCTTCGACCGCTTCGACATGCTCGAAGCCTGGCTGGAGCGCGGTGGGTTCTGAGCCTTGGGTGGGTGAGGCGCTGACTGCCCAACATGGCCAGGACCGTTGATGGGGGCGGCGATGGCGCCTGACTGGGACTGTCAGGCCTGTGGTGCGTGCTGCGCGACGTTTCGCGTGTCCTTTTATTGGGCCGAAGCCGATGACGCGCCCGGCGGCACCGTGCCCGTGGGCCTGACCCAGCCTGTGAGCCCGACTTTGCGCTGCATGGTGGGCACAGGGGTCAAGCCCGTGCGCTGCGTGGCGCTTGAGGGCGAACTGGGTCGGCACGTGGCCTGCCGCATCCATCCGCTGCGTTCGTCGACCTGCCGGGAGGTGCAGGTGGGCGACGAGCAATGCCGCAAGGCGCGGGCACAGCACGGGCTGCCGGCCTGAGGCTCGCGCCCTCGGCGCAGTCGCCCGGGGCGTCTCGCGCGAGCATGAAAAAACCCGCCAGGTTGCCCGGGCGGGTTTTTCGTCAAGGTGCCCAACCGTTGCCGGTCAGACCCCAGGCGCTGAGCGAGCTCAGGCTGCGGTCACGCCCTTGGCGGTCTCCACGTACTCTTCAATCTGGTTGAAGTTCATGTACTTGTAGATCGAGTCGGCGTTGGCCGTGACCACGCCGGTTTCGGCCATGTATTCGGCCGGCGTCGGCAGGCGGCCAAGCTTCGAGGCCACAGCAGCCAGTTCCGCAGAGCCCAGGAACACGTTGGTGTTCTTGCCCAGGCGGTTCGGGAAGTTGCGGGTCGAGGTCGAGATGCAGGTCGAGCCTTCCTTGATCTGAGCCTGGTTGCCCATGCACAGCGAGCAGCCAGGCATTTCGGTGCGGGCACCGGCTTGGCCGAAGGTGTTGTAGAAGCCTTCCTTGGTCAGCTCGGCGGCGTCCATCTTGGTGGGCGGGGCCACCCACAGGCGAACCGGCAGGTCCTTCTTGCCTTCGAGCACCTTGCCAGCGGCACGGAAGTGACCGATGTTGGTCATGCACGAACCGCGGAAGGCTTCGTCGATCTTGGTGCCGGCGACTTCGGACAGGAACTTGGCGTCGTCCGGGTCGTTCGGGCAGCAGACGATCGGCTCCTTGATGTCGGCCAGGTCGATCTCGATGACGGCGGCGTACTCGGCGTCCTTGTCGGCTTCCAGCAGTTGCGGGTTGGCCAGCCAGGCTTCCTGGGCGTCGATGCGGCGCTGCAGGGTGCGGGCGTCGGCGTAACCGTTGGCGATCATGTTCTTCATCAGAACGATGTTCGACTTCAGGTACTCGGCAACCGGTTCCTTGTTCAGCTTGATGGTGCAACCGGCGGCAGAGCGCTCAGCCGAAGCGTCGGACAGCTCGAACGCTTGCTCGACCTTCAGGTCAGGCAGGCCTTCGATTTCCAGCACGCGGCCCGAGAAGATGTTCTTCTTGCCGGCCTTGGCCACGGTCAGCAGACCGGCCTTGATGGCGTACAGGGGGATGGCGTGCACCAGGTCACGCAGGGTGACGCCGGGCTGCATCTTGCCCTTGAAGCGAACCAGCACCGACTCAGGCATGTCCAGGGGCATCACGCCGGTGGCAGCGCCGAAGGCGACCAGGCCCGAGCCAGCGGGGAAGGAGATGCCGATGGGGAAGCGGGTGTGCGAGTCGCCACCGGTGCCGACGGTGTCGGGCAGCAGCAGGCGGTTCAGCCACGAGTGGATCACGCCGTCACCAGGACGCAGGGCCACGCCGCCGCGGTTGCTGATGAAGGCGGGCAGCTCGCGGTGCATCTTCACGTCCACGGGCTTGGGGTAAGCGGCCGTGTGGCAGAACGATTGCATGACCAGGTCAGCGGAGAAGCCCAGGCAAGCCAGGTCCTTCAGTTCGTCACGGGTCATCGGGCCGGTGGTGTCTTGCGAACCCACGGTGGTCATCTTCGGCTCGCAGTAGGTGCCGGGGCGCACGCCTTGGCCTTCGGGCAGACCACAGGCGCGGCCGACCATCTTCTGGGCCAGGGTGAAGCCCTTGCCGCTGTCGGCCGGGGCCTGGGGCAGGCGGAAGGCGGTGGAAGCGGGCAGGCCCAGGAACTCACGGGCCTTGCCGGTCAGCGAGCGGCCGATGATCAGGTTGATGCGGCCGCCGGCTTGCACTTCGTCGAGCAGCACTTGCGACTTGAGTTCGAACTTGGCGGCTTCGGCGCCGTTCTTTTCGATCTTGCCGTCGTACGGGTAGATGTCGATCACGTCACCCATTTCGAAGTTGGACACGTCCACTTCGATGGGCAGCGAGCCGGAGTCTTCCTGCGTGTTGAAGAAGATGGGTGCGATCTTGCCGCCCAGGGTCACGCCGCCGAAGCGCTTGTTGGGCACGAAGGGGATGTCTTCGCCGGTGGCCCAGATCACGCTGTTGGTGGCCGACTTGCGGGAAGAGCCGGTGCCGACCACGTCGCCGACGTAGGCGACCAGGTTGCCCTTCTTCTTGAGGTCTTCGATGAACTGCATCGGGCCGCGCTTGCCGTCTTCTTCGGGCTTGTAGGCCGCGTCAGGACGGGTGTTGTTGAGCATCGCGAGATTGTGCATCGGGATGTCTGGGCGGCTCCTGGCGTCCGGAGCGGGCGTCT
>CAYJXE010000015.1:0-98165 GCA_964373965.1 uncultured Aquabacterium sp. | reverse complement strand
AGGTTGACGGACCTCACTTCCATTCAACTGGTACGGCTGGGAGGGGGCAGGTCAGAGCATGGATGTGTCAGTCGATACATTTCGGAAGCTCTGTCAGCGGGCTCGTACGCAACGGAGAGCCGAGCAAAGTCAGGAGTCTCCCGCGATTTCTCGTGATGACTTTGAGGCGTGGAAGCACACAGGGCGTGGGCTGCTGGAATAGTGTTTGTGCAAATGGGGGGGCTTGCGCGTATCCCTGCTGCATGTCAGCTTGGCGGAGCCAAGTCGCCGTAGAGGGATGAAAGATGGCAGCAGCCCAACGAAAAAGCCCACCTAAGTGGGCCTTCTTGATAGGGAGAAGCTATTAGGCCCGCTTCTGGATGCGACCTGTCACCTCTAAAGTGCACTCGGGACGGTCAAATTTCTGGATGAGATCCTGCAGGTCTAGCGCGTCAGTGCATCTATCCAACTTAGCTCGTGCTGCATCCAACTTGGCACGTGCGATATCGGCAGGAGACAGCGACAACCCAGCGCGCCGCAGGCTTTGCTGCCTTAGTGCGGTATTTGCCATGATGTGCTCCTTACGCTGCCGGGACCAAGAACGAGTAGCCGTTCTGTTGATGAAGCTCACTGTAGCCGTTGTGAGCATAGCAAGTGATAGCATTTTCCAATGGGTTCATGATTCGAACGCGTGCTCTGGAAGTGCTCGAACTCTCATCATGCGCAATGATTGAAAAGATGTCCGCTCCTTTTATCGACAGCGCAGCGACCCTTCTTGATAGTGAATGCTCAGGAAAGGGAGCGCCTTCCATATGGGTGATGGACACCCACTCCTTTGCATCGGACATGCGAGCTGTCGCAAGGCCGCAAAGCTCCTCATTGACCCAAAAAGCCATCTCCAAACGACGGGGGTGGGAGCGCCTCAGAACCCTCAGCACATCATCTTCCCAATCCCACGCGGCCAAGCGCTTTCCAGTCCACAGCTCTTTCACAACGTTCAGCGCCTTTTGCGTGATGGGTGTGGTCTGAACCCTCACCTTCAGTGCACGTAACGCATGCTCTTCCAGCAATTCGTAAGTGTGTATGCGGTGCTCTTCGTACCGTTCGGCGCAAGCTATGAGTTCAACGTTATGGACAAAAGGACTCATGCAAGACCCCTGGGCATTTTGCTCAGAATTTTACTAGGTCATTTTTTCGCGTCCGCCACGCGCTTGATAGTGGACCTGCTGGCCTTCGTAGCTGCTTGAATGTTGGACCAAGAGACACCTCTCTCCAACATATCGGCGATGGCCGCATGTCGTGCGGTGTCAGCCTTCCGACCCCTGTAGAGCCCCGCTGTCTTCGCCTTCTCGATGCCTTGCGCCTGGCGCCTGCGGCGGTCGGTGTAGTCCTTGCGGGCCACTGCGGCCAGCATGTCCAGGAGCATGCGGTTCACGGCGTCTAGGATGGCTTGCGTGGTCTCGTCCACATTTGGCGCGACAGCCTTCCATGAGGTGGGCAGGTCCAGGGCCACCACACGGATGCGCTTCTCGCTGAGCTTCTGCTTGAGGGTCTCCCAGTCCTGAGCGTTCAGGCGTGACAGGCGGTCCACCTGCTCCACCAGGAGTACGTCCCCGTAGCTGGCGTCGTTGATGAGGCGGAGCAGCTCGGGGCGTTGCAGCGTGGCCCCCGACTCGTTCTCGGTGTACCAGGACGCTACCTTCAGCTCGTGCTCAGCGGCGAACCGCTCCAGGTCAGCACGGGCGCGGGAAGCATCCTGGTCCTCGGTGGAGGCGCGGAGATAGGCGCGGACGAAGGTCATGGTTCGGTGTCGGTTTCGTTTGAGTGGTTCGCATTATGGTGGTTCCGTTTAGGTTGTCAATTGACGGAAACCGAACCACGTTGCGAGGTGTCCACATGGGTGTACCCAAATCGAACCTGAGGGCCTGAGCGAAAAACGGTGAAATGTTTCCCCGCGCGCGAGTCAGTCGGGCCGGGAAAGATGACGGCATGTCGCCGAGGGCTGCCTCAGCTCCACGCTGGGGGCATCGCCAATGGTCGGGAATTCATACCACCGGTGCCTGCAGCATTACGGCGATCCCATGCCGAACCGGAAAACGTTGCGAAAACGCGGGCCCGGGTTTGACACGATGCGTTCACTAGCTCCACTAAAGAGGCCGTCATGCAACTTCCTTCTGACCTGCTTGCTTCGTTCCCCCTCGTCATTCAGTCGCTGAATGAGAACCCCACAGCAGCTGTTGTGCTGGTCGCCTTGGCTGCTTTTGCCTTGGTGGGATATGTGGTGCACAAGAGCAAGTGACTGTGCGTCAATGCTCACTCGTGCCACGCCAGTCAGCGATGAACTCCAGGTGTCCCACGCGGACGGGCATCGGCCTGCCCAATTGGGTGCTAGGTGTCTTCCAGGCATCCCAAAAGCTCGGCTGAGTTGGCTAGAAACAGAAGCTGGCCCCGGTGACCCGCGTGAACTTGCTCAGGCCTTGGGCTAGGGCAAGCGGGTCAAGGACGGTCGCTGCGTGCCAAACGGCGCGGGCTTGGAGGCTGCGAAGGGGGCTTGTGCTTGGCTCATGGTCTCTCTGCATTCATCACGTCACATCGACGCAGAGCCTATGCTTGCAGTGCACAGAGGGGCCGTGGGAAAGGCCCTGCATACCGCTAGAGGGAGTGTCCACAGCGGGGGACGTTAGATATGCGCTAGGTCTGATGCGTCTGGAATCCCAGGGGGACAGCATCCAGTGTCGTACAGCTCGCGACCCCTGCTGTCGCACCGTACAGATAGCGGGAGGGGGTAAGGGGGGAACTCGGGCGTGGGCGTAGTCGGATACCCCCTCGGATTTTTGCGCTGTTTTATCGGGGTGGTAGCTCGGTGTGGATCGATTGCTTGACACCTCATGGGTGCGGCACACTCCGACGGCTAAAGACCGCTTTGGGGAAACAATGAAGACGGAGACTGTGGAGTGGTGCCTGCTATATATGAACGATGGCCTCTGCTTGCCATCATCAGATTGGGCTAGTTGGACACAGGCGCTGGTCAGCGTTGCGGCAGTGCTATCCGGGGCGCTCGCCGTTTGGTGGCAGGTGAGGCGAGCGGAGCGATATCGACTGGCTGAAGCTCATCTCCAAGCGGCAGAGAAGGCGCGTCACCTCATGGCTTTTTTTGTTCCGCTGCATCACATCGCAGATGACGGTCTGCGAGCATTTGAGAGCTATAGCGATGCGGAGGTTTTCTTGACAGGCTCATTGCTCGACGCCCAGATCCGTCTTGTCAGGGCCGCGTTTGCCCGAGTGGACGCTAGCTTTTTTCTGAACGCAGAGCACATGTTGTACTTCGTGGCCACTCAGGCAACTTGCGAAGAGTTTCTCAAGCAGCTTGAGGAAGACCGCCTGGTGATTCGCAGCGCTTACTCTCCGGGCCTGCTTGAGGCCCTTCACAAGAGGTTCAGGGGATTCAAAGACCAGCTCAGCAAGTTTGACCAAGCTGCACAACGTTGGGTGAACGAAAGCTCGGACAAGGCACAGCGTGTCTTTGGGTAGTCGAAGCCTCGCTATCCGAATTGGCTTCGTCTGAAGCTTGTACACTGAACGCCTACGAACCCTGCTTTGTACCTGGGGTGTCTGAGGTCAGCGTAAGCTGTTGATTTGTAAGGTCTGCGTCCTGCTAATCTTGAGTCCCATCAGCCACCCCACCAGACATCGAACGCAAACGCCTGATTTCGAAAGAAGTCAGGCGTTTTTGTTTTCGGACTTGACGTCTCGCGCCTCAACCTGGTGCGTCAGCGGTCGATACCCAAGGGGTTCTTCGACCGTTTGACAGGTGGCGCGCATGACGCAAGTGATTTCAAAAGCCGGCAATTCCATCGGACAGCGCATGGCCATGGTGCTGGGGCTGGTGCTTGCGCTCACCTTTGTTGGCGCGGGCATCGGCTACGTGTCGCTCAACCGCATCGCGGCCGACACCGAGGTCATGCTGCAGCGTTCGCTCGTGGCAGAGCGGGTGGCCTCCGACTGGTATCGAAACATCACCAACGGGGTCAACCGCACGAGCGCCATCGCGGTCAGCACCGACCCGTCGCTGGCGCAGTTCTTTGCAGCGTCGGCGGCCGAGTCCACCAAGCAATCGACCGAGTACCAAAAGCAGCTGGAGGGTTTGCTGCAGGGCGACGAGGCGCGCAAGCTGTTCGACAACTTGTCAGAGGCCCGCAAGCGCTACCTGAGCACGCGTGATGCGGTTTCAGCCGCCAAGAAGGCTGGCGAGGCCGATCGCGCCAAGGGCATCTTCGAGCAGGAGTTTCAGCCTGCGGCCGTCGCTTTCCAGGACGCCATGAAGGCGGTGATGCAGCACGAGCGCGGCCAGCTCGACGAAGCGGCCCTGCGTGTCGAGGCCGACAACCGGCACGCCCGCTGGGCCTTGTTGGCTTTTGCGCTGTCGGCGCTGCTGGCGGGCGTCGGGCTGTCGATCTGGCTGGCGCGCTCGATCACGCAGCCGCTGCGTCAGGCGGTGGACGTGGCCGAGGCGATTGCCCGATTCGATTTGAGCAGCCGCATCGAGGTGCGCACCCACGACGAGACAGGGCGCCTGCTCCATTCGCTGGCGAGCATGCAGGGCGCTTTGCAGAACCTGGTGCGCAGCGTGCGCCTGTCGACGGACAGCATCAGCGTGGCCAGTGCGGAAATCGCCACGGGCAACATGGACCTGTCTTCACGCACCGAGCAGACGGCGTCGAGCCTGCAAGAGGCCGCCGCGTCGATGATGCAGCTCACCGGCACCGTCAGGCAGACGGCTGACTCGGCCGCCACGGCCAACCAGCTGGCCAGCTCTGCTGCCGAGGTGGCGCAACGCGGTGGCTCGGTGGTGTCACAGGTGGTCTCGACGATGGAGGAGATCAGCGGCAGCTCCCGGCGCATTGGCGACATCATCGGCACGATCGATGGCATCGCTTTCCAGACCAACATCCTGGCTTTGAACGCCGCCGTGGAGGCGGCTCGAGCCGGTGAACAGGGCCGTGGCTTCGCGGTGGTGGCGGGCGAAGTGCGCTCGCTGGCGCAACGGTCTGCAGAGGCCGCGCGCGAGATCAAAACCCTGATTGGCGCCAGCGTCGAGAAGGTGGAGTCCGGGGCCCGGCTGGTCAAGGACGCGGGTGAGACGATGACCGAGATCGTCTCCAGCGTGCAGCGCGTGACGGACATCATCGGCGAGATTTCGGCGGCGGCCCAGGAGCAGCGCGACGGCATCGACCAGATCAACGTGGCGGTCAGTCACCTGGACCAGATGACCCAGCAGAACGCGGCGCTGGTGGAGGAGGCCGCTTCGGCCGCCGAGAGCTTGAAGGATCAGTCCAGCAAGCTGGCCGAGGAAGTGACCGTCTTCAGGGTCTGAGGCGATCAGGCAGGCTTGCTGGCCCGGGTGCGCTCGTACATCTCGATGATGTGGCGGCCGGCGGTGGTCGGTGCGTAGCGGGGCGGGCGCTCCTGGTTGCTGCAGCCCGGCAGCACCTCGACCTTGGCGTGGAAGTCCATGTCGAAGAAGTAGGCGATGGACAGCCGGTCGCGCCCGCTCGGGTTGAGCACCCGGTGCGGGGTGGAGCGATAGAGGTCATTGGTCCAGCGCGCCATCATGTCGCCCAGGTTGACCACGTAGGCATCGGCCACGGGTGGGGCGTCGAACCACTGGCCTTGTTCGTCCTGCACCTGCAGGCCACCGGCTTCGTCTTGCGCCAGCAGCGCGAGGCTGCCCCAGTCCGTGTGGGCGCCGCAGCCGATCTGACCGGGGAGGGCGGCGTCGGACGCGGGCTGTTGGGGGTAGTGCAGCAGGCGCAGAACGGGCATCGGGTCACGCATGAAGGCGTCGAAGTAGCGCGAGGGCAAGCCCAGACCCTGAGCGATGCCCGACAGCAGGCGCCTGGCGAGTTCCTGGGTTGCCGATTCGTAGCGCTCGATGGCGGCTCGGAAGCCCGGCACCAGGCCCTCGTCGGGCCACTGGTTGGGGCCGTGGTTGGGCGTTCCGGCTTGCACCAGGGGGTCGTCGCGATGGCGATCGACACCGAGGTAGAAGCTCTCCTTGAGGTCGCCAGGGCGCCCCGGCTCCAGCGACTGCCACGCCACCGGGTCCCAGCCCCTGTGGATGCCACTGCGCTCGATGTGCCAGCGGGTTTTGACCTCATCGGGCAGCTCGAACAGGCGCCGTGCGGCATCGAAGGCGTGGGCACGCACCAGCGGGTCGATGCCATGGCCCACCACGTAGAAAAAGCCCTCGTGCCGGCAGGCTGAGTCCAGGCGCTCGGGCAGGCCTTCGGTGCGGCCGATGTCGATGATGGGCAGGCTGCGGGGCATGGGTGAGCTCAGTTCAGTTTGGCAAGCGTGTCGTGCACGCGCTGCAGAAAGTGTTGGCGGGCAGCGGGTGTCTGGTGGTTCATGCCGTGCAGTTGCAGCCAGCGGCTTTGGCAACGTTTGGCGAACAGAGGGCGCAGTCCCCGCATGAACAGGCTGCGGCCAGGGTCGCCAACCACGCGCAACCACCACCATGGCGCGCCAGACGTGGTGATGCCCACGAAGCAGCGGATGTGGTCCAGGCAGCCTGTGATGGGGCGATGTGGGCCCGCGCCCACGTTGAAGGCCACGCCGGGCAGCATGACGCGGTCCAGCCAGCCTTTGAGGATGGCGGGCGGGCCGTACATCCACGTGGGGTAGACGACGATGAGCGCTTCTGCGCGCTTGAGGGCATCGACGTGGGGTTGCAGGGCCGCGATGTTCTCGGCGGTGCGCGGCAGGTAGCTGGCCTTTTCGGTGGGGCTGAGCACGGGGTCGAAGCCCTCGCGGTACAGGTCAAGCAAGGTGACCTGGTGGCCCCGGCTGCGCAGGGCCGCGACGGCGGCCTCGCACAGGGCGGCGTTGTAGCTGCTGGGGTCGGGGTGGGCCCAGATGACGAGGCATTGCATGGACGCTGACTCGCAAGGCCTGTGCCGATGGCTCGATCAGTTGCTCAGCAAGTCGAGCAGGCTGCGGGCCACGACCTTGGTGGCCTTGCGCAGATCGTCCAGCACGAGGTGCTCGTCGGCGCGCTTGGCGTTCGACTCGCGCACCGTGCGCGGCCCGGCGCCATAGATCACGGCGGGGATGCCTTGGGCGCAGTACAGCCGCACGTCGGTGTAGAGCGGGGTGCCCTTGGTGGGCAGGGGCTCGCCGAAGATGGCCTCGCCATGCTTTTGCAGCGCGCTGACCAGCGGCGCGTTGCCTGGCAATGGTTGCAGCGAATACGCCAGCAGCAGGCGCTTGATCTCGACTCGGATGCCGGGGAAGCTGGCGGCCGCGGTGTCGATCACGCGGCGGATGTCGGCCTCGACCACCACCGGGTCTTCTTCGGGGATCATGCGGCGATCGAGCTTGAGCACCACTTTGCCAGGCACGACGTTGGTGTTGGTACCGCCTTCGATGCGGCCGACGTTCAGGTAGGGGTGCGTGATGCCTGGCACCTTGGAGGTGACCTGTTTGTAGAGCGTGTTCTGCTCGTACAGCGCGTTGAGGATGCGCACCGCGCCCTGCAGGGCATCGACGCCGGTGTGCGGGATGGCCGCGTGCGCCATCTCGCCATGCACGGTGACTTCCATCTGCAGGCAGCCGTTGTGGGCCGTGACCACTTCGTGGCTGAAGCCGGCTGCGATCAGCAGGTCAGGTTGGGTCAGGCCCTGCTTGAGCAGCCAGCCCGGTCCCAGTTCGCCGCCGAATTCTTCGTCGTAGGTGAAGTGCAGCTCGATGCCACCTTGGGGCTGTGCCTGTCCTTTGGCGACCAAGGCGTCCAGCGCTCGCAAGGCGAAGGTGAAGGTGGCGAAGTCGCTCTTGCTGACGGCCGATGCGCGCCCGTAGAGCTTGCCGTCGACCACTTCCCCGCCGTAGGGGTCGTGCGTCCAGCCTTCGCCGGGAGGCACAACGTCGCCGTGGGCATTGAGTGCCACGGTGCGGCCACTGTCGCTGTAGCGACGGCGCACGATCAGGTTGGTGAGGCTTTGCAGGCCGTAGGCGTGCACGTCGTCGGCGGGAACGGGGTGTGACTCGGCCTGGTAGCCGAAGCCGGCGAGCAACTGCGCCGTGCGCTCGGCATGCGGCGCGTTGTTACCGGGCGGGGTGTCGGTGGGCACCTGCACGAGGGCCTGCAGGAAGCGCACCTCTTCGTCGAAGTGGGCATCGACCCAGGCGTCGAGGGCGTCGTAGGTGGAGGTGGCGGTGGTCATGCGCGGCAGGTCTGCGGTCGATCGGATGGGGTGAGCCTGGAGGGCGTTTGCAAAGCGCTCAGAGCGCATCCAGCAGGTTCATGAAGGCGGTGACGGCGCGCTGGGCGTCGTCGTTGGTGATGGTTTCAAGCGGGTTGTGGCTGATGCCAGCGTTGCCACCGCGCACGAAGAGCATGGCTTGCGGCTGCACCTGGTGCAGCTTCATGGCGTCGTGGCCTGCGCCGCTGAGCAAGCGGAAGGCGGGCAGGCCCATCTGCGTGACAGCCTGCTCCCAACGGGCTTGCCAGGCGGCGTCTGATGGGGCGGCGGCCACCGTGAGGTGCAGGTCGCAGCGGATGTGCACCCCGCGTCGTTGGCCGATGGCTTCGATTTGGGCCAGCACGTCTGCAGCCAGCGCGTCACGCTGGGCATCGGTGGGCGCGCGCAGGTCGAGCGTGAACTGGCAGCGACCGGGCACGACGTTGATGGAGCCTTGCGGCACGCTGAGAACGCCGACGGTGCCGACGGAAGGGCCCGCTGGCGAGTTGGCGTCTTGTTGTGCGCGGGCTTCGACGGCCAGGATGACCTCTGCAACGGCGGCGGCGGCGTCTTGCCGCATGGGCATGGGCGTGGTGCCGGCATGGCAGGCGGTGCCGACGGCCTCGCAGCTGAAGCGTTTGGCGCCGTTGATGGAGGTGACGATGCCCAGCGGCGTGTCGAGCCCGTCGAGCACGGGGCCTTGTTCGATGTGCACCTCGACGAAGCCGAGGTAGCGAGACGGGTCGCGTTGGAGCGCCTGGATGTCTTTCAACTCACCGCTCAGCCCAGCGGCGCGCATCGCCTGCTTGACCGTGATGCCGTCGGCGTCGGCCAGCTCGAGCCAGTCTGGGTTGAAGTCGCCAACCAGGGCCGATGAGCCCAGGAAGGTGGCTCGGTAGCGCTGGCCTTCTTCTTCAGCGAAACCCACCACTTCGATGCCGTGCTTGAGGCGCCGGCCTTGCGCGTGCAGCGCGCGCACGCAGGCCATGGGCACGAAGATGCCGAGCCTGCCGTCGTGCTTGCCGCCGTTGCGCACGGTGTCGTAGTGCGAGCCGGTCAACAGCATAGGGGCAGCCGGGTCGCTGCCATGAAAGCGCCCCACGACGTTGCCCACCGCGTCGCGCGAGACCTCGTCGAAGCCGCAGGCGCGCATCCAGGCCATCAGCTGGATGGCGCAGGCCTGGTGGGCCTCGCTCAGGTAGGTGACGGTCAACGGTGGCTGGTCGTCCAGGCCGTTGTCCTGGCCCGCGCCTTCGGTGTGGGCGGCCAGGGCTTCGGCCCATTGCAGGATCAGGTCACCCTCGTCGGGCGTGAAGCCGAACTTGTCGTTCAGGCGGATCTCGGCGATGCGGTGGATGTTGCGCAGGCACTCGGCCAGCTCGAAGCCGGCGCTGTTGCTCAGGCGGCGAGCGAAGGTGCGGATGATCTCGGCGCGGGGCAGGCCTCGGCCATGCGGGCCGCGCACGGCCAGGATGAAGGGCCAGCCGAAGCGGGCGTTGTAGTCGGCGTTGAGCTGCTGAAGCTGTGCGAACTCTTCGGGGGTGCAGTGCGTCAGACCCGCTTTGCTCTGCTCGTTGGTGGACTCGGCCGTGAGCTGGCCCGCCACGGCGGCCTTGCCTGCGAGCTCAGGGTGAGCGCGAATCAGCGCGAGCTGGGCGTCTTGCGTGGCGGTGCGCACCACCTGCGCGAGCGCGTGCTTGAGCTGGTCGAGGCTGGCGAAGCCGCCGGCGGGCTTGCGTGCCCAGGCCTCGGCTGCGATCCACGGCGAGTGCTCGTAGATGCCGTCAAGCAGGGCCACGAAGCCGGCCTGGTCGGCGGCGTTGAGCAGGGCGAGGGTGAGCGCGGGCATGGCGGTGGCTTCTGGGCGGTCGGAGGCGGGTGTGTTCGGGCGACTTCAGCTCACCTCAAGCGGTGGTGGTGGGCGCGGGGTGCGTGGCGCGCCAGTGGCGGGCGATGTCGATGCGGCGGCAGACCCACACGTGCTCGTGGGCCTGGATGTGATCGAGGAATTTCTGCAGGGCGCGCATGCGGCCGGGGCGTCCCAGCAGGCGGCAGTGCATGCCGATGCTCAGCATCTTGGGGCGGTCCAGGCCGTTGGGGTCGCCTTCGGCGTACAGCACGTCGAAGGCGTCGCGCAGGTAGGTGAAGAAGTCTTCGCCCTGCGAGAAGCCCTGGGGCAGGCAAAAGCGCATGTCGTTCGTGTCCATGGCGTAGGGCACGATGAGCTGCTGCACGACCTCGCCATTGGACTTGGTGACGGGCATCCAGAAGGGAAGGTCGTCGCCGTAGTGGTCGCTGTCGTACTCGAAGCCCCCGAAGTCGGCCACCAGGCGGTGCGTGTTGGGGCTGTCGCGGCCGGTGTACCAGCCCAGCGGGCGCTCGCCGGTCAGCTCTTCGATGATGCGCATGCCTTCCAGCATGTGCGCGCGCTCGGTGGCCTCGTCGACCTGCTGGTAGCTGATCCAGCGCCAGCCGTGGCAGGCGATCTCGTGGCCCAGGTCCTGGAAGGCCTGGGTGAGCTCAGGGTGGCGCTGCAAGGCCATGCTCACGCCGAAGATGGTCAGAGGCAGCCCGCGTTGCTCGAACTCGCGCAGCAGCCGCCACACGCCTGCGCGCGAGCCGTACTCGTAGATCGACTCCATGCTCATGTGCCGATCGGGGTAGGCCGGCGGGTTGAACATTTCGCTCAGGAACTGCTCGCTGCCGGCGTCGCCATGCAGCACGCAGTTCTCGCCGCCTTCTTCGTAGTTCAGCACGAACTGCACAGCGATGCGCGCGCCACCGGGCCAGCGCGCGTGCGGCGGGTTGCGGCCGTGGCCGATGAGGTCGCGGGGGTAGGGGCTCGACATCGTGGTGGGTGGCGTCGTTTCAGGCATGGGCGCTCAGCTCTGGCGTCGGGCGATCAGCGGAGGGATGTGTGGCGCACGAGGGCGCTCGGTGAGCTGGTGCTCCACCGTCATCAGGTGGTCGTCGACCAGGGCGGCGGCGGTGTCGGCGTCACGGGCCTCGATGGCCTTGAGGATGGCGATGTGCTCGGCGTGCGAGGTCTCGGCGTCGTCGGAGGACTGGTACATCAGCGTGATCAGCGAGCAGCGCGAGACCAGCTCCTGCATCAGGTTGACGAGGACCTGATTGCCCAGCACCCGGGCCAGCTCGACGTGGAAGTCGAACAGCAGCTGGGTGCGCGCCTGCACGTCGATGCGCTTGACGGCGTCGCCTTCGGCCTTGAGGTGGGCCTTGAGCGTGCGCAACTGGGCGGGGCGGATGCTGGCCACCAGCTCTCGCATCATCTGGCCCTCGACCATGCGGCGCACGGCGAAGACCTCGCGCGCCTCGGTGATCGAAGGCGCTGCCACGAAGGCGCCGCGCGCCGGCTCCAGGCGCACCAGCTTGAGTTCGGACAAGCGGTTGAAAGCCTGCCTCACGATGGTGCGCGAGACGCCGAAGCGGTCGGCGATCTTCTGCTCGACGAGCTTTTCGCCAGGGAGCAGGCGGTGCTCGACGATGGCGCGCGTCACGGCCAGCACGATGTGTTCGGTGCTGCTGGTGCTGGTGTCCTCGCCCGAGACCTCTTCGGGTGGCATGGGAATCGCATCTGCATCGGCCTTGGCCAGCGGCGGCCTGCGGGCGTGCGGCGCAGGGGCGGGTTGTTCAACCTCGGGTGCGGGGCGAACGGCGGATCGGGACGGCTTGCGTGCGGCGCTCATCGTGGTTAAAGTGTATACAGTTTTTGTTTTGGGGCACAAGCCCTTTCGATCTCTTCGCTTCCTTGCATCATGAGTGCCAACCCCTCTTCCGGCGGTCGCCTGACCACCCATGTGCTCGACACCGTGCACGGCACCCCCGCCGTCGGCATGGCCATCGCCCTGTATGTCCGGGTGCCTTCGCCCGATGGTTGCGCCGATGGCCGCTGGCAGCTGCTGCGCCAGGTGGTCACCAACGACGACGGTCGCATCGACGGCCCCTTGCTGCAAGGCGCTGACCTCAAAGCCGCGCACTACCGGCTGGTGTTTCAGGTCGATGCCTACTTCCGCTCGCGTGGCACACCGATGCCCGAGGTGCCATTCCTCACCGAGGTTCCGCTGGACTTCGGCATCTCTGATGCGCAGGCGCACTACCACGTGCCGCTGCTCGTGAGCCCCTGGTCCTACTCGACCTACCGCGGCAGCTGAAGGGCAGGGCATGGACTTCTCTCCGATCTTGGCTTATGCGCTGGACTGGGCCAACCTGCTGCTGCGCTGGGCGCACGTCATCACGGCGATCGCCTGGGTGGGCTCGTCGTTCTACTTCGTGTGGCTGGACAACACCCTCACCAAGCCGCAAGACGCGGCCTTGCGCGACAAGGGTGTGGGCGGCGAGCTGTGGGCCGTGCACGGCGGCGGCTTCTACAACCCGCAGAAGTACCTTGGCGCGCCCCCGAAGTTGCCCGAGAACCTGCACTGGTTCTACTGGGAGAGCTACTCCACCTGGCTGACCGGCTTTGCGCTGTTCACGGTGCTGTACCTGTTCAACGCCGGCACCTTCCTGATCGACCAGAGCGTGCACCACTGGAGCCCCGTGGCTGCCGTGCACGCCGCGCTTGGCTTCCTCGCGGGCTTCTGGCTGATTTATGACCTGATCTGCCGGACCCTGGGCCGTGGCCCCAATGGCGACAAGATCGTGGGTGCAGCGGTGTTCGTGGTCGTGGTGTTCGCCTCGTGGCTGGCCTGTCAGCTGTTCGCGGGGCGCGCAGCTTTCCTGCTGGTGGGGGCCATGATGGCCACGGCCATGAGCGCCAACGTGTTTTTCTGGATCATCCCCGGGCAGCGCAAAGTGGTGGCTGCCATGCGGGCCGGTGAGCCGGTGGACCCGGTGCACGGCCAGCGCGGCAAGCAGCGCAGCGTGCACAACACCTACTTCACGCTGCCGGTGCTGTTCGCCATGCTCAGCAACCACTACGGGTGGGCCTACTCGCATGCCCACAACTGGCTGGTGCTGGTGCTGATCATGCTGGCCGGTGCCCTGGTACGGCAGTTCTTCGTGGCCCGGCACAAGACCGAAGTGGCCGGCACCCGCGCCCCATGGGGCTGGGCAGTGGCCGGTGTGGCCGTGTTGCTGGGTGTGGCCATCTGGCTGGCGCCCAAGCCTGTGACGGTGAGTGCGGCCCCTGCGGGCGTTGCCCCGGTGGTCGAGACGGCCGCCACGCTGCGGCCTCAGGTCGAGGCCATCGTCGCTCAGCGCTGCGCGCTCTGCCACAACGCCAACCTGGCCAACAAGGGCGTGGCACTGCACACGCCTGAGCTCATCACCCAGCACGCCCAGGCCATCTACCAGCAGGTGGTGGTGCTCAAGGTCATGCCGATGAACAACGCCACGCAGATCACTGACGCGGAACGTGACCTGATCGGTCGGTGGTTCAAGCTCCAGGGGCAGCCCCAGCCCTGAGCAGCCTGTTACGCCGCTATCCTCGCTGCCGTGCCGAACACGACAGACGAGGAGACGACATGACCGCTGAAACAAAGGCCTGGAGGCATCGCCCCTGGCAACAAGGGGCCAGGCTGGGCCTGTGGCTCGGCGTGGCAGGTGTGCTGGGCCTGGCCAGCCAGGGCGCGCAAGCCCTGCCGCCGCAGCTGTTCAAGCCCGAGTGGGTGCTGCCCACGGCGCCGGTGAGCGGCCCCAAGTCGGGTCAGACGCCTGCCCGCGAGGCCTTGCCTGCTTCCCCGCGTGACCTGTCTGCCGTGCGCTACGAGTGGTACGCCCGCCAGTGGTCGCTGGAAGACTTTCAGTCACGCGGGTCGGTCAAGGCCCTGCTGGTGCTGCAAGACGGCAAGGTGGTCTATGAGCACCACCGCTGGCCCAACGGACCGACCACGCTGCACCAGTCCTGGTCGATGATGAAGCAGGTGCTCTCGGCCCTGGTGGGCCTGGCCATTCAACAAGGCCGCATTGCTTCGGTCGACGACCCAATGGACCGTTACGCCCCGGCGCTGGCCGCCAACGGCTTCAAGGGCGTGACCTTCAAGCAGGCGCTGATGATGAGCGCAGGGGTGCGCTACGTTGAAGAGGTCGACCGCGTGGCGATGTTCATGCAGGTCATCGCCAACCGCCTCTCGGGCGGCCTGGCGGGGCACACCCTGGACCAGAAGGTGACCGAGCCCGCGCTGACTCGGGCGTTCGAGCCCGGCAGCAAATACGAGTACGCCAGCATCGTGTCGCAGGCCATCGCGATGGCCCTGGAAGGTGCGCAAGGCCAGCCACTGCACCACATCCTCAGCCGCGACATCTGGACCCCGCTGGGCATGCCCGACGATGCGCGCATCCTGACCGACGCCCAGGGCCGCGACTTTGCGCTGTGCTGCCTTTACGCCACGGCACGCAGCTATGCGGTGTTCGGCCAATGGTTCCTGCAAGACGGTGCCTGGCGCGGCCAGCAGTTGCTCAACGCCCAGTGGGTGCAGGACGCCACGCGGGCCAGCGAAGGCAACTCATGGCGGTCCACGCAAGTGCCCCGCAAGGTCAAGACGCAGGAGCTGATGGGTTTTGGCTACCACTGGTGGCCGCTGGAAGGCGGTCGCGGTGACTTCATCGCTTTGGGCATCCAGGGGCAGATGATCCACGTCTCACCCAAGCAGGGCGTGGTGGTCGTGCGCCTGAGCAACGATTACGTCGACGGCTATCACAGCGAAGAGGGCGTGGCCATGGCTCGGGCCGTGGCCGACTTTCTCAAGCCGCTGCCATGAGCGCGCGGTGAGCCTGCGGTCAAGCCACGCTGACCCTTCGCACAAGCCCGTCGCTCAAAGTGGCAGGGCGGTGCGGTCCACCACCCGTCTGAGCACGAAGCTGGTGTGCACGCCCGTCACGCCCTTGATCTGCGTGATGCGGTTGAGCAGCAGGTGCTGATAGGCGTCCATGTCGCGCACCACCACCTTGAGCTGGTAGTCGGCCGACTGGCCGGTGATCAGCAGGCACTCCAGCACCTCGGGGATGTCGCGGATCACGGCTTCCAGCGCCTGGAAGCGCTCGGGCGTGTGCTTGTCCATCGAGATGCCGATGAGCGCCATCAGCGACAGGCCCAGCTTGCGCGCGTCCAGCAGCGCGCGGTAGCCCGCGATGACGCCTGATTCTTCGAGCATGCGCACGCGGCGCAGGCAGGGCGAGGGCGACAGGCCGATGCGGTCGGCCAGGTCCTGGTTGCTGATGCGTCCGTCTTCTTGCAAGACGGCGAGGATCTGCTTGTCATGGCGGTCCAAGGTGTGTTCCATGGCGTGATTTCTGTGTGATTGGCAATATTCTGCCAAAACAGTTGAAAAGCGTGCATGAATTTGGCAGCCTCTGCGGCAATTGGCGCCATAAGATTCCTTCATCGGTCGCGGAAAACAGCCCACTGCAGCACCCGCACAAATCGCGCACAGGCAGACCCTGCTCAATACCTCCACAAGAGACGCCCCCATGCTCGCCCACCCGCAAACCAAGTACACCGCCTTCCCGCCCGTCGGCTTGAAAGACCGCACCTGGCCCAACCAGGTCATCAGCCAGCCCCCCGTGTGGATGAGCACCGACTTGCGCGACGGCAACCAGTCGCTCTTCGAGCCCATGAACGGCGAGAAGAAGCTGCGCATGTTCCAGACGCTGTGCGCCATCGGCTTCAAGGAGATCGAGGTGGCCTTCCCCTCGGCGTCCGACACCGACTTCGGCTTCGTGCGCAAGCTGATCGACGAGAACCTGATCCCCGAGGACGTGACCATCGAGGTGCTGACCCAGGCGCGTGAGCATTTGATTCGTCGCACGATGGAGTCGGTGCGCGGCGCGAAGAAGGCCATCGTTCACGTCTACAACGCGACCTCCAAGCCCTTCCGCGACATCGTCTTCAACATGAGCCGAGACGAGGTGCGTGACATGGCCGTGGCCGGCGTGAAGCTGGTGCGCGAGATCGCGGCCACCATGCCTGAAACCGAGATCCAGCTCGAATACAGCCCCGAGACCTTCACCGGCACCGAGCTCGACTTCGCTTTGGAAGTGTGCGACGCCGTGACCGCTGCCTGGGGCGCCACGCCCGAGCGCAAGGTGATCTTGAACCTGCCGACCACCGTGGAGCTGACCACGCCCAACGTCTACGCCGACCAGATCGAGTGGATGCACCGCCACCTGGCCCGCCGTGACAGCGTCGTCTTGAGCTTGCACCCGCACAACGACCGTGGCACCGCCGTGGCCGCCGCCGAGCTGGGCCTGATGGCCGGCGCCGACCGCGTCGAAGGCTGCTTGTTCGGCAACGGGGAGCGGACGGGCAACGTCGATATCGTGACCCTGGCCCTGAACCTCTACACCCAGGGCGTGCACCCAGGGCTCGACTTCTCCGACATCAACGCCGTGGTGCGCACGGCCGAGCATTGCACCCAACTGCCCGTTCACCCACGTCACCCTTACGCGGGCGACTTGGTCTTCACCGCCTTCTCCGGCTCCCACCAGGACGCCATCAAGAAGGGCTTCGCTGCCAGGAACTCAAAAGGTTCCGAGGCCGGCGAGCAACTGTGGAACATCCCGTACTTGCCGATCGACCCGGCCGATCTGGGCCGCAGCTACGACTCCGTGATCCGGGTCAACAGCCAGTCGGGCAAGGGCGGGGTGGCTTACCTGCTGGAAGCAGACCATGGTGTGGTGATGCCGCGTCGCATGCAGATCGAGTTTTCAAGCGTGGTGCAGGGTGTGGCCGACGCGCAGGGCGGCGAGCTCAGCTCCGCCGACATCTGGCAGATCTTCTCGGACACCTACGTGCAGCAAGGTGGGCGAGAAGCCTGCCGCGTCGTGCGCGTGTTCGAGCAGGACGGCGGCCAAACCATCGAGCTGACGGTGGAGATCGACGGCCAGGAGTGCGTGCTGCGCGGCCATGGCAACGGCCCCATCCACGCGGCGGTGCAGGCCTTTGCGTCGGCCAGCATCGCGGTGGAGGTGCACAGCTATGAAGAGCGCTCGATGGCCGGGGCCCACGACGACGGCAGCGCGAAAGCCTGCGCCATCGTCGAGGTGGGCGTGGCGGGCCGCTCGACCTTCGGGGTGGGCGTGGACGCCAACATCGTGACGGCGTCCATCCAGGCGCTGTGCAGCGGGGTGCGCCGGGCCCGCGCGGGCAACTGAACGACAGCGCTACCCGCCAGGCCACGTCCGCGCGGGCGCGCCTTCGTACCGAACGTCCGCGCAGCGCACCGGGAACATCGCGCCAGGTGGCTTGTCTGCCGCTTCCAGGTAGCAGGGGTACATCCCGGCCTGGAAGGTCACGAACATGAACAGGCCGAATTCGCGAGGCGTCCAGCCGAAGTCGGCAGCGAAAGCGCTGTACAGGCCCGCAACGTTGATGCGCAGGTGTGGCCGCGTGTCGGCGAAGTAGGCGTCGATGGCCAGCGCCAGGCGCACGTGGTAGCCATCGGCCAGACCCAGCTCGCACGCCAGGGCATGGCTCAGTGCGACGCGCTCGTCGGCGGTGGAGATGGGCCGACCAAAACCGGCCATGCGCCCACCGCCTTTCAGGAAGGCTTCGAGGTGATCGGCCAGCGTGACACCACCCTCCAGGATCTCGCGGGTCTTGAGGTAGAAATCGACGGCGCGGAACTCGATGCCTCGCCCATAGATGGCCGCCTCCGACAAGGCCTGCGCGGCGCACAGCGACAGCGTGGGCGTGCTGCGCGTGGTGCCTGCCAGGGCCGCGACGCGGTTGTTCCACAGGCGTGAGTCCGGGTAGCTGGTCCACACCCAGACGGAGTTGAACAGGCGCAACTGCTCGGGCGGCACATGGCGGCCGAAGATGCCGAAGGCGCACAGCGACAGCCACTCGAGGTCCTTGATGTCGCCTTTGTGCAGGTCGTGGCCTCGGAACACCGCACGGCTGCCAGGAAAGGCCGCGCCCACCTTGGTCTGCAAGACATCTGCGTGGGCGTCGAGCACATGGGGGCCTCGTGTCATGTGGTGCTCTCCTGCGCTTGGCTCACCAACGGGTCGTCCTGCAGGTCGACCGGTGGATACGGAAAGCGCTTGAAGCCGTAGACCGTTTGCTGCTCCAGCGCATGCGCCGCTGCGCCGGGCAGCCGAAGCAACAGGTGCAGCATTTCCCCTTCCATGGGTGTGAAGCCCAGGTCGGCAAAGGCCGCTGCGGCCAGGCCGGTCATGGCCAGCGGCATGGATGCCGCCGCCTCCAGGGCGCCGAGGTGCTCGACCAGCCAGGTCAAACGAGGGCCGACGCCCATGCCCGCCAAGGTCTGCAAGGCCTTGAGCACGATGCCTGCCGTGCTCACCCCATGCGGGTCGAAGCCAGCGGGGTGCTCGCGCTCAGGCCAACCTGAGTCCGAGGTGGCCAGCCATGCGGGCATCTCGTGGTCGATCAGGCAGGCGATCCGGGAGGGCGTGTCGTCAACGGGGGCGGCGTCCCATTGCAGCCAGGCTCCCATGGCCAGGCGCACCTCGCGCGCGCCGCCACTTTGCCCCGCACCCACGGCCAGCGCGGCGATCAGGCTGGCCGCGGCGTGAGAGCCGCCCACGCCACCACACATGGCTGCATGCACCATCGGGTCGCGAGGCCCCGGGTTGGCCAGCGCCAGCGCCAGGGCTTCGAGCAGGCGGGCCTGCGCGGGCGAGGGCGCTTGACCCTTGAACAAGAGGTAGAGCATGTCCACCCAGCCGGCGCGGCCCAGCATCTGGCCGTAGACGTCGTAGCCGTGGCAGTGGGCCGTGTGCGTCGCAAACGGGTTGTCGGCCTGTGCTTCTTCCCGCCAGATGCGGGTGTGCAGGGGCGATGAGGCACCGCTCATGTCGTGGCGCCCGCTTCGAGGGTCTGCATGCGCAGGTCCATGGGCGGCACTTCCTCCCCGTCGATGCGGATGTCCAGCAAGGTGGGGCCCGGGCGCTGCAGGATGGCGTTCATGTCCAGCGCATCGAAGTCTTCCGGGCCACGGATGACATGGCCTGCCACGCCCATGGACCGCGCCATCGCGGCGTAGTCGACCTCAGGCAGCTCGAAGGCCACGCGCTCGGCGCCGGCCAGCCGCTGGCCGTGCTTGACCATGCCCAAAGCGGCATCGTTGAGGATCACGAAGATCACGGTCAGGCCCTCTTGCGCGGCCACGGTGATCTCCTGGCCGTTCATCAGGTAGCTGCCATCACCCGTGATGCAGACCACCGGGCAATTCGGCTTGGCCTGTGCGATGCCCACGGCTGCGCCGATGGCCCAGCCCATCGGCGCGAAGTCCATCAACACGCGCAGCCAGCCGGCGCGGTCCTGGCGGCGCTCGCCGCGCCAGGCGCTGCCCGCCGACTTGCCCTGATCTGCCCCGGCGCCTGCGCCAGCGGTCGGCACCAGGCCCAGTCGGCGGTTGTTGCGTGACTCGAGGTAGTGGATGGCCCAGGCCGTCGCGTTGCCGGCATCGGCCAGGAAGCGCGTGGTCGGGGGAAAGCGCTTGGACAGCTCCACCATCAGGCGCTGCGGCTTGATCGGGGTGGCCTGGCTTTGCACCTTCTCGGGCTCGCGCAGGGACACGATCGCCCTGGAGCCGGTTTGGTTGTGCGATGCACGCCATGGCATGCCCAGGGCCTCTTGCTCGATGTGCATCACGTC
This sequence comes from uncultured Aquabacterium sp., assembly GCA_964373965.1. Lineage (GTDB taxonomy): Bacteria > Pseudomonadota > Gammaproteobacteria > Burkholderiales > Burkholderiaceae_C > Aquabacterium. Next base: position 78,368 of record CAYJXE010000015.1, on the reverse strand, counting down.
CAGCAGGCGCTCGAACACCGTGCGGATGCGGCCGCGCACGTGGTGGCGGGCCATGGGCGAGTGCCGCAAGTGCTCGTCGGTGGCGTCGATGTGCACCAGCTTGCGGTTGAGCACGCTGTTGCTCCAGGCGGCACTGGTCCACTCGCGCAGGCTGGTGCCGATGGCCAGCACCAGCTCTGTGTCGTCGTTCAGCGCCTCCCACGCCGAGCGGTGGCCGGCAAAGCCGAACACGCCCCGGTACAGCGCGTGGTGGGGGTTGATGAGGCCCTTGGCATCCGGCGTGGTCACGAAGGGCGAGTTGGTCATCTCGGCGAAGTGGATGATGGCGTCGATGGCCTCACCGCAATCGCCCCCGATGATGAGCACCATCCTGCGGGTGCCCGGCAGCATGAGGAAGAGTTCGCGCACGGCCTCCTCGTCGAGCATGGAGGGGGTGCGCATCAGCTTATGCAGGTGCAGCGGCGACAGGCGTTGTTCCACCGGCGCACGCAGGATGTCCAGCGGGATGCTCAGGTGGACGGGGCCGCGCGGTGTTTGCGTCGCACGCATCAGAGCCTGCACCAGCTTGGTCTCCAGCTGGTCCACATGGGAGACCAGCGTGTTGTAGCGCGTGCAGTGGCTGAACATGCCCACCGTGTTGATGCCCGTGCAGGACGACTCCTGCAGCGCGCCCTTGCCGAACACGGGCAGGGACGGCTGACCGGTGATGACCAGCATGGGCACGCCGTTGTCGTAGGCGCAGGCGACACCGGTGATGAGGTTGGTGGCACCGGGGCCTGAGGTGGCGACGCACACGCCGACCTTGCCGGTCTCTCGTGCGTAACCGTCGGCCATGAAGGCGGCACCGGCCTCGTGGCGCGCCACGACGGGCCGCAGGCCGCCTTGGCGCATGCTCTGGGCCATGGCGTTGTAGAGGGGTTCGATGGCGCCGCCTGGCACGCCGAAAACGTGGTCCACGCCTATCGCTTCAAGGTAGGAGACGATCAGGGACGCGGCGCCCACGGTGTGGGATGGAGACGCAGGTGGTGCTGCGAGTGGGGCTTTGACTGCGGACTGCATGACATGGTTCCTTGAATCTCATGCCCCTTGAGATTACACATTGAAACATTTAGAGCAGGCGCGAGGATGCCTCTCGCACAAGGGCCCGTCACCCCCCTTGTCACGGGCTCAACCGCGAATGAGGGGTGGTGGACTTGCGGTGATCTTTCGCGCGATGCACCCATGCGTGCTCGCAGATGCGCAGACGCGACAGTTTGAAAACAGGCCTCGGTGGAGAATGCGCAAGCCCGGCTGTCAGTGGCCGAACAAGCAATTGGGGAGTTTCTTGTTCTCAGCAAGGCGTCCATGGCAAGCCGCAGCGTGGTTCGGCTCTGTGTTGTTGGCATGGGTTTGCAGCCTGGTGCTCGCAGGCCCGTCTCTGGCTGCCGAAGAAGAGGCGGGCCGCGCCAGCCTGGCGGTCGTCTACCCTGACATCGGTGAGCCATACCGGAGCGTGTTCGGCGCCATCATCGAAGGCGTCGAGGACCGTGCGCGAGGCAAGGTCTTCGGCATCGCCATCCCGATGGGCGCCACGGCACCGGCCATGTCCGACGAGCTGCGCAAGCGTGACGTGAAAGCGGTGATCGCCTTGGGGCGCAGTGGCCTGAAAGCCGCCGCCAGCCTGGACAAGCAGTTCAGTGTGGTGGCAGGTGGCGTGCTGTCCGTGCCCGAGTCCGAAGCGCAGGGCATGCTGGTGCAAAGCCTGGCCCCCGAGCCCGCCTTGCTGTTTGCCAAGCTCAAGGCCTTCGCGCCCTTCGTCAAGCGCGTGGTGGTGGTCCATGACCCCAGGCAGAACGATTGGTTGATCCACCTGGCGCGTGAGGCGGCCAAGGCGCAGTCGCTGGAGCTGCTGGCCCTGGAGGCTGACGACCTCAAGAGCGCGGTGCGGCGTTACCAGGAGCTGCTCGGCACGCTCCATCCCAAGCGCGACGCCCTGTGGCTGCCTCAGGACTCCACCACGGTCGAGGACTCCACCGTGCTGCCCCTGGTGCTGCGCGAGTCATGGCGGCAGAACCTGGTCGTCTTTTCCAGCAACGCGATGCATGTGCGCCGTGGCGTGCTGTTTTCGCTGTACCCCGACAACATCGAGATCGGGCGCTTCCTGGCCGGTGCCGCGTTGGCATCGCTGCAGCCGGGAGGGCAGGCCCCTCGCGGCATCCAGGCGCTCAAGCAGCTGCTCACAGCGGCCAACACCCGCACGGCGGAGCACCTCGGGCTGGACCTGGGTGCTTCGAAGCAACGCATCCATCTGGTTTTCCCCGAGCAATGAGATGGGATGCAGGTTGCTATCGTTCGCCCACGGCAGCGGCCACCGGTGTCGCTGGCACGCTGCGACAGGGAGTCATGCGCTTTGCAAACGTCCGAAGAGGCCACACAATCGGCCCGGCGCAAAAAGACTGGAACAGTGGATGTCTCGTATCGTTCCCGTGACCTTGGCACCCCTTGGTGCCGCGCCGCGCGCCCCGTCGCTGAACCAGTTGATGCGGGCCGTGGCCTGCATGCTGCTTGGGCAGGCGCTCTTGACGCCCCTTGCCGTGCAAGCCCAAGCCCAAGCCCAAACTCAAGGGCAGGTGAGCAGGCCCTCTGTTGAAGAAGACGAGTTGGCCCTGTCCTTCGGTGACAAGGCCACGGTCAGCATTGCCACGGGTGCGCAGCAGCCCTTGCGCCGCGCACCTGCTGTGGCCACGGTCATCACCGCCCAGGACATCAAGGCCATGGGCGCCACGGACCTCACCGACGTGATGGAGACCGTGCCGGGCGTGCACGTCAGCCGCAGCCCGGTGGCCTACACGCCGCTGTTCCAGTTCCGGGGCATCAGCAGCGACTACAACCCACAGACACTGGTGCTCCAGAACGGCGTGCCGATGACGACCATGTTCATCGGCAACCGGGGCCTGTTCGGGTACGGTGTGCCGCTGGAGAACGTCGAGCGCATCGAGGTCATCCGCGGCCCGGGTTCGGCCTTGTATGGCGCAGATGCTTTTTCTGGCGTCATCAACATCATCACCAAGACGGCTGCCGACATCCGGGGCACCGAGTTGGGCGCGCGTGGCGGCTCCTTCAACACCCACGACGCCTGGGTGCTGCATGGCGGCAAGCTGGGTCCGATGGACGTGGCGGCTCATTTCCGGGCTGGGCGCACGGACGGGTTCAAGGAACAGGTCGCAGCAGACAGCCAGAGCTACGTCGACAACGGCTTGGGGTCGTCGGCCAGCCTGGCCCCCGGCTCGGTCAACACAGGCAGCAAGGGGCTGGATGCCGGCCTGGACCTCAGCCACCAGAACGTGCGTTGGCGGCTGGGCTACGTGCTGCGCGAAGGCGAGACGGGCGCAGGCGTGGCGCGTGCCCTGGACCCGGTGGGCCGAGGCAAGAGCGAGCGCATCCACTCCGATGTGTCCTGGACCGGGATCGAGCTGGCCCGCGATTGGGACCTGGGGCTGAGCGCCAGCTACATGCATTACACGCAGCAGATCCCCCAACCTTTGATGCTCTACCCACCCGGAGCTTTGGGTGGCACCTTCCCCAACGGCATGTTCGGTGGCCCCCACACCTGGGAGCGGCAGCTGCGCTTGTCGGCCGTGAGCACCTACAGCGGGCTGGATGGCCACAGCTTGCGGTTTGGCGTGGGGCACGACGACCTGGACCTGTACAAGACGCGGGAGTTCAAGAACTTCAACATCATCGTGACGTCGGCCTCAGGCACGCCGTCACCCCTTCCCGTCATTCGGGGCGACGGCTCGGTCGTGCAGGTGCCCGTTGGCGAATCCTTCCTCACCCCTCAACGCCGCAAGGTTGACTACGCCTACGTGCAGGACGAGTGGCGCTTTGCCCAAGACTGGGCGCTGACAGGCGGCGTTCGCCACGATCGCTACTCAGACAACGGCGACACCACCAACCCCCGGCTGGCCATGGTCTGGGACGCATCGGTGGACCTGACCGCCAAGCTGCTCTACGGCAAAGCCTTTCGCGCCCCCGCCTTGACCGAGCAATACAGCATCAACAACCCGGTGGCCCAAGGCAACCCCGACCTGAAGCCGGAAACCATCGGCACCTGGGAAGCGGCCTTCGCCTGGCAGGCCCGCCCCGACACCGACGTGAACCTGAGCCTGTTTCACTACCGCATGAAGGGCATCATCCGCACCACGGACCAAGGCACGGGCGTGAGCGTGTGGAACAACGCGGGCACCCAGCACGGCAAGGGCATGGAGCTCGAAGCCGTGTGGCGGGCGACCAGCACCCTGCGTTTGCAAGGGCACTACGCCTGGCAGCGCTCGGTGGACGAAGCCACCGGCCATGATGCGGGCTTTGCACCGCGCCACCACCTCTTCGGGCGCATGGACTGGAGCGTGGCCAATGGCTGGCAAGTGGGTGGGCAGGTCAACCGGGTGGCCGGCCGCAAGCGCGCGCTTGGCGACAGCCGCCCCGACGTGGCCGACTACACCACCGTGGACCTGACCCTGCGCAACGCCTCGATCAGCAAAGGCTGGGAGTTCGCGGCGTCCATCCGCAACCTCTTCGATGCGGACGCGCGCGAGCCCACCAGCGCAGGCGACAACATCCCTGGCGACCTGCCCCTGCCCAGGCGCTCGTTCTTCCTGCAGGCCACCTACAGCATGTGAGGCGGGGAGGGCTCAGGGCCCTCCACCCTCACATCGCTCACAGCAGGCTCATGCCCCCGTCCACCACGATCTCCTGGCCGACGATGTAAGACGCATCGTCACTGGCCAGGAACAAGGCGGTGCGCGCCACCTCGTCGGTCTGCCCGAAGCGCTTGATGGGCGACTTCTGCTGCACGTCGGCCTGCACGGCCTGCGCCACCTCGTCGGGCATGCCGAACTTGTTCCACATGGGCGTGGCGATGGGGCCCGGGCTGATGGCGTTGACGCGGATGCCGCGCGGGATCAACTCCAGCCCCAAGGTCTGCACCATGGACCGCAGGGCGGCCTTGCACGCGGCGTAGACGCTGAAGTTGGGCGAGCCCATCTGGTTGGAGATCGAGGTCATCACGATCACGCTGGCGCCGGCCGACAGCAAAGGCAAGGCCTTTTGAATCGTGAAGAACACGCCTTTGAAGTTCACCGATGCCAGCTCGTCGAACTGCGCTTCGGAGACGTGCTCGAAGGGCGCCGGGCCTGCGATGGCGGCATTGACCACCAGCACATCGATGCCGCCCCATTGGGCTTGCAGCGTGGCCATGCAGTCCTGGATCTCGCCGACCTTGCCGGCGTCGCACTTGAAGGTCAGCACCTGGCCGCCCAGGTCGGTTTGCGCCTGCTTGAGCGCCTCGGCGTTGCGGCCGGTGATGGCCACCTGCGCGCCTTGCGCTGCGAAGAGCTTCGCCGTGGCCAGCCCGATGCCGCTGTTGCCGCCTGTGATCAGGGCCTTCTTGCCATCGAGTCTGCGTTGCATGCTGAATTCCTTCGTACTGCTTGGGTGAGGCTTCGCATGTTAGGGACGGGGCGCTGTCTCAGGGGCGCGCGGGTCCACTTGAGTCGGGGGCTGGAGGGCGTGGTGTCACTTGAACGCGGGGGCGGTCTTGTGGTGGATGGCATGGATGGGGTGCTGGGGCCTTGCGCTTGGTGCTTCAAAGCGCCAGCAGCGCAACGTATCGCTGATAGCTGTAGCTGCGGTTCTTCTTCTGGCCCGTCACCTCGGCCACGATGCCCAGGTCCTCCAGCACCTTGACGGCCGCGGTGGCCGTCGGCACGGTGGTGCCCAGTGCTTGCCGCGCACGTTCGATGGTGAAGCGCGGCATCGTGGGCAGCATCTCGAACAAGCGGTGGCTGGTCGGGCTGGCCTTGGGCGTGGCCAGCAGCCGACGCCGATCGGCCGTGATCAAACTCGCCAGGGCCACCACACCGCGTTCGGCCTCGGACGCAGCCAGGGCCACACCCTCCAGGAAGAATGCGATCCAACCTTCCCAATCGCCATCGGTGCGGATGGCTGACAAGCGGCGGTAGTACTCGGCCTGGTGCTGCTTGAGGTAGCCGCTGAGGTACATCAGCGGTTCTGGCAGCAGGCCCCAATGCTCCAACAAGGCGGCGATCAGCAGGCGCCCGATGCGACCGTTGCCATCCAGGAAGGGGTGGATGGTTTCGAACTGGGCATGCACCAAAGCCACCTTGACCAGCGGTGGCAGGGTGGCGTCTTCTGTGTGAATGAATCGCTCCATGTCGGCCAGCAGGCTGGCCACCTGCTCGGGTGGCGGCGGCACGAAGGCCGCATTGCCCGGGCGCGTGCCGCCGATCCAGTTCTGCGAACGGCGCAACTCGCCAGGCTGTTTGCCCGACCCGCGCACGCCATCGAGCAACAAGCGGTGCGCGTCGCACAGCAGGCGCACGCTGATGGGCAAGCCATTGGGGTCGCGCAAATGGCCCTGCACCAGTCGGAAAGCGCGCAGGTAGTTGGTGACCTCTTCCACGTCATCGGCGTTGCCAATGGCCAACCCGGCCTCGTCATCGAACAGGTCCACCAGCGTGGCTTGGGTGCCTTCGATCTGAGAGGTCAGCAAGGCTTCCTTGCGGATGGCGCTGTAGAGCAGCCAGTCCACCGAAGGCGTCAGGCCAGAGACGCCGGACAGGCGAGCCAAGGCCAGCTCAGCCGTGTGGTTGAGCGCGTTGAAGGTGTCGGGCGACAGAGCTGGGTCACGTGGCGGGAGCGTGTGCGGCACGAAGGCCCGGACGGGCTCGCCCAGGGTCGTGGAGATGGCGTGGGTGCCTGTGCTGCGCATGGTGTGAAAGCCTGCTTGAATGTGTTTGCATAAAATTAAAGCATTCTTTAATTTGCTTCGCAAGAATGAAAGCCTGCTTTCATTGGGACGGCAGAGCCGGCCTCAGGCCGCCTCATCCAACTCCGCCCCGAACACGTCGCCCAAATCCACCCGCGCCCCCAGCTTGGCGCACAACAAAAACGTGCCGACAAACTTGCGCTGCAGCAGCAACACGTCGGCCGGTGGTGGCTGGCCGTAGCCGGTTTCCAGAAACTGCGCCTGCCCCTGCTCGAACACGTCTTTGACCAGGCGCGAGGCGCCGAAGTCGTACAGGCCTGTGGCGCGCAGCGGCTCGCCCACGGCCAGCAGCAGCTGCACCACGCCCGCTTGCTGGGCCGAGGTGTCGCTGGCGTGCACCAGGCCCAGGGCCAGCGCGGCGTCGAGCGTGCGCGCCCGGTGGGCTTGCCGCAAGGCGCGGCCCAGCTCGCGCACCTGCGCCACGCGCTCGGCGCTCACCGCCTGCGCGGCGCCAAAGTCGAGCAGGCCGATGCGGCCGGTGGTGGCGTCGAACAGGTAGTTGCCGAAGTTCGGGTCGGTCTGCACCAGGCGCATGCCGAAGAACTCTTTGACGGCCAGCCGGCACAGCGAGGCGGCCACGCGGTCACGCTGTGCTTGCGGCACGCCGGGCTGCAACAGCGAGCCCACGGGCTGCCCGGGCGCAAAGGCCATCGCCAGGATGCGCTCGGTGCTGTGCTCGGTGTGCACGCGGGGCACGAACAGGTCGGGGGCCTCACCCAGCAGCTCGCGGTAGGCCGTGGCGGCGCGGGCCTCGGCGGTGTAGTCGGTTTCGGCGAGCAGTTGCGCGCGCATCTTGGGCAGCAGTTGGTCCAGCAGGGCGTCCACCTCGACGCCGGGCGGGGTCAGGCCGGGCACGCGCAGCAGCAGGGCCAGGTTGGCCACGTCGCTGTCGATGCTGGCGCGCACGCCGGGGTACTGCACCTTCAGGGCCAGCACCTCGCCCTCGTGGGTTTCGGCGCGGTGCACCTGGCCGATGGACGCGGCCGCGATCGGCGCAAAGCTGAACTGCTTGAAGCGCCGGTGCCAGCCGTTGCCGTACTCGCGCTCGAGCACCTCGGCCAGCTGGGTGGCGGGCATGGCGTAAGCCTGGTCGCGCAGGCGGGCCAGCAGGTCGGCAAAGGGGGCGGGCGGCACGCCCTGGCCGTCCATCGACAGCATCTGGCCCACCTTCATGACCGCGCCGCGCATCTGCGCCAGCCGCTCGGTGAGGCGGTGCGCGTTGCCCGGCGTCAAAAAGCTGCCGGCCCACGAAGGCCGCTCGCCCCGCGCCAGCTGGCCCGCTCCGGTGGCGACCGCACCCGCCAGCAGCTCACCGGCCAGCCGCCCCAGGTGCAGGCTGCGCGAGAGCCGGCCCTCGGGCACCGAGGCCTGGCGGGGCTGGGCGGCGGCGGGGGGCTCAGCGCTGGGTGGGGTGTGCGGGGGCACGGGCGGCCTCGGCGGGGGCGTCAGCCGGGCGCGCGGCGGTGGGGGTGGCCGGGGCCGCGCAGGCCGAAGCGGGGCCCACAAGGCGGTCGCCCTCCCAGCGCTGGCCACACCAGCAGATGCCGTCGGCGTCGATGATGCAGGTGCCGCTGCCGCAGCAGCGTGGGTCGTCGAGCATGCGTGTCCGTGGTTTGTTAAGGCTCGATCTTGCACGGTGCAGGGGGGTTGACCGGGGTGCCGGGAGTGGCTGCACTGGGTTTGCATCGGGATGGGCACGGCCCCGCGGTCACCGAGGCTCGAGAGGGAAGTGCGTTGCCGGTCCGACCGGCTTAGCGCCAAACCATTCAGCGTCGATGAAGGCGAGCATCTCATCAGGTGTCAGCTGCTGCGTCATGCGCCCGCGCAGCACCTGCCGGTGCTCGAACGAACGCGCCCCTCGCGCCATCACCTTGGCCTTGAACGCCTCGATCTGGTCGGCGCCCAGGTTGCTGTTGAAGGTGTTGAACAACACCACGTGTTGGCCGTCAAAGCGGTTGTGCTCGACGAAGGCCCAGATCGGTGGCGCGGGGCTGTAGAACCAGATCGGCGAGCCCAGCCAGACGGTGTCGAATGGCTTGAGGTTCAGCTGACGCGGCGTGATGTCTGGCAAGGTCGCCGGATCGGTTCGGCGCGCATTGGCGGCGAACGCTGAGCGGGCCAGCCCGCCCAGGCCCAACTCGTACTCAGGCACTTGCAGCGGGTAGAGCACCGCGCCCAGCCGCTTGGCAACGTGGCGCGCCGCCAGCCCGGTGTTGCCCGAACGCGAGAAGTACACCACCGCTACCCGGCCGTGCGCGGGCGAGGCATGGGGCACCATGCCCGCCACCGCCTGGGCCTGCCGCTTTTCGATGACGGTGACGCCAACGAAGAAGGCGAGCCCCGCGAGCAAGGCGACGGCCAGCAGCACCAGCACGCCTTGAAGGGCCGTCATGTGTTTCAGCAAGTCCATGCGGGTGGCTCCACTCACATGAAGTACGGCTTGTCAGCGTCGGTGCCGGGCTTGTTCACGCCCAGGTTGCCGCCAACGTGCAGCTCGGGTTGGGCGATCACTTGCAGGATCACGTCCGCCACGCTCTTTCTCGACACCACCGTGCCTTTGAACGGCTGGCCTTTGGTCGTGAGCTCGTGGTCCACCTCATCCTCGTCCGTCAGCCAGGCCGGGCGCAAGATGGTGTAGGCCAGGCCCGAGGCCTCGATGGCATCGGCCGCGCGGCGAAAGGGCTTGAGGTCTTCGCCAATGGTGGCGTTGTTCCACTCGCCGAATCGGCCTGGCACCTCGTCGCAGATGCCCAGCGCCAGGACGAAGACCAGCCGCTGCACACCCTCGGCCTGCATCGCCGCGATCACGGCCTGGGCCTGCTTGTCCAGGTCGTCACCCGTGAGGTTGGCGTAGACGATGTCCTGGCCCGACACGGCTTGCCGCAGCAGCTTCTTGTCCAGCACGTTGCCGATGACGACCTTGGCGTTGGCAGGCTCGCGGCCGGTGAGCTTCTTGGGGTCGCGCAGCAGCAAGGTCTGCTGAACGCCTGGTTCATGCGCCAGCGCGTTGACCACCCAGCGGGCGATCTGCCCGCTGGCCCCGAGGATGAGGACGTTCTTCACAGCTTTTCCTTGAGGAAGGGCTCCACCTTCGACCAAGCCCGGGTCGCGGTAGCTGATGGCTTGGATGTGGCTCATGGTGGGCTCGTCACTTCAAGGTGCGTTGGAAGAACGGTGCGAGCTGCGACACCGCCTCGTCCACGTACTGCGGCACGTCGTACAGCGACATGTGGTTGGCGCCTTCAACGATGTGCAGCGCCTTGTCCTGGCTGGCGGCGCGCGCCAGCAGGTCTTCGCTCATCCACTTGCTGCCTGCCACGCTGCCGGCCACGGCCAGGATGGGCTGCGTCAGGAAGGCTTCGGCCAGGTGGTAGGCGTCGTACGTGATGATCTGGTTCAGGTTGCGCGCCAGTGCATAGCCAGGTGCGCGGGGGTGCTCGGCGCGGGGCGTGTGGTAGTACTCCCAGGCTTCGGCCAGCTCGGCGTTGGGCGCGTCTTCCTTATTGAGCGGGGCCAGCGGGATGGTGGCAAAGCCGCGTTCACCGGCATCGGCGGTGCGGGCGCTGGAGCCGAAGTCCAGGTAGCCCACGGCGTCCGCGTCCTTGACGTTGCGCTCCCAGCCATTGCGGAACATCTGGCCGATGTTCACGGCGCTCACCATGCCCAGCGCCTTGATGCGGCGGTCATTGATGGTGGCGTTGGCGCTGTAGCCCGCGCCAGCGCAGATGCCCATGGCGCCGATCTGGTTCGCGTCCACATAGGGCAGGGTGGTCAGGTAATCGACCACTGCGCTGACGTCTTCGGTGCTGACGAAGGGGTTCTCCAGCTGGCGGGGCTCGCCGGTGCTGGCGCCTTGGTACGAGCGGTCAAAAGCGATGGCGACCAGGCCATGCTCGGCCAGCTTGCTGGCGTACAGGCCGGCGGTCTGCTCCTTGACGCCGCCGCCGGGGTGGGACACCACCACAGCCGGGTACTTGCGAGAGGCGTCGAAATCAGCCGGGAAGTAGAGGGTGGCGGCCATGGTGATGCCGTTGCCGTTGAGGTTCTTGAAGGTGACGTTGGTGGACATGTGATGCGCTCCGGTGGGTGGTGAATCCGCCGCTGAATGTTTGCGGCATGGGTGAATCGTAGGAATTTGATTGGCATAGATAAATGGCCTTCCGGAGACATGACTGGTTAGTTAAACTGAACAAATGCCCGTCGAACCCTCCCTGCTCGCCTCGCTGACCTGGTTCGCGCACATCGCCCGTCACCGCAGCTTCACCAAGGCCGCGGACGAGATGGAGGTCACGCGCGCGGCGCTGTCTCAGCACCTCAAGGGGCTGGAAGAGCGGCTGAACGTGCGCCTGCTCAACCGCACGACCCGGGACATGTCTTTGACCGACGAAGGCCAGCGCCTGCTGGACGTGCTGCAGCCGGCGCTCTCGGCAATCGAACGCGCGGTGAGCGAGCTGAGTGAGCGGCACGATGAGCCCTCAGGGCTGATCCGCCTGAACTCGTCGCGCATCGCCGCGCGGCTGCTGATTGAGCCCCACCTGGGCGAGTTCCTGGCGCGCCACCCGAAGGTGCGGCTGGAGCTGGTGATGAACGACGGCTTGTCGAACATCGTGGCCGACGGCATGGACGCTGGCCTGCGCCTGGGCGAAAGCCTGGACGAACACATGGTGGCGGTGCCGGTGACGCCGCCGATTGAAATGGCGGTGGTGGGCTCACCGGCTTACTTCGAGCGCCACGGCCTGCCGCAAACCCCGGCCGACCTGATGCGGCACAACTGCCTGGCCTACCGCTTCACTTCCAGCGGCACGATCGACCGCTGGTCGTTCACCTCGCCCGACGCCGAGGGGCGCACCGTGGTGGTCGAGCCCAAAGGCAGCGCCGTGTTCAACGACGACGAGAACATGCTCAACGCCGCGCTGCAAGGCGTGGGGGTGATCAAGTACCTGGACATCTGCGTGCGCCAGCACCTGGCAGAGGGCCGGCTGGTGCGGGTGCTGGCGCCCTGGTGCCGGCCGTTTCCGGGGTTTTATCTGTATGTGCCGTCCAGGGCGCAGCTGCCGGCCAAGATCCGGGCGTTGATGGATTTTTTGATCGAGCGGCGTGGGGTGTTGGGGCGCGGCGGGTGAGGCGGCTTGGTGGGCGTTGCGCAGAATGATGAGGCGCCCGAATGGTGGAAGGCGCGCCATTCACGGCCCGACCAAAATGGGCGAGGACAATGACGAGTGGTTCCGACGCACCTGCACCATGACCGACCTCATCCTCTACACCACCGAAGACGGCCGCAGCCAGATCAAGTTGCGGGCGAAAGACCAGACGGTCTGGCTGACTCAGCGCGAAATGGCCCAGCTGTTTGACGTGAGCACAGACAACGTGGGGCTGCACCTCAAGAACATCTTCGAGGACGGAGAGCTGAGCCGGGAGGCAACCACCGAGGAATCCTCGGTAGTTCAAACCGAAGGGGGGCGAGACGTGCGGCGCCCCGTCACGCTCCACAACCTCGACGCCATCCTGGCCGTGGGCTACCGCGTGCGTTCCCCCCGTGGCGTGCAGTTCCGCCGTTGGGCCTCCACCATCCTGAAGGAGTACCTGACCAAGGGCTTCGCGATGGACGACGAGCGGCTGAAGAACCCGGACGGCCGCCCGGACTACTTCGACGAGATGCTGGCGCGCATCCGCGACATCCGGGCCTCGGAGAAGCGTTTTTATCAAAAGGTGCGCGACCTCTTTGCGCTCTCCAGCGACTACGACAAGACGGACAAGGCCACGCAGCTGTTCTTCGCCACCGTGCAGAACCAGCTGATCTATGCCGTGACGCAAAAGACCGCAGCCGAACTCATCACCGCCCGCGCCAATGCCACCGACCCCAACTTCGGCCTGCTTGCCTGGAAGGGCGACAAGGTGCGCAAGACGGACATCGTGGTGGCCAAGAACTACCTGACCGAAGATGAGATCGACACCCTGAACCGGCTGGTGGTCATCTTCCTGGAAACGGCCGAGCTGCGGGCCAAGGGCAAGCAAGAGACGCAAATGGCCTTCTGGAAGCAGAACGTGGATCAGATCATCACGTTCAACGGTTTTCCGCTGCTCACCCACGCTGGCAGCATCAGCCATGAGCAGATGGAGACGCGCACGGGCGAGCTGTATCAGCAGTTCGATCAAGACCGCAAACGGCAGGAAGCCATTGCCGCCGATCAGCAGGACGAAGCCGAACTGAAAGCGCTGGAAGCTGCGCTGAAGAATCGGGCCAAGCCGTGAGGCGCGGGCCCGGGAGGGCTCGGCGGCCACGGGTGGGGCTGGGAACTCGGCGCGCGGAGCAAAAAGCTCGGCTCATGCCCCTATTTGGGGCGCGTGCCGAGCTTTTTCAGTGGGCGTTGACTCATTTCGCGACAAGCGCCGAGCTTTGAGCTCGGCGTGCGGCCCTGAGAGCTCGGCGCGCGAACCTATTTGGGGGATGCGCCGACCAAAAAGCTCGGCGCGTGAGTGCGCAGGCGTGGCGCGCGGCCCATTTCAGGGCGTGAGCCACTCCCAACTGTCGGCGAGGATGCGGGCGCGGCGGTGGCCCGAGGCGCTGAGCTCCAGCCAGTCGATCTCGGTGACCTGGGCTGAGAGGATGGCGAGGTGGTGCCGCTCGGCCAGCGGCGCGGCGCCAGCGCCGGGCTGCGCGAGCGGGGTGCCGGGCGCGACAAGCGAGAGGTAATCACCGGCCGTTGCCGATTGGCGCACGCGCTGCCAGACGGCGTCGACCTCGGGGCCGCTGGTTTGCACCGTCACCAGGGCGCGCACGCGGAGCTGCCATTTCAGGCGCTCGCTCCAAAAGACGAACAGGGCCTTGGGGTGGTGCGCGAGCTCAAAGGCTTTGGCGCTGCGGTGGTCGGTGAAGGCGGTGAGGGTTTGCTGCGTGGCGTTGGCGGCGCGCAGGACCACGGTGCGGGCGTTGGGTTCGCCGTCAGGGGTGGTGGTGGCCAGGACGGGGGTGCGCCAGGGGTGGTGGCGGTCGTGGGGGGCGCGGGTTAGGTCGTGCCAGATGGATTGGCGGAGGGCCTGGGGGGTGTCAGGGCGAGGTTGCATGGAGACTGCGGGAAGCGCTTGGGCGTGGCGCAGTCTGGCATGTGCCTAGCTGCGATGTCGGCTTCAGGCTGGTTGCAGTCGGTCATGCCCATCCTGCGAGTGTCGGCGGTCGTTGCAAGCCGCCGTTTCGGGCTCAGTGCCGTATCTGGTCCCTTTGGCTCCTGATACAGTGTTTTTCACAGGAGGAAACATGACCAAGTTCTATGACGCGAAGGTCTATCTCGTTCACCACAAGACCATCCCGGTTCAGATAGCTGCAGACTCCGAAGCCGAGGCCTCCGCGCTCGCTACAAATGCAGCCACTGCCAAAGAGCCTCAGTTTTCCCCAACAGGCAAGGTGGACCTCAAGCTTATCGGTGAATGTGACATCAAGGTGGGCTCCAGAGTGTGCCACCGGATTTTCGGGGCTGGTGTCGTGCAGCAAATGGTCCCAAGTGGTCCCAACGGCGGGTTCATCTTCACAATCAAATTTGACAAGGGTGAGCCAAAGAATATCTACGGCCCAGGCGCAGTGCTGCGTCCGGAAGAACTCGCGGATCATGACCCAAGCAGTTACCCTAGCTACAAGGCTGCGTTACGTTGGGAGCGGACTGGGGACACGCTTGAGGTTGTTGGAACTGCGACAAACACAAGGGACCGAGTCGATCCGGCGCTGTTCGAGGTTCTCATGTGGTGCCGGGATAACGTCAAGGACGGCCACAAATCTTCCGTGGAAGTGAAGTGCGGAGCGTTAATCAACGACGAAGCGACTAGCATCCAACATGGGCCTCACATGACTTACACAGCGAAGCTCACGTTCAATTCAGAGGGCTCGCTGACGCGCTTCATCCTGATGTGGAAAGACTGAGTCGCCGACAATTGTCACGCGCCGCCTTTCAGCAAGCAAAGTCGGAGCTCACGGTGTCTGAAGACCTCGGGGCGGTTCATCCCAGCATCCCCATACAGTCTATTTACATGTCATAAGTCAATGCCAGCACTGGCCGTTTACTGACCTATGCAGGCCGAGCCGGATGGTGACTGCGGGCATGCCCCATTAACCCAGCCGCCAGAGTCAGAGGAAACAGGAGACTTCGAGTTGCAGTCGACACCGCCCATGCCACCTCCGTCCAAACAGCTGCAGAGCGATACGCAAGCTCTGCCCTTCGATGCAACGGCACTTTTCAAAGCGCTGCAGTACCAGTTGCTCGTGGCCGTAGAACAGTGCCAAGACCTCATGCCCGGAGAGTGCCTATGGATCGAAGCCATGGGCGATGTCACCGTTCCGGGCAAGACGCAGATCGAGGTCAAGAATTACAGCGACAAGCTGACCGACAGCCACCAAAACTTCTGGAACACGATCCGGAACTGGCTGCATGAGCGCTTTGACCGCAGCAGCTACAAGTCCCTGGTGCTTCTGACGACTCAGGAGTTCGGCGCCCAGAGTCGCCTCAAGGACTGGAACACCCTGACCGCTGTGCAGCGGCTTGAGCGCATGCAAGATATCGGCAGCGATGTGGCTGACGCACCCCAGACGCAAATGGAGGGGCCAGCCGAGCCGCAGCAGGATGAGGCTGTCAAAACTGCTGAAACTACGGCCCGCAAGCCGTCCAAGGCACGGGTACTGCAGCAGCAGGTCCTAGCGCCCGAGAACTGCCTGAAACTGATGGAGGTGTTGGAACGCATGCTCATCATCCCGGGTGAAGACACCCTGCCAGCGCGCATCGACGGCTACAAGACCCGCTACCTCAAAGCCATACGACCGTCGCTGCAGCAACAGTACTTGGACGACTTGCTGGGCTTCATGTTCAGCACCGAACACGTCCTGAAGGGCTGGAAGATCACCCACGAGGCGTTCACCGCCAAGCTGACGGCTCTGAACTCCTCGTGCATGAAGCATCCGGCAGAGTTTCCTTTGAGAGATCTTCGGCCGCTGGAAGAAAAAGTCGATCTCGACGAAATCAGGCCCATGCTCTTCGCCAGGAAAATCCTCGAGATCGAGGGCGAAAAATATCTCAAGCACGCGGCCCTGCACCGCCTGTTTGCGCTGGACACGATTTCCGGGCTCCTCCAGGATCAAATTCCCATCAAGCCCTCTCTGGACCTTTATCTCCACAACCACCGCAGCAACCATATTATGGCGCGAGAAGCGGCCATTCTGGATTGCGACGGCCTGCAGGACGACGCGGCGTTCAAGAAGGCGTCACTCAAGTTTTACCTGGCACGTCTGGGGGCGCCAACGGAATCCTTTTGCGCCATGGCCAACACCATGCCGGAATTTCGCAATGGCATTTATCACATGCTGGCAGACGAGAATCCCAAAAACAAGGACGAAGAATTTCACTGGAAACTCTGGGAATGATGAATACCGCCGCCGATCATCTCTATACCTTGCATCGCAATGCCTTTGCGCTCGCGCCAGTGATTCAGAGTTTCTATCTGAACTGGGAGCCGAAGGAGAAAGACATCCTGCTGAGCTATTTGGTTCTGCCACTGGTGTCCTTTCCCGCGATGCAGGATTATTTGCATACTGCCAATCGAACCAGTTCGATCCGGACCATGACATCCGACTCATCCCGATTGGTCGGCTTGGCGCTTCGCATCTCGGAATATAAACCCATCACCAACAAGGCGCTGTTGATATTGCGCTCTGATGAAAGCCTCCAACTCAACGACGACCTGTCGGTTCTCGTCAGTGAAAACCGGCAGTCAGAGAATGCAGCCCCTAAGATGTTGCGATATGCGCGTCAGCTTGCCATGGTATTCGGGAATGAAAATGTTGTGACAATTTATAGAATGCTGGGATTGAAGTCGCTATGAAATGCTATGTTCGATATATCGGCGTGATCGATCATGAAAATGAGTCGCACAGCGTGAAATTTAAGCAAGGCTTGAATATCATTACCGGCAAATCTTCAAAGGGAAAAAGTGCCATTCTAGACATCTTCGATTACTGCATGGGCAGTTCCGAAGACACGATTCCGCAAGGCATCATCACCCAGCGGGCGAAGATATTCTTTACCGTATGGCGCTTTTCCGGGATGGCGGTCGTCGCCGGCCGCAGAGCAGACAACGCCAACCAATGTTTCCTGCGAGAGGTCAGTGGCGACGAGCAGGCCAGACATGTGCTGGGCTACGTCAAGGACGTGGACAACTTCTTCACCTCGCAATACCAGCTTGGCCGCATCGAATTCTGCAAGAGCCTGGGCCGCTACTTCGGCGTCACCATGGACGACATCGACACCGACCCGCTGCAGAAGCAGCTCATGGGTCAGAAAAGCCCGACGCCTTCCATCCGCAGTTTTGCCTCGTTCATGCTCCAGCATCAAAACCTGGTGGCTAACCGGCATGCGATCTTTTACCGCTTCGACGAAAAGCGAAAACGCGAACAGGCCATCGATCACTTCAAGATCTTCATGGGGATCGTGGGAGAGGACTATTTCGATCTGGCGAAGGAACTCGCCGAAGCAGAAACCGAGCTCAAGCGTGCGCTGGCCGTCATTCCCAAGCAGGAGCAGATCAAATCGGCCGGCATCGGTGAGATGGCGGGCTACCTGCGTGAGTTCCACGCCCTGGCGGGCACACCGCTGACAGAGTTGACCGCCGAAGAAATCTGGATGCGGCCGGCACAGGCCCTGGAACGCTTGACCGGCATCGCCGTCACGGTCGATGGTCAGTCCGATACCTTCGACGCTACCCGCAAGGAACTGCGCACACGCAAGGCCGAGCTCATGGCCGAGATCCAGAAGGCCCTGAACACGCGCTACTTGCTCGACGTCTCGACTCAACAAGTCGAGGGATTCGCCGGTGCCATGACGGATCTGCCCATCCCGAAGGCGACCCATCTGGACCATCCCGTGTGCCCGGTCTGTGCGTCACCCTCGGAAGCCGCCGAAGATGAGGCCAACAGACTCTCGGCGGCCATCAACTGGCTCAACGGTGAGCTGAAGGTCTCGGCCTATGCTCGCGAGGGCTTTGGCCAGGAGCGGCGGGACATCGACGAGCAACTTAAGAAGGCCCGCCAGGCCTTGCGGCAGGTCGAAACCACGCTGCGTCCACTGGACCAGGAGGCCGACCGCCTGCAGCGCTCAAAGTCTGTCGATGCAGCAGCGCAGAAGGCCAAGATCAAGCTGGAAATCGCCATTGAGCGCCGTATCGAGAGTCCGCCCACGCAAACCACGGAGCGGGTGAACTTGCTCCAGAATAAGGTGGCGGACCTGAAATCGAAGATGGCTTTGCTCGATGTCGCACCCCGGCTGGTGGCCTTGCAACGCGACATCAACCGGCGCCTGGCGATGGTCGGCACACATTTCGACTTCGAGGACTCCTACAAGAATGGCTCCTTGAAGTTCGACATTGATTCCTTCGACCTATGGCATGAGACACCGGGGGTAAACGGCGCGCCGGAGAAGAAAGTCTTCCTGCGGTCGATGGGCAGTGGCGCGAACTGGCTGTATTCGCACCTGACGCTGTTCCTGTCCCTGCACTACCAGTTTGCGGCCTATGCGGACTGCAAGCTACCGCCCGTGCTGTTTCTCGACCAACCTACGCAGGTCTACTTCCCCTCCGCCGATCACGGCAAGGAATTCAATCCAGCCCAATTGCGCGCGAACCAGGACGTCACCTCTGCCAGCGCGCCCGACAGCCCTCAGTCCGAAGAGACTGCGGACGAGCCCGCGACACGCGCTGTGAACTTGCCTGTCGAGACGCATACACGCATCTCGACGACCGATGACGACTTGAAAACTGTTGCCAAGATGTTCACCGTCCTGGCCAAGTTCTGTGATGACACGGCGCAGGAGGTCGGCAACAAGCCGCAAATCATCGTCTGCGACCATGCCGACAGACTGGAGCTCGGCGAGGGCTACGACTTCGAGGAGTTCGTCGCCGACCGCTGGCGTGACCGTGGCTTTATCGCGACGTAACCCTGCAGCAGGCCCAGGCCTACATCGGCCCGCCCCCATCGCCAGATGGACTTGACGGGCTTTGTCCTGGTGGCTCACTGGGTCAGTTCCAGATGGAAATCAACACCCAGCCGTAACGGCCCAATCAACTGGAGAGCTTTCACTTCGGCTGCGTGAACACTAGGGCAGGTCTGAGCAGCCCCCCTCGAACTCGGGTGTCGGGGATCGCATTCGATGCAGACGTTGAAGGCATCGATGGCGACGACGGTACCCGCTGCGTAGCAGTCCTCCCAGTCGCTACAGGGCGCGGCGAGAATCTTCAAGCGCATTCTTGCTGGCTACTTTCCGCCGTCTTCCTCGTAGGAAACTGAACACACATGCCAAATCTGCGCAAAGGTAAACCCAAAAAATTCACCTTGGATGGCTTGTTTCTGCCCGAGCTTGATTTGCTAATGGCGATGGACGGTGGATCGATCAGCGGGATAGCCCGAGAGAACGGGTGGGAGTCCCTGTTAAAAAGCATAGAGGCGCTCGGGCGACGAACCGATGCATTGAGCGAGGTGTGGGATCTCAGCGATCGGGCAAAGCGTAGTTTTGACAACATCTGGAAGACCCTCAAGGCGCGCGTGGGGAGCGATGCGCTGGCTGGCGTAGACGAAAAGGTTCACGCCGCTAGGAACGGAGACCATGTCGCTCGGACCGAACTCGACAATATGAGTGCATGGCAGGAGTCGGCAAAACACGTAGGCCAGAGTGGGTGGTGGGGTGTGAGCGTCACACACTGCGCTGAGGTGGAGCGAGCCAGTGTTGACGCGGTCAAACTGCTGCGCGCCAAGGACTATCCGGCGCTAGCGCACGAAATCTCGACGAACTCACAGCTGTCGCCTTACTTCCCGAAGCTCGCGATCTCGGTGCTGAGCAGGACGAAGAACGACAACGATGTTCTGGCGACGCGAGCCGCAGGTCTTTGTGAGTTCCTCTTGGCGCAATTGGTTCTGCTCGACATCAAGATGCAGAAGGCGAATGCCGATCCATACGAAGCGTCTTTGCTGCCATTGTTGATGCGCGTCGGGGATGATGGTCGCGTTAAACCTGGGAGGAACTTCTTCAAATGGTTCCTTGCAGAAGTCGGGGCCAAAAGCCTGAAGAACTTGGCGTCAATGGCGGCGGGTGCGAGAGCAATTCCCATCGGTGCCATCCCGGATGGGTCAACGCTGAAGACCTGGAGTTCGGGAAGCAGTTTCCCATCAGCTCGCATGCTGCAGCCACTGCACGAGGCCCTCATCGAGTCTGTGACGTCGCCTGAGCAACGTGAGCGCATGCAGGGGCGAGTAGCCTGTCATTACTTTCTGGCTCGTCGCATCGACACCCTTCAAGACTTGGTTGCCACCCTTTCGCCACCTCAGCAGCCGTCCGATAAGGGACGGCTCAGCCTGTTGGACGTTTTGGGTGCAGCCTCCGTGGATGACTGGATCATCCACGGCAGCAAGCGCTGGCTGACTCATTGGATTGAGTCAGCCAGCCTGTCAAAGTGACATAGTTGCCCACGACTTCAGGGGCAATAGGGCGTCACTTCTTGGCGGGAGGGTTGTTTCCGCGGCCTGGGCCCGAGGGGTTGCCGGTTTTGCTGGGTCCGTTTGCGGGGGTGTTGCTCATGTTCAGCCTTTCTTTGGTTACGTGAGGTGGCCAATCCACATCACAGGCTGTATTGCAACGAACTCGCTCGCTCAAGTCGGTAGAAGAATTTGGAAAACTTCTTGCGGTGTTGTTCGTTTCGATGAGGCGCGCCCATGAGGATCGGGGGGGCCCGACGGATCATTGCTGTGTCAGCAATTTGGCCAAGTCGTTGTGCCTCTCCACCACCGCCCCCATCTCCACCGTCGTGACCCGCCCGTGGTCAGCCACCACCCTCCCATTCACAACCGTCCAAGCCGTCGGCTCCCCATGGCACATCAGCAAGGCAGCCACGGGGTCATGCACCGCGGCCCCGGCCATGCCCAGCGTGCGCGTGTCAAAGATCGCCAAGTCAGCCGCGAACCCGGGCGCAATCTGCCCGATGTCCGTGCGCCCCAGCACCTCGGCCCCACCCCGCGTCGCCACGCGCAAAGCCGCACGCGCACTCATGTCAGCCGGCCCATGGTCACACCCGAAGGGCTCCAGGCTGCGCCCCACGCGCGCCAGCAGCATCGCTTGCCGCGCTTCGGCCAGCATGTGCGCGGCGTCGTTGCTGGCTGAGCCGTCCACGCCCAGGCCCACGGGCACGCCGGCGTTGAGCATGCGGCGCACGGGCGCGATGCCCGAGGCCAGGCGCATGTTGCTGCAGGGGCAATGCGCCACGCCCGTGCGGGTGGCGGCAAAGCGGCCGATGCCGTGTTCGTCCAGCTTCACGCAGTGGGCGTGCCACACGTCGTCGCCCAGCCAGCCCAGGCTTTCGGCGTATTCGGTGGGCGTCTGGTTGAACCTCTCGCGGCTGTAGGCGATGTCGTGGTCGTTCTCGGCCAGGTGGGTGTGCAGGCGCACGCCGCGCCGGTAGCTGCGCGCCAGGCTGGCCGATTCGCGCATCAAGTCCGGGCTGACCGAAAACGGTGAGCACGGCGCCAGCGCGATGCGCGTCATGCTGAAGTCTCGCTCGTCGTGCCAGGCTTCGATCAGGCGCTGCGAGTCTTTGAGGATGTCGGCTTCGCGCTCGACCAAGCTGTCGGGCGGCAGGCCGCCGTTCGATTCGCCCACGCTCATGCTGCCGCGGCTGGCGTGAAAGCGCATGCCGATTTGCAGCGCCGCTTCGATGCTGTCGTCCAGCCGGCAGCCGTTGGGGTAGAGGTAGAGGTGGTCGCTGCTGGTGGTGCAGCCGCTGACCAGCAGCTCGGCCATGGCCACCTGGGTCGACACCCGCACCATCTCGGGCGTCAGGCCCGCCCAGATGGGGTAGAGCGTGCGCAGCCAGGTGAAGAGCTCGGCGTCCTGCGCGGCCGGGATGGCGCGCGTCAGGCTTTGGTACATGTGGTGGTGCGTGTTGACCAGGCCGGGGATGACGACGTGGCCGCGCGCGTCGATCACGTCGGTGGCTTGGGCGAGCAGGGCGGGGTCGAGGTCGGCCGTGGGGCCGCAGGCCAGGATGTGCGGGCCCTGGATGAGCACGCTGGCCTGGCGCCATTCGGTGCCGGCGTCGTCCATGGTGGCGACGCAGTCGGCGTCTTTGATGAGCAGGGTGGGCGTGTGCATGGGGCGGGCTCGGGCGTTGGATGGGGCAAGGCGGCCACCGCGCGGCGTGGTGCGCGAGCAGGCCTCAGGCGGTGCGCTGCAGCAGCTGCGCCACCACCGAGATGGCGATGACGGCGGGCTCTTTGCCCGGCAGCTCGGGCAGGCCGATGGGGCAGGTCAGGCGGGCGATGGCGTCGTCGCTCACGCCCATGGCTTGCAGCCGGTGCAGGAACTTGGCGCGCTTGGTTTGCGAACCGATCAGGCCCGCGAAGGCAAAGTCGCCACGCTTGAGCACGGCGTGGATGATGCGCAGGTCCAGGTCATGCCGGTGAGTGAGCACGAGGTGGCAGGCGCCGGGTGGGGCGTCGGCCACTTCGGCTTCGGCCTGCTCGGTGCTGACGAACTGGATGTGCGGCGGCAGGGCCGCGATGGCCTCGGGCGAGGGCAGGCCGGGGGCGTCGGCGCCGCAGGTTTCGGCGGTGTCGGCGCGTTCGTCCACCCACCGCACGGTGCAGTCGATGTCGGCCAGCAGTTTGACGATGGCCTGGCCGACGTGGCCGGCGCCGTGCAGCTCCAGGTGAAAGCGGGGCGCGGGCAAGGTCCAGGCTTGAAGCGTGGTTTCGGTCAGGGGCTCGAAGGCCAGGTCGACCGAGCCGCCGCAGCATTGGCCCAGCGTGGGGCCGAGGGCGAAGGTTTGTTGCCAGGCGGCCAGGGGTTTGTGGGTTTGTGAGGGGGCGCGCGCTTCGGCCAGGGCCTTGCGGGCCAGGTCGATGGCTTGCCATTCGAGGTGGCCGCCGCCGATGGTTCCCAAGACGGTTCCAAGAGCTTCACCGCCGTGTTCACCACCGCTCACCAGCATGCGCACGCCTGCCTCGCGCGGCGTGGAGCCGCGGATGGCGTGCACGCGCACGACCAGCGCAGGCCGCCCGGCCGCGAGCCACTGCGCGGCGACGTGGCGCAGGTGGCGGGCATTCAGGGCGTTGTGCGTGGTCATGGTGTGAGTGCAGGCAAGCCGTGTCGTGCGGCAGGCATCACGCCGCAGCGGTTGCGGCCGCCTTCACCGCCTCGACCGCGTCCAGGATGGCTTCGGCCGTGGCGGGTGCGCGCAGGGGCGGTTGTACCTTGTGCTGGCCCACCGCCGACACCGCATCGCGGATGGCGAAGAACACCGAGAAGGGCAGCAGCAACGGCGGCTCGCCCACGGCCTTGGAGCGGTAGATGGTGTCTTCCACGTTGCGGTTGTCGAACAGTTTGACGCGGAAGTCGGCCGGGCAGTCGCTGGCGGTGGGGATCTTGTAGGTGGAGGGCGCGTGGGTCAGCAGCTTGCCGCTTTGTGGGTGCCACACCAGCTCTTCGGTGGTCAGCCAGCCCATGCCCTGGATGAACGCGCCTTCGACCTGGCCGATGTCCAGCGCCGGGTTGATGGACTGGCCCACGTCGTGCAGCACGTCGGCGCGCAGCAGCTTGAACTCGCCCGTGAGCGTGTCCACCAGCACCTCGCTGACGGCGGCGCCATAAGCGAAGTAGTAGAAGGGCCGGCCCTGCATGGTCTCGCGGTTCCAGTGCAGCTTGGGCGTGGCGTAAAAGCCGTCGGACCACAGCTGCACGCGGGCCATGTAGGCGCTCATGGTCACGTCTTCAAAGGGCAGCACCTGCTCGCCCACGTGCACCTGGCTGTCGGCAAAGCGGATGGCGTCCACGCTGACGCTGTGTTTGGCGGCCAGGTGGGCCACCAGGCGCGACTTGATCTGCTGCGCGGCGTCGGCGGCGGCCTTGCCGTTGAGGTCAGAGCCGGTGGATGCCGCCGTGGCCGAGGTGTTAGCCACTTTGGTGGTGTCGGTGGCCGTCACGCGCACGCGATCAGGCGTCAGGCCCAGGGTGTGCGCCACCATCTGCGCCACCTTGGTGTTCAGGCCCTGGCCCATCTCGGTGCCGCCGTGGTTCACCAGCACGCTGCCGTCGGTGTAGACGTGCACCAGCGCGCCGGCCTGGTTCAGGTGCACCACGTTGAAGGAGATGCCGAACTTCAGCGGCGTCAGCGCCAGGCCCTTTTTGAGCACGGGGCTGCTGGCGTTGAAGGCGTGGATGGCGTCGCGGCGGGCGCGGTAGTCGCTGGTGGTGGCCAGCTCGCCGATCAGCGCGGGCAGCACGTTGTCTTCGACCTGCTGGCCGTAGGGCGTGACGTCGTTGTGGCCGATGCCGTAGAGGTTGGCCAGGCGCACGTCGAGCGCGTCGCGGCCCAGGCTGCGGGCGATGTCGTCGAGGATGGATTCGACCGCGAAGGCGCCTTGCGGGCCGCCGAAGCCACGGAAGGCCGTGTTGCTTTGCGTGTTGGTGCGCGCGCAAAAACCATCGATGGCCACGTTGGGCAGCCAGTAGGCGTTGTCGAAGTGGCACAGCGCGCGCGCCATCACCGGGGCCGACAGGTCGGCCGAGAAGCCGCAGCGCGACACCATCTCGACCTGTGCGCCGAGGATGCGGCCTTCGTCGTCGTGGCCGATGGACCAGTCGTGCGTGAAGCAGTGGCGTCGGCCCGTGACCATGAAGTCGTCGTCACGGTCGGGGCGCAGCTTGACGGGCTTGCGCAGCTTGGCCGCAGCGATGGCGGCGATGCACGCGAACACGGCCGATTGCGATTCCTTGCCGCCAAAGCCCCCGCCCATGCGGCGGCAGGTGACTTGCACCTGGTGCGCGTGCAGGTGCAGCGCATGCGCCACGGCGTGCTGCATCTCGGACGGGTGCTGCGTGGAGCAGTGCACCAGCATGCCGCCTTCCTGCGGGATGGCGTACGAAATCTGGCCTTCGAGGTAGAACTGCTCTTGCCCACCCAGCTGGATGTGGCCTTGCAGCTGGTGCGGTGCTTCGGCCAGCGCCTGGGCCGCGTCGCCACGCGCCATGCGCATCGGCGGCACGACGTATTGCTTGGCGGCGTGGGCGGCCTCGGGCGTCAGCAGCGCGGGCAGCTCTTCGATGTCGAGGAAGGCCTTGGCCTGGGCGGCGGCGCGGCGCGCGAGTTCGCGGTCGTGCGAGAGCACGGCGAACACGGGCTGGCCGAGGTAGTGCACGGTGCCATCGGCCAGGATGGGGTCGTCGTGCACGATGGCGCCGCAGTCGTTGAGGCCCGGGATGTCGGCCGCAGTGATGACGTCGACCACGCCGGGCAGGGCGCGCAGGGCGGCCACGTTGATGCCCTTCAGGCGCCCATGGGCCACGGGCGAGAGGCCGAGGGCGGCGTGCAGGGTGCCGGCCAGCTCGGGCTGGTCGTCGATGTAGGTGGCTTCACCCGCGACGTGCAGGCGGGCGGATTCGTGCGCCAGGGGCTTGCCGGCGGCGGTGGTTGAGGGCGCAGCCACCGTGTCAGGCGGCAGGTGGGTGGCGGGGATGTCCACGGCTTGGTTCATGGTGGTGCTCCGTGGGTTCGTTCAGCAGGTGGCGGGCCAGACTTGCACCTGATCGGCGCGCAGCGGGGTGCCTGGTCGGGTCTCCAGCCAGAAACGTTCCAACAGGTTCTGCGCCACCTTGAGGCGGTAGCTGGCGCTGGCGCGCAGGTCGGTCAGGGGTTGGAAGTCTTGCGCCAGGGCGGCCTGGGCGGCTCGCAGGGTGGCTTCGTTCCAGGGCTGGCCGGTGATGGCGGCCTCGGTGGCGCTGGCGCGGCGAGCGGTGGCGGCCATGCCTCCCCAGCCCAGGCGCGCCTCGGCGATGCGCTCGCCGTCCAGGCGGATGAAGAAGCCCGCGCACACGGCGGAGATGTCGCTGTCGCGGCGTTTGGAGAGCTTGTAGGCGCGCACGACGTCACCCGCGCTGGTTTGCGGCAGCGGCACGCGGATGGCCTGCACGAACTCGCCTGGCTGCAGGTCGTTCTTCATGTAGTCGAGGTAGAAAGCCGACAGCGGCAGCTCACGCGTGGTGGCGCCTTTGCGCAGCACCAGCGAAGCACCCAGCGACAGCAGGATGGGCGCGCTGTCGCCAATGGGCGATCCGTTGGCGACGTTGCCGCCCATGGTGCCGGCGTGACGCACGGGCGGTGAGGCAAAGCGCAGCCAGATCTCTTTGAGCTCGGGCACGTGCTGCGCCAGCGCCGACCAGGCGGCTTCGAGCGAGGCGGCGGCGCCGATTTCGAGCACGGGCTTGGCGTCGCCGGGTGACGCAGCTGCGCCGCCTGTGGTTGCCTGCAGCGTGATCGACTGCATGTCGCGCACCTTGCCGACGTAGATGATGTCGCCCAGCTCGCGGAACTGCTTGTTCACCCACAGGCCGATGTCGGTGGAGCCGGCCAGCAGGCGGGCTTGGGGCAGGGCCTCTCGCAGCGCGGCGAGTTCGGCCAAGGTGGTCGGGGCGTGGAAGCGCTGGGCCTGACCGGGCTGGCCCCGGCTGGGGCCCTCGTAGACGAAGGCGCCCGTGGATGCCGAGGCCGCTGCCTCCGCTTGCAACGCTTCGAGTTGCTTGAGCACCGGTGCCGTGTCCAGCGTCACGCGGGGCGCGGCGTACATCTGCTCGCCCGCATCGAGGATGGGGCGATAGCCCGTGCAGCGGCACAGGTTGCCGGCCAGCGCGTCGGCCAGGGCAGGGCGGGGCAGGGCTTGTTCGTGCTGTTCGTAGCTGTGCCACAGCGACATCACGAAGCCCGGGGTGCAGAAGCCGCATTGCGAGCCGTGGCAGCTGACCAGGGCTTCTTGGCAAGGGTGCAGGGCGTCGGGCGCGGCCTGGCGGCCCAGCGCGGTCACGTCTTCGACCGTGAACAGGGCCTGGCCGTCGATCGTGGGCAGGAACTGGATGCAGCTGTTGACCGTGCGGCGCTTGAGCTCGCCGGTGGCGGCGTCGCGCTCGGCCACGACCACGGTGCAGGCGCCGCAGTCGCCTTCGGCGCAGCCTTCCTTGGTGCCGGTGCAATGGGCGTGTTCGCGCAGCCACTGCAGCACGGTCGTGGTCGGCGCGAGGCCTTCAACCTGCTGCA
This sequence comes from uncultured Aquabacterium sp., assembly GCA_964373965.1. GTDB lineage: Bacteria > Pseudomonadota > Gammaproteobacteria > Burkholderiales > Burkholderiaceae_C > Aquabacterium. The sequence continues at coordinate 51,442 of CAYJXE010000015.1, read as the reverse complement.
CCTCGCCGCGGTGGACAAAACGGATCGGGCGTGGGGTGGGCGAACTCATGGGGACTCCGGGTGGGTGTGCGTGTCAGGTTAGCGCCTGGTGTTTGAGCCGGTATACAAGATTGCGCATATCGGTGATAAAAAGCAACGCATGAATCAGCGCGCGCTTTTCGACAAGATCGACCTGTCACTCATCCGGGTTCTGCACACCGTGATCACCGAGTCCAGCGTCTCACGCGCCGCCGTCAAGCTGCGCAGCAACCAGCCCGCCGTCAGCGCCCAGCTGCGGCGGCTGCGCGAGCTCACGGGCGACCCTTTGCTGGTGCGCAGCGGTCAGGGCATGGCGCCCACCGACGTGGCGCTGAGCCTGGTCGAGCCTGCCGCCACCATCTTGCAGCAGGCGCAATGGATCTTCGGCGACAAGAGCGCGGCGCGGGGCTTTGACCCCGCCACCGCCGAGGTGACCTTCCGCATCGCAGCGACCGACTACCTCGACCCCTGGTTCCTGCCCGAGCTCACGCTGCGTCTGCGCAAGCTGGCCCCGCATTCGCGCCTGGAGGTGCTGCCGCTGGGCACCCAGCTTGATCACCGGCGCAGCCTGGCGCGTGGCGAGGTCGACCTCGTCATCGGCAACTGGCTGGAGCCTTCTGAGGAGTTGCACCTGGGCCGACTGGTCAGCGACGAGTTGGTCTGCCTGGTGTCAGAAGACCACCCGGCTGCGCGGCTGCCCAAGGAGGGCAAACGCTCGTGGTCGGTCGAGCAGTACCTGGCGGCCGAGCACATCGCGCCGCTGCCGTTTCACCCCGACGGCCCGGGCATCATCGAGCAGCACCTGCAGGCCAAGGGGCTGGAGCGGCGCATCGTCGTGCGGCATCCGCATTTCGCGCAGATCCCGTACATGGTGGCGGGCTCGCTGCTGGTGCTCACCACGGGGCGGCGCTTTTGCGAGCGCTACGTGCGTGATCTCAATGTCAAGGTGATCCGCTGCCCGGTGCCGCTGCCCGCCCTGAACTACTACCAGCTCTGGCACGACCTGACCCACAAATCGGCCGCCAGCCGTTGGTTGCGCGAGCAGGTTCGCGACGTGGTCCGAGGCTTGCATCAGGTTCAGCCGCCCGTGCGGCATCATTGAGGTTTGGCCTCCCCACCGCGGCCCCCATCTCCACACCCCCACATGACCCTCAGACTCGAGCTCAGGCGCATCACCAAGCAGTACCCCGGTGTCAGGGCCAACGATGCCGTCAGCCTCAATGTGCGCCCGGGCGAGATCCACGCGGTGCTGGGCGAAAACGGCGCGGGCAAGTCCACCTTGATGAAGATCATCTTCGGCGCGGTCAAGCCTGATTCGGGCGAGGTGCTCTTCAACGGCCAGCCTGTGCAGGTGCGCTCGCCGCAAGAGGCGCGGGCGCTGGGCATCAGCATGGTGTTCCAGCATTTTTCGCTGTTCGACACGCTGACCGCCGCCGAGAACGTGTGGCTGGGCCTGGACAAGTCGCTGAGCCTGGCCGAGGTCACCGCGCGCATCCGCGAAGTCTCGGGCGCTTACGGCCTGGAGGTGGACCCCGATCGACACGTGCATTCGCTGACCGTGGGCGAGCGCCAGCGGGTCGAGATCGTGCGGGCGCTGCTGACCAAGCCTCAGCTGCTGATCCTCGACGAGCCGACCTCGGTGCTCACGCCGCAGGCGGTGGGCAAGCTGTTCGTGACGCTGCGCCAGCTGGCGGCAGAGGGCTGCTCCATCCTCTACATCAGCCACAAGCTCGACGAGATCCGCGCGCTCTGCCAGCGCTGCACGGTGTTGCGCGGAGGCAAGGTCACGGGTGAGGTTGACCCGCGTGAAGAAAGCAACGCCAGCCTGTCGCGCCTGATGATCGGCAGCGAGCCGCCCGAGCTGCACCGCAGCGAAGCCGTGTTGGGCGAGGTGGCGTTGTCGGTCAAGCACTTGTCGGTGCCCAGCCTCGACCCTTTTGGCACCGACCTCAAGGACGTCGGTTTCGAGCTGCGCGCGGGCGAGATCCTCGGCATCGCTGGCGTGTCGGGCAACGGGCAACAGGCGCTGATGGCCGTGCTCAGTGGCGAGGACCCGCGTGCCAAGCCGGGCACCGTCCACCTGTTCGGTCATGACGTTGCCAAGGCCTCACCCCGGGCGCGGCGCCACAAGGGCTTGCACAGCGTGCCCGAAGAGCGCCTGGGTCGTGGCGCTGTGCCGACCCTGTCGCTGGCGCAGAACACGCTGCTCACGCGCGACGACGCGATCGGCCCCGGTGGCTGGTTGCGCACGAAGGGCATCACCGGGATGGCGGTCGAGCTGATCGACCGCTTCAGGGTCAAGGCCGCAGGGCCGCACGCACCGGCCAAGAGCCTGTCGGGCGGCAACCTGCAGAAGTTCATCATGGGTCGCGAGATCGACGCGGCGCCCAAGGTGCTGCTGGTGTCCCAGCCGACCTGGGGCGTGGACGTGGGGGCTGCGGCGCAGATCCGTGGCGAGTTGTTGAAGCTGCGCGACGCCGGCTGCGCCGTGCTCGTGGTCAGCGAGGAGCTGGACGAATTGTTCGAAGTGAGCGACCGCCTGATGGTGATGGCGCAGGGGCGGCTGTCGCCGTCCATCCCGGCCGCTGAGGCCACCGTGGAGCAGATTGGCGCCTGGATGAGCGGCTTGTGGGACGGCGGGGCTGGCGAGGCTTCGGCAGCGGTGCCCGGCCTGGTGACGCAGCAAGGGGGCGCCCATGTTCAAGCTTGAGCCGCGTCCGGCGCCGTCCAAACTGCTGACCTTCACCTCGCCGCTGATCGCGTTGGCGATCACCGTGCTGGTGGGGGTGCTCCTGTTCGTGGCCCTGGGCAAGGACCCCTTGGCCGGTTTGCGCATGTTCTTCGTCGAGCCGCTCAAGAGCGGCTACGCGCTGTCCGAGCTGAGCCTCAAGGCCACGCCGCTGGTGCTGATCGCGCTGGGCTTGTCGGTGTGTTTCAGGGCCAACCTCTGGAACATCGGTGCCGAAGGGCAGTTCATCCTCGGGGCCATATGCGCCGGTGGGGTGGCCATGCAGGCCACGCCCGAGAGCGGGCCTTTGCTGATGCCCGCTGTGCTGGCGGCCGGTGCCTTGGGTGGCATGGCCTGGGCCGCCATCGTGGCGCTGCTGCGCGACCGCTTCAACGCCAGCGAGATCCTGGTCAGCCTGATGCTGGTCTACGTGGCCGAGATGCTGCTGAGCTACCTGGTCTACGGACCCTGGAAGGACCCCAACGGCTACAACTTCCCGCAGACCATCACCTTCCTGGAAGCCGCGCGCGTGCCCAAGCTCGTGCAGGGCTGGCGCATGAACATCGGCGTCTTCATCGCGGCGGTGGCGGTGGTGGGTTTTGCGGTGTTCCTGTACCGCACCTTCGCGGGCTTTCAGCTGCAAGTGGGCGGTCTGGCGCCGGCGGCGGCGCGCTATGCCGGTTTTTCGAGCCGCAAGGCCTTGTGGACGGCGCTGCTGCTGTCGGGCGGCATGGCCGGCCTGGCGGGGGCGTTGGATGTGGCCGGGCCACAAGGTCAGCTCACGCCGTACGTGCCGCTGGGCTACGGCTTCGCGGCCATCATCGTGGCCTTCGTGGGGCGGCTCAACCCGTTTGGCATCGTCTTCTCGGCGGTGCTGATGAGCATGTTCTACATCGGCGGTGAACTCGCCCAGTCGCGCCTGGGCCTGCCCAAGGCCCTCACCGGTGTCTTCCAGGGGCTGCTGCTGTTCGCGCTGCTGGCCTGCGACACCTTCATCCACCAACGCCTGCGCTGGGTGAGCAAGAAATGATGACCGCCGAATCCCTGGCCCTCTTGACAGCGGCCACCCTCAATGCCGGCACGGTGGTGGCGCTCGCCTCGCTGGGCCTGCTGATCAACGAACGCGCCGGTGTGCTCAACCTGGGCGCCGAAGGCATGATGCTGGTGGCCGCCATCGCGGGCTACGCGGCCTGCGTGCACACGGGCAGCGACCTCGTCGGCTTTGCGGCGGCGGCCGGCGCGGGCGCGCTGCTGGCGGCGGCATTTGGTGTGCTGGTCATCTGGCTGGGCACCAACCAGTACGCCACGGGCCTGGCGCTCAGCCTCTTCGGGGCGGGCCTGAGCGCCTTCGTGGGCATCACCTACACGCAGTTGCGCCTGCCCGAGCGCGTCAACCACGCCATCCCTTACCTGTCTGACCTGCCGTTCGTGGGGCCGGCGTTCTTCCGGCATCACCCGCTGGTCTACATCACCATCTTGCTGGCCATTGGGCTGACGTGGTTCCTGCTGCGCTCGCGGGCGGGCCTGGTGCTGCGCGCGGTGGGCGAGTCGCCCGAGTCGGCGCATGCGCTGGGCTACGCGGTGCGCCCCATCCGCCTGCTGGCGGTGTGCGTGGGCGGCGCGCTGTGCGGCGTGGCCGGGGCCTACATCTCGCTGGTCTACACCCCGCTGTGGGTCGAAGGCATGGTGGCCGGCAAGGGCTGGATCGCCCTGGCCCTGACGACTTTCGCCACCTGGCGGCCGCTGCGCGTGCTGCTGGGTGCTTACCTGTTCGGTGGCGTGACGATGCTGCAGTTCCAACTGCAGGGGCAGGGGGTGCAGGTGCCCTCGCAACTGCTGACGATGCTGCCCTACCTCGCCACCATCGTCGTGCTGGTGCTGATCTCGCGCAACCCGACGTGGATCCGCATCAACATGCCTGCTTCACTCGGCAAGCCCTTCCATCCGGGCGCCTGAGTGGGCATGATCGTTGCTGTTGCAGTTCGTCCTGTGGATAAGAAGTTCCCAACCCTGGAGATGACATGACCTCTGACCTGTCCAAGCGTTCCGTGCTCAAGCTGGCTGGCTTTGCGGCCCTGGCCGCCACCGCCGCCCTCGTGGGCTGCGGCAAGAAAGAAGCTGCGCCTGAAGCCGCATCGGCTGCTTCCGAAGCCCCGGCGTCTGCCGCCGCCGCAGCCGCCGCCCCGCTGAAGATCGCTTTCGCCTACGTCGGCCCTGTGGGCGACGCGGGCTGGACCTACGCTCACAACCAGGGTCGCCTGGCCGTCGAGAAGGAATTCGGCGACAAGGTCGTCACGTCCTTCGTGGAGAAGGTGCCAGAGGGCCCCGAAGCCGAGCGCGTGATTCGCGACCTGGTGGCCCAGGGCAACACCCTGATTTTTGGCACCACCTTCGGCTACATGGAGCCCATGCTCAAGGTCGCTGCTGACAACCCCGCCGTCAAGTTCGAGCACGGCACCGGCTACAAGACCGCCGCCAACATGCGCACCTACGACTCGCGCACCTATGAAGGCGCCTACATGGCCGGCGTCATCGCGGGCAGCATGACCAAGTCCAACACCCTGGGCGTGGTGGGCTCGATCCCCATCCCCGAGGTGATCCGCAACATCAACTCCTTCACCCTGGGCGCGCAAAGCGTGAACCCCAAGATCAAGACCAAGGTGGTCTGGGTCAACGCCTGGTTCGATCCCCCGAAGGAAAGCGAAGGTGCGCAAAGCCTGCTGAACCAGGGCGCCGACGTGCTGTTCCAGAACACCGACTCGGCCGCCGTGCTGCAGACGGCCGAGAAGGCTGGCAAGTACGCTTTTGGCTGGGACTCGGACATGAGCGCCTTCGGCCCCAAGGCCCACCTGGGCTCGGCCATCATCAACTGGGGCCCGTACTACATCAAGGCCACCAAGGAAGCCCTGGATGGCTCCTGGCAGACCGGTGGCGCCTGGTGGGGCGTCAAGGAAGGCGCCATCGACCTGGTGGCGGTTTCTGACGCCGTGCCGGCCGAGGTCAAGGCCAAGGTGGAGACCATCAAGGCCGGCCTCAAGGACGGCAGCTTCGCGATCTGGAAGGGCCCGATCGTGGGGCAGGACGGCAAGGAAGTGCTGGCCAAGGATGTCGTGGCCGACGACAAGTTCCTGGGCGGCGTGAACTTCTACGTCAAGGGCGTGGAAGGCTCGATCCCGTCGTCCAAGTGACGGCGGTTTGAGCCCTAGGCGGCTGGGCCGGTTGGCCCGCCGCCAGGGCTGGGGTGGCCTCAAGGCTGCCTGACAAGGGGCGGGGTGTCGCAGTCCGTGAAGGATTGCGCCCCCGCCCCGTTTCATTGCCGACCCAAGCGCGGAACAGGCCGCTTTCGACCCCGTGAAACCACGGGATGGCGCTGGAGGGCGTCGGCCTAAACTGAGGCTCATCAAAGGGTTCCGGCCGCGCGCCGCACCGACGAGCCACAAGCTTTGCCGCCCAGGTCAGCCTGACCGTGCCGCGCGACCGCCACCAGGAGGTCGTTGATGAACGCGCCACTTCCCCCCGAAGTGCTCCAGGCCCTCGCTTCGTTGTCCCTGGAGGACAAGTACACGCTCGAGCGCGGCAGCGCCTTCATGAGCGGCATCCAGGCCCTGGTGCGGCTGCCCATCCTGCAGCACACGCGCGACGCCCTGGCGGGCCTGAACACCGCCGGCTTCATCAGCGGCTACCGCGGCTCGCCCCTGGGCGGCTACGATCAGGCGCTGTGGAAGGCGCGCGAGCACCTGAGCAAGCACCACATCGTCTTTCAGCCCGGTGTCAACGAAGAGCTGGGTGCCACGGCCGTTTGGGGCACGCAACAGCTCGCGCTCACGCCTGGGCCGCAGCGCTTCGACGGCGTCTTCGGCATCTGGTACGGCAAGGGCCCGGGCGTGGACCGCTGTGGCGACGTCTTCAAGCACGCCAACATGGCGGGCACTTCGCAGCACGGCGGCGTCGTGGCGGTGGCGGGTGACGACCACGTGGCCAAGAGCTCATCGCTGGCCCACCAGAGCGACCACATTTTCAAGGCCTGTGGCCTGCCGGTGTTTTTCCCGAGCAATGTGCAGGAGATCCTCGACCTGGGCCTGCATGCTTTTGCGATGAGCCGCTTCTCGGGCCTGTGGACCTCGCTGAAAACCATCCAGGAGGTGGTGGAGTCGTCGACCACGGTGTCGGTGGACCCGGATCGCGTCAACATCGTTCTTCCGGGCGATTTCGACATGCCCGAAGGCGGCCTGCACATCCGCTGGCCTGACGCGCCGCTGGCGCAAGAAGCCCGGCTGATGGACCACAAGTGGTACGCAGCGCTGGCCTATGTGCGCGCCAACCGGCTCAACCACACCGTGCTTGACAGCGAAGGCGCTCGGCTGGGCATCATGGCCAGCGGCAAGGCCTGGAACGACCTGCGCCAGGCCCTGCATGACCTGGGCCTGGACGACGAGGCCTGCCGCGCCTTGAAGCTGCGCTTGCACAAGGTGGCGGTGGTCTGGCCGCTGGACGCGATGATCACGCGGGACTTCGCGCAGGGGCTGCAGGAGATCCTGGTCGTCGAAGAAAAGCGCCAGATGATCGAGTACCAGCTCAAGGAAGAGCTCTACAACTGGCGCGAGGACGTGCGCCCCAACGTGCTGGGCAAGTTCACCGAAACCGATGGCGACCAGACGGGCGGCGAGTGGTCGCACCCGCACCCCGCCAGCCGCTGGTTGCTGCGCGCCCAGGCCGACCTGAACCCTGCGCTGATCGCCAAGGCCGTGGCGCAGCGCCTTGAAAAACTCGGCTTGCTCGCCGATGCCCCGTCGCACCTGCGCGAGCGCATCGCCGAGCGCCTGCGCGTGATCGAAGACAAGGAGCGCTCGCTGGCGCACACCACGGCCGGCCCCGAGCGCGCGCCCTGGTTCTGCAGCGGCTGCCCGCACAACACCTCCACCCGCGTGCCCGAGGGCTCGCGCGCCATGGCTGGCATCGGCTGCCACTACATGGCGCAGTGGATGGACCGCAACACGGGGCTGGTCTCGCAGATGGGCGGCGAGGGCGTGGCCTGGGTGGGTCAAGCCCCGTTCACCGCCGAGAAACACGTCTTCGTCAACCTGGGCGACGGCACCTACTTCCACTCGGGCGTGCTGGCCATTCGCCAGTCGGTGGCCGCGAAGGTCAACATCACCTACAAGATCCTGTACAACGACGCGGTGGCGATGACCGGTGGGCAGCCATTGGACGGCAACCTGTCCGTGCCCGCCATGACGCGCGAGCTGCATGCGGAAGGCGTGCGCCGCATCGTGGTGGTGACCGACGACCGCAGCCGCTACGCCGATGTGCACGACCTGGCCCCTGGCGTGGACCTGTTCCACCGCGACGACCTGGACCGTGTGCAAAAGGTGTTGCGAGAAACCGAAGGCTGCACGGCCCTGATCTACGACCAGACCTGCGCCACCGAGAAACGCCGCCGCCGCAAGCGCGGCAGCATGCCTGCCGTCACCACCCGCGTCGTGATCAACGAAGAGGTGTGCGAAGGCTGTGGCGATTGCACCGTGCAGTCCAACTGCCTGAGCGTGGAGCCGGTGGACACGCCGCTGGGTCGCAAGCGGCGCATCAACCAGAGCAGCTGCAACCAGGACCTGTCGTGCCTGAAGGGCTTTTGCCCCAGCCTGGTCACCATCGAGGGCGGTCAGCTCAAGGGCGCCAAGCCGCAACCTGGCACGCCCGACGTGCGCAAGCTGCCACCCGTGCCGGATCCTCAGCTGCCTGACGCCACGCGGGCCTGGGGCATCGTCGTGGCGGGCATCGGTGGCACGGGCGTGATCACCATCGGGCAACTGCTCGGCATGGCCGCACACGTGGAAGGGCGTGGCGTGGTCACCCAGGAGGCCGCAGGGCTGGCCCAAAAGGGCGGCGCCACCTGGAGCCATGTGCAGATCGCCAACCGGCCCGAGGCCATCCACACCACCAAAGTCGGCACGGCAGAGGCCGACCTGGTCATGGCGTGTGACCCGATCGTCGCGTCGCTGCCCACGACACTGAGCGTCATGCGCAAGGGGCGCACCCGCATCGCGCTGAACACCCACCACACGCCCACCGCGTCGGTGGTCTCATCGCCCGACTGGCATTACCCGTCTGGCCAGTGCGACCACGTGCTCGCCAATGCGGTGGGCGCCGAGTCCATCAAGCGTTTCGACAGCGTGGCCCTGGCTGAAAAGCTGCTGGGCGACGCCATTTACGCCAACCCGATGATGCTGGGCTTTGCCTGGCAGATGGGCTGGGTGCCGCTGAGCGGGCAGGCGCTGCGCCGGGCCATCGAGCTCAACGGTGTCCAGGTCGAGCGCAACCTGACGGCCTTCGAGTGGGGACGGCAGGTGGCGCACGACCCGGTGCGCGTGGCGCGGCTGACGATGCCGGCGCAACCGGTGCAGTGGCTGGGCTCCAAGGCGGGTGCCGTTCAGGGTGGCACGGCCGCGGAGCTCGATGCGCTGGTGGCTCATCGCATGGCCTGGTTGACCGACTACCAGGACGAGGCCTTGGCCCTGCGCTACAAGGGCTGGGTCGACCGCTTTCGTTTGGCCGAGGAGATGCTGGATGCGCGGGTCGGCCAGACCAAGCTGCGCCTGAGCATGGCCGTTGCCCGTCAGCTGTTTCGGATGATGGCCATCAAGGACGAATACGAGGTGGCCCGCCTGTTGACCTCAGAGCGCTTCAGGCAGCAGCTGGGGGCGCAGTTCGAGGGCGAGTGGCGTTTGGTGTTTCACCTGGCCCCTCCCGCGCTGGGTGAGGGCGGTGGTGCGGTGCCACGCGTCGCCAAGCGGGCGTTCGGTCAGGCGTGGTTGCCTTGGCTGAGCGGCTTGGCCAAGGCACGCCGCTGGCGCAACACCTGGCTCGACCCATTGCGCTGGAGCGCCACCCGCCGTGACGAGCTGGCGACCTTGCGCGAGTACGAGGCGCTGCTGGGGCAGCTGTTGGAAGGCCTGAGTGCCAGCCAGCATGCGCTTGCCTGCGAGCTGGCCGAGTCGGCCGAGGCCATTCGCGGTTTCGGGCCCGTGCGGGCGGCGAACGCGGCCCCCGTGAGGGCCCGCTGGGCTCAGAGGTTCTTGCTGCAGTCCAGGCCGTAGGACTTCTTGAGCGCCTCGACCTCGGCCGCAGGTGCCTTGGCCAGTTGCACGCAGGTGGTGAAGTTGCCGTGCATGCGGCGGGCCTTGATCTCGAAGTAGGTCCAGTCGACGATGTCTTCGCGCTTGAAGCTCACCTGGCCACCCACGACCAGTTTCTTGAGGCGGCTGGGCACGCTGTTGGCCTTGCCCTTGAAGCCATTGCCGTCCTTCTCGAAGGGGTGGATCCAGACGTACTCGGTCACCTTGCCTTCGCTCAGGCGCACGCGCACGGACTCGACGTCGATGTTGGGGTCGTTGGCCGCGTGGATTTTGAGGAATTCATCGAGTGAGCCCTGCGCTTTCTTGAAGGCCGCTTTCATGGCGGGGTCCTGGTCGTTGAGTTCGACCACTTCCTGCTTCTCCTCGGCTTTTTTGTCGGCCTTCTTCTGGCTGGCAGCGGGCTTGGTGGCCACAGCAGGTTCGGCCCGAGCCGTTCCCATCGACAGGCACAGCAAGCTGGAGATCAGGGCAATCGACGTGGTGTGAACAAGTTTTGGCATGCGTGCAAAAGGCATCTTCGTGACGGCAGAGTCAGACATGTGCGCACCCCGAGCGGCCAAGCGCCTGGGCACCGTCCAAGTGTGCGCGAATTTCAAGCGGTGGCGCCGCGCGCTTTGCCCCGAAAACTCAGCGAGGCCCCTGCATGCGCGGCAGGGGAGACCCTGTCATCCGGCCAACCAAGGGTTTTCAGGTAAGGTGACGCGATGTCGCTTGCTGGCCTGACCTCCCCCATGTCCGCGCTGACCCGAGACCGCCGAACGCAGGGCCTGCTCTGCGCCTTGGCGGGCGCGGTGGCGTTTTCCGGCAAGGCCATCGTGGCCAAGCTGATGTACCGCCATGGCGCCGACGCGATCTCGGTGGTGGGCTTGCGCATGGCCATGGCCTTGCCGATGTTCCTGTTGATGGCCTGGTGGGCGGGGCGCAGCTCGGGCCCGGGTGGGCGACTGCCACTCAGCCGCCGCCAGGTCTGGCAGGTGATCGGCCTGGGGTTCACGGGCTACTACCTGGCCAGCACGCTCGACTTCCTGGGCCTGCAGTACATCAGCGCCAGCCTGGAGCGCGCGATCCTCTACCTCAACCCCAGCCTGGTGCTGTTGTTGTCGGTGTGCTTCCTGGGCGCGCGCTTGCGAGGGATGCAGGTGCTGGCGCTGATGATCAGCTACGCGGGTGTGCTGATGGTGTTCCTCCACGATTGGGACGTGGCCCACATGGTGTCCGACACGACGCAGGGGCTGGATGCCCGCTCTGCCGTGGCCATTGGCAGCGTGCTGGTGTTCTTCAGTGCCTTGTCCTATGCCATTTACCTGATGGGCAGTGGGCAGCTGGTTCAGCAACTGGGCTCCATGCGCCTGGTGGGGTTGGCGTCATGTGCGGCTTGCGTGATGTGCCTGGTGCAGTGGTGGTCGGTGCACGCATTCAGCGAGGGCAGCCTGGGACGGGTGGCGCACTTGCCCTGGCAGGTCTGGGCGCTGTCGGCGCTCAACGCAACGGCCTGCACGGTGTTGCCGGTGTGGCTGGTGATGCGCGGCGTGCAGTTGCTGGGGGCCTCGGTGGCGGCTCAGGTTGGCATGGTCGGGCCGCTGTCGACCATCTGGCTGGCCTCGTGGTTCCTGGACGAGCCGGTGACCGCCCGCTTGATGCTGGGCACCGGCACCGTGCTGCTGGGTATCCTGGTGCTCACGCGCATGAACCAGCCGCCTGCGCCGAAGGTCAAGACGGTGATCGATTCTGGAGGCGCGAGGGACTGAGCCGCGTCAACTCAGCGAGCTGCCCGTGGCGGCCCTGGGGCGACGGTCCGCTGCCGCAGGTGGGCTCAGGCCGCTTGAGCCCGCGACAGCGCTTGCACCAGGCAATCGGCCTGGGCATCGATGGATGCTGGCAAGCGTTGAGGGTCGTGCCGCACCGCCTCGATCCAGCTGGCCGTGACGTCGGCCTCCCGGCCTTCGGGCAGCTCTGGGAGGGACACCAGCACGCCTTCAACGGGTGCCCGGCTGAGCGCGTCTTGTCGCTGCCCGCGCAGGAAGACGTCAAAGCGCGGTTGGCGTCTCGCGTCGGCCACCGGTTCGCCTTCGGTGCCACGCATCAGCAGCGCATCGGCGCCGCTCAAGGCGATGAAGCCTGCGAGCGATTCACCGTATTCGGGGTGGGTGTGGTTGATGACGCGCAGGCGCGGCGGCATGGGCGAGGCCTCACGGTCCGCCTCACCGGGCGTGCCCAGTGCGAACGGGTCCAGCAGCTTGACGATGGTGTGCGCAGGATTGCGCAGGCCCACCGTCCAGCGCACGTCCAGCAGGCGTGCCACGCTGGGGCAAAGGTCTGCCACCTCGATGAAGGCGGGTTGTCCGGCCTGCCAGCAGGTGGTCAGTTGCGCGGCGTCCTTGACCCGTGGCCAGCCGCCAGCGGAGATGACTTGCGCCGATGTGACGCGGGTGGGGTCCGTGGCAGGGCCGTGCACCAGCACGCCCACACCGCGCCTGGCCAGGGCCCAGGCCAGCAGCGGCGTGAGGTTGGGCAGCTTGCGCGAACCGTTGTAAGACGGCAGCAGCACGACCCCGCGAGGCGCAGCCGCCAGGGCAGGGCGCAGGTCGATGCAGCGCTCGGTGGTGGCCTGCAGGAAACCGATGAGCTCGTCGGGCGTTTCGCCCTTGATGCGCATGGCCAGGCAGAAGGCGCCGATTTCCAGGTCGCTCACCTGGCCATCCAGCACTTGCGACATCAGGTCGTGCGCCTGCTCGCGAGAAAGCGGTCGGGCGCCTTCCTTGCCCCGGCCGATGACCTTGATGTGTGCGGCGATGCCCATGTTGCCTCGGCGTGGTGTCTGGTGGTGGTCCTGCGTCAGGGCAGGATTATCCCGTCAGGCGGTGGCCGAGGCGTTGGTCGGGTTGCTCTCAGAGCTGCTTGCTGCGGTGTTGAACGGGGTTTGCTGCACCAGTTTGCGCAGCGCCGGCAGGCAGGAGCCGCAGTTGGTGCCACAGCGCAGCTCGCCTTGCAGGCTGGCCAGGCGCTGTTCGGCGCTGCCGCTGCAACGCCCCAACACCTGGGTGATGGCGATGTCGCTGACGTTGAAGCACGTGCACACCTGCTTGCCCCGGCTGGCAGTGGCCACCGGCGGTGTGTCGCCTGGTGCGAGCAGGGCCGTGCCGAGTTCGTCGATGGCCAGGTCGTCCTGGAGCAGGGGGCGCACCCACTTTTCCGAGGCGAGCTCGCCCACCATCAGGAAGGCGCGCAGGCGTCGGCCTTGCTCGGTTTGCGCCACCTGCATGCGGCGCTGCTGGCCCTGCTTGGGGTCGTCGTAGCGCATGACGCCGGGCCCGACCATGCCGAACAACGCGGCCAGTTCGTCGAGCGTGGTGGCGTCGATGGGCGAGGGCGATGCTGCGCGGAACAGCAGCCCCACACGCCCCAGTTCATCGGGTTCTCGGCCGAAAGGCACGCAGGCCGTGAACGGAAAGCGCCGCATCCAAGCCTTGAGCTGCTCGCGCAGGTCCAAGGCGTGGTCGGCGGGCAGCCAGGCCACGGCCAGCAGCTTCCAGGGCAAGTCGACCGGGGTCAGGCGCACGGCCGCGTGCTTGAGTTCGGGCTGCTTGGATGTCGGGCAGAACGCCGGCTGGGTGAGGGCGTTCACGCCGGTCACGCGGCGGCCGTGTGCATCGACGCCGCCCAAGGCTTCTTCACCCCAGTGCATGGCGATGTAGCCCTGCTGGCGCCCCATGCCTTCGTGCGCCATGGCCGGGATCAGCAGCTGGCCACGCCTTGACGTGACTTGCACGAGCTGGCCATCGCTCAGGCCCAGCTCGGCCATGTCGGCCGGGTGCAGCTCGATGCTGGGCTCGGCCACGTGACCGAACAGGCGTCCGAGCGTGCCGGTGCGGCTCATGCCGTGCCACTGGTCGCGCAGGCGGCCGGTGTTGAGTGCGAAGGGGAAGCGCTCGTCGGGCACCTCGCGCACAGGCAAGGGGCGCACGGCGGCGAAGCGGGCGCGGCCATCGGGTGTGGCGAAGCGGCCGTCGGTGTACAGGCGTTTGCGCCCTTCGGTGGCGCCTTCGGGCATGGGCCACTGCTGGGGGCCCTTGGCGTCAAGGAGGGCGTAGCTCAAGCCGGTGATGTCGAGGTCGCGGCCACGGGTGCTTTCGCGGTGCTCGTTCCAGACGGATTCGGGCGTGGTGTAGGGAAAGAGGGTGTCGGTTCCTGGCAGGTAGCGCGAGGTGCGCTCGGGCAGGCGGGCCTCCAGGCGGCGGCCGATGTCGGTGAAGATGGCCCAGTCGTGGCGGGCTTGGCCTGCTGCGGGCACGGCCGAGCGCACGCGGCTGATGCGGCGTTCGCTGTTGGTGACGGTGCCGTCCTTTTCACCCCAGGTGCTGGCGGGCAGCAGGATGTCGGCGTAGGCGCAGGTGGCGGTGGTGGCAAACGCTTCCTGCACCACGACCAGTTCGGCGCGCTCCAGCGCCTTGCGCACGGTGTGCTGGTCGGGCAGCGACTGGGCGGGGTTCGTGCACGCAATCCACAGCGCTTTGATCTCACCTCGCGCGGCCGCTTCGAACATCTCGACCGCCGTCTTGCCTGGCTGCGAAGGCACGTCACGCAGCCCCCACAACGCGGCCACTTCGGCGCGATCGATCTCGCTGCCCAGGTTGCGGTGGGCGCTCAGCAGGTTGGCCATGCCGCCCACCTCGCGGCCACCCATGGCATTGGGCTGCCCGGTCAACGAGAAGGGGCCTGCGCCCGGCTTGCCGATCTGGCCCGTGGCCAGGTGCAGGTTGATGAGCGCGGCGTTCTTGTCCGTGCCCTGGCTGCTCTGGTTCAGGCCCTGGCAGTAGAGAGAAAGCGTGGGCGTTTGCTGGCCGAACCAGCGCGCGGCCTGTTCCAGGTCTTCGCGGCGGATGCCGCAGACCTCGCTGACGCGCTCGGGCGTGTGTGACTGCACGACCTCCAGCAAGTCGCTGAAACCGCTGGTGTGGTCGCGGATGTAGGCTTGGTCGAGCAGGCCGTCGCGCGCCAGGATGTGCAGCATGCCGTGGTACAGCGCCACGTCGGTGCCTGGCTGGATGGCGAGGTGCAGGTCGGCCATGTCGGCGGTTTCGGTGCGGCGCGGATCGACCACGATCATTTTCATGCCGGGATTGGCCTGGCGCGCGGCCTCGATGCGGCGGAACAGGATGGGGTGGGCCCAAGCCGTGTTCGAGCCGGTGATGAAGAGCGTGCCGGCGTGGTCGAAGTCTTCGTAGCAGGCGGGTGGGGCGTCGCTGCCCAGCGTGACCTTGTAGCCGGCCACCGCGCTGCTCATGCACAGGCGCGAGTTGGTGTCGAGGTTGTTGGTGCCCAGCAGGCCTTTGACCAGCTTGTTGACGACGTAGTAGTCCTCCGTCAGCAACTGGCCAGAGCCGTAGAAGCCCACGGCCTGGGGGCCGTGCTGGCGCACGATGGCAGCCAGGCGATCGGCGGCCTCGTCCATGGCGGCGTCCCAACCGATGCGTTCGGGTTCCGCATGGCGACTGGCGCGGCGCATGGGGTGCAGCAGGCGAGTCTGCTGCGTCACCGCTTCGGCGGCGGTCAGGTGAAGCGTGCTGCCCTTGGTGCACAGGCGGCCAAAGTTGGCGGGGTGATCCGGGTCGCCCTGAACCTGCACGATCTGGTCTTCGCGCGACTCGATCAGCACGCCACAGCCGGTGCCGCAGTACGGGCAGGTGGCGCGGGTGACCTGGGTGGCAGCGGCGATGGGGATGGTCTTCATGTTGGGGCGGTGGTTCAGGTCAGTCGCGCACACAGGCCGGTCACCCGGTCCATGATCTGCAGGATGTTTTCGCTGCTGCGCAGGACTTCGGCGCTGTGGCGCGGGGTGCGGGCCTGGCGGTCGAGGCGGCTGAGCGCATTGTCGAAGAAGACCCACTGCTGGCGGGCCAGAGACAACTCTTCGCGGATGGTGGTGGTGACCTCCGGTGCCGATTCGAGCAGGCTCAGCGCGCTGAGGAACTCGCGTTTGGCGGTTTCAAGCTCGCGCTGCTGAACGGGGTCGGCGTCGCTCCAGGTGAGGCTGAGGTAGCACTTGGCCGAGCGCTGCGAGAGCATGCGCTGGCGCCCTGCCACATTGACCAGCTTCCCCACGGGCTTGCCCGAGAGTTTCTCGAGTTGCATGGTGCCCTGGTGAGCCAGCGCCAGCACCTGCGCGTCCAGGCTCAGCAGCCTGGCGGCTTGTTCACGTTTGGGCGCGGTGCCAACGAGGGCCAGCTTGTAGTCGGCCCAGACACCTTCGAGTTGGTGGTAGTTGGTGCGGATGGCCGGCTGTGGGGCGTATGCCTTGAGTTCGACCAGTTGCCGGTCGAAGAGCGCCATCGACTCGGCCAAGATGCGCTCGGCTTTGGCGGGCTCGACGCCTTGCCCGATGGCCAGCCAGGCCTTGGCCATGCGCTGCGACAGCATGCGCTGGCGGCCTGCCTTGTTGATGGCATCGTTGAGGTCGATCACTTGTGCGCGTGCCGTGGCGGGCGCCATGGACATGGGCGCGATGAAGGCGGTGAGGGCCACGCCTGTCAGCCCTTGCAGGCAGGTGCGGCGTTGATCGTTGTACAACTGGAACTGGGACATGCTGAAACCTGACGCGCAGCGGCGTCATGGCCGCTTTCGCATGGCATGGAAGGCGCTGACTCAGGCCGCAGCCTGGAGCGCAGGATCGTTGACCGCACCAAACATCAGGCGGTCACGGTGAGCAGAGATCGACCGGCCTTCGCGGATCAACTGGAAGTACTGGCTGCCGTCTTCGGTGTCGCCATACAGGCAGGCACCGACCAGCTTGTCGCCACGGATCACCAGCTTCTTGTAGGTGCCAGCCGTCGGGTCGGACAGCACGATCTCCTCGGTGTCGTCTCCCCCCATGAAGTCACCCGCAGAAAACAGGTTGATGCCGGTGACCTTGAGCTTGGTTGACACCTGCGAGCCCAGGTAGCGCCCAATGCCCAGGCGTGCGAGGTGGTTGGCCACCACCTTGCCCTGCTCGTACAGGGGGGCGACCAGTCCGTAGGCCACGCCCCGGTGCGATGCGCATTCGCCCACGGCGTAGATGCGCGGGTCGGTGACGGTCTGCATGGTGTCGGTGACGCTGATGCCGCCACGGCCATCGTGGGCGCAGCCGATGCCGGCGTTGCGCGCCAGCTCGGTGTTGGGGCGGATGCCGGCGGCCATCACCACCAGATCCGCCAGCACTTCCTGGCCGTCCTTGAAGCGCACGGCTCGCACACGACCCGCGCCATCGTCCAGCAAGGCTTCGGTTTGTGCGGGCAGCAGGAAGTGGATGCCTCGATCTTCGAGCGCTCGCTGCAGCAGCTTGCCTGCCACCTCGTCAAGTTGGCGCTCGAGCAGCCAGGGCGCCAGGTGCACCACGGTGACCTCCATGCCCCGTTGCCGCAGGCCGTTGGCAGCTTCGAGGCCCAACAAGCCACCGCCAATGACCACCGCGTGTCGGTGCGTGGCGGCTGTCGCGATCATGGCTTGCGTGTCGGCGATGTCTCGGTAGGCGATCACGCCTTCGAGCTCTTTGCCTGGCACCGGCAGGATGAAGGGGTTCGAACCCGTGGCCAGCAGCAGCCGGTCGTAAGGCTCCTCAGAGCCATCGTCGGCGATGACAACTCGGCGCGCACGGTCGATGTGCGTGACCTTGCGTCCCATGCGCAGGCGAATGCCGTGCTCCTCGTACCAGCTCAGCGGGTTGAGGATGATCTCGTCGATCGTTTGTTCACCGGCCAAGACCGGTGACAACATGATGCGGTTGTAGTTCGGGTGCGGTTCGGCCCCGAACACGGTGATGTCATGCAGGTCGGGGGCGAGCTTGATCAGCTCTTCCAGGGCCCGAACGCCAGCCATGCCATTGCCCACCATCACCAACTTCTGTTTGGTCATGTGCGTGCTCCATCAGCGGTATCTGTCTTTTTGTGCACCTGAACCAAGCAAGTAAGGGGCCAAGCCTCACGCCGGCTTTTGCACCGAATGCGGGCGCAAAACTTGCGTGCTGCATCGAAAGCGGGCGTGGCACCATGGGTGTGCACGCCAGCCGTCGACAAAACCAAAAATGCCCCTGCTGAGGAAAAAATGAGTTTCGATGTGGACATCGGTTGGGCCAGCGAACGTGGGCCCCGCACCGACATGGAGGATTTCGCCGCGGTGCGACGCCCTGCCGCCGGTGAGTCGGCGTGGGGTGTCATTGCCGCCGTGGCAGATGGGGTCTCCCAGGGGGGCTTGGGCAAAGAGGCCGCACAAACCACCGTGATGGGCCTGCTGCGCGACTGGTACGCCACCCCCGCCACCTGGGACCCGACCGTGGCCCTTGAGCGCCTGATCTCGTCGCAGAATGCCTGGTTGGTCGACCACAACCGCCGTCGCCAGTCGGTGCGCAGCGACGATCGCACGGGCGGCGCCGGCATGAGCACGCTCACGGCATTGGTGTTGCGCGCCCATGGTTACACCCTGGCCCACGTGGGCGACACCCGCGCCTGGCTGATCCGCCATGGCGAGTGCACACAGCTGACACAAGACCACACGCTGGGCCAACTCACTTTTCAAAACGGCCTGACGCGCGCCATTGGCCTGGACGAGTCTGTCAAGGTCGACTATTTCAGCGGTGACCTCCAGGTGCACGACATCTTTGTGCTCACCAGCGACGGCGTGCACGGTGTGCTGTCTGCCAGGCAGATCCAGCAAATGGCCCAGCAGGGCGCCCCGCAGGAAGCGGCCGATGCCATGGTGGCCAAGGCCCTGTCGTCGGGCGGGCGCGACAACGCCACGGCGCTGGTGATCCGGGTCACGGGCCTGGATGCGGCCACCCTCGAAGACCACACGCGGCGCAGCCACCAGTTGCCCGTGCCGCAGCGTCTCAAGGACGGCGAGGTGATCGACGGCATGCAGGTCCAAGCCCTGGTCTTCAACAACGGCGTGCACCGCGTCTACCGAGTCAAGAACCTGGCAACGGGGCGGGTTCAGGCCCTCAAGACGCTGCACGAAGCACGCGCCAGCGATCCGCAAGAGCGCCAGATGCTGGCCCACGAGGCTTGGTTGGGTGCGCGCGTTTCAGAGCGCGAGGCGCGAGGCTTCCTGCACGTGGTCGAGCCCGATCAGCCGACCTTTTTCTACACGCTCTCCGATTGGCTGGCGGGACAAACGCTGGGCCACATGCTCAACCAGGAGCAGCGATTCCCGGTGCACGAAATCGTGTCGGGCATCACCTCCTTGGTGCGCACGCTCGGGCGCTTGCACCAGCATGGCGTCATTCACCGGGACATCAAGCCGGACAACCTGCACTTGGGTGAGGATGGGCAGTGGCGCATCCTCGATTTGGGTGTGGCCTTGTCCGGCAAAGAGCCTGAGTCGCTGCGCGTGCTGCACGCGGGCACCCCCAGCTACATGAACCCAGAGCAGTGGGGGGACGACCCCATGCTGGCCCGCGCCACCTTCCAGTCCGACCTCTACGCGCTGGGCGTGTCGCTCTACGTCTGGCTGACGGGTAGGCTGCCCTATGGCGAAATCGAGCCCTACCAGACGGCACGTTTCCGCCGCGACCCGGTGCCGCCATCGCGTTTGAGGCCGGATGTGCCCATCTGGTTGGACCACATCGTCCTCAAGGCTGTGGCCCGCGATCACAAGCAACGCTTTGAGACCGCTGAGGAAATGCTGCTGGCCCTGGAGAGGGGTGCTTCGCGCCCCTTGAGTGCGCCGCCTGCATCGCCCCTGCTCCAGCGCGATCCGACCGCCGTGTGGAAGATCGCGCTGGGTGTCTCGGTGTTGTTCAACGTGTTGCTGGTCTACTGGCTGGCATTCCTGCCCAGCGGTCGCTGAGGCCTTGAGCGGCACACGAGGCGCACCCACAAACGACAAACCCCGCTGGCGGTGGCCTCGCGGGGTGTCCGGCGACAGAAATTCAACAACTGCTTTCGGCGATCGGAGGCAGGCCTCGTGAGCCCGCCCCCGTCGTGACGGTGGCCTCGGAGTGAGGTTCAGCGGCTGGAGCTTGCGGTCTGATTGAACGCGGCCGAAGTGCCACCGGAAGTGCGGGCGCGCCCGCCTTTTTCTGCCCAGGTGCGCGTCCAGCGGATCTGCATGACACGCATCATGGCCAGCACTGCCACGCCGAGGACGGCGAAGGCCAGGAAGCCGTAGAAATAGGTGCCCAGGTGCTGCTTGGACAGCCCCATGGCATTGGGGATGAAGCCGCCGCCCAGTGCGCCGAGTTCGCCGATCATGGAACCAGCCACCGCCGTGGTCAGCGGCCAGCGCAGCGGAACCAACTGGAAGAGGGCGCCATTGCCTGCACCCAAAGAGGCAAAGCACAGCATGAACAGCAAGGTCGTCAGAACCAGGCTCTGTCCCATCAGACCGCAAATCACCAGGGTGACGATCACCATCGACAGCACGGCCGTCAGGGTGTTGATGCCGCCCCAGCGGTCCGACAGCCATCCGCCGACCACGCGGGTGGCCGAGCCCATCAGCGTGGCCAGCATGGTGAGTTGACCAGCCTCGATCTTGGTGACCTTGAACTGGTCGTAGAAATAGGTGGGCAGGAAGTTGGCCAGGCCGATGAAGCCGCCGAAGGTGATCACGTAGATCAGGCTGAAGGCCCAGCCGTCCTTTTCGTACAGGCAGGCAGTGTGTTCGCGGAAGGTTTGTTCTTCGCGATCAGGTGGCTCTTTGGCGCAGATGGCCATCACGATCATGGGCACCAGCATGGTGAATGCGGCCAGCCCATACACGGTCTGCCAGCCAAACTTCGTGGCCAGTGGTGGGGCGAACAACACGGCCAGCACGGTGCCGCTGTTGCCAGCGCCCGCGATGCCCATTGCCAGGCCCTTGTACTTGGGCGGGAACCAGCCCGAGCCCAGCGACAGCGCGATGCCGAAGCTGCCGCCAGCAATGCCCAGCAGCACGCCCATGGCCAGTACCTCGTTGTGCGTGTTCACGAAGAAGTAGCCGAACGCCAGGGCCAGAACGATCAGCCCCATCTCGACCATCGCGGCGCTCTTGCGTCCGATGTACTGAGCCAGCAGCCCCAGGGGGAAGCGCATCAGCGCGCCGGCCAGGATGGGCACCGAGATCATGAAGCCCTTCTCGGCCGCGCTCAAGTTGAACGTCTCGCTGATGAAGGGGGCCATGGCGCCGTTGAGCACCCAGATGGCGAAGGTGAAGTCGAAATAAAGGAATGAAGCGAGCAGGGTCGGCATGTGCCCCGATCGCATGAAGGCTTTGTGGTCAGACATGGTTACCTCAGCGGTTGCGTGCACCATCGTGGGTGACGCTTGTGTTTGTGCTTCAACCCATGCAATTCGGGTGCCAGCTTGGTGCGCACGCTTGAGGGGCGTTTCGGATCAAGCACAATGTCGACCGACGTCACAGGAGCACACCCATGAGCATCAAGTCCGACCGCTGGATCCGCCGCATGGCCGAAGAGCACGGCATGATCGAACCATTCGAGCCGGGCCAGGTTCGCTACGCTGCGGATGGTCACAAGATCGTCAGTTATGGCACCAGCAGCTACGGCTACGACATCCGTTGCGCCCCCGAATTCAAGGTCTTCACCAACATCCACAGCACGGTGGTCGACCCCAAAAACTTCGACGAAAAAAGCTTTGTCGACATCGAGAGCGATGTCTGCATCATCCCGCCCAACAGCTTCGCGCTGGCGCGCACCGTCGAGTACTTCCGCATCCCGCGCAACGTGCTGACCATCTGCCTGGGCAAGAGCACTTACGCGCGCTGCGGCATCATTGTCAACGTCACGCCCTTCGAGCCGGAGTGGGAGGGCTACGTGACCCTCGAGTTCAGCAACACCACGCCTCTGCCAGCCAAGATTTACGCTGGCGAGGGTTGCGCGCAGGTGCTGTTCTTCGAAAGCGACGAGGTCTGTGAAACCAGCTACAAGGACCGCGGCGGCAAGTACCAGGGCCAGCGTGGCGTGACCTTGCCCAAGACCTGAAGGGAACCTGATCGGAGCGTGATTTTCGTCACGTGAAAAGGCCTGGCCTGTGGGCATCCACAATGCACAGGCTTCATTACGCTCCGTTACAATGAGGGCAGACACGAGGCGCCCGCTGCAAACTGGCGGTCGCCCGACTGCGAACAATGGCGAGCCTCATTGGTGGGGCCTGCCCGATAAACGGCAGAGAGCGACCCCGTCTGGTCTGCGCAAGCACCGAGGTGCATGCGCCCGATCCGTGGGAGGGGGTGTGGCGGTGCCCGTGTCTGAAGTTGTACCCCTACCTGGCCCCCGACCCCCATGCGCAGACCCCTTCAATCACCTGCACTGGTCAACGCGTTCTACGACAGCCTGCGGCCCGAGCAGCGCGAGACCGCCCAGATCATGCACCGCGCCATCCTGGCCGCTGCGCCTCACCTTCGCCCCGAGGTCAAATGGGGCAACCTGTGTTTCATGAACGAGCACGACAACGTGCTGGCTCTGGTTTTGTTCAAGGCCAATGCCCACCTGCAGGTCTTCAATGGTGTCATGCTGCTGAGCGAGTTCCCTGAACTGGAAGGCGCGGGCAAGGGCATGCGCCACGTGAAGTTTCGCTATCGCCAGCCCGTCAACGAACAACTCATCCGCGAACTCACGCTGGGCAGCCTTCAGGCGCTGGCGGTTCAGCAAGCCCGCCATGCGCGCTCGGCGAGCCGCTGGGGTTCCGAGCGCCCGCAGTGACCCTTTAGTTGGTCGGGCTGCCTGCCGATTGTTAGCATGTGACAACCATGCACTTGATCAACGCCGACCTGCACTGCCACTCCAACGTCTCCGACGGCACCTTGACCCCGGAGGCGGTGGCCGAGCGCGCCGCTGCCAATGGGGTCGCGCTGTGGTCGCTCACCGATCACGATGAAGTCGGTGGTCAGCACCGTGCGCACGCTGCCGCAGCCAAGTTGGGCATGGCTTACCTGCCGGGTGCGGAGATCTCCGTGACATTCGCTGGCAAGACGGTGCACATCGTCGGGCTGGGGTTCGACCCCGATGACCCGGATTTGCTGCAGGGTTTGGCTGACACGCGCAATGGCCGCGAGCGCCGCGCTCGCGACATCGGGGCCGAGTTGGCCAAGGTCGGCATCCCCGATGCCTTCGAAGGCGCGCTGAAGTTCGTCGGCAACCCTGACTTGATCTCGCGCACGCATTTCGCTCGCTACATCGTCGAGATCGGCGTTTGTGCCGATCCACACGACGTGTTTCGCCGCTACCTCGCCGAAGGCAAACCCGGGTTCGTGCCACACAGCTGGGCGCGTCTGAGCGACGCCGTGCGCTGGATCACCGGGGCTGGGGGAGTGGCCGTCATCGCGCACCCCGGGCGATACGACTTCACGCCTAACGAAGAGTTCGCCCTGTTCAGCGAGTTCAAAGCTCACGGTGGACGTGGTGTCGAGGTCGTCACCGGCAGCCACACGGTGGCCGAGTACGCGCGTTACGCCGACATGGCCATCGAGTTCGATCTGCTGGCTTCCCGTGGCTCCGACTTCCACGACCCCTCCGAGAGCCACACCGACTTGGGCGCGCTGCCAGACTTGCCCGGCAAGGTCACGCCCGTCTGGGCTGCGTTGCAGGATCGCATCCTTCGGCCTTGAGGCCAGGCCTCATGGGTCCGCTGGGGCTGCCTTGACATTCGACGGTGCGGCATTCGAGATAGGCTCGGGCCATGGCCCAACTCTTTGAAGTTCACCCCGAACACCCCCAGCCCCGATTGCTCAAGCAGGCGGCAGCGTTCTTGCACCAAGGGGGCGTGGTCGCGGTGCCCACCGATTCCAGCTATGCCCTGGTATGCCACCTCGATGACAAGTCCGCTGTGGATCAGCTGAGGCGCATCCGTGGCGTTGACGAGCGCCATCACCTGACGCTGCTTTGTCGAGACCTCTCCGAGCTGGCCAGCTACGCCCGGGTCGACAACCAGCAATACCGGCTGCTCAAGCTGGCCACGCCGGGGCCTTACACCTTCATCCTGGAGGCCACGAAAGAGGTGCCCAGGCGGGTGTCGCACCCCTCGCGGCGCACGATCGGGCTGAGGGTGCCAGACCACCGCGTCACGCAGTCGCTGCTGACCGAAATGGGCCAACCGCTGCTGGCCACCACCCTGATCCTGCCCGATGAGGTCGAGCCCCTCAACGATGCACAACTCATCCGCGAGGCCCTGCAAAAGCGCATTCAGGCCGTTGTGGATGCGGGGGCGTGTCCCATGGCGCCCACCACCGTCATCGACCTGAGCCAGGGTGGTGCGCAGGTGTTGCGTCAAGGGCGCGGGGAGCTCTCCCGGCTGGGCTTGAGCGACTGAGGCGGATCGCCCTTGTCCTGTGCGGCCAGGGCCTCGGCCAGCCAGGGGGCATGAAAACCCAGGTGCCAGAGTTCTCCGGCGCGCACCAGCGGCACGCCTGGTGCACCTTGCTCGACGTAGGTCTTCTGGCAGGCGGCATCGGTTTCAACGTTGCATTCCCGCCAGCGCACTTCGTGCTGATTCAGCCACGCGATGGCTTTCGCGCAATAAGGACACGTCGATGTCGTGTACAGCGTGATGTCCACGCGCTGGCTGTGCTCCCGCACGGCCAACGCCGATCGGCTCGCCTGCCAGCTGTCGAGCCCTTGCGCGCCGCCCCAGAAAACGGCCACCAGCGCCATCAGTCCCAGCAGGGATTTCAGGGAGGGGCGTCCGGCGGGAGTCGGGGTCATGCTGTGGGTGCCGTGGGTGCGCCGGCCCGTGTCAGCCCTTGGGGGCTTGCTGTTCGGGCGCGACGGGCGCCTTCTGGCCGAGTTTGCTTTCCTGGCCGGCCAGCAACTTGCGGATGTTTGCCTCGTGGCGCCAGATGAGCAGCGCGCTCATGACGACGGTGCCAAAGGTGGCAGGCCCGACGCCCCAGCCCCAAGCCTGGATGACCGGCGCAGCCAGCGAGGCCGTGAGCGCCGCCAGCGACGAGTAGCGAAAGACGATGGCCATGGTGAGCCAGACCAGCAGGACCAGGCCGCCCAGCGCAGGCGCGAAGCCCAGCAGCACGCCCGCCGCCGTGGCCACGCCTTTGCCACCTTCGAACTTGAAGAAGATGGGCCACAGGTGCCCGATGAAAGCACCCAGACCCACCGCCGTGACCACCAGCTCGGGCAGTCCGAGTTGCCAGGCCACCACCACCGGCACATAGCCCTTGAGTGCGTCGAACAGCAAGGTCAAGATGGCTGCTGCTTTGTTGCCAGAACGCAGCACATTGGTGGCGCCCGGGTTGCCGGACCCGTAACTGCGGGGGTCGGCCAGACCGAACACCCGGCTGACGATGACAGCGAAGGACAGCGAGCCGATGAAATACGCAACGACGGCACCCAGGCCGGCGATCGTCAAGGGGTCTAGGGCGGACAGGTTCATGCGCGGTGACCGGGAATGCGATGGGGAGCGGGGAGAAGAGGGCGCCAGTGTAGTGGAGCCCTGGGGCGCCGCTGCGTCAGGTGGCGCTCGCTCGGGGGAGCTCAGGGGGTTTGTCCCATCATCCGTGGCTCTCAGGCGTGCAGACAATCGCCGCAACCCGAAGCCCTCACCCCGTCCATGATTTCCTACAGCCGTCCTCAGTTCTGGCAGCGAACCTGGTTCACGCTCTTGTGCATGGGCGTTGCCGTGGCCGCTGTGGTGGCTTGGTGGGTCTGGCAGGGGCGTTCGGCCGCTGCGGCCGGGGGAGACGCTGCGACCCTGGCGCGTGGCTCTTCAGGCGTGCCCGAGGCGGCGGCCAGAGCCGGGCTGCAAGAGCCCGCGTTGCTCTCTGACGGGCGCCCGGAGGACTTTTCTGCGCAGGAATGGGCGGCCCTCAAGGACGCGATGAAGCAGTCGTCGCATCCCGAGGCCGAACTCAAGCGCGTGGTGGCCTACTTGCGTTTTCAAAAGCGCTTCGACCAGTGGCAGGGGCTGCGTGACTCCGCCGATGTCGGTTTGCGCCGGCAGGTGGCGGCCTCGCTGGTCGAGCAGGTGCCAGAGCGCCTCAAAGAAGGCGAGGTGACCATGGGCGAGGCGCAATTGCTGCTCAGCGCTTTGTGGTCCGACCTGGAGCCCGACGAGGCTCGCCGACGTCAGCGCATCGACGAGGGCATCAAGATCCTGCAGGCCGCTGCGCCACAGCCCGATGCCGATCAGGCGCGGCGCGAGGCCGATCGCTTGAGCGAATACAAGCGCCGAGAGTCAGCCATCGTGCTGGAGTACCAGTCGCGCCCGGAGACTCAGCGCGACCCTGCCTGGCTGGAAGCCCAGCTCGACGACGCCCGCCGCGCGGTTTACGGCGGCAATTGAGCCCTGCTGGCCCGCTTGCGGGTCGAGCGTTTTGCGGACGCGCCGCCGGGTTGGCATCGGGTCCTGCCCTTGCGCTCGATAGAATGCGTACCTCATGGTCGCCTCGTCCTCTTCTCTTCTGCAGAACATCGCTCGTTGCCTGGTGCTGGCCTTGGTGGCGGCTGTGCTTTGGTGGCATGCCGGTGTCCTGTTGCCTTTTGCGCTCAGCATGGTGCTGGCCTATGTGCTGCGACCCGGCGTCGACCGGCTGATCAGGGCGCGCGTGCCCCGCGTGCTGGCCGTCGCGCTGTCTTTGCTGATGGTCTTCCTCACTGCTTCGGTGTTGCTGTTGCTGCTGGTGCCGATCGTGTCGCAACTGGTGCCCATGATTCGCTCCCAGTTGCCCGACCTGTTGACCCAGGCCTGGCAGGCGCTGACGCCCAGGCTGTCTGCCCTGGGGGTGGAGGTGCCCAGCTCCATCGACCAGATGAAGGCGCAACTCGTCGAGCTGCTGCAAACCCATGGCAGCGAGTGGGGCAGTGCGCTTTGGCGTTCTGCGGTGGCGGGTGGCAGCGGCCTGTTCGCGGTGCTGGGCTATGCCTTCCTGGTGCCCATGCTGGCCTTTTACTGGTTGCTGGACTGGGACCGCCTGACGCACGCTGCGCGTGGATTGCTCCCCTGGCGGGTGCGTCCCGCTCTGAACGAATTGCTGGACGAGGTCGACTCCCTCATGGGGCAGTACCTTCGTGGGCAGGCGCTGGTCATGCTGATCCTGGCCGTTTACTACAGCGTGGGCCTGAGCCTGTTCGGATTCAAGCTGGCCTTGCCCATCGGCGTGTTCACCGGCCTGGCGGTCTGCATCCCTTACCTGGGCTTTGGCTTGGGCCTGTTGCTGGCCCTGTTGGCGGGTGTGCTGCAGTTCGCCGCAGCCGGCGAAGGCGTGCTGCAACCGCTGGTTGGCGTTGCCGTGGTCTATGGTTTGGGTCAGGTGATCGAAAGCGTGGCACTCACGCCCCGGCTGGTCGGCGAGCGCATCGGCCTGCATCCCCTGGGAGTCATCCTGGCCCTGATGCTGTTCGGGCAATGGTTGGGCTTTTGGGGCATCGTCGTGGCTTTGCCCTGTGCGGCTTGCCTGACGGTGATCGGGCGTCGCCTGCTGGCCCGTTGGCGTGCCAGCGCTGGCTTCCTGCGCACGGAGTGACAGGGCGGTCATGAGCGATGTCTCCCGAGGGGTGATTGCCCCCGTGCCGATGCGCCAGTTGTTGCTCGACCTCGGGTCGCCAGCCGTGCCCGGCCTGGATGCCTTTGTCACTGGTGGGCAAGCCCAGAACGAGGCGCTGCTGGCCTGGCTGAGCGCGTGGCCAGCGGTGGATGGCCCCCTTTCGCCAGCCTACATCTGGGGTGCGCCTGGCAGCGGCAAAACCCACCTGCTGCGCGCGATGGTCGAGAGAGCCTTGGGCCTGGGCTTTGGTGTGATCTGGCTGAACGCCCAGACCTGCCAGATGTGGGCCGGTTGCGAGCCGGGCGCTCCGACGCTGGCCCTGCTCGACGACTGCGAGCGGCTTGACGCCGAAAGCCAGCACTTGGCTTTCAAGCTGTTCATCGAGTCTGCGGCGGCGCTGGCCGCGCGTGAAGCGGGCACAACACCTGCTGCGGCCGTTTCGCTGGGCTCGGAAGCGTCTCCCGTGGCTGGCGAGCTGTTCATCCTGGCCGCTGGCCGCCTGCCGGTGGTGGACCTGCCTGTGCGCGACGACCTGCGCACGCGCCTGGGCTGGGGCTTGTCCTTTGCAGTTCAGCCCCTGGACGAGGCGGGGGTGCGCGAGGTGTTGCAACAGGCAGCCCAACGCCGAGGCATGCTCCTGAGCGAAGAGGTGCTGGCCTACCTGCTCAGTCGCCACGAGCGCGACCTCGGCTCCCTGATGGGCCTGCTCGATCGCCTCGACATCTATGCCCTGTCCGAGCACAGGCTGGTCACCATCCCCTTGCTCAAACAGATGCTGGCCTCAGAATCCCTCTCACCATGAACCTCTGCCTCTTCGACCTCGATCACACCCTCCTGCCGCTGGATTCCGACCACGAATTCGGGGAGTTCATCATTCGCCAGGGCCTGGTTGATGGTGCCGATTACCGACGGCGAAACGACGACTTCTACCGCCAGTACTGCGACGGCACCCTGGTGCTGGATGACTACATCGCCTTCACCACCAGCGTCTGGCGCGAGTTGTCGGTGGCCGAGCAGTCGGCGCTGCAGCAGGCGTACATGGGCGAGGTGATCCTGCCGGCGCTCAAACCTCAGGCGGTCGAGCTGGTCGAGCGCCACCGCGCCCAAGGCGACCTGCTGGCCATCGTGACCGCCACCAACGAATTCGTCACCCGCCCGATCGCCGACGCCTTTGGTGTGGACGACCTGATTGCCGTGCGTTTGCAGCGCGACGACCAGGGGCGCGTGAATGGTCGCATCGACGGCGTGCCCTCGTTCCGCGAAGGCAAGATCACACGTGTGGAACAATGGCTGTCTGATCAGGGCCGCCACCTCGGCCAGTTTGATCGCGTCAGTTTCTACAGCGACTCCCCCAACGACCTGCCCCTGCTTGAGCGGGCCACCGACCCAGTGGCCACCAACCCCAGCCCCGAGCTGGAAGCCGTGGCGCAGTCTCGAGGCTGGCGCATCCTCCGGTTGTTTGCATGATCAAAAGCCTGATTCACAAGTTCCTCGGCAAGAGCGCCCCCCACAAGCGCCCGCACGCCCACGCCGCCAAAGGCGGGGCCAAGCCTGCCCGCATTCCGCTGGGCAAGCGCGTCGACGTGCCGGCCTCCGAGCACGGCATCGACCCCAAGCTGGTCGACGAGCGCGCCCGCAAGGTCGTCGAAACCCTGCAAGACGCCGGCTACGAGGCCTACATCGTCGGTGGCGCTGTGCGCGACCTGCTGCTGGGCCTGCGCCCCAAAGACTTCGACGTGGCCACCAATGCCACGCCAGAGCAGGTCAAGGGCTTGTTTCGCCGGGCCTTCATCATCGGCCGGCGCTTTCGCATCGTGCACGTGGTCTATGGCCGCGGTCGTGAGCACGAGGTGATCGAGGTCTCGACCTTCCGCGCCTACCTCGACAACGACGCCGCCGAGCAAGTCTCCGGCAACGAAAAGACCTCCAAGCGCGAACTCGCCGACAAGTCCCACGTCGTGGACGCCAGCGGCCGCGTCCTGCGCGACAACGTCTGGGGTCCGCAGGACCAGGACGCTGCGCGCCGCGACTTCACCCTCAACGCGATGTACTACGACCCGCGCACGCAGGTCGTGGTCGACTACCACGGTGGCATCCAGGACGCCAAAAAGCGGGTGCTGCGCATGATCGGTCACCCCGAGACCCGCTACCGCGAAGACCCGGTGCGCATCATCCGCGTGGTGCGTTTTGCCGCCAAGCTGGGCTTCGAGATCGAACCCAAGACGCGCGAGCCCATCCGCGAGATGTCCGAACTGCTTGCCAACGTGCCGCAGTCGCGCCTGTTCGATGAAATGATCAAACTGCTGCAGACCGGGCACGCGCGTGCCTCCATCGAGCAGTTACGCAAGCAGGGCCTCGATCGCGGCGTCTTCCCCATCCTCGATGCGGTGTTTGACGAGGCCCGCCGTCATCCCGGGCGCGAGCAATTCGTGCAACTGGCGCTGGCCGACACCGACCGGCGCGTGTCCGAAGGCAAGCCCGTGGCGCCCAGCTTCCTGCTGGCCTGCCTGCTCTGGCATGACGTGCTGGACCACTGGCAGCGCAACCAGGCGCAGGGCGAGCCGGTGTTCCCGGCCCTGCAGTCGGCCACCGACGCCGTTTTTGATGCCCGCATCGGCGACATATCGGGTCGCGGCAAGCTTGCCACCGACATGCGCGAAATCTGGACCATGCAGCCACGTTTCGATCGGCGCACGGGCAACGGTCCGCTGTCGCTGGTCGAGCAGCCGCGTTTCCGCGCCGGCTTCGACTTCCTGCGCCTGCGCGGGCAGTGCGGCGAAGTGGCTGCCGACCTGGCGACCTGGTGGGAGGATTTCTCTCTGGCCGACGATGCCGAGCGCCGCCGCTTGATGGATGCCGCGCGCCAGCAGGCCGGGCAGGGCGGCCCGCGTCGGGTGCCTCGCAACAAGACCTCGGTGGCATCCGCATCCCAGGCATTGGACTCGGATGACAACCAAGGCGATGACGAGGCCGATGAGCTCACCCACGTGGCAGGCGACGGCGGCGCACCCGCTCGCAAACGTCGCCGCCGCCGTCGCAAGCCTGCAGGTGGCGCCCAGGTCGGCGCTGCGGAGTGACGCGTCGGTGAGGCGAGCATGATTGCCCCGACGAGCGCCTCGGTGGTGGCTCAGGCGGGCGCAGAGGCGTTTTCGCTTGCACCTCGGTTCCGGGCGTTCGTGGCGCTGGGGGGCAACCTCGGAGATGTGCAGCTGCGCCTGCAGGCGGCTGTGACGGCGCTGCGCAAGCTGCCGGGCACGCGGTTGGAGGGCGTTTCGTCTCTGTACCGCACCCGCCCCGTGGATGCTGGCGGCCCCGACTTCCTGAACGCCGTCGTGGCGTTGGACACCGTGCTGGCGCCACACGAGTTGCTGCGGTCTTTGCTCCGCATCGAGCTCGATCACGACCGTGAGCGCCCACACGTCAACGCGCCTCGTACGCTCGATCTGGACCTGTTGCACCATGGTGGTGCCATTCTGCAAACGGTGACCCTGACCCTGCCGCATCCCCGCCAACTGGGGCGAGCTTTCGTCATGGTCCCCCTGGCCGAGCTGATCGAACGCTTGCCGACCCGGTCAGACAGCCCCGCGCCCGATGTCCTGGACTCGGAAAAGAGGGCCCAGCTGGCCGCAGAGCAGGGCATTGAAGCCATTTCCGGGCCTAACTGCTTGGGTTGAGAAAATTTCCAGGCTATAATCGCAGGCTCTATTGGTGGGCTTGGTAGCATGTTTGCAAAGTCAAGTCCTCTTGGTGAGCGCCAAGGGCGTCTGGCAAATGGTTCAAAAGTGCATGGCATCTTTGAATTTTCAGCCGGATCAAAATCAGTGAGTCGTGCATCCGGCCGGCTTGTGCTGGTTCACTGACCGAGGCGCGAAGCAGGGGGCCATGCCGCCAGCCTTTGAATGCATTCAATCTGAAAGCGAATCTCTGATGACGACCATCCGTGTCAAGGAAAACGAGCCGTTCGACGTGGCCCTGCGCCGCTTCAAGCGCACCATCGAAAAGCTGGGTCTGCTGACCGAACTGCGCGCCCGCGAGTTCTACGAAAAGCCCACCTCCGAGCGCAAGCGCAAGAAGGCCGCCGCCGTCAAGCGCCACTACAAGCGCGTGCGCAGCATGCAGCTGCCCAAGAAGCTGTACTGATCAGCTTCTTGCTCGAGGCACGCCTGTCCACAGGCTGCCCGAAGGCAAACCAGGCCCGCGCGGGGACGCCCATGCGGGCCTTTGTCTTTTCAACTTCCCTTTGATGATTCACGACCATGAGCCTCAAGCAACGCATCTCCGATGACATGAAAGCCGCCATGCGCGCCAAGGAAGCCGATCGCCTCGGCACCATCCGCATGTTGCTGGCTGCGATGAAGCAAAAGGAAGTCGACGAGCGCATCGAGCTCGACGACACCCTGGTGGTGGGCATCGTCGACAAGCTGATCAAGCAGCGCAAGGATGCCGCCCAGCAGTACGAGGCCGGCAACCGCCAAGACCTGGCCGACAAGGAAAAGTTCGAAATCACCGTGCTGGAGGCCTACCTGCCGCAGCGCCTGAGCGCCGAGGAAGTGGCCTCTGCCGTCAAGGCCATCGTGGTGGAGCTGGGTGCTTCGGGCCCAGGCGACATGGGCAAAGTCATGGGCGTGGTCAAGCAGCGTTTGGCAGGCCAGGCTGACATGGGGCAGGTTTCCGCAGCGGTCAAGGCTGCGCTGGCAGGCTGATCCTGTCTCTCGTTCAACGAGGCCATCTGGCTTTACCATCTGGCGTTTCGAACACCGAGGTCCACCATGAGCGATTCCGTGTCTCTGCAGCCCATCGCGCAAGACGTTTACGCCGCGCCCCAGCTGACCCCTGAGGCGATGGCCGCTGCAGCAGAGGCCGGCTTCAAGGCCGTGATCAACAACCGCCCCGACATGGAGGGTGGTCCTGATCAGCCCACCAGTGCTGCCATCGAAGCCGCAGCCAAGGCGGCGGGCCTCGAGTACGCCTACCTGCCGGTCAACGGCGGCTACCAGTCTCCCGAAGAAATCGCGCGTTGCGCCGAGCTGCTCAAGAGCCTGCCGCGCCCTCTGCTGATGTTCTGCCGCAGCGGCGCGCGCTCGACCAAGCTGTACATGCAGGCTCAGGCCCTCGACGACTGAGCCTTCTGCTCCCCCAACGCATGCAGACCTACATCCGCTGGATGGACGCCATCTCCCGCGTGGGAGGGTGGCTGGCCGCCGTGGCCTTGTTCGCCGCCTGCCTGATCAGCGCAGGCAACGCCCTCGTGCGCTACTCCTTCAGCATGGGCTCCAACGCCTGGCTGGAGGCGCAGTGGTACCTCTTCGGCATGGCTGTGTTCCTGGGTGCCCCCATGCTACTCAAGCTCAACGAGCACGTGCGCGTGGATGTGATCTACGGCGGTCGCTCGCCGCGCACCCAGGCCTGGATCGACCTGCTGGGGATGCTGCTGGTGTTGATCCCCCTGTGTGGCATCCTGGGCTGGTTATCGTGGCCGTACGTGGTGCTGTCCTGGGATCAGCAAGAGGTCTCGGCCAGCGCTGGCGGCTTGTTGCGCTGGCCGATCAAAGCTGCGATCCCGCTGGGGTTCGCCTTCCTGCAGCTGCAGGCGTGGGCCGAGGTGTTCCGCCGAATCGCTTTCTTGCGCGGTGACATCCAGCTCGACACCCACTACGAAAGGCCGCTGCAGTGATCGAGATGTCTCACCTCGCGCCGGTCATGTTCGGCTCCCTGGTGGTGGCGATGCTGGTGGGCTTCCCGGTGGCGTTCACGCTGGGGGGGCTGGGCCTGGCATTCGGCTACTTCGCGATGTCGCAGGGCTTCGTGAACCCGGAGTTCATGGGCAACTTGCCGCTGCGGCTGTACGGCATCGTCTCCAACGAGCTGTTGCTCTCGATCCCGTTCTTCACCTTCATGGGGGCCATCCTCGAGCGCTGCGGCCTGGCCGAAGACCTGCTCGAGGGCACGGGCCAGCTGTTCGGCAGCCGGCCGGGCGGCCTGGGTTTTGCCGTCATCATCGTGGGTGCCATCCTGGGCGCCATCACGGGCACGGTGGCCGCCAGCGTGATCGCCATGGGCGTGATCTCGCTGCCCATCATGGTCCGTTACGGCTACGACATGCGTTACGCCACCGGCGTGATCGCCGCCTCGGGCACCATCACTCAGCTCATCCCGCCTTCGCTGGTGCTGGTGGTGCTGGCCGACCAGCTCGGTCGTTCGGTCGGCGACATGTACCTGGGTGCCATCGGCCCCTCGCTGCTGCAAACGGCCATCTTCCTGCTCTACACGGCGGCCATCGTCATGTTCAAGCCGCAGTGGGTGCCGCCGCTGCCGCCCGAGGCCCGCACCGTGCGGGGCGCCGCGCTCGTCAAACGGGTGCTGTGGGGCATGCTGCCCTCCGTCGTGTTGATCTTCCTGGTGCTGGGCACGCTGTTCATGGGCCTGGCCACGCCTACCGAAGCGGGTGCGCTGGGCGCCTTTGGCGGCATGTTGCTGGCAGCGCTTCACAAGCGCCTGTCGCTCAGCCTGATCTGGCAGGCCATGGACACGACCATGCGCGTGACCTCCATGGTCATCTTCATCCTGCTGGGCTCGACGGTGTTCTCGCTGGTGTTCCAGGGCGTCGATGGTCACATCTGGATCGAGGAGATGCTCAGCAACCTGCCGGGCGGCCCCGTGGGCTTTCTCATCGCGGTCAACATCTTCATCTTCTTCCTGGCGTTCTTCCTCGACTTCTTCGAGATCGCCTTCATCGTGGTGCCCCTGCTGGCGCCCGTGGCCGAGAAACTGGGCATCGACCTGATCTGGTTTGGCGTGCTGTTGTGCGTGAACATGCAGACCAGCTTCATGCACCCGCCATTCGGTTTTGCGCTGTTCTACCTGCGCGGGGTGGCCGACCAAATCCACAAGAGTGGCGCGATCAGCAAGCCCATTCTTTCGCGTGACATCTACCTGGGTGCGATCCCCTGGGTGGCGATGCAGCTCGTGCTGGTGGCAGTGGTGATCTTCTGGCCCGAGTCGGTGACGGCGTTCCTGGACAAGGAGGAGGCGGTCAACACCGATGACGTGCACATCGAGATGCACATCGAGGACCTGGGCAGCGATCCGGTCACCCCGCCTGCGGCAGATGAGCCAACGGGTTCGGCGTCTGATGTGTTGGGTGGCGAGCCCGATGTGTCGGTGCCGCCTCCCCAAGTGGAAATCGACCCCACTCAGGCGATCAAGGACGCCCTCTGAGTCGCGTGGCGAGGCGGCAGGTTTTCAACCGGCTTCCACGCGTTGAACGCGCCTTGCCGGCCAAGGCGCGGTGCGGGCAGTGAGCGGAGCGGCCTTGCACTGGGCCCACCAGCCGACCACGCCAAATGCGATGCCTGGCAAGGGGTGCAGCCAGGCCAGGATCAGGCCCGTGCTCCAGCACAGGATGCTGAACGAGCGCCAGGTCCGCTCCAGGGGAGCCTGGCTCCAGTCGGGTGAGGATGGCAGGTCTGTGGGCTTGGAATGTGGCATGGTGCATGACGCCCGGGGCCAAATCCCGCTGGCGCCTGATGGGCTTCGGACGAAGCCATGCACATCTTGAGCCTGTTGGCCGCGTTTTGCGCGGGGCCAGACTGAGCAGGTGCGCATTCCGCGCGGAAATGCGATGAAACATGAAAAAAGCGCGACCCTGGGGCCGCGCTTGGAGCTGGTTCGCGTCAGGTTCAGAGTTTGACGGACTGCATGTAACGGTCGAATGTCGCCTCGGTGAAGCGGAACCACAGGTTCTGGTCGGCGCGGAACTTGGCGTAGTCGGCGTAGACCTTGCGCCAGCTCGGGTTCTTCTCGTTGAGCTCGCTGTAGATGTCCATCGAGTGCTTGAAGGCCGCGTCCATCACCGGCTTGGGGAACTGCACGAGCTCGGTCTTGGCGGCCACCAGTTGCTTGAGCGCCAGCGGGTTGCGGGCGTCGTAGCGGGCCTGCATCTCGGTGTGGGCATGTGCTGCGGCGGCTTCGACCATCGCCTTGTACTCGGGGTTCAGCGAGTCCCAGGCCTTCTGGTTGATGAAGAAGTCGAGCTGCGGGCCGCCTTCCCACCAGCCGGGGAAGTGGTAGTAAGGCGCGACCTTGTAGAAGCCCAGCTTCTGGTCGTCGTACGGGCCCACCCATTCGGCGGCGTCCAGCACGCCTTTTTCAAGCGCCTGGTAGATCTCGCCGCCGGGCAGGGCTTGCGGCACCACGCCCATGCGTTCCATCACCTTGCCGGCGAAGCCTGCGGTGCGCATCTTCAGGCCCTTGAGGTCGGCCAGCGACTTGATGGGCTTGCGGTACCAGCCGCCCATCTGCGCGCCGGTGTTGCCCCCGGGGAAGTTGACGATGTTGTACTTGGCGTAGAACTCGCGCATCAGCTTGAGGCCGTTGCCTTCGTACATCCATGCCGACATCTGGCGCGAGTTCAGGCCGAACGGGATGGTGCAGCCCAACGCGAAGGTCTCGTCCTTGCCGACGAAGTAATAGGGCGCGGTGTGGGCCATCTCGACCGTGCCGCTTTGCACGCCGTCGACCACGCCGAACGGGGGCATGAGCTCGCCACCTGCGTGCACCGAGATCTGGAACTTGCCGCCCGACATCTCGTGGATCTTCTTGGTGAAGACGTCGGCGGCGCCGAAGATGGTGTCCAGCGACTTGGGGAAGCTGGAGGCCAGGCGCCAGCGCAGCTGCGTCTGGGCGTGGACGATGGCGGGTGCGGCACCGGCGGCCAGCACGCCGGCCAGGCCCGCGTGGTTGATGAAGGCACGACGCTCCATGGCGGTCTCCTCGTTGTGGGGTTGTGTGTCCAAATTCTAGGAGCGCTGTTTGTCCGACAACGCCATGCCAGGAGAGGGCTTACCCGTGGGTGTCGCGGGAGTGCCTCTGCCCATTGGCCGTGGTCGGTCAGCCGCCGTGGCCAGCGATCTTCATGCGCTCGATCAGCACCGAGCCCACGGTCTTGCTGCCGTAGGTGTAGGCGTCCGCGCCGATGCCCACGATCTGCTGGAACATCTCGCCCAGGTGGCCGGCGATGGTGATCTCGTGCACGGGGTGCTGGATGACGCCCTTTTCGACCCAGTAACCGGCGGCGCCACGCGAGTAGTCGCCCGTCACGTAGTTCACGCCCTGGCCCATGAGCTCGGTCACGAACAGGCCGGTGCCCAATTTCTTGAGCATGGCCTTGAGGTTGTCCTTCGGATCGGTGAGCTTGCTGCTCATCACCAGGTTCTGCGAGCCGCCGGCGTGGCCGGTGGTCTTCATGCCCAGCTTGCGAGCCGAGTAGCTGGACAGGAAGTAGCCCTGCACCACGCCGTTCTTGACGACCTGGCGCTTGCGGGTGATCACGCCCTCGTCGTCGAAGGGGGCGCTGCCTTTGCCCTTGAGGATGTGCGGGTCTTCGCTGACCTGGATGTGCTTGGGGAAGATGGGCTTGCCCAGGCTGTCGAGCAAGAAGGTGGCGCGGCGGTAGAGTGCGCCGCCGCTGGTGGCTTGCACGTAGGCGCCCAACAGGCCTGCGGCCAGCGTGTTCTCGAACAGCACGGGCACTTCGCAGGTGGCGATCTTGCGGGATTTGAGGCGAGAGAGGGCGCGCTCGGCGGCGTAACGGCCAATGGCTTCTGGCTTGGCCATGTCGCGGGCGTCGCGCTCGGAGGTGTACCAGAAGTCCCGCTGCATGTCGTTGCCCCGTCCGGCGATGGGTGAGACCGACAGCGAGTGCCGCGACGACGCGTAACCACCCCGAAAGCCGCGCGAGTTGCCGGCCCAGAAATGGGACTGCTGGGCCGAGACCCCCGCGCCTTCGGAGTTGGTGATGCGCGGGTCGACCACGAGGGCGGCGTCTTCGCAGCGGCGCGCCAACTCGGCCGCAGCTTCTGCATCGATGGCCCAGGGGTGGAACAGGTCGAGGTCGCGGCGGGCAGCTTTGCCCATGGCGATGTCGGCTTCGTCCGGCAGGCCGGCGGCCGGGTCTTCGGCTGTGTGGCGGGCGATGTCGTAGGCCGCCTGCACCGTGCGCTCGAGCGCCTCGGGCGAGAAATCGGACGTGGTGGCGTTGCCTCGGCGCTGGCCCAGGTAGACGGTGATGCCGACCGTTTTGTCGCGGTTGCGCTCGACGTTCTCCAGCTTGCCCTTGCGCACCGACACCGACAGGCCGGCGCCTTCGGAGACTTCCGCCGCGGCGTCGGAGGCGCCTTTCTTGCGCGCCAGGCTCAGGGCGTCTTCGATCAGTTGCTGGAATTGCTCGCGGCTGTAGGCGAACCCGGTCGAGGGAGCGGTTGAGGACGCAAGCGAGGCAGCTTTGTTCTTGGGCATGGAGGGTTTTGTGCTGATGAACGGCAGCCCGCAAGCAGCGAGCCACCCGTATCATAGCGAGGACATGAATCCGAACCATTTTGATCAAGACGATGCTGACGACGACGGCTTTTCCGGCCGTCCCAGCAAGAGCGCCCTCAAGCGCGAGAGCCATGAACTCCAGGAGCTGGGCAAGCAGTTGCTGGAAATGCCCGACTCGCGCCTGGAGAGCATCGAGATGCCCGAGCGCTTGCGCGATGCCCTGGACGCCTACAAGCGCACCCGCTCCTTCGAGGGCAAGCGCAGGCAGATCCAGTTCATCGGCAAGGTGATGCGCGGCGTCGACGCCGAGCCCTTGCGAGAAG
Source organism: uncultured Aquabacterium sp. (assembly GCA_964373965.1). Lineage (GTDB taxonomy): Bacteria > Pseudomonadota > Gammaproteobacteria > Burkholderiales > Burkholderiaceae_C > Aquabacterium. The sequence goes on along the minus strand of CAYJXE010000015.1, from coordinate 13,463 downwards.
CCGTGGCGCAGTTCCAACTCGGCCACGCCCGCAATGCGCTGGCCCTGCACCAGGCAGAGCGCTGGCGCGCCGAGTTCCTGTCCGACGAGAAAAGCGCGCTCACCAACTGGGCCGCGGACTTCCCGTTGTCTGACCTGCAGCAGTTGCGCAACCTGGTTCGCAGCGCCCGCAAGGACGCCGCCGAAGTGCCTGAAAAGCGCAGTGGCAGGGCCTTCCGAGAGCTGTTCCAGTTCATCAAGCAAGCGATGGAGGCGCAAGACGAAGCCGACAAGGACGCACCTTCAGGGGCGCCAACGTGAGCGCCGCCGTGACGGCCCCGCTGCGCACCGTGCGCATCGGCGTGGTCTCCGTCAGTGACCGCGCCAGCACCGGTGTCTACGAAGACAAGGGCCTGCCGGGTCTGAAGGACTGGTTGGGGCGCGCCGTGCGCAACCCGATCGAGTGGGTGCCCAGGCTCATCCCCGATGAGCGCGAGACCATCGCTGCCGCGCTGCGCGAACTGGTTGACACCGAGCGCTGCGACCTGGTGCTGACCACCGGCGGCACCGGCCCCGCGCCGCGCGACGTGACGCCGGAAGCGACCCTGGACGTGGCCGACAAGGAGTTGCCTGGCTTTGGCGAGCAGATGCGCCAGATCAGCCTGCGCTTCGTGCCCACGGCCATCCTGTCGCGCCAGACGGCGGTGGTGCGTGGTCAGGCGTTGGTGATGAACCTGCCCGGCCAGCCCAAGTCGATCGCCGAAACCCTGGAAGGCCTGCGCGACGCCGATGGCAAGTCGGTGGTGCCGGGCATCTTCGCCGCTGTGCCCTACTGCATCGATCTGATCGGTGGCCCGTGGGTCGAGACCGATGCAGCGGTGTGCACGGCTTTTCGCCCGAAGACGGCGGTGCGTCGGGAAGGTGCCTGAGCCGATGCCAGCCGGCGCCTGGCCTTTCAGGCGCTCATGGCGGCGATCCCATACGCCATTGGCCCATTCGTGAGGTTGATGGGTTCGGATTCAAACAATTCATTTGATTCATTGGCTGGCGCTTCCTAAACTGGTGCGGTTTCATGGTGTGCGATGGCCCGAACTGCTCGGCCTCGCGGCACCCCCGACCACGACAAGAGGAGACCGCCGCCCATGAGCGACGCCAAGAACGAGCAACTGATCGACCAGGCCGGCCAGGTCCGCGCAGGCGAAGAGGTGGACGTGGCCCAGGTCACGGCCTACCTGCAGGCGCAAGGCCTGAAGCTGGAAGGCACACCCGAACTCAAGCAGTTCCCGGGTGGGGCCTCGAACCTGACCTACCAGCTGAGTTACGCCAACGTCGACCTGATCCTGCGGCGCCCGCCCTTCGGCCACATCGCCAAGTCGGCCCATGACGTGGTGCGCGAGGCCGAGGTCATGCGCAAGCTCAAGCCGGTCTACCCCAAGGTGCCGGTCATCCACGCCATCTGCGAAGACGCTAGTGTCATCGGCGCGCCGTTCTACGTGATGGAGCGCCTGGTGGGCAACATCCCGCGCCAGAACCTCTCGCCCGAGCTGGGCCTGGACGAGGCCAAGACCCGCCAGCTGTGCCTGAACGTGCTCGACACCCTGGTCGACCTGCACAAACTCGACCCCAAGACCGCCGGCCTGGACACCCTGGGCAAGGGCGAAGGCTACGTGGCCCGTCAGGTCGAGGGCTGGGCCAAGCGCTACCGCGCCGCCCGGACCGACGACGTCGGCGACTTCGAGCAGGTGATGGCCTGGCTGACCGAGAAAATGCCCAAGCAGGAAGTGGCCATCCGCCTCATCCACAACGACTTCCGCTTCGACAACGTCGTGCTCGACGTCAACGACCCGCTCAAGGTCATCGGCGTGCTGGACTGGGAAATGGCCACGCTGGGTGACCCGCTGATGGACCTGGGCAGCTCGCTGGCCTACTGGGTGCAGGCCGACGACGACATGTTCATGAAGGGCTCGCGCCGCCAGCCCACCAACGCCAAAGGCATGCTCACGCGCGAAGAGGTGATCCGCTATTACGCCGAGAAGACCGGCTTCAGCGTCGACAACTTTGACTTCTACACGGTGTACGGCCTGTTCCGCCTGGCCGGCATCGCGCAGCAGATCTACAAGCGCTTCAAGGAAGGCAACGCGCGCAACCCGGCGTTCGCCACCTTCGGGCCCTTCGTGAGCTACCTGGAGCAGCGCTGCCTGGGCATCATCGCCCAGTCCAAGCTCTGATCTGCCTGCCTGGGGCCGCCATGGGTGCGGCCTCGCTCCCGTCTTTCGTCCCCTGACACGAACCTCACACCATGAGCACCCCGCTGAACCTGAAGAACCCCTTTGACCTGACCGGCAAGGTTGCCCTCGTGACCGGCTCCAGCCGTGGCATTGGCGAGGCCATCGCCCGACTGCTGGCAGCGCAAGGCGCCCACGTCATCGTCTCGAGCCGAAAGGCCGAGCCCTGTGAAGCCGTGGCGGCCTCGATCCGAGAAGCCGGTGGCAAGGCCTCGGTGCTGGCCTGCCACATTGGCGAGATGGAACAGATCGACGCCACGTTCTCGGCCATCGAGAAAGAGTTCGGCCGCCTCGACATCCTGGTCAACAACGCAGCGACCAACCCGTACTTCGGCCACATCACCGACACCGACCTGGGCGCCTTTCAGAAGACCGTGGACGTCAACATCCGCGGCTACTTTTTCATGTGCTCGCGCGGTGCCAAGATGATGGCCAAACAGGGCGGTGGCTCGATCGTCAACATCGCCTCGGTCAATGGCGTGATCCCGGGCATGGCCCAGGGCATCTATTCCATCACCAAGGCGGCCGTGATCTCGATGACGCACGCCTTCGCCAAGGAGTGCGCGACGCAGAAGGTGCGCGTCAACGCCATCTTGCCGGGCGCGACGGACACCAAGTTCGCCTCGGCGCTGACCAGCAACGAGATGATCCTCAAGTCGGTGCTGGCCCACGTGCCCATGAACCGCGTGGCCGACCCGTCGGAGATGGCGGGCGCGGCGCTGTACCTGGCGTCCGACGCGGCCAGCTACACCACGGGCACCTGCCTGAACGTGGACGGCGGCTACCTGCTGGCCTGATGGTCTTGAGGCGCCTGAGCTGAGTTGCTCAGGCAGGCGCCTTCCCTCGCTGTCACTTGACCAGGCGATTGAGCTCGTCGGCGTCGAAGGCCTCGGTCTTCTTGGCGTCTTCGGGCATGCAGTCGCGGCCCAGTTGGCTCTGGGCGCAGGCCGCGAGCTTTTCAACTGCTTGCCACAGCAGCGCGATCTGGTGCTCGTGGCCGGATGCGTGGTCAATCAACCCACGGAGTGCCTGCGACAGCGGGTCGTCGCCTTCGGTCACGCCGTAGGCCGAGAAGCCCATTCGGGCGGCCACGGCTTCGCGCTCGGCCTGCTTTTCATCGAGCACCTGCTGCTTGGCCACGATGATGCGCGCCGGGTTGCCCACGGCGGTGGCGCCGTTGGGCACGGGCTTGGTGACGACAGCGTTCGAGCCGACGCGGGCTCCATCGCCCACGGTGAAACCGCCAAGCACCTGGGCGTTGGCCCCCACGATCACGCCACGGCCCAGGGTGGGGTGGCGCTTGGCCCCCCGGGACAGCGATGTGCCACCCAGGGTCACGCCCTGGTAGATGGTGCAGTCGTCACCGATCTCGGCGGTCTCGCCCACCACCACGCCCATGCCGTGGTCGATGAAGACACGGCGACCCACGCGGGCACCCGGGTGGATCTCGATGCCCGTGAAAAAGCGCGCCCAGTGCGAAATCCAGCGGCCCAGCCATTTGAGTCCGTGTGTCCAGCACCAGTGCGCGCAGCGGTGCATGGCCAGGGCGTGGAGACCGGGGTAGCAGGTCAGGACCTCCCACGCCGTTCGGGCGGCGGGGTCACGCTCCAGGATGCAGGCGATGTCTTCGCGCAGGCGGGCAAACAACATGAAAGGAATGAGCTTGTGCGTTATTTGGACTTGAGCCGGGAAGTGTAGCGGCCGGGTCAAACCCCGGCACCGTGTCGGGGTGGAGATGGCGGGGTCGTGCGCAGGCAGTGCGTGCGCGTGGGCGAGCAAGCAGTTGCCTGGTGATCAGCGCTGACAGCGCTCGATGATGGCCTTGGCGATGCCGCGAACGATGTGAATGTCTTCCTGGCGCATTTCGGCCCGGTTGAAGAGCTGGTTCAGTCGAGGCATGAGCTTTTTTGGGGCGGCCGGGTCAAGGAAACCCAACTGCACCAGCGCACGCTCGAGGTGCCCCAGCATGCCTTGCACCGCCTCGCCGCTGGCCAGGTCGGCATCTGGCGTGCGGGCTTCGACCGGGAAGCCTCCCAGAGCCATGCGCCACTCGTAGCTCAGCAGTTGCACGGCTTGCGACAGGTTGAGCGAGCCGTAGTCGGGGTTGGTGGGGATGCTGATCACGGCGTGGCAGCGGTAGACGTCTTCGTTGGCCATGCCGTGGCGTTCGCACCCGAAAACGAAGCCGACCTTGTGACCGCTGGCAGCGTGGCTGCTGGCCAGGTCAGCCAGGCCCTCGCGAGGCGAGATGGTGGGGGGCCCGAAGTCGCGGGGTGTCATGGCTGTGCCGATGGCGAAGGTGACGCCTTCGAGTGCCTCGGCCAGGGTGTCGACGACGCGGGCACGCACGAGGATGTCTGCTGCGCCACTCGCCATGGCCACGGTCTCCTCCTGGATCAGCACGTCGGCAAACCTCGGCTGCACCAGCACCAATTCGGAAAAGCCCATGACCTTCATCGCCCGCGCTGTGGCCCCGACGTTGCCGGGGTGGCTGGTGCCGATCAAAATGAAGCGGGTGGGGTCGGTGTGCTGTGACGCAATGGACATGTGAATGCCTGGAGGGGCCTGGGTGGCGAGGGCGGGGGGTGCAAAAAACGGCGCACTTCGATAGAATCGCCGATTCTCTTCGTTCTTTGATCATCGCTGCGCCCATTTTGTCGACCGGGCCCTCGCCATGTGGCGGGGGATCGTTGCCGGTCGTCTTCGACTTTTTCAGACGGTCCAATCCATGTCTCAAGCCCTGCATCCCATGCTCAACATCGCCATCAAAGCTGCGCGCGCAGCCGGGGCGATCATCAACCGGGCATCGCTCGACATCGAGCGCTTGCAGGTGACCGCAAAGTCTCACAACGACTTCGTCACCGAGGTCGACCAGGCAGCAGAACAGGCGATCATCGACATCATCCGTGAGGCCTACCCGGGCCACGGCATCCTGGCCGAAGAGTCTGGCCGCACGCAGGGTGCCAAGCACTCAGACTTCGTCTGGATCATCGATCCGCTGGACGGCACCACCAACTTCATCCATGGCTTTCCGGTCTACGCGGTCTCCATCGCGCTGGCCTGGCGCGGCCAGGTGCAGCAGGCCGTGGTCTACGACCCGACCCGCAACGACCTGTTCTACGCTTCGCGTGGCAAGGGCGCCTACCTCAATGACCGCCGCATCCGCGTTTCCAAGCGCACGCGCATGCTCGACGCGCTCATCGGCACGGGCTTTCCTTTCCGCAAGGGCGACAACTTCCAGCGCTACATGAAGATGTTCGAGGACGTCATGGTGCAGTGCGCCGGCCTGCGCCGCCCGGGCGCCGCCTCGCTCGACCTGTGCTACGTGGCCGCTGGCTACTACGACGGTTTCTTCGAGACCGGCCTGAGCCCCTGGGATGTGGCCGCAGGCTCTTTGATGATCACCGAGGCTGGCGGTCTGGTGGGCAACTTCACGGGTGAGCCCGACTTCCTGTACCAGCGCGAGATCGTGGCTGGCACGCCGCGCATCTATGGCCAACTGGTCAAGACCCTGGCGCCCTACACCCGCGTGATCACCGAGACCGCTGCCGAAGAAGGCTCGTATGGTCAGGCGCCTGCTGCCGACGAGGTGCTCGGTGCGCTGCAGGCTGCGCAAGCCGCTGATGGCGATCAGCCAGAATCCCAGCCGGCCGAGGCACCCAAGCGCCGTCGCATCACCGCTGCCGTCAAGGCAGCCGAGGACAGTGGCGATCGCCCCGTGGGGCGCGACGACGCACCCTTCTGATTCAACAACGAGTTCGCCTTGGGGGCGGTGTCAGACCCCTTTGAACGGTGCCCCTGTCATGACCCGTGCTAGCAATTGTCTCGCCACTTGGCTTGCCTTGATTGGTGGGGTGGCTCCCGTCAGTTCGCTGGCGCAATCGGTGTTGACGCCCGTTGCAGCGGTGCAGCCGACCTTGCCACGCGTGGTGCGTGAGGCGGCGGCCTGCGCCCGCATCTCAGATGCCACCGAGCGACTGGCCTGCTACGACGATTGGGCGGCCTCGCAACCTGTTTCTGCTGCTGCCGTCAAGCCGGACGATGTGAGCAGCGTGCCGGTCTCGTCCGCTGCGTCCAACGATGGCATGCCCGCAGGGCAAGGCCTCAAGTTGGCCCATGCGGTGCCCGCCGAATCGGTCGATGGCTGCCACAACCCCGCTCGCACGGAGCTGTCGCGCTTCTGGGAGCTGGAAGACGGCAGCGACTGCGGCACCTTTCGCATGCGCGGCTATCGCCCGTTGACAGCCTCGTTCGCGATGGCCGATGACGTGAATCGGCAGCCCACATCGAGCTCGGAGGGGCGCTCGGCTTCTTCTCCCACGGCTTATCGTCAGGCAGAGAACCGCATCCAGCTTTCGGTGCGAACCAAGCTGGCGCAGGGGCTGCTGGTGCACGGCGAGGGCGAGCGGCGTGACTCGCTCTGGTTTGCCTATTCCCAACAGTCCTACTGGCAGCTTTTCACGGGGCGAATCTCCAGGCCCTTTCGCACGACCGACCACGAACCCGAGGTCATCTACGTCTACCCCAACGACATCGGGCTGCCGGGTGGCTGGCGCTGGCGCATGACGGGCGTGGGGCTGGTGCACCAGTCCAACGGGCAGTCCTTGCCTCTGTCTCGCAGTTGGAACCGCATTTACGCTTTGGCCGCGGTCGAGCTCGGCAACCGGTGGCAGTTGCAGGCCAAGGTCTGGCGACGCGTGCGCGAATCCAGCGAAAACGACGACAACCCTGGCATCGCCAGCTACATCGGGAGGGCAGAGTTCAAGGCGTTCTGGAACCTCAATTCCGATCACGCCCTTGCGCTGACCGTTCGCCACAGCCTGACCCAGACCGCGCGTGGCTCCTACCGGCTGGAGTGGTTGCGCACCTTGGGCGACTACCGCTTTGGTCACAAAAGCAACCTGCGCCTGCACACGCAGGTTTTCAGCGGCTACGGTGACAGCCTGATCGACTTCAACCGTCGGCGCACGGTGTTCAGCGTGGGCTTTTCGCTGCTCGATTTCTGACGCTCTTGCCAGCGCGTTTCAACGCACAGTTTTGACCCGCTGACCGGCCGTCGGCGCGGAGCTCACGCCGCCTGAGCCCTTTTCACCATAAGCGCTGTTCATCAGCTTGAGCCGAGCTTCTGCCTGCGGGTCCATGCCCTCGAGGGCAGATTGGCGGACCAATTCGGCGAAGCCGCCCTTGGGCATGGCCACGGTGCGGATCACCCAGGGTTGGGCGGCTTTGCGATCGGCCGGTGTGAGCTCGCGGAAGCTGCTCTCGGCCTCCTGCAGTCCTGGCAGGGCGCGCTGCAGTGCTTGAGCGTTCTGGCCGGCGTAGCGCAGCAGGTAGCGTTTGCCGGCGGGGCCATCGGCCACGGTCAGCATCACGTTGGCGGACTGGCCCTGGGCGTTGCGCAGGGTGCCGGCGAAGTGCGTGGCCTGCAGGCCGTGCAACTGGCGTTTTTCGGTGCGCCCCTCGATGCGGTTCTGGTCGGCCTTGAGCAACTGGCGGATCAGCGTTTCGTGGCCCATGCCCTTGGCCTGATCGGGCAGCAGTTTGACGATCAGCCCGGCGTCACCAGCCTCGTTGATCACGCTGATGGCGTCCGATCCGTTGGCGATGCGCCAGCCCTGAGGGGCGCTCAAGGCCAGGCCCAGGGGCTCATGGTAGAAGTTGCGGCCTCGCACGACCCCTTGTTCGCGGCTGTCGCCGAAGGTCATGCCGTCGATGGCCTGCAGGTAACGCTCGCGGCCGTCGTCCACGTAGCGGCCCTGGTAGAGCGTCGCGTTGGCGCGGATCTCCGCCAGGCGCTGCTCGTTGCTCGGGTGCGAGGCCAGCCAGTTGCCACCGCTTGGCACGGGCTTGCCGGCCGCGCGCGCGGCCTCTGCGGCGAGTTGCTCCTGGTTCTTGAGCAGCGCGATCACGTCGATCATGTTGCGCGGGTCGTACTGCGTGCGCGAGAGGTACTCGGCGCCCAAACGGTCGGCTTGCGACTCCTGCTCACGGCTGTAGGACGCCACGTAGCCCGCTGCGGCCGTTTGCGACACCTGGCCCGCGATGTCGGTGGCGCCGCGCAGCCCCTGGCTTTCGAGCACCGCGCCCAGGATGGTGGCCGCCAACACCCCGAAGCCGGCGTTTTGCTGCCGGGTGGCGCGCTGGGCCCCGTGGCGAGCTGTCACGTGGCCGATCTCGTGCCCGATGACACCCGCGAGTTCGGCCTCGCTGTCGAGGTAGGCCATGATGCCGCGCGTGACGTAGACGTAGCCCCCGGGCAGCGCGAAGGCGTTGATCTCGGGGCTGTCTAGCACCGTGAAGGTCCACTGCAGGTGTGCGCGGTGCGACTCGGCTGCTAGCTTTTGCCCCACGCCGTTGACGTAGGCCTGCAGCTTGGGGTTGTCGTAGATGCCTTCGTCCTGGATCACCTGCTTGTGCGCCTTGGCGCCTTCGGCGATCTCGGTGGGCTCGTCCATCACGGAGCGCTCGGCTTCACCCGTGACGGGGTTGACGACGGTGGTGCCGCAGGCACTCAAGGTCAGCAGTGCGGCGGCGGCCAGGGTGGCAAGGAGGGGGCGGGCGAGGGGGCGGCGGTGGGTTTTCATGTCTGTTCGGCGTCAGTCGAGGTGATTTTGCCTGGGCCTGGCCCCAGCTCGAGCGCACGGCTCAGCTCGGCCCGCCGGTACACTCTCGCCCCTGGGCTGCCCAGGCGCCCTCGCAACACCCATGGACACCTCCCGCACCCCATCCGCTCAGGGCGACTACGCCGGCCACACGCCCATGATGCAGCAGTACCTGCGCATCAAAGCGGAGCACCCTGAAACGCTCGTCTTCTACCGGATGGGCGATTTCTACGAGCTCTTTTTCGACGACGCCCGCAAGGCCAACCGCCTCATCGACATCACCCTGACCGTGCGTGGCCAGTCCAATGGCGAGCCGGTGGTGATGGCCGGGGTGCCGGTGCACGCGGTCGAGACCTACCTGGCCAAGCTGATCCGCCTGGGCGAATCGGTGGCCATTTGCGAGCAGGTGGGCGAGGTCGGCGCCAGCAAGGGGCCGGTCGAGCGCAAGGTGGTGCGCGTGGTCACCCCGGGCACGCTGATCGACACCGAGCTGCTGTCCGAGCGCGCGGACGCGCTGCTGCTGGCCGTGGTCATGGACAAGCGCGGTCGCCACGCCGAAGACAAGGTGCCTTGCGCCCTGGCCTGGCTGGGCCTGTCCAGCGGCAAGCTGGGCCTGACCGAATGCAGCGCCGCCGAGCTGGCTGGCTGGCTGGCCCGCCTGCAACCCGCCGAGATCCTCTACGACCGCGAACGCGTGCCGCCTGCCATCGCCGCCATGCTGAGCGCGTCGCAACGCGGCATCGCCCTGACCAGCCGCCCGACCTGGCAGTTCGACCCCGGCCTGGGCCTGCGCAAGCTGTGCGAGCAGCTCAAGGTGCAGCACCTGCAAAGCTGGGACGCGCAAGAGATGTCGCTGGCGCACGCCGCCGGCGCTGCGCTGCTGAGCTACGCCGAGCACACGCAGGGCAGGGCGCTGGCGCACGTGGCCTCGCTGGAGGTGCCGCGCAGCTCCGAGCTGCTCGACCTGCCACCCGCCACCTTGCGCAACCTGGAGCTGGTGCAGACCCTGCGCGGCGAAGACTCTCCCACGCTGCTCTCGCTGATCGACACCTGCCGCACCGGCATGGGCAGCCGCGGCCTGCGCCAGTGGCTGACCCAGCCGCTGCGAGATCGCGCCGTCGCCCGCGCCCGCCACGACGCCATCGCCACGCTGCTGTCGCCTGCCGAAACCTCGCAGGGCTTCGATGCCATCCGCGAGGCCTTGCGCCAGATGAGCGATGTCGAGCGCATCAACGCCCGCATCGCGCTGCGCCAGGTGCGCCCCCGCGAGCTCGCCGGCCTGCGCGACACGTTGCTCGGTCTGCCGTCGCTGCTGGCCCGTGTGCCGGGCGAAGGCGTGCTGCTGCAACAGGTGCGCTCGGCCCTGTCGCCCGACGCGGCCGTGGCCCAACGCCTGCAAGCCACGCTGCTGGAAACGCCCGCGGTGCTGCTGCGCGACGGTGGCGTCATCGCGGACGGCTTCGATGCCGACCTCGACGAATTGCGCGCCATCTCTCTGAACTGCGACGCCTTCCTGCTCGACCTCGAAGCCCGCGAGCGCGCCCGCACCAACATCTCGAACCTGCGCGTGCAGTTCAACAAGGTGCATGGCTTCTACATCGAGGTCACCCAATCGCACGCCGACAAGGTGCCGCTTGATTACCAGCGCCGTCAGACGCTGAAAAACGCCGAGCGCTACATCACGCCCGAGCTCAAAGCCTTCGAGGACAAGGCCCTGTCGGCGCAAGAGCGCGCCCTGGCCCGTGAAAAAGCCATCTTCGAAGGCCTGATCGACTTCCTGCAGGACCACATCGCCACGCTGGGGGCCCTGGCCCGTGCCCTGTCCACGCTCGATGCCCTGGCCGCGCTGGCCGAGCGCGCGTCCACGCTGCGCTGGAGCCGCCCCGAGTTCGTGCCCCATCCCTGCATCGAGATCGAGCAGGGCCGCCACCCGGTGGTCGAGTCCCGCCTGATGGAGACCAGCGGCGCCGCCTTCATCCCCAACGATTGCCGCCTGGACACCAAGCGCCGCATGATGATCGTCACCGGCCCGAACATGGGCGGCAAATCGACCTTCATGCGCCAGGTGGCCTTGATCGCCTTGCTGGCCGCCATGGGCTCTTACGTGCCGGCTGCGGCCTGCCGCCTGGGCCCGATGGACGCCATCCACACCCGCATCGGCGCGGCCGACGACCTGGCCAACGCCCAGTCCACCTTCATGCTGGAGATGACCGAGGCTGCGGCCATCATCCACGCCGCCACCGAGCACTCGCTGGTGCTGATGGACGAGATCGGGCGCGGCACCTCCACCTTCGACGGCCTGGCGTTGGCCGGCGCCATCGCCGGGCACCTGCACGACCGCAACCAGGCTTTCACGCTGTTCGCCACCCACTATTTCGAGCTGACCCGCCTGCCCGAGCGCCACCCGCGCGCGCTCAACGTGCACGTGGGTGTGGCCGAGTCGGGTGACGACATTGTCTTTCTGCACGAGTTGCAGCACGGCCCGGCCAGTCGCAGCTATGGTGTGCAGGTGGCGCGCCTTGCGGGCATGCCCCATTCGCTGATCCGCCAGGCCCGTGCCACACTGGAATCGTTGGAGGCCCAGCAGCGCGACTCTGAACAGCAGATCGATTTGTTCGCCGATGTGGACGCGCCCGCTGGTGGCGTCGACCTTCATCAACTGGCCGAAGGCGCGAAGCTGTCTGTCGGCTCTGCCAGCGTCGAATCCCTGACCCCGACCGAAGCCCAGGCACTGAACCTGCTTGCCGCCATCGACCCCGACGCGCTCACCCCGCGCGAGGCCCTGGACGCCCTGTACAAACTCAAATCGGTGATTTCTTCATGACCTACTGCGTTGCCATGCGCCTGGAAGCGGGCCTGGTTTTTCTGTCCGACTCTCGCACCAACGCGGGCATGGACCAGATCAGCACCTTCCGCAAGATGACCGTCTACGAGAAGGAAGGCGATCGCGTCATCGTCATGCTCTCAGCGGGCAACCTGGCCATCACGCAGGCAGTCAAGCAGTTGGTGGCCAACGAGACCATCGAAGGCTCTGACGGCGAGCCTTGCACCATCTGGACAGCGACGTGCCTGTTCGACGTGGCCCGCATCGTCGGCAGTTGCGTGCGCAAGGTGCACGCGCGTGACGCAGCCGCGCTCAAGCAGCATGGCATCGACTTCAACTGCAGCCTCATCGTCGGTGGCCAGATCGGCAACGAGACCATGCGCCTGTTCAACGTCTACGCTGCCGGCAATTTCGTCGAAGCTGGCATCGATGGCGTGTGCTATTTCCAGATCGGCGAGTCCAAGTACGGCAAGCCCGTGATCGACCGTGTCATCACGCCTCAGACACCGCTGGAAGAAGCCGCCAAGTGCGCCTTGATCTCGATGGACTCGACGCTCAAGTCCAACCTGTCGGTCGGCCTGCCACTGGACATGCTGGTCTACGAAGCAGGCACGCTCAAGGTCGAAAAGCTCATCCACATCGACGAGTCCAACCCTTATTTCCGCATGATCCGCTCCACCTGGGGTCAGCGCCTGCGCCAGGTCTTCGACTCCATCCCGGAGCCCAGCTGGAACGCCGATCAGGCCGACCTTCACCTGCCATCCACCGGCAGCCAGGCCCAGGCCATGAACCCGCTGAGCAAGATCAGCGCGCCCAACGGCTGAACCAGCTCAAGCTTGCTTGAGCAGCGCCTCAGCTTCGCGGTCGAGCTGCTCGATGCACTCGGCCATGGCGGCGTGGCAACGCTGCATGAGTTCAGGCACGTCGTCGGCCGTCATGCCCGAGGTCGGGATCGGGGGCAGGGCGCGCATCACCACGGCGCCGCCCACCCAGCGGTTCAGGTTCATCGTGCGGGTGTAGTTGTTGGCACACACCGGCACGACGGGCACCCCGGCGTTGATTGCCATCAAGAAGGCCCCCTTCTTGAACGGGCCCAGGCCCTTGCCGTGGCCGCGCGTGCCTTCGGCAAACACCCACAGCGACATGTCCTTGTGCTGAAGCGTGTCGGTGGTGGTTTCCATGGCGCGGCGGGCCTGCACGGCGTTGCCGCGGTCAACCAGCACGTTGCCCGCCAGCCAGTACAGTTGGCCGAACAGAGGCAGCCACTTCAGGCTGGTCTTGCCCAGGCTCACCGTGCGAACGGGCACCACCTGGCCGAAGACGAACAGGTCGTGGTTGGAGATGTGGTTGGCGACAATGATGGCTGGGCGCTGGTGATTCAGCACGCCGTCGGCTTCGATGCGCTGGCGCAATCCCATGATGCGCAAGGCCGGGATGCCGTAGACCCGCGCACACAGGCGGCTGTTGTCCGGGTTGAAGGGGCGACACAGGCCGATCAGCAGGCCGATCACGCTGGCGATCACGAAGTGCACGGCCAGCAGGAGAATGCGCAGCAGGGACAGCAAGGGGGCTCCCGGGCAGGTCAGGGCGCTTTCGCGCCCGTCAACGGTGACAAAGCGCCGGATCATACGCCCGCATGAGGGTTGGCTCGCGCAAAACCTGAGGCGGCCAGAGCCCGGTCCGCCTATAATGCCGCTTTACCACAGCAGAGATCCAATCAGAGGATCGCACCTGCGCAAATGACCAAGTTTGTCTTCGTCACCGGCGGTGTGGT
>CAYJXE010000014.1:0-102555 GCA_964373965.1 uncultured Aquabacterium sp. | reverse complement strand
GACCAACATCGCGTCTAAGGAGTCCCTGTCATGCAAATCATCCTCCTCGAAAAAGTCGCCAACCTGGGCACCCTGGGTGACGTGGTCAAGGTCAAGGACGGCTACGCCCGCAACTTCCTGATCCCGACCGGCCAAGCTCGCCGCGCCACCACCAAGGCCGTCGCCGAGTTCGAAGCCCGCCGCGCCGAACTGGAAAAGGCTTCCGCCGAGAAGCTGGCCGCCGCACAAGCCGTGGGCGAAAAGCTGGGCGGCAAAACCGTGTCCGTCAGCCAGAAGGCTGGCGTGGACGGCCGCCTGTTCGGCTCGGTCACCAACTTCGACATCGCCGAAGGCCTCAAGGCTGCTGGCTTCGAAGTGACCAAGCAACAGGTTCGCCTGCCCAACGGCCCGCTCAAGACCACCGGTGAACACGCCGTGTCCGTCGCCCTGCACACCGACGTGGTGGTGGACGTGACCGTCGCCGTGGTTGGCGAAACCGTCTGATCTGTTGACAGATCCCGGGTCGCTTCGGTGACCCGATCGAGCAAAGCCGGCGCAAGCCGGCTTTGTCGTTTCTGGGTGTCCGCTGCCCGGTGAGCGCCTGAGGGGCAGTTGTCCACGCGTTTCCCCAGGAAGCCCCCAGGATCCCTCACGCTTGCCCACAGCTTTATCCACAGGCCCCGCGCGTCGCCGGCCGTATGATTGAACACATGGCTGCAGTCTTCCCCAACGCATCACCTTCCACGCCCACGGGCCTCAGCGTGGGCGCCTCCGGCGGCAGCGACGAGATCGCCCGCCTGCGCGTGCCACCCCACTCCATCGAGGCAGAACAAAGCGTGCTGGGCGGCCTGCTGCTGGACAACAGCGCCTGGGACCGCGCCGCCGACCTGCTGCACGAGGGCGACTTCTACCGCCACGAGCACCAGCTCATCTTCGTGGCCATCCAGCAGTTGGTGTCGGCCTCCAAGCCCGCCGACGTCATCACCGTTTTCGAGCAACTGCAAATGCAGGGCAAGGCTGCGGATGTGGGTGGCTTGGTCTACCTCAACAACCTGGCGCAGTCGGTGCCCAGCGCGGCCAACATGCGCCGCTACGCCGAAATCGTGCGCGAGCGCGCCGTGCTGCGCAAACTGGTGACGGCCTCTGACGAGATCGCCACCAACGCCTTCAACCCGCAGGGCAAGTCGGTCTCGGACATCCTGGACGAGGCCGAAGCCCGCATCATGAAGATCGGCGAGGAAGGCAGCCGCAACAAGCAAGGCTTCTTCGCCATGGACGGCCTGGTCGTCGACCTGCTCGACCGCGTGCAGGAACTCGCCGACAACGGCGCCGAAGACGTCACCGGCGTGCGCACCGGCTTCATCGAGATGGACAAGATGACCGCTGGCCTGCAAAAGGGCGACCTCATCATCCTGGCCGCACGCCCCTCGATGGGCAAGACGGCGTTCGCGCTCAACATCGGCGAGAACGTGGCCGTCAACGAGGGCCTGCCCGTGGCGGTGTTCTCGATGGAAATGGGCGCCTCGCAACTGGCGCTGCGGATGGTCGGCTCCATCGGCCGCATCAACCAGCAGAACCTGCGCACCGGCCGGCTGACCGATGACGAGTGGAGCCGCCTGAGCGAGACGGTCGAGAAGCTGCGCCATGCGCACGTCTTCATCGACGAAACGCCTGGCCTCTCCCCTAACGAGTTGCGCGCTCGCGCGCGCCGGCTGGCCCGCCAGTTCGGCGGCACGCTGGGCCTGATCATCATCGACTACCTGCAGCTCATGAGCGGCTCGGGCGGCAACGAAGAAAACCGCGCCACCGTGATCGGTGAAATCTCGCGGGGTCTCAAGGCCCTGGCCAAGGAGCTGCAGTGCCCGGTGATCGCGCTGTCGCAGCTCAACCGCTCGGTTGAAACGCGGCCCGACAAGCGTCCCATGATGTCCGACCTGCGCGAATCAGGCGCCATCGAGCAGGACGCCGACGTGATCATGTTCATCTACCGAGACGAGTACTACAACAAGGAATCGAAGATCCCCGGCACCGCCGAGATCATCATCGGCAAGCAGCGTAACGGTCCGGTGGGCAGCCTGCACCTGGCCTTCCTGAAGTCGAACACGCGCTTCGAGAACCTGGCACCCGGCACTTACATCGGCGGCGACGAGTACTGATCGCCCAGACGCAAAACCAACGGCCCCGGAGCTCACGCTCTCGGGGCCGTTTTCATTCCACGGCTTTGATAGGTCAGTCGTCGCTGCCGCCCAGCGCCATCAACAGTTGCAGCAAAGACGTGAACACGTTGTAGACGTCCAGGTACAGCGCCAGCGTGGCGGTGACGTAGTTGGTCTCGCCGCCATCGATGATGCGCTTGATGTCATAGAGGATGTAGGCCGAGAAAATCAGCACGGCCATGGCCGAGATCGCGAGCATCAGCGCCGGCATCTGCAGCCAGATGTTGGCAACCGCAGCCACGATCAGCACCAGGAGGCCAACGAAGAGCCACTTGCCCATGTTCGACAGGTCGCGCTTGACCACGCTCGACAAGGTGGCCATGGCGGCAAAGATCAGCGCCGTGCCACCGAACGCCATGCCGATGAGCTGGGCGCCATTGCCCAGGCCCAGCGCAAAGCTGAGCAGCCGCGACATCATCAGGCCCATGAAGAAGGTGAAACCCAGCAGGAGCAGCACGCCCACACCGGAGTTCTTGAACTTCTCGATGGCGAAGAAGAAACCGAAGGAAATCGCCATGAAGGCGATGAAGGTCACGAGCGGGCCACCGAGGCTGAAGCCGCCCATGGCGACGCCCATCCAGGCGCCCAGCACCGTGGGCAGCAAGGACAGCGCCAGCAAGGCGTAGGTGTTGCGCAGCACGCGCTGACGCTGGGCCGAGCCAACAGCGCCGCCGTAGACGACGTCAATGGGCTTGATCGAACGATCCATGAATTTCTCCTATGTGATGTGAGCGGCGAGACCGAGCTCGCGCCAATGCGCCGATGTTATGTCATCTACCGGGCGCGCCCAAGTCTCCACGCGCGGGCCACCCTCATCGCAGGGTGATCCAGGCCAGATGGAGGCTCAGGCCACGCGGCGGCGCAGCGACTCGTACAAGCAGATGGCGGTGGCCGCCGCCACATTCAAGGACTCCTCGCCGCCGGGCTGAGGAATTCGAACGGACAACGTGCATCGCGCCATCAGCTCGCCGCTGACCCCCTGCCCTTCATGGCCCATGACCCAAGCGCAAGGCTCGGGCAGGTTCACACTGTGCAGCTCATTTTCAGTGTGCGAACTGGTGGCCACCATGGGCACCCCCAGGCCGGCGAGGTCTTCCGCAGACAGTTGCTCGACCAGGTTCAGCCCAAAATGCGCCCCCATGCCGGCACGCAGCACCTTGGGCGACCACAAACCCGCCGTGCCCTTGAGGGCCAGCACTTGTCCGACGCCCAGGGCCGCCGCGCTGCGCAAGATGCTGCCGACGTTGCCAGCGTCCTGCAGGCGGTCCAGCACCACCGTGGGCACGCCCGATTGCACGACACCCATCAGTGCATGTTCGCCTGCGAGCGGCATGAGAAAGCCGATTCGCGCGGGTGACTCCAGGCCCGTGAACACCTTCCAGAGCGCCTCGGGCACGACCACCACGCGAGCAGCCTGGCGGGCCAGCCGGGTGGCCAGGTCGGCGCGCTCATCGCTGCCCCGCCCTTGACCATGCTCGCCGATCCAGGCGGTGTCGGCCACCACGGCCACGGGCGCACGCCGGCCACGGGCCAGCGCCGCGCGGCAGAGGTGATCACCCTCCAGCCAGACCTCTGCCTGCTTGCGGTAGGCCAGGGGCTCCTGGGACAGCCGACGCAGTCGCGCGATGAGCGCGTTCTCGCGCGAGGTGATGTGCTGAACGCAAGAGTCGGTCATGTGTTGTCAGCGGCGCAGGGGGTTGCCCACCACCAGGGTCGGGTCCGGCACCAGGCCCAGCACCACTTTCACGGGCCCGAAGCTGCGCCGGTGATGCGGTGTCGCGCCATGCTCACGCAGAGCCGCCAGGTGATCGGCAGTGGGGTAGCCCTTGTGGCCATCGAAGCCGTATTGGGGGTGCGCCTGGTGCAGTTCGTCGCAGAGGCGGTCGCGATGCACCTTGGCCAGGATCGAGGCCGCTGAGATGGCCTGCACCTTGGCATCGCCCTTGACGATGGCCTGGGCTGGTACCTGCAGCGGCGGCACGCGGTTGCCATCAACCTGCACCAGCGAAGGCTTCAAGCGAAGGCCTTCGACCGCGCGGCGCATGGCCAGCATGGTGGCGTGCAGGATGTTGAGCTCGTCGATCTCTTCAACCGAGGCCAGCGCAATGCTGCAGCACAGTGCCTTGGCCCGGATTTCGTCGAACAGGGCATCTCGCTGGCGGGCTGTGAGCTTCTTGGAATCGGCCAGGCCGGCGATGGGATTGAGCTCATCGAGGATGACGGCGGCGGCGACCACCGGGCCAGCCAAGGGGCCTCGCCCCGCCTCGTCCACACCCGCCAGCAAACCGGTGGGCTCGACCGGGCACAGCAGGTCCAGCTGCTGGTCAGCGTGCAGGGGGGCAACCGCCTCAACGCGCTTCGAGGACTTTCGCGATCGCATCGGTGGCGGCCTGGCCGGTGTTGCGGCGCAGGGTGTGGTGGAGTTCAAGGAAGCGCTGCTGCACGGAGGCGCTGCGCGAGGGGTCATCCAGCCAGGCGAGCACGTCCTTGGCCAGTTGCACCGGGTTGGCATCGTCCTGCAGGCGCTCGGGCACGACGAAATCGCGCTCGAGGATGTTGGGCAGCCCCACCCAAGGCAGGTAACCCATGCGCTTCATGATTTGCCAGCTCATGGGGCTGAGCTGGTAGGCAATCACCATGGGGCGCTTGAACAGCGCGGCCTCCAGCGTGGCCGTGCCGCTGGCGATGAGCGTGACGTCGCAAGCGGCCAGGGCTTCGTGCGACTGGCCATCGAGCAGGGTCAACGGCGCGTTCGGGGCGTGTTCGCGCACCAGCGGCTCGACCATCTCGCGCAGGCCGGGCACGACGGGCAGCACGAAACGCAGGTCGGGGCGCTGCTGGGTCAGCAAGGCCACGGTCTGCAGAAAGCACGGCGCGATGTGGCGGACTTCGCCACGACGGCTGCCCGGCAGCACCGCCACCAGCGGCGTCGATTCGGCGATGCCCAGCGCCACACGCGCGGCCGCACGCGGCACCTCCAGCGGGATGGTGTCGGCCAGCGGGTGACCAACGAAGCTCGCGTTGATGCCGGCGTCCTGGTAGATCTTCGGCTCAAACGGAAACAGGCAGAGCATGTGATCCACCGAACGATGGATTTTCTTGATGCGCCCGCCGCGCCAAGCCCAGATCGAGGGGCTGACAAAGTGCACGGTCTTGACGCCCTGCTCTTTCAGGCGTGCCTCCAGACCCAGGTTGAAGTCGGGGGCATCGACGCCGATGAACACATCGGGCCGATCTGCCAGCAAGCGATCACCCAGGCGGCGACGGATGGTCCAGATCTCGCGGAAGCGCCTCAGTACCTCCATGTTGAAGCCGTGCACAGCCAGCTTTTCGTGCGGCCACCAAGCCTCGAAGCCCTGCGCGGCCATCTTCGGTCCACCGATGCCTTGCGAGCTCAGGCCCGGCCAGCGCGACTTCATGCCGCCCAGCAGCAGCCCGGCGAGCAAGTCGCCAGATGTTTCACCAGCCACCATGCCGATGCGGGGATCGGACCGACTCACCTGAAGGCCCCCTCAGCGCACGATGCCGCGTTGGGCGTCGGCCAGGAAGGCCAGCATCTTGTCGATGTCGCCGTGCACACCTTCGGCTGCCGCCTCGGGCGCAGACTTGAGCGCCGTGATCTCGTCCACCGAAGCGGCCAGCGTCAGGCCCTTGCGATACAGCAGCTTGTACATGGCCTTGAGGTTGGCCAGGCGCTCTGGCGAATAGCCGCGGCGGCGGGGACCTTCCTGGTGCACGTTCTGGGCTTCGGCCGGGTTGCCGGCAGCCACCACGAAAGGCGGCAGGTCTTGCGACAGGCGGGTCTGGAAGCCCAACATGGCGAAATCACCGATGCGCACGAACTGGTGGATGCCGCTGATGCCACCGATCAGCGTGAAGTTGCCCACCGTGACGTGGCCTGCGAACTGCACCGAGTTCGCGATCACGTTGTGATCACCGATGACGCAGTCGTGCGCAACGTGCACGTAAGCCATGATCCAGTTGTCGTCACCGATCTGCGTCACGCCCTTGTCCTGCACCGTGCCGGTATTGAAGGTCGTGAACTCGCGGATGGTGTTGCGGTCACCGATGATGAGCTGCGTGGGCTCGCCTTTGTACTTCTTGTCCTGCGGATCGGCGCCGAGCGAAGCGAACTGGTAGACCTTGTTGCCCTGACCGATGGTGGTCACGCCCTCGATCACGCAGTGCGCGCCGATGCTCGTGCCTTCGCCGATGCGAACGTTAGGCCCGATGGTCGTGAACGCGCCCACACTGACCGAGTCGGCCAGCTCGGCCTTCGCATCAACGATGGCGGTGGGGTGGATGTTCGCCATGGGCTCAGGCCACCTTGCGCACGGTGCACATCAGCTCGGCCTCGACGGCCAGCTCTTCACCGACCATGGCGCGGGCCTTGAACTTGTAGATGCCACCCTTGTTGCGGTCCATGAAGACATCAAGGAAGAGCTGGTCACCCGGCTCGACCGGACGCTTGAAGCGCGCGCCGTCGATGCCCACGAAGTAGTACACCGAGTTCTCGTCGGCGGCGTTGCCCATGGTCTCGAAGGCCAGCAGCGCAGCAGCCTGGGCCAGGGCTTCGAGCATCATCACGCCGGGCATGACCGGGCGCCCCGGGAAGTGCCCCTGGAAGAACGGCTCGTTGATGGTGACGTTCTTGAGCGCACGAATGCGCACGTTCTTTTCAACCTCCAGCACCCTGTCCACCATCAGGAAGGGGTAACGGTGGGGGAGCTTGTTGAGGATCTTGTGGATGTCCATCAGCTTTTCACTTCTTTTTCAAGGGCGCGGATGCGGTCACGCAGGGCGTGCAGCTGTCGCAGGGTCGCGGCGTTCTTTTCCCAGGACGCGTTGTCATCGAACGGGAAGACGCCGCTGTACTGCCCGGGCTTGAGGATGGAGCGCGAGATCAACGTGCCCGAAGAAACGTGCACGTGGTCCGCCAGCGTCAGGTGCCCCAGGATCATGCCTGCGCCCCCGACTGTGCAATGTTTGCCGATGCGCGCGCTGCCGGCCACGCCAACGCAGCCCGCCATGGCCGAGTGCTCGCCGATGTGCACGTTGTGCGCGATCTGCACGAGGTTGTCGAGCTTGACGCCGTCTTCGATGACGGTGTCGTCGAGCGCGCCGCGGTCAACGCAGGTGTTGGCGCCGAGTTCGACGTCGTTGCCGATGCGCACGGCACCGAGCTGTTCGATCTTTTCCCAGCGCCCCTGGTGCGGCGCGAAGCCAAAGCCGTCGGCCCCGATGACCACGCCGCTGTGGAAGATGCAGCGCTCGCCGATCACGCAATCGAAGCCGATGGTGACGTGCGGCGCCAGGCGCGTGTCAGCGCCGATGCGAGCGCGCTCACCCACCGTGGCGTGCGAACCGATGACCACGCCATCTCCGATGACGGCGCCCGCCTCGACCACCACCAGGGGGCCGATGTGCACGCCCTGCCCGATCACGGCCTCTGGAGAGACCACGGCGCTGGGGTGGATCGCGGCGGCAGGACGGGGTCGCACGCGTGCTGCCCACCATCGGGTGACAGCAGCGAAGAAACGGTAGGGGTCAGGGGTGACGATGGCCGAGCGCAGCTGGGCTGCATCGGCCAAAACAGCTGCGCTGATGATCACGCAAGCAGCCTGCGTGTCGGCCAGCTGGCTGCGGTACTTCGGGTTGGAGAGGAACGACAGCGTGTCAGGCTCTTGGGTGTCCAGCGGCCCGATGCGACGGATCACCGTGTCAGCGTCACCTCTGATCTCGGCCTCGAAACCACCCAGGGCTTCGTCTGCAAGCGCTTTGACCAGTTCGCCAAGCGTGGTGCTCAGCGTCTTGGTGGCGGCAGCTTGGGCGTTCGCATGCGATGCGTTCACTTGCCCGACCCGGCGTTCATCGCCTTGATGACCTTGTCGGTGATGTCGACACGTGGGCCGGCGAACACCGCTTCCTGGACGATCAGGTCATATTTGTCCTGATCGAAAATCAGCTTGACCACTCGGTTGGCTTTTTCAAGCACGGACGCCAGCTCTTCGTTCTTGCGCTGATTGAGGTCTTCCTGGAACTCGCGGCGCTTGCGTTGCAGCTCGCGATCCTGGTCCACCAACTCCCGCTGGCGTCGCACCCGCTCGGACTCACCCAACGAGGCCGTGTCCCTGTCAAAGCGATCTGACGCGGTCTTCAGGCGTGACTCGCTGTCAAGCAGCTCTTTTTCGCGCTTGGTGAACTCGCCTTCGAGCTTGGCCTGAGCAGCCTTGGCCATGGCGGCGTCACGCAGGACGCGATCCAGGTTCACGAAGCCGATCTTGAGCTCCTGAGCCGAGACCGCGGCCGCGCAGCTCAGCGCAGCGATGGCCACCAAGGTCTTGAAGGTCGAAGTCATGGTCAGAAAGCCGTGCCGATCTGGAACTGAAGTTGCTGGATTTTATCTTGGCTGAAGGAGCGGATGGGCTTGCCGTAGCTCAGCTTGAGCGGCCCCACCGGCGAAATCCAGCTGATGCCCACGCCTGCAGAGGCACGCAGGTCGTCAAGCTTCATTTTGTCGTCCTCACCCCAGACGTTGCCGGCGTCCATGAAGCCGAACAGGCGCAGGGTGCGATCGTTGCCTGCACCGGGGAACGGGACATAAAGTTCGGCGTTGAGGTTCACGCGCTTGTTGCCACCGATGTAGGCGCCTTCGATGTCGATCGGCCCCAGGGAGCTTTGCTCGAAGCCGCGCACCGAGCCCAGGCCGCCACCGAAGAAGTTCTTGAACACGGGGTAAGGCTTGCCTTGCAGGCCCACGCCATAGCCCACCTCGGCACGCAGGCCCAGGGTGAAGCGGTTGCTCAAGGGGATGTACTGCTGGCCTTCGAGGTCGGTGCGCAGGTAGCGGGTGTCGCCCAGCAGACCGCTTTCGAAGTTCACGCGCTGGTAGCGCCCCGTCGTCGGGACGATGACGCTGTCGCGGGCATCACGGGCCCAGCCCACGGTCAGGGGCACAGAGGTCACTCGATCACCGAAGGTGTCGCGGAAGAGGCGGTAGCTCACAGGCAGGCCGAGGTCGCCCTTGATGGCTGTTTGCTCCACACCCAAGCCGAAAAAGACGGTGTCGAATTCGGTGAAGGGAACGCCGAAACGCACGGCACCGCCGATGGTTTCGATCTTGTAGTCACCGCCCTGGCTGTTGAGCGGGCGCGAGTTGCGCAGGAAGACGTCGTAAGAGCGTGAAACACCGTCGTCCGTGAAGTACGGATCGACCGTGCTCAGCACGATCGCTCGGTTGTACTTGCTGGTGTTGAGCTCGATGCCCAGGTAGTTGCCGGAACCGAAAACGTTGTCCTGCTTGATCGACGCAGACAGCGTCAACTTTTCCGCCGTCGAGAAGCCGGCACCCAGCATCAGGTTGCCGGTGGGCTTTTCTTCCACCGCGACAGTCAGGTCAACCTGGTCAACCGTGCCCGGCACTTCCACGGTTTCGACGTTGACGTTCTTGAAGTAACCAAGGCGGTCGACGCGGTCGCGAGAGAGCTTGATTTTCTGACCGTCGTACCAGGCCGATTCGAACTGGCGGAACTCACGGCGCACCACCTCGTCGCGGGTGCGGGAGTTGCCTGCCACGTTGACGCGGCGCACGTAGATGCGGCGCTGGGGTTGGGCCACCAGGCTGATGACGGCTTGTCCCTTTTCGCGGTCGAGTTCAGGGCGAACGTCGACACGCGCAAACGCGTAACCATACTGAGCAAAGCGGTCCGTGAAGGCCTTGACCGTCGAAGCGACCTGATCCGCCTTGTAGGCCTCTCCCGCATCGATGGTCACCAACTTGCGGAAGGTGGCCTCTTTGCCAAGGTAGTCGCCGTCGAGCTTGACGGCCGTGACGGTGTAGGCCGGGCCCTCGTTGACATTGACCACGAGCTCGATGTCCTGCTTGTCCGGCGAGATCGCGACCTGTGCCGACTCGATTCGGAACTCGAGGTAGCCGCGGTTGAGGTAGTAGGACTTCAGGGTTTCAAGGTCGGCGTTGAACTTGGCACGCGAGTACTGATCGGATTTGGTGTACCAGGTCAGCCAACCACCGGTGGTCAGGTCCATTTGGGACAGCAAAGTGCTTTCGCTGAAAGCCTGGTTACCGGTGATGCGGATGGCCTTGATCTTGGTGATCTCACCTTCCGTGACAGTGAAGGTCACGTTGACGCGATTGCGCTCGGTCGGCGTGATCGTGGTGACGATCTCGGCGGCGTACAGGCTGCGCGTCAGGTACTGACGCTTGAGCTCCTGCTCGGCTCGATCGGCCAGGGCGCGGTCAAAGGGCTGCCCCTCAGAGATGCCGACATCCTTGAGCGCCTTGAGCAGGGCTTCCTTGTCGAACTCTTTGGTGCCCACGAACTCGACGCGGGCGATGGCGGGGCGCTCTTCGACGATGACCACCACCACCTTGCCATCGATCTCGATGCGCACGTCCTTGAACAAGCCGGTGGCAAACAGCGAGCGCAGACCGGCAGAGCCTTTGTCATCGGTGTAGGTGTCGCCCACGCGGAACGGCAGCGACGCGAAGACCGTGCCAGCATCGGCGCGCTGCAGGCCCTCCACGCGGATGTCCTTGAGGACAAAAGGCTCGACGGCCCAAGCCGACTGAAACAGGGAGGTCGCCAGCAAGGCGGCAAGCAGGGTCGGCTTGAGGCGGACAGCGGTCATGGAGATGGGCATGCGTTGAGGATCAGTTCGCGCCGAGCAGTCGCGCGAAGTCGTTGTACAGGGCCAGGGACATCATCAGGAGCATGACGGCGACGCCACCTCGCTGGAGCCTCTCGAGCCAGCGCTCGGAAACCGGGCGGCCCGTGATGCCTTCGAAAAGATAATACATGAGGTGCCCGCCATCGAGGACTGGCAGAGGCAGCAGGTTCAACACCCCCAGGCTGACGCTGACCAGGGCCAGGAAACCCACGTAATAGACCCATCCCAGCTCGGCAGAACGCCCAGCGTAGTCGGCAATGGTGATGGGGCCACTGAGGTTCTTGATGGAGGCCTCGCCAATCAGCATCTTGCCCAGCATTTCCAGGCTGAGGCTAGCCACATCCCATGTCTTGGACAGCGCTCGGATCAGGCCGTCCACAGGGCCGTGCTGAACCGTCACGGTGGCGGCGGCTGAACCCAGTGCCGCTTCGATGCGCGGCAGGCGTTGCCCTTGCACGTCCTTCATCACGGGCTGCACCAGGACATCCAGCGCGCGGCCCGCACGCTCTACGTGAAAGGTCAGCGGCTGCGGCTGACCATCGATGGCGCTCTGGCGGATCGCCTGACGCAACTGGCCTGCATCCTGCATGGGGTTGCCGTTGAGGCTGAGGACGCGGTCCCCCTCCTTGAGCCCACCGCGCTCCGCCGGGCCATTGGGCACCAGTTGGGCCACGAGCGGCTCTGCGTAGGGCCCACTCAAGCCCAGCTTCTCGAGCAAGCCCCCATCGACATCGGCGGCCGGGATGCGGCTCACCGCCAGGCTCAGTTCGCGCTCTCCCGAAGGCGATCCATGTTCCGATGTTCGGCTGACCACACGCAGGCGAACATCACTGCCTTGAACAGCCGCGCGGGTGAACCACCATTGCAGGTCGGTCATCGAGCGCACGGCAACCCACTCACCATCGGCTTGCGCTGAATCTGCCGAGGCGGCCTTCGAGGCCCCATTGACTTGCACCGCAACGACCTCATCACGCGAACGCAGGCCTGCCTCAGCGGCCAGGCTGCCCGCGCGGGGCTCGGCCATCCAGGGCCGAATCTCCTCGACCCCCGCCCAATTCACACACGCGTACAACAGCACGGCCAAGACCAGGTTGGCCAGAGGGCCTGCTGCAACGATGAACGCGCGCTGATGCAGCGGTTTCTGATTGAACGCTCTGTGACGCTCTCCGGTCTCAACCCGACCTTCGCGCTCGTCCAGCATCTTCACATAGCCACCCAAAGGCAATGCGGAGACCACGAACTCGGTTTCCCCCCGGGTGCGAGACCACAGCACACGCCCAAAGCCCACGGAAAACCGCAGCACCTTGACGTCGCACGCCACCGCCGCGCGGTAGTGCCCCCACTCGTGGATCACAACGAGCACCCCGATGGTGACCAGGAAGGCCAGAACGGTCATGAGCATGATGCACCTCCGAAGCGGATCGAACTCGACACGCTGTGAACTCAGTCAGACCGGCAACCGGCCACAACGCCAGCAGCCACGCGACGGGCCTCGGCGTCCAATGCGAGCAGCCCTTCCACGGATTCTGCCGCTTCGGCTGGCACCTTGCACTGTGCCAGGGTCTCCTCGTTGACCCGATGGATCTGATCGAAACGAACCCGGCCATGCAGGAACGCATCCACGGCCACCTCGTTGGCCGCATTGAGCACACAGGTGTGCCCGGGCGCCGAGCGCAGGGCGTGCCATGCCAGCTGCAGGCCAGGGTAGCGCGATGCATCGGGGGCTTCGAAGGTCAAGGCCCCAAGCTTCAGGAAGTCCAGCACCTCGGCTCCGGACTCGATTCGCTCAGGCCAGGACAGCCCGTAGGCAATTGGCACACGCATGTCGGGCGTGCCCAGTTGGGCCAGCACCGATCGGTCGCGACACACCACCATCGAGTGCACGATGCTCTGCGGGTGGATGACCACTCGGATCTGCTCAGGCGCGAGGTCGAACAGCCAGCGGGCTTCGATCACCTCCAGCGCCTTGTTCATCATCGTCGCCGAATCGACCGAGATCTTGCGACCCATGACCCAATTCGGGTGGGCGCAGGCCTGCTCGGGCGTGATCTGGGCGAAAGTGGCCGGATCGCGCTGGCGGAAGGGGCCACCGGACGCGGTCAGCACAATGTGATCAACGCGACGCGACCAGGTGGCCGGATCTTCGGGCAAGCATTGAAAAATGGCCGAATGCTCGCTGTCAATGGGCACCAGGGTCGCACCGCCTTCGCGCACGGCCCGCATGAAAAGCTCACCACCGACAACCAGCGCCTCCTTGTTGGCCAGCAACAGTCGCTTGCCTGCACGCGCTGCAGCCAGACAGGGTGGCAGTCCCGCCGCACCCACGATTGCCCCCATCACGATGTCGACATCCGGGTGCGCTGCCACGTCCACCAGTGCCGCCTCGCCATCGAGCACCTCGGTGGGCAGGTCAGCCTGACGAACTGCCTCGCGCAAGCTGGCAGCAGCCTGTGCGTCTGGCATCACGGCATATCGGGGACGCCAGCGCAGGCACTGGGCCAGCAACTCGGGCACGCGGCTCGCGCCCGTCAATGCGAACACTTCGAAGCGTTCCGGGTGACGCGCGATCACATCCAGCGTGTTGGTGCCGATCGAGCCTGTCGCACCCAGGACGCTGACACGCAGGCGTCGGGAATCCTTGAGTTCAACCATGGCACAAGCTCAGCAAGGCGATGGACACCGGCAACACCGGCAGCAAAGCATCGACGCGATCAAGCACACCACCATGGCCAGGCAGCAACTGGCTGCTGTCCTTGGCCCCGGCCTGGCGCTTGACCAGCGACTCAAACAGGTCGCCGACCACGCTCAGACCCACCAGGGCCAAAAGCGCCGCGACCATGCCAGGCCAGCCCAGGCCCCACAACAAGCGGCTGTACAAGCTGGGTGAATCAACGCCGATGTTCTGATCGGCCCACAACCAGCCGGCAGCCAGAAGCAGCACGGTCAGCGCGCCGGCCACCACGCCTTCCCAGCTTTTGCCAGGGCTGATGGAGGGCGCCAGTTTGCGACGACCCAAGGCACGCCCACCAAAGTAGGCCCCGATGTCGGCAGCCCAAACCAGGCAGAACACCGACAGCATGTGGTTCAACCCCTGAGCCTTGCTTTCGACCAAGGCCATCCAGGCCACCACCAGCACAGCCAGACCCAGCAGGCGCCTCAGCCACTGAGGAATGGTCCGCCAGTGAATTGGTCCAAAACGCAGCGCCAACGCGCCGCCCACCACCCAGGCGATGGCCGCGCCCCACCAGATGACCGAAGGAGCACGAAAGCCGAGCAATGCTTGCCCCGACTCATGCACATGCGGCTCCGGCGGCACAACCATGTCGGCCCACAAAGGCAGTTGAAACCAATGCGCCATGTAGACACAGGCACCCGCCACAGCCCCCCCCAGCAGCACCGCGCGAAAACCGGGCGCCTCGTTCAGGCGAGACCATTCCCACCCTGCTGCAGAAATGAACACCAAGGTGAGCAGCGCGAATGGCCAGGCTGCATCGGCCACCAGCGTGGGCAGCAAGATGGCAACCAGGATCAGCGCCGTGATGACACGTTGTTTGAGCATGCTTTCAGTGACCTTCTGCGCTGCCAATCGCGCCTTCACCCAGACCAGACTCGCCCACATCGCCGAAACGGCGCTCTCTGCCGGCGTAAACAGCCAGCGCACGGTCCAACTCTTGAGCGTCGAAATCGGGCCAGAGGCAATCTGTGAAGTGCAACTCTGCGTAGGCGCTTTGCCACAACAGGAAGTTCGACAGGCGAACTTCACCACCGGTTCGAATGAACAAATCCGGATCAGGCGCGTAGGACATCGCCATGTGGCGAGACAGCACCGCCTCGCTCAGGTCAGATGCCACCACGCCATCGGCCAGGGCCTGTTTGCAGGCCTGCACGATGTCCCAACGGCCACCGTAGTTGAAGGCCACGGTCAGCACCAGCCGGCTGTTGCCGATGGTGTTGGCCTCGGCGTCCCGCAAAGCATTGCGCACCTTCTCGGACACGTTCTCGAGGTCGCCCGCAATGCGGATGCGCACGCCATCTGACTTGAGCTTGGTCAGGTGCTTGGACAGCGCCACCAGCAACAAGCTCATCAGGCCGGAGACCTCCTCCTCGGGGCGCTTCCAGTTCTCGGAGGAAAACGCAAACACCGTCAGGTGGCCGATGCCGCGATCGGCCGTGGCCTGCACCACCTTGACCAACGCATCCACCCCCGCTTTGTGCCCCATCCCCCTTGGCATCAGGCGTTTGCGAGCCCAGCGACCATTGCCATCCATGACGATGGCGACGTGCCTGGGCAGCGACTGGGGCGGTTGGGATGAAGCCATGGCAAAAGGCGATCAAAACAAGGGGCCACGCGAAGTCGGGCCCTGCAAAAAGAGCGAGGCGGACCTGCCGCCTCGTCGTGGTGGGTGCCGGTGCTCGGTCCTCGGCCGTCAAACGGCCATGATCTCGGCTTCTTTGCCCTGCACCAGCTTGTCGATCTCGGCGATGTGCTTGTCGGTCAGCTTTTGCACATCGTCCTGCGAGCGACGGTCATCGTCTTCGGTGATTTCCTTGTCCTTGAGCAGGCGCTTGGCGTGCTCGTTGGCGTCGCGGCGCAGGTTGCGCACGGCCACCTTGGCGTCCTCAGCGGCGCCCTTGACAACTTTGGTCAACTCTCGGCGACGCTCTTCGGTCAGCGCAGGCATCGGCACGCGGATCAAGTCACCTTGGCTCGAAGGATTCAGGCCCAGGTCGGACTCACGGATGGCCTTTTCAATCTTGGCGCCCATGCCCTTTTCCCAAGGCTGGACAGAAATCGTGCGAGCGTCCAGCAGGGCGACGTTCGCAACCTGGCTGATGGGCACCATCGAGCCGTAGTAGTCGATCTGCACCTGGTCCAGGATGCCGGGGTGGGCACGGCCCGTGCGGATCTTGGTCAGCTCGGTCTTGAAGGCTTCGATGGACTTGAGCATTTTCTGCTCGGCGTTTTTCTTGATGTCAGCGATGCTCATGGACAACTCCGTGCGAGGTGATCGGTTCTGAAGATCAGTTCACCAACGCTTCAGGAAGGAAACAGGAGGACAGGGATGGCCAACGTGCTCAGACGTGGACCAGCGTGCCTTCGTCCTCGCCTTGCACCACGCGCTTGAGGGCGCCTGGCTTGAAGATGGAGAACACCTTCAGGGGCAGGTTCTGGTCGCGGCACAGCGCAAAAGCCGTGGCGTCGAGCACCTGCAGGTTCTTGATCAGGGCCTCGTCGAAGGTGATGGTGCTGTAGCGCGTGGCCAAAGGGTCTTTCTTCGGGTCGGCGGTGTAGACGCCATCGACCTTGGTGGCTTTGAGCATCACCTCGGCGCCGATTTCGGCGCCGCGCAATGCCGCAGCCGTGTCGGTCGTGAAGAAGGGATTGCCGGTGCCGGCAGCAAAGACCACGACCTTGCCCTCTTCGAGGTACTGCAGCGCCTTGGGGCGCACGTAAGGCTCGACCACCTGGTCGATGCTGATGGCCGACATGACGCGAGCGGTCATGCCTTCCTGGCGCATGGTGTCGGCCAGGGCCAGCGAGTTCATCACCGTGGCGAGCATGCCCATGTAGTCTGCGGTAGCGCGGTCCATGCCGACGGAGCCGCCAGCGACGCCGCGGAAAATGTTGCCTCCGCCGATGACCACAGCCACCTGCGTGCCCAGCGCGGTGACTTCCTGGATCTCCTTGACCATGCGCACGATGGTGGCGCGATTGATGCCATAAGCATCGTCACCCATCAGGGCTTCGCCGGAGAGTTTCAGGAGGATGCGCTTGTAAGCGGGCATGAGACGGGATCCTTGGCTTGGTACTTGGCCGGTTCGACGAGAACTTTAACGCAAAGCTCGGGCGTCACCGGCTCCATTCAGAAGGGGGCCGAAGCCCCCTTGATTTGCAGTCAGGTCACTGACCCTTGGCGGCGGCCACGGTGGCGGCCACTTCGGCAGCGAAGTCGTCCTGCTTCTTCTCGATGCCCTCGCCCACGACGAACATGGAGAAAGACTTGGCGGTGGTGCCGGTCGACTTCAGGTATGCCTCGACGGTCTGCTTGCCGTCGGCGGCCTTCACGAAGACCTGGTTCAGCAGCGAGACCTCCTTGAGGTACTTCTGAACAGCGCCTTCGATCATCTTGGTGGCGATGTCGGCGGGCTTGCCGGACTCGGCGGCCTTGGCCGTGGCCACACTGCGCTCGACTTCGATCAGGGCGGCAGGCACGTCGTCCGAAGACAGCGACACGGGCTTCATGGCAGCGATGTGCATGGCCACGTCCTTGGCGGCGGTGGCGTCACCTTCGAACTCCACGACCACGCCGATGCGGGCACCGTGCAGGTAGGCAGCCAGCTTGCCACCACCGGCGTAGCGCTTGAAGCGGCGGATGGACATGTTCTCGCCGATCTTGCCGATCAGGCCCTTGCGAACTTCTTCCACGGTGGGGCCGAAGCCGTCTTGCGACAGCGGCAGCTCGCCAATGGCGGCGACGTCAGCGGGGTTGTTCTTGGCGATCAGCTCGGCCACCGACTTGGCAAAAGCCAGGAAGGATTCGTTCTTGGAAACGAAGTCGGTTTCGCAGTTGATCTCGACCAGGGCGCCGGTGGAGCCGTCCACGGCGGCGGAGACCACGCCTTCAGCGGTCACGCGAGTAGCGGCCTTCGAGGCCTTGCTGCCCAGCTTGACGCGCAGGATCTCTTCAGCCTTGGCGAAGTCGCCATCGGCCTCGGTCAGGGCCTTCTTGCACTCCATCATCGGGGCGTCGGTCTTGGCGCGCAGGTCGGCAACCATGCTGGCGGTGATAGCAGCCATTTGTATTCTCCGTTTGATTCAGGGGCGGTGTCATCACCGCCACACACTCGATCTTGCTGAAAAAAAGGGGCTGATCTTCAGCCCCTTTGATCTGGGTGAGGTCGCGTCAGGCAGCGTCTTCGCTGACTTCCACGAACTCGTCGCCTTCGGCGGCAGCAGCGACGACGTCGTTGACGGCGTTGGCCTTGCCTTCCAAGATGGCGTCAGCGACGGCCTTGGCGTACAGGGCGACAGCCTTGGAGGAGTCGTCGTTGCCAGGGATCACGTAGTCGATGCCTTCGGGCGAGTGGTTGGTGTCCACCACGCCGATCACGGGGATGCCCAGCTTCTTGGCTTCGGCGATGGCGATCTTGTGGTAACCGACGTCGATCACGAACAGGGCGTCAGGCAGCGCAGCCATGTCCTGGATGCCGCCGATGTCCTTTTCCAGCTTGGCCAGCTCGCGTTGGAACAGCAGGCCTTCCTTCTTCTTCAGGCCGTCCAGACCGGCTTCGACCTGAACTTGCATGTCCTTGAGCTTCTTCAGGGAACCCTTGACGGTCTTGAAGTTGGTCAGCATGCCGCCCAGCCAGCGCTGGTTCACGAAGGGCACGCCTGCGCGGCCGGCTTCTTCAGCGATGGTGTCGCGAGCTTGGCGCTTGGTGCCGATCATCATCACGGTGCCGCGGCGAGCCGACAGCTGCTTGATGAACTTCAGGGCCTCTTCGAAGGCGGGCTGCGTCTTCTCGAGGTTGATGATGTGGATCTTGTTGCGATGGCCGAAGATGAAGGGGGCCATCTTGGGGTTCCAGAAGCGGGTTTGGTGACCAAAGTGGACACCGGCTTCCAGCATTTCGCGCATGGACACGGGCATGTGTAGCTCCAGAGGTTGAGTCTTGAATCCGGCTGAAACCTCCGATGGCGCTCAGGCCAGCGGGGGCACCTTGGAATGCCGAGATTCGCGTTTCACTCGTTGATTCGATTTGGCTGGCGAACCAGCCGGTTGCTGCGCCTTTTCAAGGCGGTTTGCCAACCAACACCACACTCAAACCGGCCTGCACTCAAGCACAGGCCGATCAGCTCATGGCGTTTCGGGAAAACTCTGGGATTCTAGCATGAAATGCGCTGCATGCATCAGCGCTTGCCACCCTTGGCCCGCGCGGCCTTCTTGCCCGCGGCTTTGGTGCGACCTGCGCCCGCACCACCGCTGCCAGCGGGCGACGCGCGACCCTGCCCCTTGGCAGAGACGGCCGGCGGCGATGCCTCGGAAGATCGTTGACTGTTTTTGCCCGCACCCTTGCCTGCTGCGCGCGCACCACGCCGAGCATCCCGATCGCGTTCGCGCACCACGGACAACTCATCTTGCGCCGGCGTGTCGCTTTCCCAATCAACGGCAGCAGCCCTCGCACCCACACGCTCGTCACCCCGACCTCGCCGGCGCCCACCGGACGACGGGCGCGGGGACTCCGCCCCCTCTCTCACCATGCGGAAATCGATCTTGCGGCTGTCCAGATCGACACGGCTGACCTGCACGCGCACCCGGGTGCCAACGCCGTAGCGCACGCCACTGCGCTCACCGCGCAACTCCTGGCGGGCTTCGTCAAACCGGTAGTACTCGCCACCGAGCTCGGTGATGTGGATCAAGCCTTCAACATACAGGCCGTCAAGTTGCACAAACAGCCCGAACGTCGTTGCCGCACTGACCGTGCCGCCATATTCCTCACCCAGGCGCTCGCGCATGAACATGCACTTGAGCCACGCCTCGACGTCACGCGAAGCCTCATCCGCCCGGCGCTCGTTGGCGCTGCAATGGATGCCCGCCGTCTCCCAGGCTGCCGCCTCGGCTGGGGGCAACTTGATGCGCGCAGCCACCTTGACAGGCGCCTTGGGCAAACCCTTCGAGGCCTCCGGCTTGCCACCTGGCTTGCGCTTGAAATTACCCGTGGACGACACCACAGGTGGCAGGATCAGCTTGTAACGAGCGCTGCCAAGCAAGGCCTTGATGACGCGATGCACAAGCAGGTCCGGATAACGGCGAATCGGGCTGGTGAAGTGCGTGTAAGCCTCGTACGCCAAGCCGAAGTGCCCGCTGTTGGTGGGCGTGTAGATGGCCTGCTGCATCGAGCGCAGCAGCATCGTGTGGATCTGCATGGCGTCGGGCCGCTCCTTCGTGGCCTGCGCGATGGCCTGGAACTCTCCAGGCGTGGGCTCCTCCCCAATGCCCAACCCCAGGCCCAGCGCCTTCAGGTAGTTGCGCAAGGTGCTGCGCTTCTCGGGTGTGGGCCCCTCGTGCACCCGGTAAAGCGATGGGTGCTTGCCACGCATGATGAAGTCGGCCGAGCAGACGTTGGCCGCCAGCATGCACTCCTCGATGAGCCGATGGGCATCGGTGCGCACACGCGGGACGATGCGCGCGATGCGCCCGTTTTCGTCGCAAACGATTTGGGTTTCGGTGGTTTCGAAGTCCACCGCGCCACGACTGGAGCGAGCCTTCAACAAAGCTCGGTACACCTCATGCAAATGCAGCAAATGAGGCACCAAGGCAGCGCGGCGCTGAGCTTCGGGACCGCGCGTGTTGCCCAGGATGGTCGCAACTTCGGTGTAGGTCAGGCGTGCATGCGAATTGATGACCGCCGGGAAGAACTGGTAGGCATGCAACTCGCCTTCGGCTGTGACCAGCATGTCGCAGACCATCGACAGACGCTCGACTTCGGGGTTGAGCGAGCACAAGCCATTGGAGAGCTTCTCAGGCAGCATCGGGATGACACGCCGAGGAAAATAAACCGAGGTCGCACGCTCATAGGCGTCACGGTCCAGGGGCTCGTCGGGCTTGACGTAGTGACTGACGTCGGCGATGGCCACGATCAAGCGCCAGGCGTTCGGGGTCTTGCCGCGACCGATCACGGCAGGCTCGCAATAGACCGCGTCATCGAAGTCACGCGCGTCTTCGCCGTCGATGGTCACCAGGGGCACGTCGGTCAGGTCGATGCGCCCTTTCTTGTCGGCAGCCCTCACCTTCTCGGGCAACTTGGCGGCCTGAGCCAGCACGTCATCGCGGAAGCGGTGCGGCACCTCGTACTTTCGCACCGCGATCTCGATTTCCATGCCCGGGTCATCGATGCCACCCAACACCTCGACAACCCGCCCGACGGGTTGCGCCGTGAGCGATGGCGCCTCGGTCAACTCCACAGACACCACCTGTCCGGCCTCTGCGCCTGCGGTGGCCTTGGCAGGAATGAGGATGTCTTGACCGAAGCGCCTGTCTTCCGGCGCAACCAGCCAGGCCCCGCCCTCGTTGAGCAACCGGCCAATGATCGGTGTTTTGCGACGCTCGACGATCTCGAGCACCAAACCCTCAGGACGCCCCTTCCGATCGAAGCGGACCACCCTCACCTTCACGCGATCGCGGTGCAAAACCGAACGCATCTCTTGCGGCGGAAGGTAGACACTGGACTCACCGTCGTCGCTGACGACAAAGCCGTGGCCATCTCGATGTCCCTGAACGGCTCCGACGATTTCACTCATCAGGCTCACAATTTGGGCGGGGGGTGTTGTCATGCTTGAGATTTTGATGCTAGAATCGAATTCTTAGCTGATTTGCAAAACAAATTTCTTGGATGCCTGCAGCGACTGCGAGAGCGGTTGCACGTGCCCCAGAAAATGAAGCAAACAGCAAACAAGTACCTGCCCAGGTGGCGGAATTGGTAGACGCACTAGTTTCAGGTACTAGCGGGTAACTCCGTGGAGGTTCGAGTCCTCTCCTGGGCACCAAATGAAAAGCCGCTTGGTCGATGATCAAGCGGCTTTTTTCTTGCCACGATGGATCGCAGCGACCATCGCCATGGCCGTCGCATCGACCAACTGAACGGGCTCCACCACAGGTTCCGGGCATGCCCACACGTTACACCATTGGGCCCTCGCCGATGGCTGTCGCAAGCAGGCGACAAAACGCCCTGCCCCTTCAATCTGTGCACGAAACGACACAGCACTGGACTTGGCTTTCAAAGACATGCTAGACTAGCGCTCTTGATTCGTTGCAGGACTTTCAAACAAGTCAGTGCAGCGAAATCAAACAAGTACCTGCCCAGGTGGCGGAATTGGTAGACGCACTAGTTTCAGGTACTAGCGGGTAACTCCGTGGAGGTTCGAGTCCTCTCCTGGGCACCAATTGAAGAGCCGCTTGATCGAAAGATCAAGCGGCTTTTTCATTGCTGAAGCGAGCGCGATCGCTTTCAAAAGACGCAGAAAAGATGCCGATGTGTGCGGCCGACCCCATGCACGGTTTTGCGCCCGCGCCGCGCCGACGACTGCGCGAACCAACTCAAGCAGCACCTGCGCGTGAAAAAGGGCGCCTGAGCGCCCTTCTGAAGGTCAGCCGATCATCAACCTTGATGTCGCTTGCGTATGGCCTCAGGCCGCATCGAATCGTACGCCTCGAAAGGCTGATGGATCCAGGGGCTGGTGGGCAAGGTGTCAACGTAGTACTCGGGGGTGTACGAAGACACGCCCTTGACCCAGATCACCGCACTGCGCAATTCCTCGATGGCCGGCATCGCACGCAGGCGATCAACCACAGCGCGCAAGGTCACCCCCGAGTCGGCCAGGTCATCGACCAGCAACACGCGACCGGCCAACTGCCCCTTGGGCATGGTGATGTACTGAGCCATGTCCAGGCGCCCCTGCAAGGTGCCGCCTTCGGCACGGTAGGAACTGGTCGACATGATGCCCAAAGGCTTGTCAAACACGCGAGAGAGAACGTCGCCCGGACGCATGCCACCACGGGCCAGACACAGGATCTGATCGAACTCCCAACCTGAGTCGTGAACCTGAAGGGCGAGCCTCTCGATCAGGTGATGGTATTCATCCCAGGAGACGTACAGGTGCTTGCCATCGTCGGTGAGCATGTGATTCCTCTGCTTCAGAACAGCCGAGCTCAGCCCTTGTAAGGGTGGCGCAGCAAGATGGTGTGATCACGATCAGGGCCGGTCGAGACCATGTCGATGGGCGCGCCGATGAGCTTCTGCACGCATTCCAGGTAGGCGCGGGCATTGGCTGGCAGCTGGTCCCAGGTGGTCAGGCCAAAGGTCGTGCCCTCCCAGCCAGGGAAGGTCTCGTAGATGGGCTCGCAGGCCACGATGTCATCGGCATCCAAAGGCAGGATGTCGATGGTTTCGCCGCGCAGCTTGTAGCCGGTGCAGACCTTGATTTCCGACAGGCCATCGAGCACGTCGAGCTTGGTCAGGCAGATGCCGGAGATGCCGTTGATCAACACAGAGCGCTTGAGGGCCGCCGCATCGAGCCAGCCACAACGACGCGCCCGACCAGTGACCGTGCCGCGCTCCTGTCCCACGGTGGACAGGTGGTAGCCAACGGTGCCGGGGGCCTCCCAGTCGAGCTCAGTCGGGAATGGGCCGCTGCCCACGCGCGTGGTGTAAGCCTTGGTGATGCCCAGGATGTAGTGCAGCTTGTCAGGACCCACGCCCGAACCTGCGGCCGCGTTGCCAGCCACGCAGTTCGACGACGTCACGTAGGGGTAGGTGCCGTGGTCGATGTCCAGCAACGTGCCTTGCGCGCCTTCGAACAGCACCGAACCACCGGCCAGGGTGTGTCCATGGATCCTCACACCGACGTCTGCCAGCATGGGCAGGATCTGCTCGGCCGCCTTCATGGCTTGGTCGAAGATCGGCTGGAATTGCAGTGCGCCGCCTTTGAGGTAGCCGGTCAGGGCAAAGTTGTGCAGCTCCAGCAGCTCGGTCAGCTTCTTGGCGAAACGATCGGGGTGCTTGAGGTCCTGCACACGCAGCGCGCGGCGAGCGACCTTGTCTTCGTAAGCTGGGCCGATGCCTTTGCCAGTCGTGCCGATCTTGCCGGAGCCACTGGTTTCACGCAGGGCTTCACGGGCCTTGTCGACCTCGACGTGGAAAGGCAGGATCAACGGGCAGGATTCGCTGATGAACAGGCGCGAGCGCACGTTCAGGCCAGCGGCTTCCAGGCGCTCGATCTCGGACAAAAGGTGGGTCGGGTCAACCACCACGCCATTGCCGATGTAGCAAGCCACGCCATCGCGCATGATGCCGGAGGGGATCAGTTGCAGAGCTGTCTTCTTGCCGTTGATGACCAGGGTGTGGCCGGCGTTGTGGCCACCCTGAAAGCGCACGACGGCGGCGGCGTGGTCGGTCAGCCAGTCGACGACCTTGCCTTTGCCCTCGTCACCCCACTGGGTGCCGACGACGACGACGTTGCGAGCGGGAGCGGATTCGGCGCGTGCCGACGCGGTGGTGCTTTGCATGGCGGATTCCTGTATCGGGAGGGTTTGGGCGCCTCAGAGAGGGCGCACCAGCCAACGTCCATCGACGAGCGCCAGTTCACGGTCGCACTCGAATTCCTGGACATCGTGTTCGTGTCCGGGCAGCACGCACACCACGGTGTGCCCCTGCCCGCGCAGGTCGCGAACGGCCTGACGCAGCGCCGGGGCTTGCCCCCAGGGCGCGCGGATGGCCATGCGCGTGGTGGCGGTCTGGCGACCGGCCAGGACATCGCCCAGGACCTTGAGGTCAAGGCTGAAGCCCACGGCAGGCCGGCGACGACCGAAGACGGCACCGACCTCGTCGTAGCGACCACCGCGGACCAGGGCATCGGGGTGAGCCATGCCGTAGACCGCAAAACGGGTGCCACTGTAGTAGGAGTAGCCGCTGAGGTCGGACAGATCAAAACCGACCTGGACCTCGGGACGCACGGCACGCAGGTGCTCTGCCAGCCAGGCGAGGTCGCTCAACGCTGATGTGACCAATGCATGCGCTGGCAGCACCTCGCGGGCGCGAGCGAGCACAGATTCATCGCCGTACAGGCGCGTGAAGGCCACAAACACAGCTTCAGCCTTGCTGGATGTGGCCAGTCGACCTTGGCGGGCCAGCTGGCGCAGCGTGCCGACGTCCTTGCTGGACAAGGCAGCAATCAGGGCATCGCGCTCGGCCGCGGGCAGGTCTGCCACGCCCAAGCCAGCCAGCACGCCATCAACAAGTCGCACATCTGCCAGATCCATGACGAGGCCAGACAGGCCCGCCGACTGCAGACCATCGAGCGCCAGCTCAGCAGCCTCCAGATCGGCTTCGAGACCCGCATGCCCGTAGATTTCAGCTCCAAGCTGCAGGGGTTCGCGACTGGCGTGCGGGCTGGCCGCGCGGGCATGCAAAACCGGCCCGCAGTAGCACAGGCGGGTCACGCCTTGGCGATTGAGCAGGTGCGCGTCGATCCGAGCAACCTGAGGCGTTGCATCGGCCCGCACACCCAGCGAGCGGCCCGAGAGCTGGTCCACCAGCTTGAAGGTGCGCAGGTCAAGGGCATGCCCCGTTCCGGACAGCAGCGAATCGAGGTGCTCGAGCAGCGGCGGCATGACCAGCTCGAAGCCGTAGCCACGCGCCACGTCAAGCCAGACGCGTCGCAATTCTTCCAGGCGTCGCGCCTGAGCAGGCAAGACGTCGGCGATGTGCTCTGGCAACAGCCAAGCAGACGACATAAGAAAACGGGTGGGGGTTAAAACGGAGATTCTACCGGGTGATCACGGCAGATTCGACAATTCCGGGCTCAAAGCACCCACAAGATCACGAGCCCGGCCACCATGCTGGCCAAACCGAAGGCCCGGATCTGATGATCCGGCAGTTGCAGCATCTGCTCGAACAGGTGCCGCCATGAGCTGGGATTGATCGCTGGCAGCAGCCCCTCGAACACCAGCACGAGGGCCACCGCCATCCAGATGGCCTCAGACGCAGGCACAGCGACGCTAGCGCCTGGCGCGGATCACTTGCGGGCCGGCGCCGACGCAGCACCTGCTCCACGCATGGCGCGGAAGAAGTCGCTGCTCGGGTCCATCACCACCACGTCCGACTTGCTGCGGAAGGTGGCGCGATAGGCCTCAAGGCTGCGGTAGAACTGGGCGAACTGAGGGTCGCGACCAAAAGACTCGGCATACAAGGCCGAAGCTTTGGCGTCGCCCTCGCCCTTGATCTTCTGCGCATCACGGTAGGCCTCGGCCACGATGATTTCGCGCTGGCGATCGGCATCGGCGCGGATCTTTTCGCCTTCGGCACCACCGGTCGAGCGCAACTCGTTGGCCACGCGCTTGCGTTCGGACTCCATGCGTCGGTAGACCGAGTCGGTGATCTGAGCCGAGAAGTCGACGCGCTTGATGCGCACGTCCACCACCTCGATGCCGAAGCTGCGGGCCTCATCAGCCAGGCGTTTGACCACGCCCTGCATGACTTTTTCGCGCTCCGCAGACAGCACAGCACCGACGGTGCGCTTGGTCACTTCTTCGTTGAGCGCGGCCTGAACAACAGGCGCGAGCTTGTTCTCGAGGTTGCGGATGTCAACGCCGTTGTTGCGGATGAACTGCTTGGGGTCGGTCACGCGCCACTTCACAAGCCAGTCGATGACCAGGCTCTTCTTTTCTGCGGTGAAGATGGGGCGCGACTCGGGGCTGTCCAGGGTCTGAACGCGACGGTCAAGGAAGACCACGTTCTGCAAGGGGGCCGGCAGCTTGGCCTTGAGACCAGGTTCACTGATGACTTCCTTGATTTCACCAAGGGCGTAGACGACGGCGAACTGACGCTGATCGACCACGAACAACGTGGACGCGGCCAGGATGATGACGAGCAGGACGCCGATGAGGATGGAGCCGATGCGATTCATGTCTGGTTCCTGATGAGAGGCGTGTGCGGGTCAGCGGCCGTCGCGGTCGCGGCTGCGGCCGCCATCGCGAGAGCGCGGGTCCGGGGTGGCATTGCCGCTGGCGAGGGGGGCGGGCACGTCGGCCGGCTGGCTCGCGGCGCCGGCAGGTGCCAGCGAGCCCACGGGGGCGGCACCTGGCGCGGTCGACTGGATCAGCTTGTCGAGCGGCAGGTACAGCAAGTTGGAGCCTTGGCGCGAATCAACCATGACTTTGGTCACGTTGCTGTAGACCTGCTGCATGGTGTCGATGTAGAGCCGGTCTCGCGTAACGGCCGGGGCTTTCTGGTATTCAGCCAGCACAGCCTTGAAGCGCTGCGCATCACCCTCGGCTTGCGCCACCACGCGAGCGGAATAGCCAGCGGCCTCTTCGCGCAGGCGTGCGGCCGTGCCCTGAGCTTTGGGGATCACGTCGTTGGCGTAGGCTTGACCTTCGTTCTTCAGCCGCTCGCGGTCTGCGCCAGCCTTGAAGGCGTCGTCGAAGGCGGCTTGCACTTGTTCGGGGGCCTGCACGCTCTGCACGTTGACGTTGGCCACCACAACACCTGCTTTGAGCTTGTTGAGTTGCGCCTGGATGGACTTGACCAGGTCGGTTGCGATGGCATCGCGTTGTTCGTAGAGGACCGAGTCCATCGTGCTGTTGCCGACGATTTCACGCACAGCTGATTCCGCGGCCTGAAGGACAGCCTCGTCGGGGCTGCGGTTCTCGAACAAATACTGGCGGGCGTCGGCCAGGCGGTACTGCACCGTGAAGCGAATGTCGACGATGTTCTCGTCGCGCGTGAGCATCGACGAATCACGCAAGCCGGTGGCCTGCATGACGGAGTTGCTGCCCACGTCGATCGAACGCAGCTGCGTCAGGTTGACGATTTCATGGCTCTGGAACGGGTACGGCGCACGCCACTGAAAACCGGCATCCACCGTGTGGCTGAAGCGGCCAAACGACATCACCGCAGCCTGCTGGCCTTCCTGCACGATGAAGAACCCGCTGCCCAACCAGACCAGGGCAGTCAACCCGACGATCAAGCCAGCCCCGATGCCAGCACCGGTGGGGTCCGGCGTGAAGCCGCCACCCGAGCCGTTGCTGCTGTTGTCACCGCCACCACCCTGACCGGAGAACAAGCCGCTGAGTTTGCGATTGAAGTCACGCCAGAGCTCATCGAGATCGGGAGGTCCGTCGTTGCGGTTGTTGTACATGACGGATGGCGCCGGCCGGCCACGCAGGATCCAGGACGCACGGCGCCCTGCCCCACCCAGGAATTCGAACACGGCACCCGCTGCCACCGTCAGGCGGACCGAAGCGGGAGAACCGGAGCGACTGGCGGGCGATTGGCCCTCATCGATGGCATGCATGTTCATGTTCGGACAGATTGAGAGGAAAGAGGATCGTCGCCCGATGGCAGCGCCTCGTCGAGCGCATTGTGCATGTCGAATCGAGGATCGGAAGCTTGAAGTGTGCGGCAATCACCAAACAGGCTGCCGGTGGCGGCTTGCGCGAGCACCTCGCGCAACACGTCCAGGCCCTGGCCCCTCAGGGCGCTGACAAAAATGCGCTCGCAACGCCGGCCGTCGGGCAACTCGTACAGGTCGCGCGCATGACGGGGTTGCTGGTGCTCAGGCAAGGCGTCGCACTTGTTGAACACCAGAACCTGAGGCAGTTGTCCCGCACCGATGCTGTCCAGCACTCGCAGCACTTCGTCGATCTGCTCGTGCAGAACAGGAGAGGCTGCATCCACCACATGCAAAAGCACATCAGCCTCTGCGGCTTCCTGCAACGTGGCCTCGAAGGACTCGACGAGGCTGTGCGGCAGGTCGCGGATGAAACCGACGGTGTCAGAAAGGGTGACGCTGCGCTGCGCCTGCGCCAAAAACATCTGGCGGGTGGTGGTGTCCAGCGTGGCAAAGAGCTGGTCGGCAGCGTA
The DNA here is from genome assembly GCA_964373965.1 of uncultured Aquabacterium sp. GTDB lineage: Bacteria > Pseudomonadota > Gammaproteobacteria > Burkholderiales > Burkholderiaceae_C > Aquabacterium. The sequence goes on along the minus strand of CAYJXE010000014.1, from coordinate 74,248 downwards.
TGTGCCAGCCTTGGTCAAGGCATTGAACAACGTCGACTTGCCGGCGTTGGTGTAGCCCACCAGAGAAACACGGAAGGTCTCTGCGCGTTCGCGTGATCGGCGTTGGGTGTTGCGCTGCCGCTTGACCTTGGCCAATCGCTCTTTGAGCGACTTGATCTTCTGGTCAATCATGCGTCGGTCGAGCTCAATCTGGGTTTCGCCGGGTCCACCACGGTGCCCCACGCCGCCACGCTGACGCTCCAAGTGACTCCAGCGGCGCACCAGGCGCGTTGAGAGGTACTGCAGGCGCGCGAGTTCGACCTGCAGCTTGCCTTCGTGACTGCGGGCTCGGGCTCCAAAGATCTCCAGGATGAGACCCGTTCGGTCGAGCACCTCGACACCCAGGTGACGCTCCAAGTTGCGCTGCTGGGCTGGCGACAGCGCCTGATCGAAGATCACGCCGTGGGCCTGGTAGAGGCTGACGATCGACTTGATCTCGTCAGCCTTGCCCGAGCCGACAAAAAAAGCGGCATCGGGTGCACGGCGCTTGGCCGTGACTTTGGCGACGGGAACGTCCCCTGCCGATTCAGCCAGCAAAGCCAGCTCGTCCAGCGTGGGATCGAAAGGGTGCGAAGGACCGAAGTCCACCCCGACCAGGACAACGCGCGGGTCGCCTGAGACGGGGATTTCGGGGGCAGGCGCTGGCAAGTTCGACGCTGAAAGAAAATTCAGGCAGATGCAGCAAGCGCCGCTCAGCCTTCCTCGCCTTCGTTGGCGTGGAAGTTCACCGCGCGGCCGGGCACGACGGTGGAGATCGCGTGCTTGTAGACCATTTGGGTGACGGTGTTGCGAAGCAGAACCACGTACTGGTCAAACGATTCAATGTGACCCTGCAGCTTGATGCCGTTGACCAAATAAATGGAAACCGGCACGTGCTCGCGGCGCAGCAGGTTCAGAAACGGGTCTTGTAGGAGTTGCCCTTTGTTGCTCACGATATGCTCCGTGTTGGAAGATGAAAAGAATCAGGGCTTACCTTAACACAGTCCGTGCCAGGCGCGTGCCCCAACCCGTCACTCCTTCTCATTGAAGGGGTTCTGGGAGGATTTCATTTCGATGCGCAACGGCGTGCCGCTGAGCTTGAAATGCTCTCGGAAGCGGCTCTCCAGGAAGCGCTTGTAGGCGTCGGAGACGTGCTCCAGCGAGTTGCCGTGGATGACGATGACCGGCGGGTTCTGGCCGCCCTGGTGGGCGTAGCGCAATTTGGGCCGGAAGCTGCCCGCGCGCTTGGGCTGCTGGAATTGAACAGCTTCGGCCAGCAGGCGGGTGAGCACCGGGGTGGGCATTTTGCGCGTGGCCGAGGCGTAGGCATCGGCAATGGCCTTCCACAGCGGGCCCAGGCCTTGGCGCTTGATGGCTGAGATGTGGTAGACCGGTGCGAACTTCAGGAACGACAGTCGGTGCTCGATGGAGCGCTGCAGCATTTCGCGCTGGTAGCTGTCGATCGCATCCCACTTGTTGACGGCGATGACCACGGCGCGGCCCGACTCCAAGATGAAGCCGGCAATGTGAGCATCCTGCTCGGTCACACCTTGGGTGGCATCAACCAGCAGCAGCACGACGTTGGCGTCTGAGATCGCCTGGAGGGTCTTGACCACCGAAAACTTTTCGATGGCCTCAAAAACCTTGCCCTTGCGACGCAGGCCAGCCGTGTCGATGAGCTCGAAGCGGCGACCGTCGCGCTCGAAGGGCACCGTGATGGCATCGCGGGTGGTGCCCGGCATGTCGAAGGCCACCAGGCGCTCCTCGCCCAACCACGTGTTGATCAGGGTGGACTTGCCCACGTTGGGGCGGCCTGCAACGGCCAGGCGGATGGGACGGTCTTCTTCGGGGGTGTCGTCTTCGTCTTCATCGGGATCGATGAAGTCCTCCAGCGCCAACTCGATCAGGCTGCGAATGCCCTGACCGTGAGCCGCCGAGACAGCCATCGGCTCCCCCAGACCCAGCTCGTAGAACTCGGCCAGCAAGGGGGAATCCTGCATGCCTTCGGCCTTGTTGGCCACCAGCAGCACTTTTTTGTTGGTGGTGCGCAGGTAGTTGGCGATGTCGTGGTCCTGGGCTGACAGGCCGTTGCGCAGGTCGACGACGAAGATCACGGCATCGGATTCGGCGACGGCCTGGCGCGTCTGCTTGGCCATCTCCTTGAAGATGCCTTCCTTGCATTCGGGCTCGAAGCCGCCGGTGTCGATGGCGATGAAGGCGTGGCTGCCCAGGCGCCCTTCGCCGTAATGGCGGTCGCGGGTGAGGCCGGCGAAATCAGCAACGATGGCGTCGCGGCTTTTGGTCAGTCGATTGAACAGGGTCGACTTGCCGACATTGGGACGACCGACCAGTGCAATGACAGGTTTCATGAACGTCAGACGCCGGCGGTCAGCCGGCGTTCCTTGAGCGGGCGCCAGATACCGGGCGCCCGGGCGGTGCCGATCAGCGTCGGCGTCAGTTGATGCGCAGGGCCGAGACCGTGCCCTTGCGCGTGAGCACCAGCAGCACGTCCCCGGAGGCAACCGGCGGAGCGGCCAGCGGGCTGTCGAGTTCGATGCGACCCAGGGTGCGACCATCGGCCTTGGCCAGGATGTGAACGTAGTCCTTGGCATCGCCAACGACGATTCGTTCACCCCAGATGACGGGCGTGCCCAGGCCTCGGTGAACAAAGCGATCGACACGCCAGAGGAAATCGCCGTTGTCGGCCTTCCAGGCAGTCAGGCGATCGGCGCCATCTGCGCCGACGACGGTGCGCAGGTCAGCGGCAACGCCTTGGGTGCCAGCTTGCGGACGACTCCAGCGCACGCTGCCGCGGTTGAGCTCGAGGCAGGCGACAGAGAACTGGAAGACCCGCACGCAAGCTTCGTCATCGACACGGGCCAAGGGACCCACCAGATCGGCCAGGCGTTCAACTTCGTTGCTGCCGCGGGGGGTGCCCACGTTGACGTCGAAACGGGGCGTGCCTTTGACAGGGTCGAGGCCAACCAGGCGATTGCCCTGCCCGACCAGCAAGGTGTCACGGAACGGCTGGATCAGGAGGCGCGCACCCAATGCAAGCGGTTCGGAGCCAGGGCGTTGGTAAGACCAGAGCCAGCGGCCGTCGAGCACGTCGTAGGCTCGCACGCTGCGGTCAACTGCCTGCAGGAACACGCGCTCGCCCGCCACCACTGGGGCGGTCATGACCCGACCGGGTTGCCTCTCTTGCCAGAGCAACTTACCCTGGTCAAAAACCTGAAGCTCGTTGGCGTCGGTCACGACGGCCGCGTAGCGCCCATCAAAACCAGCGGCAGCGGAAACATTGCCCTTGACCTGGGCCCGCCAGGCCTCGCGGCCACTGGAGGCATCGAGCACCACCAGGTTGCCATCGGCGCTCGCAACGGCCAAGCGTCCGCCGGCAATCGCCAGCGTGGCGGTGGGACCCACCTCGCCGATGCGGGACGACCAAGCGATCGTGGCGCGCACCGGGGAGGACTGGGCGTCAAGGGATTCCAGCGGAGCTGGCTCGGGCTTGCTGGATCCACAGGCCGTCAGAGCGCCGAGCAGAGCCAGCGCGGCAAGATGGCTGTAAAGGCGGATGGGGAGGGTCACGTTGCGGCGATCCATGGAGTGAGGCTACGCGAGAAACGCTGAGTCGCGATCAGCGCGCAGCGGGAGCGGTGGGCAAGGCAGGCGCGCCGGGTGCCTTCAGGGGCTCCGGAGGAGCACCCAGCACGGTCAGCTTGCCTTCGACGAATCGGCGGTACTCGACCGTGGGCTCCAAACCCTTCCAGGCGATCTGATAGGCTTCGATGGCTTCCTTGTTCTTGCCCTGAGCCAGGAACACGTCGCCGCGTCGGTCGGCCACCAAGGCAGCGTACTCATCGGGCGCCTTGGCGCTCAGTGTCTTGAGCGCGTCGTCGAACTGCTTGGCGTCGAGCTGCATGCCCGCCAGGCGCAAGCGAGCCACGGCGACCAGGCCTTCGTTCTTGCCGGAATCAACCAACCACTGAAGGGTGGCGCGGGCTTCATCGGCCCTGCCCGCATCGGCCTCGACCTTGGCTGCCAACAAAGCGCCCTGCTCTGCCGCAGTCGTGCCAGCGTATTGCGACTTGAGGTCTCCAAAGGCCTGGCGGACGCGGTCGGCGTTGCGCTCCACGGCAGCCTTGTCGAGTTCGTCGTACAGACCGGTGGCGCCTTGCGAGCGCTTTTGCTGCCAGTACAAGTAACCGGTCCAGGCCGCGTAGGCGCCCAGCACCAGCACAAGAGTCCAGGTGATCAGGTTGCCGTACTGCTTCCAGAAGTGCTTGACCTGGTCAAGTTGTTCCTGCTGTTCGAGATCGAAGGTGGCCATGTTGTGTCGTCGAATGGAATCTCGGGATTATGACCGGCTCAGCGGGCTTGCAAGGTGTCGGCCCAGTCGGCCACGGTGACCAGTTGGCGCAGCACCTGCTCACCACCTTCGCGCAGGGGCTTGACGGACACCTCGCCACGGGCAACCTCATCGGAGCCGAACACCAGGGCAAAGCGCGCGCCGCTGGCGTCGGCCTTCTTGAACTGCGACTTGGGGCTGGCGGGGCCTTCTTTGCCCGCGGGGTTGAGCACGACGCTGACGCCGGCTGCGCGCAGGCCTTCGAGGGCCACCATCACCGGGGCCAAGGGCACGCCGGGGAAGACGACAGCGAAGGCGTCAGGCGTGGCCGGGGCCGGCAGCGTGCCGACCTCTTCGAGCAGCAGCAGCAGGCGCTCCATGCCCAGGCCCCAGCCCACGGCTGGGTTGGGCTTGCCGCCGAGCTGCTCGATCAGGCCGTCGTAGCGGCCACCGCCGCAGACGGTGCCTTGCGAGCCCAGGCGGGTCGTGACCCACTCGAAGACCGTCAGGTTGTAGTAGTCCATGCCGCGCACCAGGCGCGTGTTAACTTCAAAGGGCACGCCTGCGGCTTCCAGCACGGCCTTGACCGCGTTGAAGTGCGCCAGCGAGGCCTCGCCCAGGAAGTCGATCAACTTGGGCGCGGCCTCGACCACGGGCTGCATGGCCGGGTTCTTGGTGTCGAGGATGCGCAGCGGATTGGTGTGCAGGCGGCGCTTGGCCTCCTCGTCCAACAAATCGGCGTGGGCTTCGAGGTGCGCGATCAGGGCCTGGCGGTGAGCCTGGCGCTCTTCGGGCTGGCCCAGGCTGTTGAGTTGCAGCGTGACGTCTTCACCCACCTTCAGGCCCAGGTCACGCCAAAGGGCAGCCGTCATCAGGATGAGTTCGGCATCGACGTCAGGGCCGGCAAAACCCAGCACCTCGGCACCCACCTGGTGGAACTGGCGATAGCGGCCTTTTTGCGGGCGCTCGTGGCGGAACATGGGGCCGATGTAGTACAGGCGCTTGCCGCCTTCGTACAGAAAGCTGTGCTCGTTGATGGCGCGCACCGCGCCGGCCGTGCCCTCGGGGCGCAGCGTGAGCTTGTCGCCGTTGAGGCTGTCTTCGAAAGAGTACATCTCCTTCTCGACGATGTCGGTGACCTCGCCCAGGCCGCGCACGAACAGGGCCGTGGGCTCGACGATGGGCGTGCGCATGTTCTGAAAGCCATAGCGGCGCATCAATTGGCGCACCTTGTCTTCCAGCCACTCCCAGCGCGCCGATTCCGGCGGCAGGATGTCGTTCATGCCTTTGATGGCTTTGAGCTGTTCGGCCATGTCTGGGAAATGCTTCTTGTCGTTGTTCTTGCGGGAGGCGCCGATGTCAGGCCGACGGGGCTTGACCGAAGCGACGCTCGATGTAGTTCTGCACGATCTCGTGGAACTCTTGTGCGATGCGATCACCGCGCAAGGTCAGGGCCTTTTCGCCGTCGATGAAGACGGGCGCAGCAGGCGACTCGCCGTTACCCGGCAGGCTGATGCCGACGTCGGCGTGCTTGCTCTCTCCAGGACCGTTGACGATGCAGCCCATGACGGCCACCTTGAGATTTTCGACCCCGGGGTACTGCTTGCGCCACACCGGCATCTGCGAGCGAAGGTGGTCGTCGATCTGCTTGGCCAGCTCCTGAAAGGTGGTGCTGGTGGTGCGACCACAGCCGGGGCAGGCAGTGACGCTGGGCACGAAGGCGCGCAAGCCGAGCGCCTGCAAAATTTCCAGCGCAACGACCACTTCCTGCGTGCGGGCCTCACCCGGCTGCGGCGTGAGCGAAACGCGGATGGTGTCGCCAATGCCTTCTTGCAGCAAGATGGACAGGGCCGCCGCCGAGGCCACCGTGCCCTTGGCGCCCATGCCGGCTTCGGTCAGGCCCAGGTGCAGCGGGAAGTCACAGCGCGCGGCCAGGCCGCGGTAGACGCTCACCAAGTCTTGCACACCGCTGACCTTGCACGAAAGGATGACCTGCTCAGGCTTCATGCCCAGCTCGACCGCCAGGTTGGCCGACTGCAGCGCCGAGCTGATCAGCGCCTGGTACATGACCTGTTTGGCATCCCACGGGTCGGAGCTGCGGGCGTTTTCGTCCATCAGCGTGGCCAGCAACTCCTGGTCGAGGCTGCCCCAGTTCACACCGATGCGCACAGGCTTGTCGAAGCGCATGGCGGCTTCGATCATCTGCGCGAACTGACGGTCCTTCTTGTCGCCCTTGCCCACGTTGCCGGGGTTGATGCGGTACTTGGACAAGGCCTCGGCGCAGGCCGGGTGATCGGTCAGCAGGCGATGTCCGTTGTAGTGGAAGTCACCCACCAGCGGCACGTCGATGCCCATGCGGTCGAGCTGCTCGCGGATGTGCGGCACGGCCTTGGCGGCTTCTTCGTTGTTGACGGTGATGCGAACCAGCTCGGAGCCGGCCAGGGCCAGCTCCTTGACCTGGATGGCCGTGCCGATGACATCGACCGTGTCGGTGTTGGTCATCGACTGCACGCGCACGGGCGCGTCGCCGCCGATGGTGACCACGCGAGAGCCCCAGACCACGCGGGCCTGGCGGGAGCGGCGCGCGGCCGGCTGGGCCACGTCGATGAGGGTGCAGTTCGCCAGCGTCATTTCAGTTCAAGGCGGGCCACGTTGTTGCGGGTAAAAGGTGCCAGGTCAACCGGTTGCCCACGCACGGAAACCTTCACGCCTCCAGCATGACCGATGCGCATGCGCCAGGGAGACACCCCGCCCATGGCCATCGATTCACCTGCGCGAACGATGCGCGACAGGCGCGTGTTGCCCGAGCCGTCGATGACCTCGACCCACGAGTCTTCGGTCACGGACAAGTACACCGGGCCATCTGTGGCGGAGACCGTTGGCTGAGCGATCGAGGTCGAAGGTTGGACCTGCGCAGGAATGGAGGCCGCCGGCGCGGGCAATGGGTTGGTGGTCGGCGTCACGATGCCGACCGCAGATGCCTCGCTCGCGGGCTGTGCGGCCGAAGCTTGCGAAGCTGCATGCACAACCGACGCTGCAGGATCCAGCACCAGGGCGTCCGACGCAGCCGGCTGGGGCAGCACGCCATCCGCTGTTTGCTCCGGCGCCGATGCCTGCAAATCGGCCCCGGCAGGATGGCCTGCATCCTGCCAGCGAGGCCACTCGAACGACTCGGGCAACAAGTAGATGACCGCAGCCGCCAGCAGCAGCAGCAATGGTGCCAGCCATTGTGGGCGCAGCAGGCGCGACCAACCACCAGCGCCGCCACCCTCGAACATCTTGGGCGCCAGTCGCGTTTCCTTGAAGGGCTGATTCAGAGCAGGCTTGTCTCCAGCCAAGGGTGCCACGCGGGCGGCCGGCAACCCAGCCAGCACCGCTGTCGGATCGATTTTGAGGACCCGGCACACCGTCTGGGCCAGTGCGCGCGCGAAACTGGCGTCTGGCAATTGATCGAGGCGACCTTCCTCCAGAGCAGCCAATTTGGCCGGCGTGACCTTGAGGGTGGCCGCCAAGTGATCGAGGCTCAAGCCCTGAGCCTCGCGGGCAGCGCGCAAGAGCTCACCCGGTGCGCGTGCACTGGCGTCCGGAACACTCAAGCCAATGGGCGACGGGCTCTCACTCATCGAATCGCCCCAGTTCCAATGCCGTGGCCTCGCGGGTGCCGGTGAAGCGGCGGCGCAACTGATCGGCCAGGTCGTCGCGACCGTTGAAGTTGCCCAGGCGGTGCTCCACCCTCGCGGCCAACCACAGTGACTCCGCCGTCACCTGAGAGGGAACGTTGTTGACGCGGCGGATGTAGAAGCGCGCTCGATCGAGCTCACCTTCCTTCAGCAACACAGAGGCCAGGTTGAAGGCCGTTGCCGGACTGCTCGGGTCGAGCTCGTAGGCCTGCAGCAAGGTGATTTCGGCAGCCTTCAGGTCGCCGGCACGCTGCTGGCAGACGCCTCGCGCCAGCAGGGTCTTGGAGCCCAGCCCGGACTGCGGCAGCGCGGCCGCACGCGCAAACAAGGCATCCGCGGCCTGGTACTGCCCACGACGGCAAAGCGACCAGGCGTTGTTGTGAAGCACGCTGCCGTTGTTCGGGTCCACGGCCAGCGCTTGACGGAAGCTCTCATCGGCGCGGGTGGCATCACCCATCGCGTCATAAATCAGAGCACGCATCTCGTGCGCAGCTGGCAGGCGTGGGTCGATGGCGATGGCCTGCTTGAGCTCATCGAGGGCGGTGGTGAACTGCCCCTGGCTGTAGTAGGTGGACGCCAGTTCCAGTCGGATGCGCGCACGGCGCCGCAGATCGCCCTCATCGGACGCGGTGACGATGTCCTGGCCATCACGGGGCGCTGCGGGCATCTGGCCTGCACAACCATGCAGCCCCAGCAAGCTCATCAGCAGCAGACAGGCGGACAGGCCATTGGCCCTCCACGCTGAACTCGTCTTCGTCATGCAGCGGTCTCCTTCAGGACGCACAGTTTAGGCGCGAGCGAGGCTGGCCGCGGCTCATCGCCCCTGGGGTTTGTTGGGGGACGAGGGCACGGCAACGGGATGCACCACGACAGGCTGGCGCAACATGCGCTGCTCTGCGCGTGTGCGATCCTGCACCTCGCCGGCCAACTGGCCGCACGCCGCATCGATGTCGTCACCACGGGTCTTGCGGACGGTGGTGACGATGCCGGCATCGGCCAGGATGCGCGCAAAAGCCTGCACACGCTCGTTTTTGGAACGATGCAGCCCAGATGCCGGGAACGGGTTGAACGGGATCAGGTTGAACTTGCAATGCAAGCGATCGCGCACCCGGGCGATCAGTTCACGTGCGTGCTCGTCGCTGTCATTGACGCCATCGAGCATGCAGTATTCGAAGGTGATGAAATCGCGCGGGGCATCCGCCAAGTAGCCCTTGCAGGCAGCCAGCAACTCACCGATGGGGTACTTGCGGTTCAGCGGCACAAGCTGATCGCGCAGCGCATCGTTCGATGCGTGCAAGGAAACAGCCAAGGCCACAGGACAGTCGCGCTGCAGCCGCTCGATCATGGGCACCACGCCCGAGGTGGACACCGTGACGCGGCGACGCGACAGGCCATAGCCGTGATCGTCCAGCATGGTTTTCAAGGCCGGAACCAGCGCCGCGTAGTTTTGCAGCGGCTCACCCATGCCCATCATCACGACGTTGCTGATGACCCGTTCGGTGGTGTTGAAGCGCTTGCGCAGCGTGTGCTCGGCAAACCAGAGCTGGGCAATGATTTCACCCGTGCTCAGGTTGCGGCTGAAACCCTGGTGCCCGGTCGAGCAAAAGCGGCAACCCACGGCACAACCTGCCTGGGAAGACACGCACAAGGTGCCTCGATCGTCTTCGGGAATGAAAACGCTTTCGACCGCGTTGCCCTGCCCGACATCAAAGAGCCATTTCACCGTGCCGTCTGACGACACATGCTCGCTGATGACGCTCAGGCTTTCGATCACGGCCTTGCCCTGCAGCTTGCCGCGCAGGGACTTGGCCAGGTCGGACATCTGATCGAAATCAGATGCGCCTTTTTGATGGATCCAGCGAAACAGCTGGGTGGCGCGAAAGCGCTTTTCACCCAGTTGCTCGCAGAACGCCGCCAGACCGTCCAGGTCGAAATCAAGCAGGTTGACACGATCGCTCATGGGGAACCACTTGATGACTGGGCGAAGGCGGACGTCGCAACCGCTCAGCGGCTGTAGACGTTCAGGCCGGGGAAGAAGAAGGCAACTTCGACGGCGGCGGTTTCAGCGGCGTCGGAGCCGTGCACGGCGTTGGCGTCGATCGACTCGGCGAAATCAGCGCGGATGGTGCCGGCAGCGGCCTTCTTGGGGTCGGTGGCGCCCATCAGGTCGCGGTTCTTCAGGATGGCGCCTTCGCCTTCGAGCACTTGCACGAACACAGGGCCGGAGATCATGAAGTCGACCAGGTCCTTGAAGAAAGGACGCTCCTTGTGGACAGCGTAGAACTGCTCGGCTTCAGCGCGCGACAGTTGCACCAGCTTGGCAGCGGCGACCTTCAGGCCGGCGCCTTCGAAGCGGGCGATGATTTGGCCGATGACATTCTTGGCAACGGCGTCGGGCTTGATGATCGAGAGGGTGCGTTCGATGGCCATGGTTTCTCCAGGTTCAACTGATAAGGGCAAAACCCTAGATTGTACTGCTCGAATGCGTCAATCACTGGCACACAGCCCATGATCCACGCACCCGACCTGCGGGTGAGCGGTCAACGGCGACCGCGGCGACCACCGCCGCCACCGCCGCCACCGCCCCGGTTGCCGCGACCACCACCGAAATAGGCATCCGCCCCGATGTAGCCCACAGACGTCTGCATGGGGTCAGGCTGACGCGGACCCTTTTGCTGCTTGCCACCGCCCTGCTGACCACCCTGATCCTGGTCTGGGCGGCCAAAACCGGAGGTGATGCGCTTGGAGCCGCTCTTGACAAAACGGCGATCGAACGTCTGCTCCAGCGGGTTGGGGATGGGCCCGAAATGGTCGTCTTCGTCGTGATCGTGCGGACCCTGTGGCGCGCGGTCGGCACCATGGCTGCGCGGAGGACGCTGCCCCTGCTGATGACCACCTTGGGCGCCCTGACCCTGCTGGGGGCGGCCACCCTGGTTGTTGGCGTGCTGCTGCCCATTGCCTCGGCCTTGCTTGCCGCCACGCTGGCCCTGCTGCCCTTGCTGATGTTGGCCACCTTGCTGTCCAGCACGTTGGCCTTGCTGGCTCTTGTGCTGCCCCTGACCCTGCTGCCCCTGGGGCTTGCCCTTGCCGTTGCCACCGCGGTCCTGGTCCTGGCGGTCCATGCCGGCCAGCGACTTCACGGCACGCACATCCGACTCACCAAGCTCAGCCCAAACACCACGACGCAAGCCATGCGGCAACACGATGGCGCCGTATCGAACGCGGATCAGGCGATTGACGGTCAAGCCAACGGCGTCGAACAGCTTGCGCACTTCGCGGTTGCGCCCTTCGGTGATGACAACGCGATACCACTGGTTGACGCCCTCACCCTGGCTCTTGCTGATGGACACGAAAGAGGCCGCTTGGCCTTCGATCTCCACCCCGGTGAGCAGTCGCTCGCGCGAGGGCTCGTCCAAGGTGCCCAGCACGCGCACAGCGTACTCGCGCTCCACGCCGAATCGCGGGTGCATGAGCTGGTTGGCCAACTCACCCGAGTTGGTGAACAGCAGCAGGCCTTCGGTGTTGAGGTCCAGGCGACCAACCGACATCCACTTGCCGTTTTGCAAGCGAGGCAGTCGACGGAAAACCGTCGGGCGGCCTTGCGGATCGTCGTGGGTGACGACTTCGCCCACGGGCTTGTGATACGCCAGGATGCGGGCCGCAGGCGGCGCAATGCGCACCTTGATCGGCTTGCCAGCCACCTTGACGCGGTCGCCATGCGAAATCCGCTGACCAACGTGAGCGACTTGATCGTTGACCTCGATGCGCCCCTCTTCGATCATCTTTTCGATGTCGCGGCGCGAACCCACCCCAGACTGGGCCAACACTTTTTGGAGCTTTGGGGCATCCGGCTCGGGACGCAGAACGCGTTTGTAGGGACCGGACGGGTCGGCTTCGACATCCTCCGCCTCTTCCTCGTGCGCCTGGTCGAATTCGCCCGACAGCAACTCGGCAAACACCTCGCTCGCCTGCTGCTCAGCCATGGCCGCGCGGCGATTCAGGCGCAATTCCGTTGGGTCGTCTTCGCCTTCGGCAAGCACGACCTCACCCTCACTCGAATCAGCACCCTCGCCAGCTTGCTGGATGCCACCATCCAGGCGCGGGCCGCGATCGCGATCCCGGTTGCGACGACGGCGATCACCGCGACCCGAGCGGCTCTCGCGGTCTTCACGCCCCTCGGCGCCACCCTCGTCGGCACCCGAGGCGCCCACCGAAGCGTCGCTCACCACATCATCACGGGTCGAGGCAACCGCGGAATCGGACACCACCTCGGATGGCAAAGCGCCCTGCCCTGACTCACCGGCTGGCGCTCCGGAACCCACCGAAACCTCCTCGCCCGCCTTGCGGCGAGGGGCGCGTTTGCGCGCAGGAGCAACCGGCTCCTGAGCTGCCAGTTGGTCGCTCGGAGCGGCTTCAGCTGCGTCGGGCGCTTCTGCGTCAGCCTTGCGACGCCGGGGCGCGCGCTTGGGCGGCTCGGCATCACCGACAGGCACCCCTGCACCGGGGGCTTGCTCAGGGGTCGCCTCGGCGACCTCTGCGGCCTTGGTGCGACGTGCACGTTTGGGTTTGACCGCCTCTTCGGGGGCGGGTGCGCTGTCTTGTGCGTCAGGCATGGGCAGGGAGTCGGTGGTCATGGGGAGGGAGAAAAAGGTTCGATGGGGTCAGGAGGAGCCAACTCGTTGGCTGCAACCTCCACAGAGGCAGGGTCGGTGTCGGGCTCAGGATCCAGTCCGGGCAAAAGGGCCTGGCTGACCGGCAGGCCGTCCAGCGTTGGCAACTGAGCCAGGGAGGAAAGGCCCATGTCGTCCAGAAACTGGCGGGTGGTCGCGAACAGCGCAGGACGCCCCGGCGCATCGCGATGCCCGATGACCTCGACCCACCCTCGGTCTTCGAGTTGCTTGACGATGTGCGAGCTCACCGTCACGCCACGGATGTCTTCGATGTCGCCCCGGGTCACGGGTTGCTTGTAGGCAACGATGGCCAGCGTCTCGAGGGTGGCCCGCGAGTACTTGGGCGGTTTTTCGGGGTTCAGGCGATCCAGGTGAGCCTGGACGTCCGGACGGGTTTGAAAACGCCAGCCGGTTCCCACCTCGACCAATTCAACCCCGCGCCCCGACCATTGCTCACGGATGCACCCCAACATGGCCAGCACACCATCGGCGGAGACCGTGTCGTCGAAAAGCTGCCGCATCTCGCGCAGCGACATGGGCTGGTGCGAGCACAAGAGCGCGGCTTCAAGGATGCGAATCGCATCCGGCGTTTCAAGGATGTCCATCTTTGCGATGTGAACTGCCGACCGCATCGCGGCGGCCTCAGGGCAGCATTGGGCTGTGCCACAGCACGCTGGAGCAACCGCTTGTTCAGCTTTGCGCAAAAGAGCGCAAAACGGGCAAGCCGATGGCAAAGCGCTGTTTGAGTTCGGCCGCTCAACGGCCTGCGATCAAATCAAAATCAGGGGGTGCCTGGTAGGCGAATGGCGGGCGACCCTCGCCGGCGCAACCTGCGCCTGCCGGGTTGGCCCGTCCGACACAGCAGGCAAGTCAGCCATGTCATGACAGGAACCTGTCTTGGTTGAACCACTATACACCAGTTTGCGATCAAGCTTGCGAGCCCGTCATTTCACCGCGCCTTCAAGCTCAGCCCAGGCGGCAGCCATGTCTGCTGGCAACGGCGCTTCGAATTGCATGGCTTGACCTGTATGGGGGTGAGCGAAACCCAGGCGCGCGGCGTGCAGAGCCTGCCGGGACATCCCGAGCAAAGGGGCGCCGCCGTACAGCGTGTCTGCCACCAACGGGTGACGGCGACTGCTCAGGTGCACCCGAATCTGGTGCGTGCGGCCGGTGTGCAGCGTGCACAAGACACCGCTGACCCATCGCGCAGGGCGGTCGTCATCGTGCCGCCCTGCCAGCACAGGCTGAACCTGCCCACACAGGAGCCGCTGCACATCGGTTCGGGCTGGCTTGCCGGAAGGCACCACCGCCATGCGCACGCGGGTGACCGGGTCGCGACCGATCGATGAGGCAATGCTCACCGCTTCGGGCACCTGGCCGTGGGCCAGCGCCAGGTACTGGCGTTTGACATCTCGCGCCGCAATGGCCCGACTCAGTGCCGTCACGGACTCCAGCGTCTTGCCCACCACCATGAGGCCGCTGGTGTCCTTGTCGAGGCGATGAACGATGCCGGCGCGCGGCAGGCCTGAAGCCTGGGCGTGGTGGGCCAGCAAACCGTTCATCAGCGTGCCTGACCAGTTGCCCGCCGCTGGGTGAACCACCAGGCCGGCGGGCTTGTCGACCACCAGCAGGTGCTCATCCTCGAAAACAATGGGCAAAGCCATGGACTCGGCAACGAAAGCCTGGCTCTGGGCCGTGGCCCTGAGGACGATGTCGACGACCTGCCCTTGCGCGACCTTGCGCGAAGCCGACGTGACCACTTGGCCTGCCACATGCACCGCACCTGCCTCGATCAGACCCTTGAGGTGGCTGCGGGAATAGGCGGGAATGCAACCGCTCAACCAGGCATCCAGGCGCTGCCCATGGGATTCGGCAGCCACCTGGATTTGCCTGCTCCCCGTCGGCTGCGGCTCATCGGCGAATTGAATCTGTGGGAGCGCAACCTCCTCTGATTCCTCTTCGTCATCAAGGATGTCGTCACCCAGGTCAACACCCGACTCGATTTGAGACGGGGCCCTGGAGGCAACGGAGGATGCGGAACGACGTCGAGACATGGAGAGCGTGGGCGACTAGCTTCTATACTGCGCACTCTGGCGCTGAAAGGCGGGATTGAAGGCGGCACAAACCGCCCCTGACACAACGTGAAACTGCTCAAGACCAACCCGAAGACCCCGATGACCGAATCCTCTCGAGGCTTGCTGGCCGCCTTCCTGGCGATGTGCATGAGCGTGATGTTGGTGGCCTGTGGCTCGACGCCCCAGGACGAGTTCGCCAACATCGCATCCGACAAATTGTACGCAGACGCCAAGGACGACGCAGCCGAAGGCAACTTCGAGCTGGCGATCAAGAAGCTTGAAAAGGTCGAGGCCCGCGCTTCCGGCACCCTTTTGTCTCAGCAAGCCCAGATCGACCTGGCCTATGCCTACTTCCGAACCGGCGAGAAAGCACAGGCCCTGGCCAAGCTCGAGCGCTTCATCCGCCTGCACCCCACCAGCCCGGCGCTGGACTACGCCTTCTACCTGCAAGGTTTGGTGAACTTCAACGAGAACCTGGGCCTGTTCGGCAAGCTGTCTCGCCAGGACCTGGCCGAGCGCGACCAGCAGGCCTCGCGCGACGCCTACGAGTCGTTCAAGCAAGTGGTCGAGCGTTTCCCGCAATCGCGCTACGCCGAGGATGCGCGCCTGCGCATGAACCACGTGGTCAACTCGCTGGCCGCAGGCGAAGTGCACGTGGCCCGCTACTACCTGCGCCGTGGCGCCTACCTGGCTGCGGCCAACCGATCGCAGCAGGCCGTCAAGGAATACAGCCAGTCGCCCGCGGTGGAGGAAGGCCTTTTCATCATGGCACAGGCATACGACAAGCTGGGCCTGGTGCCGCTGCGTGATGACACCTTGCGGGTGCTGCGCCAGAGTTTCCCGAACAGCGAGTTCCTGTCCGCCGGCATGGCCGGAGGCACCGCCTCCGACAAGTCCAAAAAGCCCTGGTGGCAGCTCTGGTGATCAGTCGCCGGAACCGGCGTCACCACTGGTGAAGCCGGTGAGCCGCCCCTGATCGTGCACTTTCGGGCCAAGCGGCTGCACTTCCACCGGCTCTTCGACCGGTGCGATCTCGGCAGAGCCCTCGTGCGCGAGGTTCGGCTGGATCTGGTGGATGAACCGGCGCGAGCGGTCGTACGGGAAGACGTCGTGCACATAGCCAGCCTGGATGCGCTCCTTGCGCTCCTGCCAGAATGCCGAATCCAGCAGGTCGGCATGGTGCTGCATGAAGATGTGCCTGACACGCGGGTCACCCAACAGGAAAGGCCCGAAGGTCTCCGGGAACACGTCGTGCGGACCGACCGAGTACCAGATCTCGCCTGACATCTCTTCCTCTTCGTTGCGCGGCTCGGGCACCTTGCGGAAGTTGCAGTCGGTGACGTATTCGATCTCGTCGTAGTCGTAGAACACGACCTTGCCGTTGCGCGTGACGCCGAAATTCTTCCAGAGCATGTCGCCGGGGAAGATGTTGGCGGCCACCAGGTCCTTGAGCGCGTTGCCGTATTCGATGACGGCGTGCTCGAGCGACTCGCCCTCGGCTTCCTGGATGTAGATGTTGAGCGGCACCATGCGGCGCTCGATGTAGAGGTGCTTGAGGATCAGCACCTGGCCGTCCTCGTCTTCCTCCATCACGCTGGGCGCGAACTTCTTGAGCTCTTCAATCAGCTCGTCGTCGAAGCGGTTGCGCGGGAAGGCCACGTTGGTGAACTCCAGCGAGTCGGCCATGCGGCCCACGCGATCGTGGTGCTTGACGAGCAGGTACTTGCTCATGATGCCCTCGCGGGTGGTTTCCTTCTGCGGGGGGAAGTAGTCCTTGATGACCTTGAAGACGAAGGGGTAGGACGGCAGGTCGAACACCAGCATCACCATGCCCTTGATGCCGGGCGCGATGCGGAACTTGTCGCTGGAGTGGCGCAGGTGGAAGAGGAAGTCACGGTAGAACAGGTTCTTGCCATGCTTTTGCAAACCGATGGCGCTGTAGAGCTCGCCACGGGGCTTGCGCGGCATCAGCGTGCGCAGGAACTGCACGTAGGCCGATGGCACCGGCATGTAGACCATGAAGTAGGCACGCGCGAAGCTGAACAGCGCCAGCAGGTCGTCTTCGCCGAAGAGCGCCGCGTCGATGTAGAGCCGGCTCTTGGAGTTGTGCAGGATGGGGATGGCGAACGGCAGGCTGCGAAAGCCATTGACCACCTTGCCGACGATGTAGGCGCCCTTGTTGCGGAAGAACAGGGAGTTGAGGACCTGGATCTGGAAGTTGGTGCGCAGGCGCACGGAGCCCACTTGCTCGAGCAAGGCCTCGTAGACAAAACCGATGTCTCGGTCCAGGTCGTCGAACGCGAGTTTGAGCTCATAGCTCTCGACGATGGTCTTGAGCATCTGGCGCAGGTTTTCGCGCGTGGGGTAGTAAGCGCGGAAGGTGCCGCCAGTGCCCTCGTCTTCGTCGTCGATGTACTCGGTGGACACCGCTGGTCGCACGAAGATGAAGTCGTTGCGGTAGTACTTGCGGTGCAGGATCTTGATGGTGACCGAGTTGAAGAAGGTCTCGGCCAGCTCCGGCTGCTTGTGCCCGGTCAGCAGACCGATGTAGAACAGCTTGATCTGGTGCCAGACCTCCATGGGCAAGGTGCTGGCGCCAAAGTCCTGCTCCAGCCGCTCGACCGACTCCTCCACTCGCAGGTCGTAAAACTCGATGCGAACGCGCTGCGCGGTTTGCTGCCCGTGCCAGTCGGCCTCCTCGAAACGCTTCTTGGCCTGGGCCGTGGTCTCGGAGAAGATCTTGTAGTGGCGATCGAAGCCATCCAGCAGGGCGCGAGCGATCTCGAAGACCCGGGAGTCGGTGAGTTGTTGCGGGAACATCGTCATCAGCGTGACTCGGTGGGAATGGGGGTGGCGGATCCGGCCTGCGTGTGGCGTTGCTGCAGACAGGACAGTGCGTGGTCAAACACAGCCTGCACCTGATCCGAGGACGCAACAGTCATGCGCAAATCGTTGATCAGACCATTATGCAAGCCGTATACCCAACCATGGATGACCACCTCCTGCCCTCGCTGCCAAGCGTCCTGCACCACGGTGGTTTCACAAACATTGCGGCATTGCGCCAGCACGTTGAGTTCACACAGGGCGTTGAGCCTCGCAGGCCCATCCGGCACGGCTTGCAGCCACTCCTGGTGTGAGTTGCGAACATCTTTGACGTGGCGCAACCAGTTGTCGGCCAAACCGATCCGGATGTCGTTCATGGCGGCGTTGACGCCGCTGCAGCCATAGTGGCCCACGACCATGATGTGCTTGACCTTGAGCGAGTCGATGGCGAACTCCATCACCGACAAGCAGTTCAAGTCGGTGTGCACGACCACATTGGCCACGTTGCGGTGAACGAACAGCTCGCCTGGCAGCAAGCCACAGATTTCGTTGGCCGGCACGCGGCTGTCGCTGCAGCCAATCCAGAGGTATTGAGGCGACTGCTGTTTCTGAAGGCGGCTGAAAAAGCCGGGGGTGCGTTGCTCGATGTCTCGAGCCCAGGCACGGTTGCTGTCGAAAAGGTGGGGAAGGGAATGCTGATCGCTCATGACCTGCAGTGTAGACAAGCCTGCGGGTGAGGCAAGCGCTGGCAGCGACGCCAGGGCACAATCGAACGAATGAGCCTGAGCAACCACCCGCCCCCGACTGACTCCCCGATCACCTACCCCTGGGGCGACATCCTGCCGCCAACAGGCGAGTTGATGACGCTTCGCCCGGGGCTGCAATGGCTGCGCATGCCCCTGCCCTTCGCGCTCAACCACATCAACCTGTGGGTGCTGGACGATGCGGTGGCCGGGCAAGCGGGCTGGATGGTGGTGGACGCGGGCATCGCCTCCGAGCCGATTCGCCAGGCCTGGCAGGCGCTGTGGCAAGGCCCGCTGGCCAGCGCGCCATTGCGACGCATGCTGGTGACCCACATGCACCCTGACCACGTGGGCAATGCGGACTGGTTGATCGAGCAGTTCAGCCCCCCAGGGCAGCCCGCGCGCCTTTGGATGAGCGCCACCGATCACCTGGCAGCCTTGCAGGCTTGCGAGGCCACCTCCTCGCAAGGAGGAGCGCGCGCGGCCAGCTTTTTTGCCAGCCACGGCCTGCACCGCGCAGAGGATCTCGCCAAGATCCGGGAACGCAGCGGCTACTACCGAGCCCTGGTGCCCCAAGTGCCGCGCGCACACCACCGGCTGATCAACGGCATGCAGATCGACGTCGGGGATCGGCGCTGGCGCTGCATCGCCGGATACGGACACAGCCCGGAGCACATCGCGTTGCACAACGAGCGCGATGGGTTGCTGATTTCGGGCGACATGCTGCTGCCATCGATTTCAACCAACATCAGCGTCTACGAGATGGAGCCCGAGGGCGACCCACTGGGCTTGTTCCTGGACTCGATCACAGAAATGCTGGCGCTGCCTGCGGACACCCTGGCATTGCCCTCGCACGGGCGCCCTTTCACGGGCATCCATGCGCGCATCCGTCAGCTTCAGCAGCACCACGAGGACCGCCTGACAGAGGTGAGGCAAGCCTGCAAGCAAGCCCCCTGCTCGGCAGCAGACATGTTGCCGGTGCTGTTCAAACGCCCACTCGATCTGCACCAGACCACCTTCGCCATGGGCGAGGCGATCGCTCACCTCAACCACCTGTGGCACCGGGGAGAACTCAGCCGAGAGCAGGACCAGGCGGGCGTCTGGCGCTTTGCAGCGCGCTGAAGCAGCGCACGCACGGGCTCACAGCCCGGCGGCCCGGCTCGATCACTCGGGTATGACCACCCGACGCAGGTGATCTCGCGCGGGCTCGTACTCCGGCAAGATGGAGCGCACCACATCCCAGAAAGCGGGACTGTGGTTCATCTCGCGCAGGTGGGCCAGCTCGTGCGCCACGACGTAGTCGATGATGTCCAGGCTGAAGTGCATCAGCCTCCAGTGCAGGCGGATGGAGCCATCTGCGCTGGCGCTGCCCCAACGCGTGCGCGCCGACGACAGGCTCACACGCTTGACGACGACGCCCAACTTGCGAGCGTAGTGCTCCGCGCGTTCGGCGAACAGCATCCGGGCTTCACGCTGCAACCATGCCTCGGCGGCATCGCGAATCTGCGTGCCCACCGCATCGTGGGGCAGGCCCAGCCTGAGCGTGTGGCGGCAGGGCGCGGCATCGAGCGACGCTGGGTGAAAGCGCGCCCCGGTTTGCGTCGGATCGAGGATGACGGTGACCGGCTCACCCATGAAGGGCAGTTGGCAACCGGCTCTCCAGTCGATCTGAGCCGACACCTGGCGCCGTGCGCGCTCCCGTTGGTCAACCAGCTTGTTGCAGATCCAGCGCTCTTTGGCGCGCAAAGCGACCTCGATGTCTGCCCAGGACACCCAGCTGGGTGCCCTCACAGACAAGCCTTCGTCGCTGACGACCATGCCAATGCTGCGCCGCTGCACGCGGGTGCATTCATAACCCACCAGGGCTTTGCCCAGGCGAATTTCACGCACCGCACGGGGGTGGCGAAACACCGGCAAGCTGCCGAGCAAAGCCGCTTCAGGCACGCTGGCCCGGGCCTCGGCACAGTGGTTGGCGGCCTGGTGGCCCAATCGGTCGGAGTCGCCTGCGAGTCCCTCGGCGGGCGCCTCGTCATCCCAGAGCTGCAACTGCTGCGCAGCGGGCATCGAACTCAAGTCAACTCTCCCATGTGGGTGGCCACGGGCGCATCGTCTCCGTGGGCACGCCGGTCTCGCAGGACGATGAAGTCGGCGAAAGCAGACAAATCAGGGTGGATGGTCAGGTCAGGCACCCGGCGACGCAAATCTTGCAGTTCCGCCTCGCTCATGGTGGCAGCCTGGCCAGTGCGGACCAGGTGAGGCTCGCAACCCACAGACTGGGCAGCCAGCACATCGCGAGGCAGATCGCCAACCATCGGCACGCCGGCCAGATCACACCCAAAACGCTGGCCGATCATTTGAAACAGCCCTGGCGAAGGCTTGCGGCAAGTGCAATGGTCTTCAGGGGTGTGCGGACAGAAGAACACCGCTTCCACCCGCCCACCCACGCGCGCCAGCATGTGGTTCATCTTCGCGTGCATGGCATTGAGCGAGACCATGTCGAACAGGCCCCGCCCGATGCCGGACTGGTTGGTGGCCACGACCACATGCCAGCCTGCGTGATTCAGGCGGGCGATGGCCTCCAGGGCCCCAGGCAGGGGCACCCACTCGTCGGCGGACTTGATGTAGTCCTCGCGCTCATGGTTGATGGTGCCATCGCGGTCGACGATGACCAGCTTGATGGCCTCACCGGGGTGGGGACGAGACAGCATGTGTGTGGATCAGGCAGCCAGTCGGGACAGGTCGGCAACTTGGTTCATCGCAGCATGCAGGGTGGCCAGCAGGCCCAGGCGGTTGGCCTTCAGGGCGGGGTCCTCGGCGTTGACCATGACCCCGTCGAAGAAAGCGTCCACCGGGGCCTTGAGGGCCGCCAGCGCTTGCAAGGACCCAGTGTAGTCGCCTTGTTCGAAGGCCGCTTGGGCTTTCGGGGCCACAGCTTGCAGGGCTTCGTACAGGGCGCCTTCTGCTGCCTCCTTGAACAGCCCGGCGTCGACCTTGGCCTCGACCTCGCCTTCCACCTTTTTCAGGATGTTGCTGACTCGCTTGTTGGCCGCGGCCAGCGAGGCGGCCTCGGGCAGCGCAACGAACGCGCGCACGGCGGCCAGGCGACGCGGCACATCGCCCAGACGGGCGGGCTGCAGGGCCAGCACGGCGTCGACTTCCTGTGCGCTGTAGCCCTGTTCGCGAAGGGACACGGCCAGGCGGTCGGAGAAGAAACTCAGCAGGGCTTCGGTCGGCTTGTTGATGAGCTCACCGAACGGGGCGGCGGCCGCATCGAACAGCTCGGGCAACGACAGCGGCAGGTTCTTCTCGACAAGCAGCCGGATCACACCCAGCGCATGGCGGCGCAGCGCAAACGGGTCCTTGTCGCCGGTGGGTAACTGGCCGATGCCGAACAGGCCGACCAGGGTTTCGAGCTTGTCGGCCAGGGCCAGCACGGTGCCAGTGTGGTTGCGCGGCAGGCTGTCGCCCGCGAAGCGCGGCTTGTAGTGGTCTTCGATGGCGATGGCCACGCCGTCGCGCAGGCCTTCGTGGCGGGCGTAATAGCCACCCATGATGCCTTGCAGCTCGGGGAACTCGCCGACCATGTCGGTCAGCAGGTCGGTCTTGGCCAGCAGGGCGGCTTCCTGGGCCTTGCTGTCGAGCACCTTGAAGTGATCCTGGTCATCGACCGAAAACGGCACGGTGTGCAGGCTGAGCTGGTTGACCACGGCATGGGCGATGGCGCGCACGCGCTCGGCACGCTCGCCCTGGGTGCCCAGCTTGCCGTGGTAGACGACCTTGGCCAGGCCCGGCACGCGCGAGGCCAGCGTCTTCTTGCGGTCCTGGTCGAAGAAGAACTTGGCGTCGGCCAAGCGCGGGCGCACCACGCGCTCGTTGCCTTCGATGATGGCGCTCGGGTCGGATGGGCGGATGTTGCTGACCACCAGGAACTGGTGGGTGAGCTTGCCGTCGGCGTTCAGCAACGGGAAGTACTTCTGGTTGGCCTTCATCGTGAGGATGAGGCACTCCTGAGGCACGGCCAGGAACGCTTCTTCGAAGCGGCCGATCAGCACATTGGGACGCTCGACCAGGGCGGTGACTTCGTCGAGCAGGGCCTCGTCGTCGATGGGCTTGAGGTGATTGCCAGCGCGGCCAGCGGCCGATTGCAGCTGCGACACGATCTCGGCGCGGCGCTCGGCGAAGCTGGCGATCACGGCGCCTTCTTCGCGCAGTTGCGCGGCGTAGCTGTCAGCGTCGCGCAGCACCACCGGCGAGACCTTGGCCTCGAAACGGTGGCCATGGGTTTCGCGAGCGGCCTTCAGGCCCAAGGTCTGCACTGGCACAACATGGTCGCCATGCAAGGCCACGAGGCCGTGTGCCGGGCGCACGAAGTTCACGCTGGTCCAGCCGGGCTGGAAGCCGGCGCCAGCGCCCTGCTCCAGTTGGTAGGTCATGACCTTGGGGATCGGCAGCTTGGCCAGAGATTCATCGAGCGCTTTTTGCAGACCTTCGGTCAGCGACGCACCGGCCTTGACCGTGTCGAGGAACAGGGCCTCGGCCTTGCCGTCGGGCTGGCGCTTGAGCGAAGGCACCACCTCGGCTCCCAGGCCGAGCGAAGACAGCTTCTTGAGCAGCGCGGGCGTGGCCAGACCACTGGCATCGAGGCCCACGGTCACGGGCATCAGCTTGTGCTGCACGGGCTGGTCGGAGGCCTTGTCGACCACGCCAGTCACGTGCACAGCCAGGCGGCGCGGCGATGCGTAAGGCGTGACGACGGCATCGGCCGAGGCCAGCCCCTGGGCCTTGAGGCCGTCGGCCAGCACGGAGGCGAAGGACTCGCCCA
This sequence comes from uncultured Aquabacterium sp., assembly GCA_964373965.1. Classification (GTDB taxonomy): domain Bacteria; phylum Pseudomonadota; class Gammaproteobacteria; order Burkholderiales; family Burkholderiaceae_C; genus Aquabacterium. The sequence goes on along the minus strand of CAYJXE010000014.1, from coordinate 51,069 downwards.
GTTTCTTGAGCGCCTTCGGGGGCAGCTCTTCGACGAAGAGTTCAACCAGCAGGTTGGCAGTGCGGATGTCGGACATGCTTTTATGCCGCCTTCTTGTTGTTCAGTTGCTCGATGACCTCGTCGGCCCAGGCCTTCGGGGCCATCGGGAAGCCCAGGCGGGCACGGCTGTCGAGGTAGGCAGCGGCCACGCTGCGCGCCAGGTTGCGGATGCGGCCGATGTAGGCAGCGCGCTCGGTCACCGAGATGGCGCCACGCGCGTCCAGCAGGTTGAAGGTGTGCGCGGCCTTGAGCACCTGCTCGTAGGCCGGCAGGGCCAACTGCTGCGTCATCAGATACTGGGCCTGCGTTTCGTAGTTGGTGAACGCCCCGAGCAGGAACTCGACGTTGCTGTGCTCGAAGTTGTAGGTCGACTGTTCGACCTCGTTCTGGTGGAACACGTCGCCGTACTTCACGACGTTGCCGGCCGGGTCCTTCGAGTAGACCAGGTCGTACACGCTTTCCACGCCCTGCAGGTACATGGCCAGGCGTTCCAGGCCATAGGTGATCTCGCCGGTGATGGGCTTGCAATCGATGCCGCCGACCTGCTGGAAGTAGGTGAACTGCGTCACCTCCATGCCGTTGAGCCAGACCTCCCAGCCCAGGCCCCAGGCGCCCAGCGTCGGGTTCTCCCAGTCGTCCTCGACGAAGCGGATGTCGTTCTTCTTGAGGTCAAAGCCCAGCGCTTCGAGCGAGCCCAGGTAGAGCTCGAGGATGTTGGCCGGTGCGGGCTTGAGCACCACCTGGTACTGGTAGTAGTGCTGCAGGCGATTGGGGTTCTCGCCATAGCGGCCGTCCTTAGGCCGGCGGCTGGGCTGCACGTAGGCGGCCTTCCAGGGCTCCGGGCCCAGGGCGCGCAGGAAGGTGGCGGTGTGGCTGGTGCCGGCGCCCACTTCCATGTCGTACGGTTGCAGCAGCGCGCAGCCCTGGGCGTCCCAGTAGCTTTGCAGGCGGAGGATGAGTTGCTGGAAGGTCAGCATGTTGAAACCTTGTGAGCTGCACGCCCAGGCATGACCTGCGCAAGCAACCAGTGTGGGGATGACGCAAGCCGCGCCCATGACTTGGGCAGCGCGAACGCGAAAAGCCAAACCCCCGATTCTAGTGAAGAAGATCGTTGGCGCCGCGCACTCGGTCCGCGCCACATTGCACTCAGGGGCGGCGACGCAGAGCGGGCCACGCCCGCCACACCACCACCAGCAAACCCAACACCACAAGCGGCCAAAGCCCCGCCCTGCCCGCCCATGCGGCGTAAGGGGTCACGCCGGCTTGCCCCTGCACTTCGGCCAACAGCACGCCACGCGTCTGCCCTGGCATGCGTTGCGCGACGCGGCCCAGGTGATCGATGACAACGGTCGCCCCCGTGTTGGTCGATCGAATGGTCGGGACCTGGAATTCAAGCGAGCGCATGCGCGCGATCTGCAGGTGCTGATGGATGGCAACCGTGTCACCGAACCAAGCCAGGTTGCTCACGTTGGCGAGCAGCGTCGGGGCAGTGTCCGCACGCACGAAACGACTCGCCAGTTCTTCGCCAAACAAGTCCTCGTAGCAGATGTTGGGGCCCACGCGCTGCCCCTTGACCACGAACGATGGCGCCGAAAGCGGGCCGCGAGAAAAGTCCCCCAGAGGCATGTTCATCATGTTGACAAACCAGCGAAAGCCCAGCGGGATGAACTCACCAAATGGCACCAGGTGGTGCTTGTCGTAGCGATAGGGCTGAGCCAGCTCCGGCGACAGCCCCACCACCGAGTTGGTGTAGCCGGACTCCAGGCTGCCGAGCGGCATCCCGATCAGCGCTGCCCTTCCCTGGCCTGGACCGAACATCGCACGCAGGCCATCCCAGTAGCCCTCCGGCAATTGCTCCGGCAGCAGCGGGATCGCCGTCTCGGGCGCCACCACCAGGTCGGCTTGCACCTGCTGCAACTGCTGCCCATGCCAGACCAGCATGTCGCCAAGCATCCGGGCATCGAACTTTTCGTCCTGGGCGACATTGCTCTGCAGCAACGCAACCTTCAAAGGTTGCCCATGCGGATGAGTGTGTGGCGCAGGCGACCAGGCGGCCAACCCGATGCTCAGGCCCAGCAAAGGCAAAGGCATCAGCCAGCGGGTCTTCGTGTGCCGAGGCATGCCAAACGCACCCAGAGCGGCCAGCGCCACCAGCGTGGTCCAGATGCAGCCCATGCCGTAGACACCCACCCAGGGCGCCAAGCGGGCCCAGGGCGTGTCGATCAAGGCGTAGCCACTGGCCCCCCAGGGAAAGCCGGTGAAAACCAGGGCCCGCGCCAACTCGGCCAGCAGCCAAAGCGCACCGAACAGCAAGGCGTCGCGCCAGGGCGAGCCGCACCGAAAGCGCTGCCACACGGCCCCAGCAAGTGCCATGTAGCCCGACAGCGCCATGCAAAGCAGGGCCACCGCCAGCGCCGACAACCAGGCAGGCAGGCCGCCAAAGTGGTGGAGGCTGACGAACATCCAGCCCGTCGCGCCCACCAGCCAGACACTCGCGTGCAGCCAAGCCACCAACGCCGCATCGCGCACCCTCTGTTGCCCAGCCAGCAGGCACACCAGCCAAGCCGCTGCGGCCGTTTGAAGCACCGCCGGCAAGGCCGCATGCAAGCCAGCCACCCAGGGCGACAAGGCCAGGGCATGGAGCCCACCCGAGAGCAGGGCCAGCCACCAGCGAGGCGCCGTCAACCGATCGTGCGCCTGCCCGAAAGAGATCGAACCCGCCACCTCAAGCATGCTCGGCCGCATCGGCCGGCCCGGAGACAGGCGTCACCTTGAACCAACGCACGGAGCCGCCGCGGGCGAGCATCACCGAGAAGCGCAAGCCACCCAGCTCGACCACCTCGCCTCGGCGAGGCACCCGCCCCAGTTCATGCGCCACCAGGCCGCCAATCGTGTCGAAATCGTCCTGGGGCAGCTGCGCCTGGAAGGCCTCGTTCACATCGGAGATGAGCGCATCGCCCGCCACCCGCTGGCTGCCGTCGGCCAGCGTGAAGATGCTCGACTCGCCGTCGTCGTCGTCGAACTCATCTTCGATCTCGCCGACGATCTCTTCGAGCACGTCCTCGATGGTGATGAGGCCGGCCGTCTTGCCGAACTCATCGATGACGATGGCCAGGTGGCTGCGGTTGGAACGAAATTCACGCAACAACTCGTTGAGCCCCTTGGATTCGGGCACGAAATAAGGGGCCCGCAACAGCGTGCGCAGGTTCAAATCTGGCGAGCGCTGCAGCTTGAGCAGGTCTTTGGCCATCAGCAGGCCGATGATGTTGTCGCGGCTGTCCTGGTAGACCGGGAAGCGCGAATGACCCGTGTCGATGACGGACGCCAGCAGCTCCTCGTACGGCGCATCGATGTCGAGCATGTCCATGCGACGCACGGCCACCATGACGTCGCCAGCCGTCATGCCAGCCATGCGGATCACGCCCTCGAGCATGACCCGAGACTCGGGCTCGATCAGCTCGCGGTGCTCGGCGTCGGCCAGGGTGCGGATGAGTTCAGCCGTGGAGTCCGGGCCTGGCGAAATGAACTCGACGAGGCGGACAAACAGGCTGCGAGGGTCCCGCGCAAGGGGACGCCGGTCGACCCGAGGCGGTCGACTAGGGGAAGGTTCAGACACGGCAGGGGTGTCGTGGTTGGGATGCCGCAAGAATAACCCATGGACACCAGACGGCGGCAGCACCCTGTTGACACCCGCCAGGGTGGACCCAAACCGGCCTACACTAGCCCCATGAGCCTGATTCCCGTCACCATCCTCACCGGCTTCCTGGGCGCCGGCAAGACCACCCTGCTCAAGCGCGTGCTCACCGAAGCCCATGGCCAGAAGATCGCCGTCATCGAAAACGAGTTCGGCGAAGAAAACATCGACAACGAGATCCTCGTGGCCGACACCGAAGAGCACATCGTCCAGATGAGCAACGGTTGTGTCTGTTGCACGATCCGGGAAGACCTGCGGGAAACGCTGTCCGACCTGGTCAAGCAAAAAAAGGCCGGCACCCTGAATTTCGAGCGCGTGGTCATCGAAACCACCGGCTTGGCCGACCCTGGCCCGGTGGCCCAGACCTTCTTCATGGACGACGAGATCGCCGAGCATTACCTGCTCGACGCCATCGTCACCCTGGTGGACGCCAAGCACGGCGACCAGCAACTCGACACCCGCCAGGAAGCTCGCCGTCAGGTGGGCTTTGCCGACCTGATCTTCATGAGCAAGTCCGACCTGGTCGATGGCGCGCAAGCCGACGCCCTGTCCCACCGCATCAAGCACATGAACCCGCGTGCACCGCAAAAGCGCGTGCACTTCGGCGAGGTGCCCATCAAAGAGGTTTTCGACCTCAAAGGCTTCAACCTCAACGCCAAGCTCGACATCGACCCGGATTTCCTGACCGAAGGCCATGGTCACGCGCACAAGCACGACCACGGGCACGGCCACGACCATGACTGCGGCCACGATCACGCCCATGGCGAGCACTGCGACCACCCGCACCACCACGCCCACGACGACGACGTCAAATCCTTCGTCTACAAAGCCAGCAAGCCCTTCGACGCCACCAAGCTGGAGGACTTCCTGGGCTCCATGGTGCAGATCTACGGCCCTCGGATGCTGCGCTACAAAGGTGTGCTGCACGTCAAGGGGATCGACAAGAAAGTGGTCTTTCAGGGCGTGCACCAGCTGATGGGCAGCGACACCGGCCCCAAGTGGGCGCCCGGCGAGACCAAACAGAGCAAGATGGTCTTCATCGGCATCGACATCCCCCAGGACCTGTTCAAGGCAGGCCTGGATCAATGCCTGGCCTGATCCGGCTTGGTTTCTAGGGATAGCCTGGGGAGTCCAGTCAAAGACCATGGCTACAATCCGCGCGCTTCCCAAGGGTGGACAAACCCGACGGTTGGCACTTCAGTCTGGAGCAGGCCCCACACCAGGAGCCTGATTCCGGTCACCCCCCTTGTCTGTGGATCACGCAATTCGGGAAGGAGGATCCTGTGACGAAAACCACCGCCTCTGGCACCAAGGCTGCCGCCAAGTCGGCCGGCGCCAAGTCGGCTGCTCCAGCCAAGACCGCTGCGCGCAAGGCGGCCCCAGCCAAGCCCGATTCCCGAGTCGCCACCGAATCTCCTCAAGCTGCGGCGGCCCCTGCCGAAGCAGACGTCAAGTCCCGTACCGTGGCCACGGCCAAACAGCCGGCCAAGAAAACCAGTAGCACCCAAAACGACATGCCTGCAGCCACCACCAAGGTCGACACCAAACTCGCCAGCGCCTGGAAATCCAAGGCCGGTCGCGACCTGAGCGAAGCCGAACTCATGGCCATGCCGGACGCCGAGTACATGAGCGACAAGCAGCTCGATTTCTTCCGCGCTCGCCTTGAAAGCCAGAAGGAAGACCTGCTGTCCAACGCCGGCGAAACGACCGAACACCTGCGCGAGGACACCTCCATCGTGCCCGACCCGGCAGACCGCGCCACCATCGAGGAAGAGCACGCCCTGGAGTTGCGCACCCGCGACCGCGAGCGCAAGCTGCTCAAGAAGATCTCGCAAGCCCTGGTTCGCATCGACAATGGCGAATACGGCTTCTGCGACGAAACCGGGGAGCCCATCGGCCTGGGCCGTCTGCTGGCCCGCCCCACCGCCACCCTGTCACTGGAAGCCCAGCAGCGTCGCGAACTCAAGCAGAAGATGTTCGGGGACTGAGCCCCCGAACATCCGACCAGGACCGAGATGAGCAAGGAATCCGGCAGTTTCCTGCGCAAGGTGGCGCGCTTCGTCACCAATCCGACAACGGATTGGTCGGACCTGGACGCGCCCCCCTCTGACGCCGGCGAAAGCGATTACGCCAAGACCGAGATCAAGGCGATGATCGAACGCAAGCGACGCAACGACTTCGTGCGCAAGCGCGAGCTCGACATGCTGCGCAAGATCCGTCGGGAAGGACTGAACCCGGATGCCGCACTGGCGCTTGGCGGCGCCTCCAACCTCGACCCTGAGTCACGGCCCCAAAGCGGCGCGCGCTCCGACATCGCCGTCAAGGCCAAGATCGACGAGATCGAACTGCAAATGGTGGGCATCAGCGCCCGCCCCACCCCCGTCACACCATCGCAGGCTGCGGGCCTGCCCACGGTGCCCGGGGGATCGGTTGACCTGCCCATCACCGCACCTGACCGGCTGAACCCGCCCACCCTGCCATTCGTCGAACATGCACCGACGGTCATGGAGCCTCTCAGGGCGGAGACACCAGCGTACGCGCCTCAAGCAGCCACCCTGCCCATCATCGGCGCCACGCTGCCAGGTGGCATCGGCGTTCACGTCACCGAGATGGCCCACGACCCGGAGCTTGACGAGGCCGTCATCGCATTCGCGAATGCCGACTTCGACCAGTGCGAACAGTGCCTGCTCAATTTGGTGCACCCAGGCTCAAGCCGCCACGAACACGCCGACACCTGGCTGGTGCTGTTCGATTTCTACCGCGCCCTTGACCTGCCCCACAAATTCGACAACCTGGCTGTGTCCTACGCGCAGCAGTTCGGCGTGTCCGCCCCTCAGTGGTACTCCCTGCCACAGCGCGTCGCCGACTTGATCGAATCCGAATCGACCCATGCCGAGCCGAGCAATGCATCGGTCGGTCGCCCCAGCCTGAGCGAAACGCCCGAATCGACCGACGACGAAGACAGCGGCCCTGTCACCGAAGGGCGCGAATGGGACGCCCCACAGCCGGGCTGGATCGCGCCCTCTGTCGTGGACCCGGAAGCGCTTGCGCAGCTGCGCGTGGCCCTGCTTCAGTTGCCTCGCCCGTGGCGCATCGATTGGCAAGGGGTCAACCAGGTCACCCCCGAAGCGGCGCACCAGCTCAGCCAACTGCTGCAGCAATGGGCCAAAGAGCCCATGGAATTGATCTGGGTGGGGGGGCCGCACCTGCTGAACCTGCTGGAAGACCTGACCCCCACCGGCAGCCGCGACGCCGACCCCGCCCATTGGATGCTGCGCCTGGACCTGCTTCGCATGGTCAACCAGCCAGTGGTGTTCGACGAGGTTGCGATCGACTACTGCGTCACCTACGAGCTGTCGCCGCCATCCTGGGAGCCCACACGCTGCACCGTGCGCGAACAACAAGATGCAGTCAGCGCACCCACTGCCCCCATGTCGCACGTCAGCGATGTCACCACGAGCTTCGTCGAGTCGCAACTGCATCAGGAGATCTCCTACGTGCAGGTGGCCGCACTCAACCTGTCAGGGCAGTTGGTGGGCGACATCGGCGCCACCTTGCAGCGCCTGGACGATCAGCTCGGCGGCAGCGTTTCGCTGGAAGTCGATTGCAGCCACCTGCTGCGCGTCGACTTCATTGCCGCTGGTGACTTGCTGAACTGGGTGCTGTCGCGTCGTGCGGAGCAACGTCAAGTGTGCTTCCTGAACCCGCACCGGCTGGTGGCGCTGTTCTTCGGCGCCATGGGCATCAACGAGCACGCCACCGTCAAGCTCCAGATGGTTTGACCCAGCTGTCCCGGAAGCAGCGCACCCCAGTGCGCCGCACCAGGGTCCGGTCAACGCGCAGCGGCCAGCGTCAGCAAACCCTCGAAAATCAGGTTCTCCACCACCATGGGTTGGAGTTCTTCGACGTGCGTCAGCCTCGAGACAGCGCCGCCAGACATGATCAGCAGGGGATCGCGCCCGGTTCGCACCCGCAGGCGCCTGAGCGATCGCTCGATGGCGCCCGCGATCGCGTCGGTGCCGCCACTCATCAAGGCATCACTGGTGTTGGTGGGAAAGTCTCGCACCTCGCCGGTGGGCACCTTCAGGCCAGCCGTGCCACTCTCCAGGGCCCGGTACATCAAGCCAAAGCCCGGCAGAATCAACCCACCCAGAAAGCGTCCGCCCGAGTCCACGGCATCCACCGTGACGGCTGTGCCCACCATCACCGCCAGAACAGGCGGCACGTCGTTGGGGGCACACAACAAAGCCCGCTGGCGCGCGCCGATGATCGCCGCCCAGCGATCGGCGCCCAGCCGTTGAGGGTGCTCGTATCCATTGATCACCCCACCACCCAGGCGAGACGAAGACACCCACTGCGCCTGCAAACCCCAGCCCTCGGTGAGCTGCTCTTCCACCCGTCGCTTGATGGCCTCTCCAGCCACCACACAGCCCAGCATCGCCCGAGGCACCGGCAGCTGGCGCCAGTGCTCATCCCAGAGGTGATCGATGTCTTCCAGGACCACCGCGCCATGCGCCAGCAAATCGGAACCGGTGGCGGGTCGGTCGTAGAGGCCCCATTTCAAACGGGTGTTGCCGATGTCGATGACGAGGAAGGACATGGAAAAGGGCGCGGGCCCGACAGGCCCACAGAAACAGGACAGGGCACCATTGTCGCGCATGGTGGCTGTGACAACCGCTTGCAAGCCCCATCACGAGATGACGCATACTCCCACCCGCGCCTCGCTGCTGTCGTGAAATATGACCACGCGTGATGTCTGATGGCCCAGCGGCGCAACGCCTCTCCCGATCAACCGCCAACCGGAACCCGCATGTTCAAGCTGATCCCCGCATGGGCCCTGGCCCTGCTGTCCGCCCTCACCTTCCAAGCTCACGCCGCCATGGAAGTGCGCGGCGTCAAATTCGCCGATACCACCACCGTCGCAGGACAAGCTCTGCAGCTCAATGGCGCGGGCGTGCGAGTCAAGGTCATCATCGACGTGTACGCTGCAGGCCTGTACGTGGGCAAGCGTGACGCGTCTGCGCAAGCGTTGCTCAGCCAGTCCGGTGCCAAGAGCATGCAGATCGTGCTGCTGCGCGACCTCACCGGCGAAGACTTCGCCGACGCCATGATCAAAGGCTTTCACAAGAACAACACGGATGCCGACGTGGCCCGATTCCAAGGCCGGCTGGACGAGTTGCGCAAGACGATGGTGTCCTTTGGCACCGTCAAGAAAGGCACGGCGATCCAGCTCAACCTCGTGCCGGGAGCCGGCATCCGGACACTGGTGGACGGAGCTCAGAAGGGCCCGGACATCCAGGGCGATGACTTCTATGCCGCCCTGCTCAAAATCTGGCTGGGCGCCAAGCCAGTTGATGACGACCTCAAGACGGGCCTGCTGAGCGCGAAGTGATCCAGGCACAGGCTCGCGCATGAGCGAGCGCTGCGACATGGCCGGTGCGGTGAGAACTGCATCGGCCTTTTGCCTTTTTTCGGTGCACCAATCGAGTCCGCAAAGGCTAACCTAGGCCAAAACTCACCCAAGGCCCGACCATGATCCAGCAGCCGCTCCCCACCCTGGCAGCCTGGGTGGAGGCCTTTGCGAACGCGGACATCCCCATCCTGTCGGAATCGGCGTCCGAGATCGCACTGCTGCGCGAGATCGAGGAAGCGCGCGGCAACATGGATGCCCACACGATCGCCGAGAGCCTGGAAAACGACCCTCTGACCACACTGAGGGTTCTCGTGCACGTCTCGCGCTATTGCACCCGCCTGAGCGTCGAGCCACCCGAGACGCTGGTGGGCGCCCTGGTCATGCTGGGCGTGGGGCCGTTTTTCAGCGCCTTCTCCGAGCCACTGGACGTCGAGACCGCGCTGGCCCATCGCCCAGAGGCCATCGAAGGCCTCGCCCAGGTGGTGCGCCGCTCGCGCAGAGCAGCCCATTTCGCTCTGGGTTTCGCACTCAAGCGCCAGGATCAGGACGTGGTCGTCATTCAGGAAGCAGCCCTGCTGCACGCTTTTGCCGAAATGTTGCTGTGGTGTCACGCCTCCGCGCTGATGCTGGAGATCACCCATCGGCTCAAAACCGATCACACCTTGCGTTCCGCGGCGGTCCAGCAAGAGGTGCTGGGCATCCGGATCGACGACCTCGCACAGGAGTTGATGCGGCGCTGGCAGTTGCCGGACCTGCTGATCCATTGCTCGGACGAGCGCCTGGCCAACGACCCCAAGGTGCGCAACGTGACGCTGGGCGTGCGCATCGCGCGCCACACCCAGCATGGCTGGGACGACCCACATTGCCTGGCTGCGCTGCCTGACGACGCCCGAGACGTCGGGCTACTGCTCAACATCGCCCCGGAAGCGGCCCATCGCCTCATCCGGGGGTTGGACGCCTGATCAGCGCACGCCCACGGCGCTGCGCATCGCCTGCACAGCACCACCACCGATGGCCGCACCAAAGCGTTTGGCCAGTCGCTCGGCCAGGTTTTCTTTCTGCGTGTAATCGACGATGTCTTCTGCTTTGATCACATCGCGCGCGACGTGGTCCAGGCTGCCCAGTTGATCGGCCAGGCCCTGGTTAACGGCTTCCTCGCCATTCCAGAACAGGCCCGAGAAAGTGTCTGGGGTTTCCTTGAGCGCCTTGCCACGCCCTTGACGCACCACCTTGATGAACTGCTGGTGGATCTGATCGAGCATGGACTGCGCCAACTCGGCTTGCTCGGGCTTGAGCGGCGAGTAAGGATCGAGCATGCCCTTGTTGCTGCCTGCGGTCATCAAACGCCGCTCGATGCCCAGTTTTTCCATCGTGCCGACGAAGCCAAAGCCATCCATCAACACGCCAATGGAGCCTACGATGGAAGCCTTGTCGACGAAGATGCGATCGGCCGACACGGCGATGTAGTAAGCAGCCGATGCGCACATTTCCTCGCAGACGGCGTACACCTTCTTCTTGTGCAAGGCCTTGAGTCGGCGCACTTCGTCGTTGACCAGCCCGGCCTGCACGGGGCTGCCTCCGGGGGAGTTGATGCGCAAGACGACGGCCTGCGCGCCTGCGTCCTCGAAGGCGCTTCGAAGCGCCGTCATGAGGTTGTCGGCGCTGGCTTCGGTCTCGCTGGCGATTTCACCGCGCACCTCGACCAGGGCTGTGTGAGGCGTGACCGGCGTGTGCGTGGCGGAGCCGGACTCCCAGGCGGCCCAGGCCACCGAGAACGCCACGCCCAGCCAGAGCAAGCGCCACAACCAGCGCCAGCGGGCATCCCGCTTCTGTTGCGCCAGGTAGGCGCGAGCAAGGTCGTTGAACAAGGCCGCCTGGGCCTGCGTTTTGGGATCTTGGGTGTCCATGGACATGGTCTGGGTTTGCTGCCTTCAGAGCAGCGGTTGGATGCGATCGGAAGGATACCAATGCACTTGGCCCCCTTCCTCCTTGAGTTCAATGGCGTGCAAGCGCGCGCCGCGGCAGGGGCCCATCACGCAGTGCCCACTGGGCGGCTCGTACAGCGCGCCGTGCACCGAGCAGATGATGAAGCGACGCTCCTGGTCCCAGAACTGGCCGGGCTGCCAGTCCATCTCGGCTGGCACGTGGGCACAGCGGTTGACATAGGCCACCGCCACCCCATTGAAGCGCAAGGCAAAGGCCTGGGCGCTGCGCCCGAACTCCAGGATGTCGAAGGTGACCGCGTCCCCGCGCTCCTTGAGCTCGTCGGAGGCGCAAAGGGGTTGCGGCTCGAGGCACTTGGGCTCAGGCATGCCGGGCCAGCCAATCGTGAAGCTCGGCCGTGGCGTGGGCAACGAAGCGGGTCGGGTAATCCGCAAAAGCGGCCGGCTCGTGCGCCCCGTAGCTCACGGCGATGCTGTGCGCCCCGGCGTTGACCGCCAGCTGCAAGTCGTGAGTGGTGTCGCCGATCATCAACGTGCGCTCGGGCTCGACGCCGAACTCGGCCATCAGCTCCAGCAACATGCGCGGGTGCGGCTTGGAGACGGTTTCGTCGGCGGTGCGAGTGCCATCGAACATGCCATGCAACTCGACATGCCCCAGGGCCTCGTTCAGGCCGGAGCGCGACTTGCCGGTGGCCACGGCCAGCCAATGATTTCGCGCCTTCAGGGCCTGGAGCATGGGCAGCACGCCTTCGAAAAGACTGAGCTCGTGTTGGCGGTTGAAGTAGTGGTGCCGGTAGCGCAGCCCCAGCTCGGGCACGCGCTCGGGCGCCAGGGTGGGCGCGACATGGGCCAGGGCGTCGTGCAGCCCCAGGCCGATCACGTAAGCCGCAGCTTGCGACGAAGGCACAGGCAACCCCAGGTCGGCGCAGGCGGACTGGATGCAGCGCACGATCAGGGCCGTGGAGTCGTACAGGGTGCCATCCCAATCGAAGACGATCAGGTCATAGGCGCGCGGTCTCAGGCCGCTGTCGGTGCCATTGGAAGAGCTCATGCTCCCGACTGTATCGCCTGCGAGGCTCAGTCGCGTGACACCCCTGGCTTGGCAGCCGGTTTGGCCGATGTCAAGGCACCCAGCAGGGCCAGGCAGGCCGGCGGCAAAGGCGCTTCAAAGGTCAACTCATCGCCGCTGACGGGGTGCGGCAAGCGCAAGTAGCGGGCGTGCAGGAACATGCGGTCCCAGCGGCCATCGGGCAGGCGCAGGCGATCAACCCCGGGCACCGCGCCTTCGCCGCCACGGGCCAGGGCCTTGTTGAGCACGAAGTCGCCGTATTTTTCGTCACCCACGATGCCGTGTCCTTCGTGCGACAGGTGCACACGAATCTGATGGGTGCGACCGGTCTTGATGGTGACATCGAGCAGGCTGAAAGCGTCGAAACGTTTGACCACCGAGACCAGCGAGATCGAACGTCGGCCGTCATCGTCGTCGCCTGCCACGGCCTTGACCCGCCGCTCGCCTTCTGCGGTCAGGAACTTGTGCAGCGCCACATCGACCACCTTCTTTTTCTCGGGCCACTGGCCGCAAACCAAGGCCGCGTAGGTCTTGTGGGCGGTGCGGTGGCGAAAGCAATCCTGGAGAGTGACGAGTGCGCTGCGCTTTTTGGCAATCACCAACACGCCTGAGGTTTCCTTGTCGAGGCGGTGAACCAACTCCAGGAACCGGGCCTGCGGGCGGGCTCGGCGCAGTTGCTCGATCACGCCAAAGCTCACCCCACTGCCACCGTGCACGGCGACACCGGCCGGCTTGTCGATGACCAGCATGACATCGTCTTCGAACAACACAGGGAACTCTCGGGCGGGCACAACCGAGGCCTCGTCGGTCGGCTTTTCCGCAAGGCGCAATGGGGGCACGCGCACCTCGTCGCCCAGGGCCAGGCGGGTGTCGGCCGAGGCGCGGCCCTTGTTCACGCGAACCTCGCCGCTGCGGATGATGCGGTAGACGAGGGTTTTCGGGGCGCCCTTGAGCACCTTGATGAGGAAATTGTCCAGGCGTTGGTCCGCGCTGCCTTCGTCAATGACCAGGCGCTGGACGCTGGCGGCAGCTTGCGGGCGAAGAGAACTGGCAGCCAGGGTTTCGGCAACAGGACGGGTGGGGGTTGCGTCGGTGGGTTTTCGTGCCGCCTTTTTCGCGGCCATTCCCGAGCGCCCGGTTGCTTTTTTCGCACCTATAATGGTTTGAGCCACGTTGTGTGTCTTGTGTGAGGGTTTGTTTGCGGAATCTGCGTTCAGCGAGTTTCGCCAGTCAATCTCTCACCCAGGCGCTTGCCGCAGCAAACCGCATTTTACCGACGAGCCGGTTGCTGCAGGTGCCACGATGGGGCCCGGCGGGGTGTCCCGCCACCAGTATGGCCATGCAGCAGTCGCCCTCCCTGAAGAGGTTCACCCAAGGTGTGAACTTGTCGGGTCGAGTGGCTGTCAGAGCCAATGTCGATCGAACCACGTTCAAGGTTGTTGGGCCCCAGCGCCCGCTTCGCCGGCTTGCCGGCGCCGCACGCTGAGGCCTGTGTCGAGTGAATCACACGTGTCCCGGACTGTTTCGCACACCGCCCTTTCCACCCGCTCGCAGCAAGACGCCCGCCATCCGGCAGTTGGTGTGCTGCGCGGCCGGTGGCTGGCGCGCCGTGTGGGCGTCCAGGCAGCCACCCCTTTCCATGTCCGCGCCCCCATGCCCAAGGCATGGAGCCGGCGGACGCCATCCGGCTGTCGCCAGACCCTGTCCTTCACCCCGGCACACGCGCCCCTGACGTCCGACCCGCTCCGGCGGGCCTGACGTCCAAGGCAATTCCTTCGGTTCTTCGTCGTTGCTCGCGCATGCAAGCTGCCGCTGACCTCCGGGTCGGGGGCGACTGGAGACATGTCTCGGTGCCATCCCGAGCCGTCTCCGCTTCCGACATGGAGAACCCATGAAGCGCATGCTGATCAACGCCACGCAGCCCGAAGAGAGGCGCCTGGCCATCGTTGACGGACAAAAACTGCTCGACTTCGAGACCGAAATCGAAGGTCGCGAACAACGCAAAGGCAACATCTACAAAGCCGTCGTCACGCGGGTCGAGCCTTCTCTCGAAGCCTGTTTCGTTGACTACGGCGAAGACCGCCACGGTTTCCTGCCTTTCAAGGAAATCTCCCGCCAGTATTTCAAAGAGGGCGCCGACGTCCGATCCGCCAAGATCCAGGACGTCATCAAAGAGGGCCAGGAACTGCTGGTCCAGGTTGAAAAAGAAGAGCGCGGCAACAAGGGCGCCGCCCTGACCACCTTCGTCTCGCTGGCCGGCCGCTACCTGGTCCTGATGCCCAACAACCCGCGTGGCGGTGGCGTGAGCCGACGCATCGAGGGCGATGAGCGCGAAGAGCTCAAAGAGGCGATGGACCAGCTCGAGTACCCCAAGGGCATGAGCCTGATCGCCCGCACTGCCGGCATCGGCCGCTCTGCCGCCGAGCTGCAGTGGGACCTGAACTACATGCTCAAGCTGTGGACGGCCATCGACGAGGCCTCCACCGCGGGCAAGGGCGCTTACCTGATTTATCAGGAATCGTCGCTGGTCATCCGCGCCATCCGCGACTACTTCACGTCCGACATCGGCGAGATCCTGATCGACACGGACGACATCTACGAGCAGGCCAAGCAGTTCATGCTGCACGTCATGCCCGATCAGGCCAACCGTGTGAAGCGCTACCGCGATGACGCGGCGCTCTTCGCGCGCTTTCAGATCGAGCACCAGATCGAAACGGCATTCAGCCGCACCGTGAACCTGCCCTCGGGCGGCGCCATCGTGATCGACCACACCGAAGCGCTGGTTTCGGTGGACGTGAACTCGGCGCGCGCCACCCGTGGCAGCGACATCGAGGAAACCGCCTTCCGCACCAACCTGGAAGCGGCCGACGAAATCGCCCGCCAGATGCGCCTGCGCGACCTGGGCGGCCTGATCGTCATGGACTTCATCGACATGGAGGACAGCAAGCACCGCCGCGAGGTGGAGCAGCGCTTGCGTGACGCCCTGCGCACCGACCGCGCCCGCGTGCAGTTCAGCTCGATCAGCAAGTTCGGCCTGCTGGAGATGTCTCGCCAACGCCTGCGCCCGGCGCTGAGCGAAGGCAGCCACATCACCTGCCCGCGCTGCAACGGCACCGGCCACATCCGCGACACCGAGTCCTCGGCGCTGCAGATCCTGCGCATCATTCAGGAAGAGTCGATGAAGGACAACACCTCGGCCGTGCACGTGCAAGTGCCGGTGGAAGTGACCTCCTTCCTTTTGAATGAGAAGCGCACCGAGATCACCAAGATCGAGCTCAAGCAGCGCGTGACCGTGCTGCTGGTGCCCAACAAGCACCTCGAGACCCCGAACTACAAGCTGGAACGCCTGCGTCACGACGACCCGCGTCTGGAAAACATCCAGGCCAGCTACACGATGATCGAGGAGCCGGACGACGAGGTGGGCATCACCCGCCGCGAGAAGGCCAAGGCCAAGCAGGAGCCGGTCATCAAGGGCGTGCTGCCCGACCAGCCCGCCCCGATCGCTCCCCCGAAAGAAGAAGCGCCTGTCGTGGCCGCTGCCCCGCTGGCGCCGCCCGCACCGGTTCAGGCCCCCGTGCCTGCCTCGGGTGGCTTCTTTGGCTGGGTCAAGCGCCTGTTGGGCTTTGGCGGCGACGCCCCCGCCCCGGCGCCTGTGGTGACGCCAGTCGCTGCGCCCGCCCCCGCAGAAAGCAAGGACGACAAGGGTCGTGGCGGCCGTCGCGATGGCCAGGCTCGTGGTGGCCGAGGCGGTCGTGGCGGGGAGCGCTCCGAGCGCGGTGAGCGCAGTGAGGCCAAGGGCGAAGGCCGTGGCCGTCGCCAGGGCCCCCGTGAAGAGCGCAACGAAAGCGAAAACGCCGCAGGCCGCGATGGTGGCCGCGACCGCGCCGAGCGCGGTGAACGAGGCGAGCGCGGCGGTCGTGGCCGCCGTGGCGAGAACACCGAGCGTCCGGCCATCAACCGCGAGGCCATCGCCGCCGAAGCCCAGGCCTTGGGCCTGGCTGCCGCCGGCGCAACAGGTGCCGAAGCTGCCGTGTCACTTTCTCCCGAAGGCCTGCCCGGTGATGCCGACCAACAACGCGAAGGCCGTCGCCGCCGCCGTGGTGGTCGTGGCCGTGGTGAACGCGAAGAGTCTTCGGTCGGCATCGAAGCTGAAGGCGCGAACGCAGATGCTGGCGTGAGCAGCGAGGGCAACGACGCCTCCGAGATCCAGGGTGATGGCGATGCCGCCTCCGAAGGCCAGGAAGGCCGTCGCCGCCGCAACCGCGGTCGCCGTGGTGGCGAGCGTCGCGAACGCGCCGAGGTGGCGGAAGGTGCAGACGTTGGCAACGGCGCCGAAAATGCGCAGCCCACTGAGGCCACCGAAGCCCAAGTCGCGTCGCCAGCTGAGGTCATCGCGCCCCTTGCCTCGCAAGACAGCGCTGCGCCCGCAACGCCTGAGGCGGCTGTCACCCCCTCGCAAGCGCCTGTCAGTGCTCCCGCAATGGCCGTCGAGGCGCCTGTCGCTGCGCCGGAACCCGCACGGGCCGCAGCACCTTATGTGCTGCCGCTGAGCGAGTTGCAAGGCATTGCGCAGGCCGCAGGCCTGGAATGGGTGAACTCAGACGCAGACAAAATCATGGCGGCGCAAGAGGCCATCGCCAACGAGCCGCGACCTGTGCACGTGCCTCGTGAGCGCAAGCCCGCCGTGGTGCTCGACGAAGGTCCGCTGGTCCTGGTCGAGACCCGCAAGGACCTCAGCCAGGTGAGCCTGCCCTTCGAGCAGCAAGCCTGATGCAGGCCTGAGCGCCACAGGCGCTCCGTGCCCCACCGAAGAGCCCGGTCCCGCGACCGGGCTTTTCTTTTGTCTGACCGCGCCAACCCTCTGCGACGGCAGCACCAAAGCAAAGGGTTTCACCTATACGCCAAGCAATTGACCTTAACGTCAATACTGAATCTAATGGGGCAAACATCAGGAGACCGCGTTGGCCCCCAAGACTGCGCACGCCAGAATCGCCGCCGCACCGCTCGCCACGGGGCAGGCTCAAGCCGGCATGGACCCAATGCAAGGCTTTGTGCCGCCCCCCCGCATCCTGCTCGAGACCGCTCGTCGCCTGGGTCAACACCCGGCTTACCATGTGCGCGGCTCGGACGCCTGGCAAGGCACGTCCTGGCAGGACTACGGCGAGGCCGTTCGTCAAGCTGCACGGGCATTGCTGCAACTCGGCGTTCAACGCGGCGATGCGGTGGCGATCCTGGGCTTCAACAGCCCTGAGTGGGCCACCATGGCATTTGCGGCCATGTCCATTGGCGCCACGCCTGCGGGCATTTACTGGACCAGCTCCAGCCAGGACATCGCCTACATCCTCAACCACTGCCGCGCCAGCGTGCTGCTGGTCGATGACAGCAAACGGCTGCACACCGTCGAGGAAGTAGCCCCCGAGTTGCTTCACCTGAGCACCGTGGTGTTGCTGTCGTCACCAGAACAGGCAGGCGACAGTGCGTTGAACTCGCCCGAAGGACGCCGCCAGCTCATGCGCTGGGATGCCTTTTTGTCACTGGGCACACCGGCACTGGACAAGCAGCTGAACGACCGCCTGGCCAGCCTCCTGCCCACCGACATTGGCACGCTCATCTACACATCCGGCACCACCGGCCCTGCCAAAGCGGTGGCCCTCAGCCAGGGAAACCTGTGGTGGATGGGTCAGAACATGACCTCGCTCTACGAGGTCGATGAACGCGACCGCATGCTGTCGTACCTGCCCCTGGCCCACATCGCCGAGCAGATGGGTTCGATGCACAACCAGGCGCACTCTGGCTTGAGCGTGTACTACGCGCGCAGCATCGAGGAACTCGGCGACCACCTCAAGGAGGTGCGCCCCACCATCTTCTTTGGCGGGCCGCGTGTGTGGGAGAAGATGCAAGCGGGCATCGAGGCCAAGCTCAACCAAGCCACGGGCGTCAAGGCATCGCTGGCGCGATGGGCCATCGGCGTTGGTCAACGCTGGCACGAGCTCGACCACGCCGGCAAACCCTGTGGGCCGTGGCTGGGCCTGCAAATGAGCCTGGCGCGCAAGCTGATCCACAGCAAGGTGCAAGCCGCTTTGGGGCTCGACCAGGCTCGTTTCCTGAGCTCAGGCGCCGCGCCCATTCACCCTGACAAGCTGCGGTTCTTCGCTGGACTGGACCTGCCCGTGCGCGAACTGTATGGACAGTCTGAGGTTTGCGGCCCCTCGACCATGTCCTTTCCAGGCAGCACGCGCGTGGGCTCGGTCGGCAAGGCCTTGCCGGGCACCGAAATCCGCGTGGCCGAAGATGGTGAGCTGCAGGTGCGCGGACCTCACCTCTTTCAGGGCTACATGGGCTCACCCGGCGCCACGGCCGACGCGTTCGATGACGGCTGGTTGCGCACGGGAGACGTCGGTCGCATCGACCAGGATGGCTACGTCTACATCACCGGCCGCAAGAAGGACATCATCATCACCTCGGGCGGCAAGAACATCGCGCCGGCCAACATCGAGTCGGCGCTGATGGAGGCCGAGTTGATCGAGCACGCGGTGGTGTGCGGAGACAACCGCCATTACCTGACGGCGCTGGTGACGCTGGACGCGCAGGCCCTCAAGGCTTTGGCAAACAGCGAAGGCATGCCAGCGGGAGCGCCCATGCACGATCACCCGAGGGTGCTGGCGGCCCTGCAGGGCGCGATCGACCGCGTCAACGCCACGCAGGCCCGCGTGGCCCACGTGCGCAAGTTCGCCGTGCTCACCCAGCCGCTGAGCATCGAGGGAGGTGAACTCACCCCCACGCTGAAGGTCAAGCGCAAGGTGGTGATCGACCGCCATGCGGCCTTGCTGGACAGGCTCTACAGCAGCGGAGACTGAGGCAGCTCGCAAGCTGCTCTGCCCTGCCCGCTGCGATGTTCAGCGTGGCAGCTTCGCCAAGGCCTGCAGGTAAGGCGCGTGGTGCATCAGCTCGTCCCAGGTGAAGGGCGCGGTCTGCGGCAACAGGTCGATTCGGCGGGCCTCGCTGTCGGCGCTGGGCGCCCATTCGCCACGGGCCAGGGCTTCGCTCAAGCCGTCGAGCAAGGCATCGACCGGTGCGCCACCGTCGAGCGACTGATTGCACAACAGCACCATGTCACAGCCTGCGTTCAGCGCGGCGATGGCGCCTTGGGTCTGGCTGCCGGCCACGCTGGCGCCTTCCATGCTCAGGTCGTCGCTGAAGATGGCGCCCGTGAAGCCCAGCTGGCCGCGCAGGATGTCCTGCAGCCAGCGCGAAGAGAAGCCCGCCGGTGCGGCATCGACCTTGGGGTAGATGACGTGGGCAGGCATCACGCTGGTCAGCGAGGTGCTCAGCCACTCATACGGCTTGGCGTCGTCGGCCAGGATGGCCTTGAGCGAGCGCCTGTCGACCGGCACGGCCACGTGCGAGTCGGCCTTGACGAAGCCATGACCGGGGAAGTGCTTGCCGCAGTTGGCCATGCCGGCCAGCAGCAGGCCGTGCATCACGCCCTTGGCCAGCACGGTGGCCACGCGCGGGTCGCTGTGGAAGGCGCGGTCGCCGATGACACCGCTCTCGCCCCAATCGAGGTCGAGCACGGGCGTGAAGGTCAGGTCCACGCCGCAGGCGCGCAGCTCGCTGGCCAACACGTAGCCGCAGGCGGTGGCGGCATCTGTGGCGGCCATGGCGCCTGCGCCCTCGCCGCCCTTGCCGTCGCTCATCCACATGTCGCCGAGCTTGCGCATGGCCGGCACGTGGGTGAAGCCATCGGTCTTGAAGCGCTGCACGCGTCCGCCTTCGTGGTCGACGCAGATCAGCACGTCAGGGCGGATGGCCTTGATCTCGGCGCACAAGGCGGTGAGCTGAGAGCGGCTCTCCCAATTGCGCGCGAACAGGATCAGGCCGCCGGTGAGCGGGTGTTCCAGGCGGCGGCGGTCGTCTTCGTTCAGGGTCAGACCCGCGATGTCGAGCACGACGGGGGCATGCTGCAGGTCGGCCAACGCGCCTGCGGCCGAGGGTTTGGCGATGGCACGAGGCTTGGACGCCTTGGCGACTTTCGAGGATTGGATGGCTTTGGGCATGGGCTTGGCGAGGGGTCAGGCGGAGATCGGTGTGATCTGGCGAAGTGAAAACGCGTGCCGATCAAGGCACTGCCGGCGAAGCAGGATCGGTTTCGACGACGACAAAGGCCTGGGCCAGATCGCCTTCATCGGTGACGGTGACGTGGGCCTTCCAGCCCTTGGCAGCAAACCAGGTGGCCAGCTCGTCGTTCAGGACGATCTGGGGCTGGCCGCTCTCGGCGTTGAGGATCTCGCAGCGCCGCCAGGTCATGGGCACGTGGATGCCCAGGCCAATGGCTTTTGAGAAGGCCTCTTTGGCAGCGAAGCGCGTGGCCAGGTAGCGCAGGCCGCGCACAGGCGAGCGGGCTGTGCGGGCGCGCCAGACGGCAAGTTCGCGCTCGCCCAGCACCTTCTCGGCAAAGCGATCGCCACGGCGCTCCAGCGTTTCGCGGATGCGGCGCACGTCGCACAGGTCGGTGCCGATCCCGACGATCATGCTCGCCCCGCCTGCCTGGCGCCGATGGCCTCGGCCTTGAAATCGGCAATGGCTTGCTTGATGCCCACGAAGATCGAGTGACCGATCAGCGCGTGTCCGATGTGCAACTCACGCACGTCAGGCAAGGCGGCCACCAGGGCGGTGCTGCTGGGCGCGTCGTCGCCCTTCTGCTCGGGTTGACACAGGGCCAGGCCATGGCCGGCATGTGTGCGAAGGCCCAGGCTGGCCGCGTGCAGCAAAACCTGGCGCAGGCGTGTCAGTTCCGTTTGCAGGGCGCTGGCATCGCCGTCCCACCAGGCATGGGCCAAGGGGCCGGTGTGGAGCTCCACACAAGGCGCGCCGGCGCGAGCTGCCGCGTCAATCTGCGCGGGATCGGCACCGATGAACAGCGACACGCGGCAGTTCGCTTCGGCCAGGCGCGTGCAGGCGTCCTTGACGCGGTCGAACTGCCCGATGACATCGAGCCCGCCTTCGGTGGTGACCTCCTGGCGACGCTCGGGCACCAGGCAAACGTGCTCGGGGCGCGTGCGCTCGATGATGCCCAGCATCTCGTCGGTCACCGCGGCCTCGAAGTTCAGGGGCACGCCGATGGCCGCCTTCAGGCGCGCCACGTCGTCGTCGCGGATGTGACGGCGGTCTTCGCGCAAGTGGAAGGTGATGATGTCGGCACCGCCTTCGACGGCCAGCAGCGCAGCCTGCACCGGATCAGGGAAGCGCCCCCCGCGTGCGTTGCGCACCGTGGCAACGTGGTCGATGTTGACGCCCAGCAGGGGCGCATCGTGAGCGGTCAGGTGCATGCCAGAGAAAGTCATGGTTGCTGGAGTTCCATCATGAGCTGGCGGGTGCGCAGCGTGTTCGTGCCGAGATGATAGTGAAGCAGCGAGCGCGTGATCGCCTTGAGGTCAACCAAGGCTGGCACACAGGCGGCCATCAGGCTGGGCATGGGCGAGTGCCCGGGTTTGACGCGCCTTGGGTCGTTGAGCCAGCCATCGGAGAGCGCGTCCTCCATCGCCAGCAACACGCTGCCATTGAGCACGTTCGGCCCCTCGGCGGATTCACCCAGGTGATGTGCGGGACGCACGCCCAGCTCCGGGTGCAACTCATAGGGCTCGCCTGTCAACACGGGCCGGCCATCAAGGGTTTGCAGCGCCAGGTCAGGCAGGTGCCCCAGTTGACGCAGCAAGATCAACTCGAAAGCCCGCAACGCCGCGTGCAGCAAACCCGGCTCGGCCAGGGCCTGCAAGGTGTCGGCATAGGCCTCGAACAGCACCGGATGGGGGTCTTGCCGAGGCAGCAACTTCATCAACAGCTCGTTGAGATAGAAGCCGGGCAACAGGGCCCCGCCCCCACAAAATGCCGGCCCACCAGCCCACTCGGCCTGCCTCAGCAGCAACACCTCGACGTCATCGCCGCGCTTGGCGCCAAAGCTCACAGCAATGCGTTGAAACGGCATCAGCACAGGCCTGAGCTGTGAGTAGGGCCGCTTGGCCCCCTTGGCAATGGCCACCACCCTGCCCTGCTCACGGCAGAACATGTCCAGGATCAGGCTGGACTCGCTCCAGTCATGGCTGTGCAGCACGTAGGCCGGCGATGGCCCCCTTGAGCCACCGTGAGAAGCACCGCGCAACGACGACCGAGGCCCCGCCACCAGACCTCACTCGTAGCCGTAAGTGCGCAAGCGGGCGTCGTCGTCGGCCCAACCGGAGCGCACCTTCACCCAGATCTCCAGGAAGACCTTGCGGCCCATCAAGCGCTCCAGCTCGGTGCGGGCCTCGGTGCCGATGCGCTTGAGGCGCTCCCCCTTGTCGCCAATGATCATGCCCTTGTGCTGCTCGCGCTCGACGATGATGGTCGCGGCGATGCGCACCAGGCCCGTGGACTTGGGCTTGCCCACCGGCGGCGGCTCATCGGTGTACTGGTCGATGACCACCGTCGAGGTGTAGGGCAACTCGTCGCCCGTCAGGCGAAAGAGCTTCTCGCGGATCATTTCACTGGCCAGGAACCGGTCGGTTCGGTCAGTCAGCGCGTCGGCGTCGTACCACCAGCCCTGCTCGGGCAGGTAGGGTCGGACGATGTCCAGCAGCCGATCGGGATCGCCCTCTCGCTTGGCGGTCAGCGGCACGTACTCGGCAAACGGGAAGCGCTCCTGCATGGCCTGCAGCCACGGGAAGAGCTCTTCGCGGCTCTTGACCATGTCCAGCTTGTTGGCCACCAGCAGCACGGGGCGGTCTTTGGGCAAAAGGGCCAGCACCTGTGCATCGTCTGGCCCGAAGCGCCCGGCCTCGACCAGGAACAGCACGATGGCCACGTCGGACAGCGTGGCCTGCACCGTTTTGTTGAGGTTGCGGTTGAGCGCCGCCGTGCCGCGAACCGTGTGGCGGGTCTGAAAGCCCGGCGTGTCGACGAACACGAACTGCGTGTCGCCCTTGGTGCAGATGCCGGTGATGCGGTGGCGCGTGGTTTGCGCCTTGCGCGAGGTGATCGACACCTTCTGCCCCACCAGCGCGTTCATCAGCGTGGACTTGCCCACGTTGGGTCGCCCGACGATGGCGATCAGCCCGCAGCGCTGCTCGGAAGCCGGCACAGCCTGCGCCCCTTCACCAGAGCGGGCCGTGGACAACTGGGCCAGCATCTGGTCGAGCGAGGGGTTCGGATCTTCGGTGGGCTTTTTCGGCATGGCGAGTTGGTGGCGGTGTTCGGAGCGAGGATGGGGCGGCGGTCGCCCCCGTCAATGAGCGGGGTCAGGCCTTGTCGGACTCACCTGGCGGTCGGGCCGGGTGCGACCTGGCTGGCTTGCGCACCACGACCACCTGACTCGCCGCGGCTTTGGGAGCGGCAAGCCGGTCCGACGGCAGGGCCATGGCCTGTTGCAAAGCGACTTGTGCCGCTGCCTGCTCGGCCGCCCGACGGGAGGTGCCCTCGCCGCTCACCCGAATGCCCAGATCGGGCAAAGCGCACGACACCACGAACACCTGCTCGTGGGCCTTGCCGCGCGTTGCTTCGATGCCGTAGGTGGGCACGGGCATCTTGCGCCCCTGCAGCCATTCCTGCAAGGCGGTCTTGGCATCTTTGGCCCAGACCTCGAGCGAGCCGCTTTCATCGAGAACGGGCTCGAACAGCCTCAGCACCAGCGCGCGCGCGGCGTCAAAACCCGCGTCCACGTACACGGCGCCGATGATGGCTTCCAGCGCATCGGCCAGGATGGATGGCCTTTGCGCACCGCCACCTTTGGCTTCGCCCTCGGACAGGCGCAGCACCTCGGGCAGGCCCAAAGACACCGCCAGCCGGTGCAGCATGTCCTGGCGCACCAGGTGAGCGCGCACGCGCGTGAGGTCACCCTCGGCGCCCTGCGTGAAACGCGCGTAGAGCAAGGTGGACACCCCCAACTCCAGCACAGCGTCGCCCAGGAACTCCAGGCGCTCGTAGTGATCGGCCCCGAAGCTCTTGTGAGTGACCGCGCGCTGCAGCAGACCTGGCTCGGCAAAGGCATGCCCCAGGCGCTGCTGCAAAGCCAGCAAAGCAGGTGACAGCGTTGGCATCGGCGCTCCCATCAGGCGAGCAGCGCGCCTGAGCGCGGGCCAGTGGGAACACCCCAAAGACAAAGGGCCTGAAAACAGGCCCGTTCGTCAAGGGATCCGAAGATGGCCTGCAGGCTCACTTGGATTGCCCTTCGAACTTGATCACCAGGTAGACCGGATCGACCAGCTCGATCTCCTTGTCGTAGGCAAACCGGATGACGATCTGTTCGTTTTCCTTGGTGATGTCCAGGTCACGGCCACTCTTGATGGCCTCGACCCCGTACTCGATCTGAGCGGCGCGGTCATAAGACGCGCGGATGTCGGCCACCGTGCTGCCGCCCTCCTTGGCTGCCTTGTTGACCATGCCCGTGATGGTCTGGTACTCCAGCAAGGCAGGCGTGACCTTCATGCCGATCAGGGCGACCACACAGATGACGAAGGACCAGGCCAGCAGGCCGATCATCGTGATGCCACGCTGAGCACGCGGGAGCCGCTTGACCGAACGCTGACAGGACATGACAGTCGAAGGAAACATGGGCGTGATCCTGAAAATGCGAAGGTTCAGTGGAAGAAACCGATGCGCTTGACGTCGCTGAAATTCATCCAGATGACGAAGGCCTTGCCGACCAGGTTGCGGTCGGGCACGAAGCCCCAGTAGCGCGAGTCAAGCGAGTTGTCGCGGTTGTCACCCATGGCGAAATAATGGCCAGCAGGCACCTTGCAGACCATGCCTTCGCCACTGTAGCTGCAGTTTTCTTTCATCGGGAAGTCCTCGATCGACTGCGGCGGCACAAAAGGAGGCCGATCCCGGTCGATGAGGATGTTGTGCTTGACCTCGCCGAGCTTCTCGCTGTACTGCTGGGTGTACCGCATGCTGTCGGCGTCGTAGTACTCGGCCCCGGTCTCGAGCTCCACCGGCTGCCCGTTGACCGTCAGGCGCTTGTTGACGTAGGCAATGGTGTCGCCTGGCAGTCCCACCACGCGCTTGATGTAGTCCATGCTGGGGTTGACCGGGTAGCGGAAGACCACCACGTCACCGCGCTGAGGTTCGTTGTTGTCGACGATCTTCTGGTTGATCACCGGCAAGCGGATGCCGTAGTGAAACTTGTTGACCAGGATGAGGTCGCCCACCACCAGCGTCGGCATCATCGAGCCCGAAGGGATCTTGAACGGCTCGAACAGGAACGAGCGCATCAGGAAGACCGCGCAGATCACCGGGAACAGGCCAGCGGTCCAGTCCAGCCACCAAGGCTGCATCAGCAGGCGGTCGCGCGCGATGCCAATGTTGCCGTCGACATCGCCGATGCCTTGCGTGGCCAGCGACACGCGGCGCGCCTGATCCTGCGCCACCAGCTGGGCCGCAGCGGCCTCGCGGTCGGGGCGGAACTTGAACTTCTCGGCCAGCCAGTAAGCCAGCGTCACGACGGTCAGGATGAACAGCAGCAACGAGAAGTTCCCGTGCCAGTGCCCCAGATACCAGCCCCCCAGGTACGCAGCCAGGGCCGCGTACAGCAATCCGGTGATCAGACTCATTTGTGTAGTTTGCTTGTGGTGATCGATCAGTCGTCAACCTGCAGGATGGCCAGGAAGGCTTCCTGCGGCACCTCGACCGACCCAATCTGTTTCATGCGCTTCTTGCCGGCCTTCTGCTTCTCGAGCAGCTTGCGCTTGCGAGAGATGTCGCCGCCATAGCATTTTGCCAGCACGTTCTTGCGCAGCGCCTTGATGTTCTCGCGGGCAATGATGTTGCCGCCAATTGCAGCCTGGATGGCGACGTCGTACATCTGGCGCGGGATCTGTTCGCGCATCTTGGCTGCCACAGCACGGCCGCGGTAGGCGCTCTGCGCGCGGTGCACGATGATCGACAGCGCGTCGACCCGGTCCCCGTTGATCAGCAGGTCGACCTTGACCACGTCGGAGGCGCGGTACTCCTTGAACTCGTAGTCCATGGAGGCATAACCACGCGAGACCGACTTGAGCTTGTCGAAGAAGTCCAGCACGATCTCGGCCAGCGGCATCTCGTAGGTCAGCATGACCTGGCGACCGTGGTAGGCCATGTTCATCTGCACGCCGCGCTTCTGGTTGGCCAGCGTCATGACGGGGCCCACGTAGTCCTGCGGCATGTACAGGTGCACCGTGACGATGGGCTCGCGGATCTCGTTGATGCGAGCCACTTCGGGCATCTTCGAGGGGTTCTCCACCTCGATGACCTCACCGCCGTTGAGCTCGACCTCGTAGACCACGCTGGGCGCGGTCGTGATGAGGTCCTGGTCGAACTCCCGCTCCAGGCGCTCTTGCACGATCTCCATGTGCAGCAGGCCCAGGAAGCCGCAACGGAAGCCGAAGCCCAGCGCCTGCGACACCTCGGGCTCGTAGCGCAGCGAGCTGTCGTTGAGCTTGAGCTTTTCCAGCGCGTCACGCAGCTGGTCGTACTCGCTGGCCTCGGTCGGGTAGAGGCCGGCGAACACCTGCGGCTGGATTTCCTTGAAGCCGGGCAGCGCCTCGGTGGCCGGGCCCGCGTTGTTGGGCAGCTTCTTCTCGATGGTGACGGTGTCGCCCACCTTGGCTGCGGCCAGCTCCTTGATGCCGGCGATGATGAAGCCCACCTCGCCTGCACGCAGTTCGTCACGCGGCGTCGACTTGGGCGTGAAGACGCCCAGGTGCTCGGCCGGGTAGACGGTGTTGGTGGCCATCATGCGGATGCGCTCGCCCTTCTTGAGCACGCCATCGACCACGCGCACCAGCATCACCACGCCGACGTAGTTGTCGAACCAGGCGTCGATGATCATGGCGCGCGGCGGGCCGTCGGGGTTGCCCTTCGGGGGCGGCATGCGCTTGACAACCGCTTCGAGGATCTCGTCGATGCCCATGCCGGTCTTGGCCGAGCACGGGATGCCGTCGGTCGCGTCGATGCCGATGACATCCTCGATTTCTTCCTTGGCGCGATCGGGGTCGGCCTGCGGCAGGTCCATCTTGTTGAGGACCGGGATCACTTCCACGCCCAGGTCGAGCGCGGTGTAGCAGTTGGCCACCGTCTGCGCCTCGACGCCTTGCGAGGCGTCGACCACCAGCAGCGCGCCTTCGCAAGCCGACAGCGAGCGGCTGACTTCATACGAGAAGTCGACGTGACCCGGTGTGTCGATCAGGTTCAGGTTGTAGACCTGACCGTCCTGCGCTTTGTATTGCAGCGCGGCGGTCTGCGCCTTGATGGTGATGCCGCGCTCTTTCTCGATGTCCATCGAGTCGAGCACCTGGGCTTCCATCTCGCGATCACTCAAGCCCCCGCAGCGCTGGATGATGCGATCGGCCAGCGTGGACTTGCCGTGGTCGATGTGGGCAATGATCGAAAAATTGCGGATGTGGTTCATAAAAAAAAGGCACGTCCAAAGATGTGACGCGCCTTCCAACAAAAACGTATGGCAACTGCTTGTTGGACCTCCATTGTACCGAAGGTCCCTTCCGCAAGGGCTCTTTGCAAGCCTCGGGCGGTGGCTTGCCGGCCGGGACGATGATGTTATTCACATCTTGTCCACAGGCTCGTGTGGGTAAGTCGGGCGTCGGCTCCGCTGTGGGATCGGAGGTTTCCGGCAGGGCGGATTGTAGCCACAAACCCCCACCGTACCCGGACTTATCAACATCGCTCGCCGATGTGTGAGCCGCCCAACAACCCCATGAACAGCTCAGGATTGCAAGAAAAAAGGCCCCGAGGGGCCTTGGGTCAGGTCAGCACCCGCTCACTTGCCGGGTCGGATCACTGCGTACTGAGCCCAGTCGCCACGGCGCACCAGCACGCTCACAGGGCGGTTCTTGTCGAGCTTGCCCAGCACGGACTCGAAATCCTTGGCGTTGGCGATCTGAACGTTCGCAACGGCCAAGATGATGTCTCCGGGGCGCAATCCAGCGCGAGCGGCGGGGCCCTGCGCATCTTCGACCAGCACCCCACCGTTTTGCTTGAGCTCACGCTTTTGCTCTGCGCTGAGGTCGGTCACGTTCAAGCCCAGCAGCGAAGCCGCCACCTTGGTCGGTTTGGCCGCCTCCTGCTCAGCCTTGGCCTTGGGTCCATCCATCTCGGCCACGGTGATGCTCAGGTCCTTGTAGCCGCCTCGGCGGAACACCTGCAAGGTGGCCTTCGTGCCCGGCTTGGTGGCCGCCACCTGGCGAGACAGGTCTGCGGGCTTTTCGATCGGTTGACCATTGAAGCGGGTGACGATGTCGCCTGCCTCGAGGCCAGCCTTGTCAGCGGGCGTGCCTGGCTCGACCGCTTGCACCAGCGCACCCTCGGCCTTGGCCAGGCCGATGGAGTCCGCCACGTCCTTCGTGACCTGGCCGATGGAAACGCCGATGCGGCCGCGGGTGACCTTGCCACCCGAACGCAGCTGATCGGCCACCTTCACCGCGTCGTCGATCGGGATCGACAGCGAGATGCCCATGAAGCCACCCGAGCGGCTGAGGATCTGCGAGTTGATGCCCACCACCTCGCCGCGCATGTTGATCAGCGGGCCACCCGAGTTGCCAGGGTTCACCGCCACGTCGGTCTGGATGAAGCGGATTTCTTCGCCCGTGTCACGTGCCTTGGCGCTGACGATGCCGGACGTCACGGTGTTCTCCAGGCCAAAAGGCGTGCCGATGGCCATGACCCATTCGCCCACCCTCAGGCGGTTGACATCGCCCACCACCACGGCAGGCAACTTGGATGCCTCGATTTTCAGCACAGCCACATCGGTGCGCTTGTCGGCGCCGACAACCTTGGCCTTGAACTCGCGCTTGTCGGTCAGGGTGACGTAGACCTCGTCGGCGCCCTCGACCACGTGGGCGTTGGTCATGACGAAGCCGTCTGGGCTCAGGATGAAGCCCGAACCCAGCCCACGCGGGCGCTCCTCGCCCTGTGAGCCGCCCTGCTCGCCCCCCTTGCGAGGTGCGCTGCGACGCTGGTCAGGCATGGGCACGCCGAAGAAACGCTTGAAGAACTCGCGCATCTGGGCATCGGCCTCGTCACCATCGCCGTCCTCGTCGCCCACGCGCTGAGTCGTTCGGATGCTGACCACGGAGGGTCCGACCTTTTCGACCAACTCCGTGAAATCCGGCAGCCCCTTGACCAGCGATGGGGCATTGGCCGGCGCCACCTGAGCGATCGATGCGACCGGCGCTTGCTGCGCTTGCGAGGAATGGGGGAACAGGCTGGAGCTCAGCATGAGCCCCACAGCGGACACCACTGCACCGACGACGAGCGTGCGGCGGATGACGGACGGGGTGGAGGTAACGCTCATTTGCTTGGATGACATGGATGTCAGGACCTTGTGAAAGCGATGCGGATGATGACGAAACGTCACAGGCGTGAGTTTGGACGACATTGCGTTTCGCCATCACGTCTGCACGTGAAGATGGGTGAACCGTTGGACGTGAAGATGCGTTCGCAGATGCGCCCGGCACCCCAAAAAGCAAGGCACCGCGAGGGCAGAGCCAACGCGGTGCAGCGAAAACACAGGTTTGTCAGCGATCTGACTCGACCCCAACCCGGATCACATCAGGCCTTTCAGAAAAGGTTTGAGGCGGCTGAGGTTGAGGCAGCTGAGCGGACATGACCTGCTCCAGCTTCGGATCCGCCGGCAACCATGCGTGACCTTGCGTGCGCACCGCGCTGAAAGAGCCCCCAGCAGCCAACGCAGAGTTCACGCCCTCGGGCGTGGCACCGCCCTCGGACCAGCCCACACCAGAGCGGGCAACCTGCGCGCCATCGGGCACCCCCGTCGGCGCACCCAGGTTGAGGGTCAGGACCCCGACGATGACGGCAAAACTGGCTGCCACCGCCATGGGGCCAGCCCACATGCGTCGCTTCAGAGGCTGCCCCCCATCGACGGCCTCGAGTGAAGTCTGCGGCAGCGCCGCAGCTCGTCCCACGGTTTGCGCAGCCTGCGGAGAGAAGACCACGGGCTCATCAGCCAAACGCGTGCGCAAACGCTGCAGGAACGCCGCGCCGTCGCTGCCAGAGGCTTGGTCAGGCGAGCGCATGACCTCACCGATCAAGTGGTAAGCGTGCCAGGTGGCCCGAGCTTCAGGTTGCTGACGCCAGGCGCCACAAGCGCGGGTGACCTCGTCGGAATGGGCCTGCCCATCAGCCAACGCGGACAGGATCTCGCGGGGGATGACGTCGTCTGGCGTGCGTTCGGACATGCTGAGGCTCCAAGTGTTTTCGCCTGCCGGGATCGCAGGCCATGCATGTCAGGTTTGTGCCACCCCTGGCGAGAAAGTTCCCAAGATGTGTCGATTCGTCACCAGCGTTCCCCATCGCGGGTGTCAAGCAAGGGGCGCAAACGCGACGCAATGGCCTCCCGCGCACGGTAGATGCGCGAGCGCACCGTGCCAATCGGGCACTGCATGAGCTCGGCAATGTCCTCGTAGCTCATCCCCTCGATTTCGCGCAGCGTGATCGCCTGGCGCAAATCTTCTGAAAGCGACTCGACGGCGGCGTTGACGGTCTCGGCAATCTGACGGGAAGCCAACATCGACTCCGGCGTCTCGCCATCGCTCAAATCGTTTTCGACGCGTGGTGCGTCATCGTCGTCGTCCGCAGCGCCTGCCAATGACGACTCAGTGCGCAGCGGGTCTCGCTGCAGACCGATCATGGCCTTTTTGGCTGTGTTGACGGCGATGCGATAGAGCCAGGTGTAGAAGGCGCTTTCACCACGGAACCCGGGCAAGGCCCGGTAAGCGCGGATGAACGCTTCCTGGGCGATGTCCTCGACCAGGTCCGTGTCGCGCACCATGCGCGCGATGAGCCGCTCGATGCGGCGCTGGTACTTCACGACCAGCATTTCGAAGGCTCGTTGGTCACCGCGCTGCACGCGCTCCACCAGCAAAGCATCCTCGTCAACGCCAAGCCGAGCAGGCCCGACATCCGGCGTCGCGGCGTCCGGAAAGGACGGCAGGCCAGTCGCCGGCGGCAGCGTGTCGGGATCCTGATCTTTGGGCATCATGGCCGTCCCCCGCTTGCGCCGTCGAGCTCACCGACATCATCGTGCCAGCGCTCAAGCACCTGCGTGGCAGGGAAGCCATCCTCGAAGCGCAGGGGCGCACTCGATGGCACGTCTGCAGAGCGAGGCGACTGACGCGCAGGGCGCGCCGGCTTGGCAGACCGGCTCATGCGAGAGGAATCGGTGTTGGAGACATGCCGCGATGATGCCACCAACCCCGCAGGGGGCGAAACGAAGGCACCTTGTGACAACACGCGAGGATCACTCCCAGGCCGGGTCATCGCCGGAGGCAGGCAAAGCAAGGTGCGCAGGCGATGCACATCTCCACGAGGACCAGGTTG
The DNA here is from genome assembly GCA_964373965.1 of uncultured Aquabacterium sp. Lineage (GTDB taxonomy): Bacteria > Pseudomonadota > Gammaproteobacteria > Burkholderiales > Burkholderiaceae_C > Aquabacterium. Next base: position 19,549 of record CAYJXE010000014.1, on the reverse strand, counting down.
TGGGCCACGATGGTCTTGCAGCCAGACCCAGGCCTGGCGAGAGCTTGACTCCCAGGGCCTGAGCCTCAAGAGCATGACACGCTGCCAATCCCACACCAGGCTGACGTCAACAGGCTGGGCGCCCCACTCGTCAACGCGCCAACCACCAGATGGCTCACCAGAACGCAAGGTGTCCACCGGCCCGGTCCAGCGCAACGTCAAGGGCAAGCCAGGCGTGATCCACACCCGTCCCAGGCGCCACGCGTGAAGCAGACCCAGCGAACAAAGGGGCACCGCCAGCACGGACACCAGGTTCACATCACGATGCCGCCAGGACCCCAGCCAGGTTGCCCCGCACCAGCCAAGCAGCGCCAGGGTGCTGGCCGCCAACAGGGCCAGACCGAGGCGACGCAGCCAGGGAACATCGCCAGCGCCAGGCGAAAGACGCCAGGACGCAGGCCTCAGCAAAGGAGCCAGAACGGACATGGATGGGGCAGGATTTCAGCGGGGAAAACCTGCACCTCCCGCTGTCAGTTCAAGGGGGACGTTGTGTATCAGACGCGCTTGAAAACCAGCGAGCCGTTGGTGCCGCCGAAGCCGAAGTTGTTTTTCACGGCCACGTCGATCTTCATCTCACGTGCGGTGTTGGCACAGTAGTCCAGGTCGCATTCCGGGTCCTGGTTGAAGATGTTGATGGTCGGAGGCGAGACCTGATGGTGCACAGCCAGCGCCGTGAACACCGACTCGATGCCACCAGCGCCGCCCAGCAGGTGCCCCGTCATGGACTTGGTCGAGTTCACCACCAGCTGCTTGGCGTGGTCGCCAAAAGCCTGCTTGATGGCATTGGTTTCGTTGACGTCGCCCAACGGGGTCGAGGTGCCGTGCGCGTTGAGGTACTGAACCTGATCGGGATTGACGCCAGCGTTGCGCAGGGCGTTCATCATCGAGCGCTGAGGGCCGTGAACGTCCGGCGCGGTCATGTGATAAGCGTCACCGCTCATGCCGAAGCCAGCGAGCTCGGCGTAAATCCTGGCGCCTCGGGCGATTGCGCTGTCGTAGGACTCGATCACCATGACGCCGGCGCCTTCGCCCAGCACGAAGCCGTCGCGGTCCTTGTCAAAGGGGCGTGAGGCCGTGGCCGGGTCGTCGTTGCGGGTCGACAGCGCACGAGACGCCGCGAAACCGCCGATGCCCAGCGGGCTGACCGTGGACTCGGCACCACCGGCAACCATGATGTCGGCGTCACCAGCCTCGATGAGGCGAGCGGCCAGGCCGATGGCATGCAGGCCTGTGGTGCAGGCCGTCACGACGCCCAGGTTGGGGCCGCGAAAACCGTGATGAATGGAGACGTGACCGCTGATCATGTTGATGATCGAGGCGGGCACGAAGAAGGGAGAAATGCGGCGGGGGCCGCGTTCCTTGTAGTCGGTGTGGGTCTGCTCGATCATGGGCAGACCGCCGATGCCGGAGCCCACGAGCACGCCGATGCGTTCGGCAAGTTCGGGGCTCAGGGCTTCACCGGTGGGCAGACCGGCATCCTTGACGGCCTGCATGCTTGCAGCGAGGCCGAAGTGGATGAAACGGTCCATGTGACGGGCTTCTTTGGCGGGGATGTAATCCTCGATGTTGAAGCCCTTGACTTCACCTGCGAACTGACAGGCGAACGCCGAAGCGTCGAACTGGGTGATGGTCTGGATGCCGGAGCGGCCTGCGAGCAGGGCCGACCAGGAGTCCTGGACCTGATTGCCAAGGGGGGTCACCAGGCCAAGACCGGTGATGACGACGCGACGACGGGTCATGCTTGTCAGTGCTGAAAGTTGAAATCCGAGAGAGAGGCAAGGCCAGATGGGTCTGTCAGAGACCCGGGCCTTGGCTCACCGCAGTTCGATCAGGCCTTGACGTGGTTCTTGGCGTAGTCGATCGCCAGTTGCACGGTGGTGATCTTTTCTGCTTCTTCGTCGGGGATCTCGATGCCGAACTCGTCTTCGAGGGCCATCACCAGCTCCACGGTGTCCAGCGAGTCGGCGCCCAGGTCGGCCACGAAAGCCTTCTCGGGGCTGACTTCAGACTCGGCCACACCGAGTTGCTCTGCAATGATCTTCTTGACGCGTGCTTCGATATCGCTCATGACTCCTCCGGGAGGGGTTGCAAACAAACCAGGGATTTTACCGGCTCAGCATGTCATTACGCTGACCGGCTCGAAAAATCGAATTTGAGATATCCCAGGAAAATCTCAAATCAATTCATGTACATGCCGCCGTTGACGTGCAATTCGACGCCTGTGATGTAGCCAGCCTGAGGCGACGCCAGGAAGGCAACGGCCTCGGCGATGTCCTCGGGCTGTCCCAGGCGCCCCAGCGGAATCTGCGACTTCAAGGCCGATTGCTGCTCTTCGGTCAGCGAGCGGGTCATGTCGGTGTCGATGAAGCCGGGGGCCACGCAGTTGACGGTCACGCCACGGCTGCCGAGTTCGCGCGCCAGGGCGCGGGTCATGCCGGCCACGCCTGCCTTGGCAGCAGCGTAATTGGCCTGCCCCGGGTTGCCGGCTGCGCCCACCACGGAGGTGATGCTGATGATGCGACCGTGGCGCTGCTTCATCATGGGGCGCATGACGGCGCGGCTCATGCGAAAGACGGCCTTGAGGTTGGTGTCGACCACCGCGTCCCAGTCTTCGTCCTTCAGGCGCATGGCCAGCATGTCCCGGGTGATGCCCGCGTTGTTGACCAGCACGTGCAAAGCGCCGTGCTCTTTGATGATGGCATCCACCGCTGCGTCGACACCTGCGGCGTCGGTCACGTTCAGGACGATGCCCTTGCAGCCCTCGAACGCGGACAGCCCTTCGGAAATGGCCTGCGCACCCGATTCGGACGTGGCGGTACCGATGACCTTCAAGCCGCGTTGGGCCAGCGCGACAGCGATGGCTCGGCCAATGCCACGGCTGGCACCGGTGACCAGGGCCACTTGACCTTTGAATTCGTTGCTCATGGTTTTGCTCCTCAGGCCAGCAAGGCCTTGACTTCGGTCAGGGAGGCCGGATCCAGCACACAGCCGGTGACCAGTTCGGCATCGATGCGCTTGACCATGCCCGACAGAACCTTGCCGGGACCGCACTCGATGACGTGGGTCAGGCCACGGCCCTTGAGGGCCTGCACAGACTCGACCCAGCGCACCGGGCCAAAAGCCTGGCGGTACAGCGCGTCGCGAATGGCGTCCGGATCAGCTGCCACGGCCACATCGATGTTGTTGATCACGGTGATGGAGGGCACGGCGAAAGCCGTGGCGGCGAGCTTTTCCTTGAGGCGCTCGGCGGCCGGCTTCATCAGGCTGGAGTGAAACGGGGCCGACACGGGCAGCGGCAGCGCGCGTTTGGCGCCGGCGGCCTTGAGCACTTCACAGGCCTTCTCGACCGCGGCTTTGGTGCCAGCGATCACGGTTTGCTTCGGGTCATTGAAGTTGACGGCCTCCACGGCTTCGCCCGTGAGGGCAGCGGCCTCGGCACAACCCGCCTTCACGCCCTCGGCATCCATGCCCAGGATGGCCGCCATGCCACCGGCACCCACGGGCACCGCCTCTTGCATGGCCTGGGCGCGGAAGCGCACCAAAGGCAGCGCGTCCTTGAGCGTCAGCGCCCCAGCGGCCACCAACGCAGCGTACTCGCCCAGCGAGTGCCCTGCCACGGCCGCCGGCATCAGGCCGGTGTCTGCCAGCCAGGCGCGCCAGCAGGCCACGCCAGCGGTCAGCATCACGGGCTGGGTGTTGGTGGTCAGGTCCAAGGCCTCTTTCGGGCCTTCGGCGATCAGCCTGGCGATGTCTTCACCCAGGGCGTCAGAGGCTTCGGCGAGGGTGGCCCGCACAGCGGGGTGGTCGCCCCAGGCGTTGAGCATGCCCATGGACTGAGAGCCCTGGCCTGGAAAAACGAATGCGAAAGCAGTCATGTCTGGTTGTCCAAATCGTTGTTGTTGGAGGCGTGGCGTCCAGGTCGCTGGCGCGTCAATAGTCGACGAGCACGGCACCCCACGTGAAGCCACCCCCGACGCCTTCGAGCATCAGGGTCTGGCCCCGCTGGACCTGGCCGCTGCGAACACCATGGTCCAGCGCCAGCGGGATGGACGCCGCCGACGTGTTGCCATGCTGGTCAACCGTGACCACGATCCTGTCATAGGCAAGTTTCAATTTCTTGGCAGTGCCCTGCATGATGCGCAAGTTCGCTTGGTGCGGGATCAGCCAGTCGATGCACGAGGCATCGCGCCCCGCAGCATCAAGCACTTCGTGAGCAGCCTTGTCAAGCACGCTCACGGCCAATTTGAACACCGCCTGCCCATCCATCTTCAAGGTGGCGTCACCCAGGATGCGGCCACCGCTGACATGGCCGGGCACGTTGAGCAGTCCCACGTGCTGGCCATCGGCATGCAAACAGGATGCGACGATGCCGGGCTGGTCGGATGCCTCAAGCACCACAGCGCCTGCCCCATCGCCGAACAGCACGCAGGTGGTTCGATCGCTGAAGTCAAGCAGACGGGAGAACACCTCGGCGCCAATGACCAAAGCACGGCGGGCAACGCCGCTGCGGATCATCGAGTCCGCCACGGTTAGCGCATAGATGAAGCCGGAGCACACCGCCTGCACGTCGAAGGCCGGGCAGCCAGAGATGCCCAGGTCACGCTGGATGAGGCAGGCAGTCGAAGGAAAGACCATGTCCGGCGTGGACGTGGCGCAAACGATGAGGTCGATGTCCGTGGCTTTGCAGCCCGCAGCTTCGATCGCTCGCAAGCTCGCCTGCAGACCCAGTTGGCTGGAGGTGACATCGGGCTCGGCGAAGTGCCTGGCCTTGATACCCGTTCGCTCGACAATCCACTGGTCGGAAGTGTCCAGGCCATCGCGCGCCAGGCGCTCGACCAGCTCCTGATTGGGCACCCGATGCGGGGGCAGGAAGCTGCCGGTGCCGGCAATGCGAGAGAACTTGCTGAGGGGGGAGGCGCCCTTGTGAGGCGCCAGGTTTGCAGCCCGGGTAGAGGCTTGCAGGGGGTCTGGCTGGTGTGCCGTCAGTCTGTCTGACATTAATGAGGGGATCAGGCGGCGCGACCCACATCCTCCGAGGAGCCGGCTTCCACAAGGGTGGGCAGGCTGGCCACGGTGGCTGCGATCTGGTCGTGAACCCGGTCCAGCAGTCGATGACGGGCCGCATCATAAGCGCGATTGAGCGCCACTTCGAAGGCCAGCTTGTCCGAAGATCCGTGACTCTTGAAGACCAGGCCACGCAAGCCCAGCAAGGCTGCACCGCTGTAGCGGCGGTGGTCAACTCGGTTTTTGAAGCGATTTAGCACCGGCATCGCGAACAAAGCCACCAGTTTGGTGACGATGTTGCGTGTGAACTCTTGCTTGATGAAGGCGGCGAACATGCTGGCCAGGCCTTCGGCGGTCTTCAGGGCCACGTTGCCGACGAAGCCGTCGCACACCACGATGTCCGAAGTGCCCTTGAAAATGTCATTGCCCTCGACGTTGCCATGGAACTGGATCAGCCCCTGGTCGTGGGCGCGGCGCAGCAATTCGCCAGCACGCTTGATGACCTCGCTGCCCTTGATGACCTCTTCGCCAATGTTGAGCAGACCGACGCTGGGGTTGGCCTTGCCGTCAACGGCCGACACCAGGGCAGAGCCCATCACGGCGAACTGCAGCAGGTGCTCGGCCGTGCAATCGACGTTGGCGCCCAGGTCGAGCACGGTGGTGAAACCGTCTTTCTGGTTGGGCATGACGGTGGCGAGCGCAGGGCGGTCGATGCCGTCGAGTGTCTTGAGCAGGTAGCGGGCCAGCGCCATCAGGGCGCCGGTGTTGCCTGCCGAGACGCAAGCGTGCGCCGCGGCCGGCACGTCTGCCGAGGCTTTGACCTGGCTGATGGCCACGCGCATCGACGAATCTTTTTTGCGGCGCAGCGCGGTCTCGACCGGGTCGTCCATGGTGACGACCTCGCTGGCCTCGACGATGCGGCAGCGCTCCCAGCCGCGCGCGGGGGCCAGGGCCTCGGGCAGGCCAACCAGCAGCAGCTCGGCATCCGGGTGCTTGGCCAGGAAGGCCTGGCAGGCTGGCAGGGTGATCGAGGGCCCGTGATCGCCGCCCATGCAATCAACGGCGATGCGCACAGGCGAAAGCGGCGAAGAGGCGGACGTGACAGGGCTCATGTGCGTGTTGAAAGCGGGGCTCGGCTGCACGGGTGGCAGCCACACTGGGCTACCGAAGAGCCGAATGGCTCACGCGGCACACCGACAAAAAAGACAAGGGCCGGCTAACCCTTTGGATCGGGTTGTCCAGCCCCTTGCGTATCAGCGTATCAAGAACCTGACGCCAGCCTGACATCAGGCCAGCGCGGGCACCAGCCGATCAGGCGTCGGCCTTGGTCTTCAGAACCTTGCGACCGCGGTAGAAACCGGTCGGGCTGATGTGGTGGCGCAGGTGCACTTCACCGGTGGTGGCTTCCACTGCGGTGCCCGGGGTGACCAGGGCGTTGTGCGAGCGGTGCATGCCACGCTTGGAAGGCGACTTTTTGTTTTGCTGAACGGCCATGATGACTCCGTGGGGTCGATGTGTGGGCGAGGTGTGTCAATGCCGTGCGGACCCTGGGCCCACAGCCCGCATGCGGCAACAATCCTGGACAAAATCCTGGAAACCAGAAATTCTAGCACAAACCTGGCAGGCTGATCAAATTCAGCTGCTTGAGCCCTTTTTCAGAGCGGCCAACGCGGCAAATGGGTGGGGTTTGACCTCCGGACTCGGCTCAGCCTCCTCAGGGATCACACCCGGCACCAGCGTTTCAGAGTCATCGTGCATCAGGTTGACGATGTCGCTGGGGCACTCGGCATGACGGGGCACGATGGGCTGGGCCATGATCAGTTCGTCTTCGACCAATTCCATCAAATGAAATTGCCGCGACACGGCGAGCACATCGTCGTCCGATTCGGCGTCCAGCCGCGTGGCTTCGGCCTCGTCGCGTGCAAAACGAATCGCGCGGGACACGGAGATGTGCCCTCGCACCGGGTGCAGGCAACGCTGGCACTCCATGTCAAGTTCCGCATGGGCGTCCAGGTCAAGCCAAAGCTCGGGCTCGCCCACACGCTGCGGCACGGTCCGCCCCGTGACGCGCCAACGCACGGGGGGCATGGCCGCCAGGTCGGCCTCGGGCGAGGCGGCAGAGGCCAGGCGCATCAGGCCCCCGATCGGCGTTTCGCCGGCCAGTTGTGCTGCGGCCTCGATGAAGGCCTTGACGTCGAGTTTTTCGGGCAGGAACACGCGTGCTTTCATGCCCGCGAGTGTATGCCCTGCGCCGAGCTGATCGGCCCCGCACCAGCCGCTCGTGGACAATGGCGCCATGCCTGTTCCCGCATTTCCCGCCCTGCCCCGACTGGTGCTGGGCTCCAGCTCACCCTACCGTCGCGAACTGCTGGCTCGCCTGGGCCAGCCTTTCGAGACCCGATCCCCGGACGTTGACGAAACGCCCCAGGTCGGCGAGGCGCCGTTGGCGCTGGCCTGCCGCCTGGCTGAAGCCAAAGCGCTCGCCGTGGCGCAAGGATTCGACGATGACGTGATCGTGATCGGATCGGACCAGGTGGCCGACCTCGGCGGCCTGGCGCTGGGCAAGCCAGGCCACCACGCGGCTGCGCGCGATCAGCTCCGCGCACTGAGCGGTCAGGTCGTTCGCTTTCACTCTGCCGTGTGCGTGGCACGCCCGAGGACCGGGCAATGGCTGCAGACCGTCAGCAGCGTGACCGTTCGGTTTCGCACGCTGGGCGACGACGTCATCGAAACCTACCTGCAGCGCGAGCAACCCTACGACTGCGCTGGCAGCGCCAAATGCGAGGGCCTTGGCATCGTGCTGCTCGATCGCATCGACTCGGACGACCCGACCGCGCTGGTGGGCCTGCCTTTGATCTCCACCAGCCGCCTGCTGCGCGAGGTGGGCTGGGATCCGCTGATGGCGCCAACCACCGCCTCGGAGCTGAACCATGGCTGAGTCCAGCAACGATCAAATCGTGCCCCAGACGGGCGAGCGCGCTGGGCGCCTGCTGCTGGTGCCCAACACCCTCGACCTGGGTTGCCCGGACCCGGTCACCGGCAACGCACCGGACTTGCAGCAGGTGCTGCCCCTTGGAGTGATCCACGAGGCCGCGCGCATTGCTCACTGGATCGCCGAGAACGCAAAAACCACCCGGGCTTTCCTCAAACGCGTGGACCAGGTCACGCCCTTGAGCCAGGCTTTGCAGAGCTTGTCGATTGTGGAGTTGCCGCGTCCGACCAAAGGTGGCAAGGGTGACAAAGGGGGCAAGGAGACCAACGATCAAGCCGCCGCCCTCGCCTCCTTGCTGGCGCCCACGCGCGCTGGCCACGACGTCGGCCTGATTTCAGAGGCCGGCTTGCCGGGCGTGGCCGACCCGGGGGCAGCGGTGGTTCAGGCTGCTCACCAGGCAGGCATCCAGGTCGTGCCGCTGTCAGGCCCGAGTTCGCTGGTGCTGGCCCTGGCGGGCAGCGGGCTGCACGGCCAGAGTTTTGCGTTCGTGGGCTACCTGCCGACCGACGCCACACAGCGGGCTCAACGCATCCGCGAGCTGGAGTCGCTTTCGCGCAAAGCGCATCAAACACAGCTGGTCATCGAGACACCTTACCGCAACACCGCGATGTGGCAGGCGCTGCTGCAACACCTGCAACCCCAGACGCTGCTCAACGTGAGCTGCGGCCTGACCCTCAGCCAAGGCTTCACCCTGACCGACACGGTGGCGCGCTGGCGCAAACGCGAGCTGGAACTGCCCGCCGACGTGCCTGCGGTGTTCGCCTGGCTATCTGCTTGAAAGCCCATGCCTCGACACCCTGTGTGCAGGCCTGCTGACATCCATCATTCTTGACACAATGTCAGCACGCGGGTGCCTTTGAGAAGGCATCCGCTGTTGCCCACCTTCTCCGCCCCACCCCATGACGCTTGCCGCCGAGACCCCTGCTCCGTCCCCTCAGCCACACGCCGACCCCAACCTGCTGGCCAGGCGCCTGGGCTACGCGGGGCTGATTCCCTTCATCGCTGGCGCGCTCTTCGTGTGGTTGCTGGTGGGCCGCATCGACGACGAGCCATTTGCCTTCGTGGTGCGCGCATTGTCGACCTACGCTGCGCTGATCCTGTCGTTCTTGGGGGGCATGCGCTGGGGCCTGGTGATGCCTTCATCCCAATGGCACGGCCCGGTGCCGGGCTACCAACGCCGCGCCTTGTGGACGGGCATCGCCTTCTCCTTGATCGCGTGGGTGGGCCTGCTGATGCCACCGCACGCTGGCCTGGCCTGGCTTGGCGGCATGTTGATCGCCTGCTACATGGCCGACCGCAAGCACTACCTGGAGCTGGGGGCGGCCGGCTGGCTGACCCTGCGCTTTCGCCTGAGCGTGGTTGCCAGCCTTTGCTGTTTCGTGTCTGCCGCCCAGATCTGAGAACCCCACACATGATCGAATTCCGCATCGAGGCCGCCGAGCCGCAACGCCATCGTTTTCAGGTGACGATGACGGTGCCCCGTCCCAGGCAACGCCAGCGCCTGAGCTTGCCGGTGTGGATCCCGGGCAGCTACCTGGTGCGTGAGTTCGCCAGGCACCTGACGCCGCTGCAGGCTCGTCAGGGAGCGTCGGCCTGCGAGGTCGAGCAGATCGACAAAGCCACCTGGGAAGTCACCACCGACGGGCGCAGCACGCTGAGCGTGAGCTACGAGGTGCATGCCTTTGACACCTCCGTGCGCGCCGCCTTCCTCGATGCCAGGCGTGGTTTCTTCAACGGCACCAGCGTGTTCCTGCGAGCCGAAGGCTTCGAGGCCAAGCCCCATCGGGTTCGCATCGGCGGTTTGCCCAAAGGCTGGCAGGTTGCCACGGCGTTGCGGGCCGTGAAGGTCAACGCGGCAGGCTGGGGGCTTTACGAGGCGCCCGACCACGACGAGCTGATCGACCACCCAGTCGAGTTGGGCGACTTCTGGCGCGGCGAGTTCACGGTGCGCGGCGTTCGCCATGAGTTCGTGGTGGCAGGTGCAAGCCCGGACTTCGATGGCGATCGCCTGCTGACTGACACACGCCAGGTCTGCGAAGCACAGATCCAGTTCTGGCATGGGCGCCGCAAGGCTGCCTTCGATCACTACGTGTTCATGCTCAATGCGGTGGAAGACGGCTATGGCGGGCTGGAGCACCGCCGCAGCACCGCCCTGATCTGTGCCCGCAAGGACCTGCCGCGCAAGGGTCGAGTCGTCGCCACGGAGGCCTACACCACCTTGCTGGGCCTCATCAGCCACGAGTACTTTCACACCTGGAACGTCAAGCGCCTCAAACCCGCCGGCTTCGACCCCATCGACCTGAGCCGGGAAAACATGACCCGGATGCTGTGGTTCTTCGAGGGCTTCACGTCTTACTACGATGACCAGTTCCTGTTGCGCACCAAGCTGATCGACGCCGCCACCTACCTCAAGCTGATTGGCAAGACGGTCAACCAGGTGCGTGGCACCCCGGGGCGGCTGACGTACAGCGTCGGCCAGGCCAGCTTCGATGCGTGGACACGCTATTACCGACCGGACGAAAACACCGCGAACGCCACGGTCAGCTATTACACCAAGGGCTCGCTGGTGGCGTTGTGCCTCGATCTGGCCCTGCGGCTGCTGCCCGTGCGCGACGGTCACCTACCCAAGCTCGATGGCGTCATGGAGCGCCTGTGGCGCCTGGGCCGCTCCATCACCGAGGCAGACGTCGCTCAGGCACTCGGCGACGAGGCTCAGCACCCGCCCGACACCATCGCGCACGTGCAAGCCAGATCGGCAGCTCACAGCTGGACAGAGCTGTTGCACCGATGGACCGAGACCTGCGAGGAGCTGCCGCTGAGCGAGTTGCTGACCAGCCACGGGGTGCAGTGGCAGAGCAAGGCCGCCCCCCTGCCGCAAAAGCTGGGCATCCGCCTCTCCGAGGCCGCTGGCGCGCTGAAGGTGCAGGCGGTCATGCGACACGGGCACGCGGAATCCGCAGGACTCAGCGCCGGTGACGAGCTGCTGGCACTGGACGGCTGGCGGCTCAAGCGCACCGATGACCTCCTGCAGTGGCACGACGGCAGCAAGTCACAGGCGCTGCTGATCAGCCGCGATCAGCGCCTGGAGACCCTCACCTTGCCTGCGCTGGGCGGTGGCTCGGCCACGCCCTTCGCCGATGACATCGTGACCCTGGCCCTGCCCAGCGCGACCGCAGAGCCGGCAGTGCTGGCGCGCCGCAAGGCCTGGCTGAGGGCCTGATGGCGCGTCAGGCAGGCCCCTCCTCACCCAGGACCTTCACCAGCCTGCTGACGCTGGTGGCGCTCGTGGCGGCGCTGCACCTGTGGCTCACGGGCAACGTGCTCGATGAGATGGCCGGGCTGCAGCCCGACGCCCCCCGCATCGAGCGCATGCAGGCCGAGTACGTGTCGGAGGTTCGCCTGACGAGCCCGCCTGCTGCCCCGATCGTGGCGCCCCCAGCGCCACCACTGGCCACACCCAAGCCCTCACGGCGCAAAAAAACAGCGCCGCCTCCCGAGGCAGCATCTGCGGCATCCCAAGCCGATGTGGCCAAGCCAGACGACGCGTCGCCGACACCCTCCTTGGCCGTTGCGGAGGAGCCAGCCAGCGCAGCAGAAGTCGCCAGCTCACCGGAAGCCACGGCGGCGGCACCCAGCTCGCCCCCATCCTCGGTGGCATCGGCCACAGGGCAGACCCCGGAGCGCTTTGTCTGGCCCCTGGCCACGCGCGTGAGCTACATCATGGAAGGCTTTTACCGAGGCCCCGTCTACGGTCAGTCCAGCGTCGAGTGGATCCGAAAGGATCGGCGCTACCAGGTTCACATCGACGCCAGCGTGGGCCCGAGCTTTGCACCGCTGGGCTCGTGGCGGCTGAGCAGCGAAGGCGAGATCAGGCCGCAAGGCCTTCACCCCCAACGCTATGAAAACGTCAACCGCTTGCTGGTGCGAAGCGCCCGCTCCAAGGTGATCGAGTTGGGCGACGAGCAGGTCAAGCTGCCCGACGGCAAACTGCAAACGCGCACCGCTGGCCTGCAAGACCCCGCCAGCTTCATGATCCAGGTGGCCTATCAGTTCATCCTCGACCCGAGCAAGGCCAGGCCGGGCAGCAGCTTCGAGATGACGGTGCTGACCCTGCGCAAACCCGAGCCGCTGGTGTTTGACGTGATCGAAGAAGTGGAGCTCGACACCCCGATGGGCCGCATCCCGACCCTGCACGTTCGGCCGCGCAAGGCCATCGTCGACGATGGTGCATTGCCTGCGAACGTCTGGTTCGCGCCTGGCTTGCAGTACCTGCCAGTGCGCATCGCCATGAAAATTAAAGACGACGTCTGGCTGGAGATGAACCTGGCCAAGGCACCACAACAAACGCCGGGGCAGGCATCAGACCTCGGGCCCACCGCCAGCTCAGCAGCATCTGCACCTTGAGCCTGGCCGAGCGACACACCGGAAGCCGCCCGGCTGGCGTGTGTCAGCCGCCCTTGCCTGCGGCCTTGGCCAGGCGCTGCTCCAGGGCCTGCAGCGAAGCAGCTCCCGGCAAGCGGGAACCGTCTTCAAAGAAGATCGCGGGCGTGCCGTTGACGCGCAGCTTCTGGGACAGCGCCAGGTTGCGCTGCAGGGGCGAGCCGCATTGACCCAGTGCGCGCGGGGGCGCCTCGCCGTCGAGCATCCAGTTCAACCAGGTCTGGGTGCGGTCTTTGGCACACCAGATTTGGTCGGCCTTGGTGCGTGAGTCATCTCCCAGGATGCCGATGACAAAGGTGTAGACGGTGACGTCCTTGAGCTTCTGGATGTCGCGCTCCAGGCGCTTGCAGTAGCCGCAGTTCGGGTCGGAGAACACCACCATGCGGCGCTTGCCGTTGCCACTCTTCCAGACCACGGCATCGCGCAGCGGGAAGTTATCGAAATCGACCTGGTTGATCTCGTCCAGCCGGGCCTCGGTGAGGTTGCGCTGGCTGCGCACATCGATGAGTTGCCCGTCGATGAGGTGATCGCCACTGGCGTCGGTGTAGAAAATGTGGCCACCGGCACGCAACTCGATCAAGCCAGCCATGGATGTGGTGCGAGCGCCCTCGATGGGCGGCAGTTGCGGCATGCGCTGCGAGAGCTTCTGCTTGAGCGAATTGAGCTGCGCTGCAGGCAATTCAGCCTGGGCGTGGGCCAGGCCCTGGGTCATCGCCAAAGCGATGAAGGTGGCGCGCAGGATTCGGTTGAGTCGGGGCATCAGGGCGGTCCTCAAGGGGGCGGGAAGCAAAAACGATGGTCAAAGCAGCTCAGGCGTCCAGCGCGCGGCCGACCAGCCAGTGCTTGAGGGGCCCCAGCCGTTCAACCGCTGACATGCCGACGTTGCGCAGCGCTTTCAGCGGACCACGCGAATCTGCAAACAGGTGCAGCATGCCATCGGTCACGGAAGCCATGGCGCGTGTGGGCCATTCGCGTTGGCGCACATAACGCTGCAGCAGGCGCTCATCACCAGGCTCGCGCCAGGGCTCGGCGCGCCGCGCATCCACCAGCACGCTCAACAAGGTGTCGACGTCGGCCAGCCCCAGGTTGAGCCCTTGCCCTGCGAGCGGGTGCACCTGGTGGGCGGCATCACCCAGCAGCACCCAACCCGGGCCAGCCCACCGAGACGCCTGGGCCAGCGACAGCGGCCAAGAGGCCAACTCCGAGCTCAGTTTCAGCTCTCCAATCAGCGGCAAGGCTCGCGGGTCGCTGGCCTCGATGGCCTGGTTCAGCTCCCGCTCGAAATCGGCGGCAGGCAAGCTGGTCAGCGCCTGGGCGCGCGCCTGCGGCACCGACCAGACCAGGCCATATGACGCTTGAGGCTCGGGCTGGTTGAAGGGCAACAGGGCCAGCACATCCGGCGAGCGGAACCACTGGCGGGCCACGCCCTGGTGAGGCCGAGAGGCCACCAGGCGGGCAGCCACGCCGCTGTGCCCATAGGGCTGGCGGTCGAATTCGATGCCCAGCGCCCGGCGTGAATCGGAGAACTTGCCCTCGCAGATGGCCAGCAGCGACGAGGACACCGGGGCCTGCCCGTCCTTCAGGGCGCCGACCACTTCGACACGAGGAGCAAAACGCAGGGCGTCGCTTAGCAGGCGCTCCAAGGCACCGGCATCGGCGATCCAGGCCAGTTCTCGGACGCGCTGCTGCCAGGCCGAGAACTCCAGGCTGCCGCCGTCATCACCACGGATCTGCATGCCGAAGACGGGGGCCGCAAACGCCTGCAAGGCGGGCCAGATGCGCAGCCGGGTCAGCAAATCAATGGCGCGGGCGTTGAGGGCGTAGGTGCGCACGTCCTGCGATGTCGGGGCCTGGAAAGCCTCGGCCCTGGCCCAGGCCACGCTGAAACCTTCGGCCGACAGGCCCAAGGCCAGGCTCATGGCCACGGCACCGGAGCCGCTCACGCACACATCGAATCGCTTGCCAGCGGGGGAATTCATGAAATGGTTTTCCTCAGCGGTGGTGACCTCGGCAGACCGTGCCGGGCAAGACCGCGCCCGGTAATCTACCCGATGGCCAGTGGCACGAAGCGGCCCTTTGCACCGGGGCGCTTAAAATGCCGCGATTGCTGCCATGCGTCAACGACACGCGTTCGCGCTGTGCGGCCCCTCGTTTCCTGTCCTTCCCCCTCCTGCCATAGGAACACCATGAGCCTCCAATGCGGCATCGTGGGTCTGCCCAACGTCGGCAAGTCCACCCTTTTCAACGCGCTGACCAAGGCCGGCATCGCCGCCGAGAACTACCCCTTCTGCACCATCGAGCCGAACGTGGGCGTGGTCGAGGTGCCCGACCCGCGCCTGGCGCAGCTCTCCGAAATCGTGCAGCCCGAGCGCGTCGTGCCCGCCATCGTGGAGTTCGTGGACATCGCCGGCCTGGTGGCGGGCGCCTCGCAGGGTGAAGGCCTGGGCAACCAGTTCCTCAGCCACATCCGCGAAACCGACGCCATCGTCAACGTGGTGCGCTGCTTCGAAGACGACAACGTGATCCACGTGGCCGGCAAGGTCGACCCGATTGCCGACATCGAGGTCATCCAGACCGAGCTGTGCCTGGCCGACCTGGGCACCGTCGAAAAGAGCCTGCACCGCTACAACAAGGCCGCCCGCTCGGGCAACGACAAGGAAGCCGCCGCACTGGTCAAGGTGCTCGAGAAGTGCCAGGCGGCCCTGGACCAGGCCAAGCCCGTGCGCTCGATCGAGTTCAGCAAGGAAGAGCTGGCCATCCTCAAGCCGCTGTGCCTGATCACGGCCAAGCCCGCCATGTTCGTCGGCAACGTGTCTGAAACCGGCTTCGAGAACAACCCCTTCCTTGACCGCCTGCGCGAGTACGCCGCGGCACAAAAGGGTGAAGTCGTGGCCATTTGCGCCAAGACCGAGGCCGAACTGGCCGAGATGGAAGACGACGACCGCGCCATGTTCCTGGCCGAGATGGGCCAGAGCGAGCCGGGCCTGAACCGCCTGATCCGCGCCGGCTTCAAGCTGCTGGGCCTGCAGACTTACTTCACCGCAGGTGTGAAGGAAGTGCGCGCCTGGACGGTGCCCATCGGCGCGACCGCCCCGCAGGCCGCTGGCGTCATCCACACCGACTTCGAGCGTGGCTTCATCCGCGCCCAGACCATCGCCTTCGAGGACTTCATCCAGTACAAGGGCGAGTCCGGCGCGAAAGAGGCCGGCAAGATGCGCGCCGAAGGCAAGGAATACATTGTCAAGGACGGCGACGTGCTGAACTTCCTGTTCAACGTCTGAGCCGGGACACAGCCTGAACATGACGGGGGTCGCCGCCGGGAGGCGGTGATCCTTCACGCTCGAGGACCTTTGCGGCAGCTCAAGGCGCTCAGGCAAACGGCCGATAGCACCTCATCCAGCGTTGCTGGCAGGGTGGTTGACTGCAAGGTGACGCACACGTTTGACCGTGGAGCCAGTCATGTCCTTGAGCAGCTTGATGCGCCGTTTCACCATCCGCACCCGCATGAGGGGTGCCATCGCGATGGTGTTGTCACTCCTGTTGACCGTAGGCGTGGTCGGGCTGTTGGGCCTGCACCGCACCATCGACGAGGCAAGGCATCACGCCGAACACACCTTCTCGGAAATGACCGAGCTCGCCCACATGCGAGAAGCCAGCGCGCTGATGCGGCTGGAGGCGATCCGCGTGGCGATGTTCGCATCGGTGGGTGACATGGGTGGCTTCAAAGACCATGCCAAAGCTTGGCAGGAGCAGGCTGAAAAGCTCAAAAGCGAATCCAGCTCCATGCTCGAGGGCCCCGAGGACGAGGACAACCCGATCGTTCGCGCCTTGCAGCAGGAGCTCCAGGCCCACCAGTCCACGATGCAAGGGCTGATCCAGGCCATTGGCACCGGTCAACTCGGGGGCGACAACGTCCAACCCAAGGTGATGGCCGCCATCGCGCTGGCCGACCCAATCGGCCCCAAGCTCGACCAGATCGACCAGATCATGTCTGACGAATCTGTTGAGGGGCAGGCTTCGCTGGCCGAGCATGCACAGTGGACACAGGGCTTGTTCATCGCCGTCATCCTGGTCGCGGCCCTCATCGTCACCCCCCTGACCCTGGTCAACCAGGAGTCGATCTGCAAACCGGTGGAGGCCGCGCGAGATGTGGCGCTGTCGATCTCCAAGGGCAAGCTCGACAACCGCATCCGCATCGACGGGGAGGACGAAGCGGGCGACCTGCTGCGCGCCCTGGAGCAGATGCAATCCGGCCTGAAGACCATCGTGGTGGAGGTTCGGGAGTCGGCACAGGCCATTTCGGTCGCCTCGACAGAGATCGCATCGGGGAACATGGACCTGTCAGGCCGCACGGAAACCGCCGCGTCCAGCCTGCAGCAGACCGCCAGCAGCATGGACGAGCTCACGCAGACGGTGCGCCAGAACGCCGATGCAGCCGGTTGTGCCAATGGCATTGCGCACGAGGCCGCCGATGCGGCAGAGCGAGGCAATGGCATCGTCTCGGGTGTGGTCTCCAGCATGGACGAGATCCAGCGCACGAGCCAGCGCATCCACGACATCATCAGCGTCATCGATGGCATCGCCTTCCAGACCAACATCCTGGCGCTGAACGCCGCCGTGGAAGCGGCCCGGGCAGGCGAGCAAGGTCGCGGCTTCGCGGTGGTGGCCAGCGAAGTGCGCAGCCTGGCTCAGCGCAGCGCGAGTGCCGCTCGCGAGATCAAACAACTCATCCAGGACTCGGGCGAAAAAGTGGCTTCGGGCTCCAGGCTGGTGCAGGAAGCTGGCCACGCGATGGAGGCGATCATCGGCAGCGTGCAACGGGTCAGCCAAACCATTGGCGAAATTTCCGTGACGGCGTCCGAGCAGAGCAATGGCATCGGGCAGATCAACCTGGCGGTGGTCAACCTTGACCAGATGACGCAGCAAAACGCGGCGCTGGTGGAGCAGTCGGCCGCCGCTTCGTCCAGCCTGCAGGAGCAGGCCGAGCGACTCAAACAGACGGTTGCGGCCTTCCAAGTCTGAGCAAACAGGAGCCGAACATGGCACAACTCACGATGAAATGGCTCCAGTCAGGGCTGGGCGCGATCGCGTGCCTTTCGGGCGCTCACGCCGCTCGCCCGCTGACGGTGGACGACACCGGCGTCAACGAAGTCGGCACCTGCCAGCTCGAATCCTGGCGGGACCACGAGCATGGCTCGCGGCACGTGCACGTCGCCCCGACCTGCGGTGTGCTGCCCGGCCTGGAGTTGAACCTGGAGGTGGTTCGCAGCTCCCCCGCCAGCGAGCAGTCGCAAGGGCGCTTCCTGGGGTTCCGCTGGGTGCCGCAGTCCGCCAAATGGGGCGAATGGCAGTTCGGGCTGAAAGCCGGCTGGCTGCAGGAAAAACCGCCCGAGCAAACGCGCTGGCAGGACGGTGACTGGTCCGCCGCCGTGATGGCATCCAGGCCCCTGACCGATTCCGTGACGCTGCTGATCAACGTGGGGCACAGCCACCTGACCGACCAGCAGCAAACGCTGACCACGCATGGCGTGGCCCTGATGTGGAACCTGTCGCCGCGCTGGATGCTCTACGCCGAAGCGCTGGGCGACACCCGGCACACCGTGCAAAAAGGCGCGGGCCTGCGCTATTGGGTGATCCCGGAGGTGCTGGGGTTGGATGTGACCGCCATGCGCACCAATTCGCGGGCCGACTCGCGCATCTGGGGCATCGGGTTTGGCTGGTACGGCATCCGTTTCTGACTCGAGCGCAAGAGAGCCCTTCAGTTTTCCGGCAACCTGGCCGATACCCAAGTCTGAGAGCATTGAACCGGTGTGCGCCCCGCTCGGCGCACGAGGACCCCAAGAGGACCGACATGGAAACCCTGCAAGCCGCCCCCCAGACCAGCTCCCCCGCTCGCAGCGATGCAGCCTCATCCGCGGCAGGCTTGGGTGCGCGCCAGAACAACACCCGCCAGGTGCGCCATGCCGCCACGGGTCGTGAATTCCTCACGTTCCGGCTGGGTTCCGAGGAATACGGCATCGACATCCTGAAGGTTCAGGAGATCCGCTCCTACGAGCCGCCCACCAAGATTGCCAACGCCCCCGCCTATCTCAAGGGCGTGGTCAACCTGCGCGGCGTGATCGTGCCGATCGTGGACCTGCGCGTGAAGTTCAACTGCGTGCGCGATGACGGCCAGTCCGACATCGACAGCTTCACCGTGGTGATCGTGCTCAACGTCAAGGGGCGCGTGGTGGGTGCGGTCGTCGACTCCGTCAGCGACGTGATGCAGCTGGCCGAGCAGATGATCCAGCCGGCACCGGAGATGAGCGCCTCGGTGATCGACACCAGCTACATCACCGGCATCGCCAACATCAACGAGCGACTGCTGATCCTGATGGACATCGAGTCGCTGATGGGCAGCGCCGAAATGGGCCTGATCAACAGCCTGACCTCGCACTGAGCGTCACCGTCGCGGCGAGCGGGGCCATGGGCCCAGGAAAACGCCGCGAGAAGCTGCACCAAGCCGAGCCACCGCGCTCGGCTTTTTCGTCAGTCGGCGCGGCGCAGCGTCATGGCCACGGGGCGCGCCAGCACCCCCCGCAGGCTCCACCAGCCAGCACCCCAGGCCAGCAAGGCCCCGACGAAGGCGCCCACCAGGGGCCACCACCAGGGCGCCGTCCAGGGGAACTCAAACACCCGCGAAGACAGCGCCCAGCCGATGGCCAGCGATGCCGACGCGGCCAACGCCCCCGCCAAGGCGCCCAAACCGATCAGCTCGAACCGCTGCACGCGAGCCAGCAAACCCTGCGTCGCGCCCAGTGAACGCAGGACGGCCCACTCGCGCGCCCGGCGTTCGCGCGAAGTCATCAGCCCGGCCATCAAGACGATGAGCCCGGCAGCCAGCGTGAACGCGAACAGGAACTCGACCGCCGTGATGACCTGGTCCAGCACCGACTGCACCTGCGCCAGCGTGGCCGTCACATCGACCACGGTCACGTTCGGAAAGTCTTGCACCAGGGTTCGGTCCAGCACAGAGCCGGCCGGCATGCGAAAGGCGGTGATCCAGGTCGCGGGCCAGTTGGGCTCGGCGGCCCA
>CAYJXE010000013.1:0-104954 GCA_964373965.1 uncultured Aquabacterium sp. | reverse complement strand
GCCCTGGATCTTGATGTCCATCTGCAGGGCGGTGATGCCGCCGGTGGTGCCGGCCACCTTGAAGTCCATGTCGCCCAGGTGATCTTCGTCACCCAGGATGTCGGTCAGCACGGCGAACTTGTTGCCGTCCTTGATCAGGCCCATGGCGATGCCGGCCACGTGGGCCTTCATCGGCACGCCCGCGTCCATCATGGCCAGGCAGCCGCCGCAGACCGAGGCCATCGACGAGGAGCCGTTGGACTCGGTGATTTCCGAGACCACGCGCACGGTGTAGGCAAAGTCTTCCTTGGCAGGCAGCAGCGGCACCAGGGCGCGCTTGGCCAGGCGGCCGTGGCCGATTTCGCGGCGCTTCGGGCTGCCCACGCGACCGGTTTCGCCGGTGGCGAACGGAGGCATGTTGTAGTGGAACAGGAAGGTGTCGCGGAAGTCGCCGGTCAGGGCGTCGATGCGCTGAGCGTCTTGCTCGGTGCCCAGGGTGGCGATGACCAGGGCCTGGGTTTCACCACGGGTGAACAGGGCCGAGCCGTGCACGCGCGGCAGCACGCCAGTGCGGATCTCGATGGGGCGCACGGTGCGGGTGTCGCGGCCGTCGATGCGGGGCTCACCGGCCAGGATCTGGCTGCGCACGATCTTGGCTTCGATGTCGAACATCAGGCCTTCGACCTTGACGGCGTCGAAAGCAATGCCTTCGGCGGTCAGGGCGCCCTTGACTTCGGCGTAAGCGGCGCGGCAAGCCTGGGTGCGGGCCTGCTTGGAGCGGATCTGGTAGGCGGCGCGCAGCTTGTCTTCAGCCAGGCCATTGACCTTGGCGATGAAGTCTTCGTCCTTGGCGGGCGGCTGCCAGTCCCAGGCCGGCTTGCCGGCGTCACGCACCAGTTCGTGGATGGCCTGGATGGCGATGTTGCCTTGCTCGTGACCGAACACCACCCCACCCAGCATGACGTCTTCCGACAGCTGGTCGGCTTCGGATTCGACCATCAGCACGGCGGTTTCGGTGCCGGCGACGATCAGGTCCATCTTGGAGTTGGCGATCTCGGCGATGCTGGGGTTCAGCACGTATTCGCCGTTGATGTAGCCCACGCGGGCGGCGCCGATCGGGCCGTTGAAAGGGATGCCGGAGATCGACAGCGCAGCGCTGGAGGCGATCATGGCGGCGATGTCGGCCGAGACTTCGGGGTTCAGCGACACCACGTGGATGACCAGCTGCACTTCGTTGTAGAAGCCCTCAGGGAACAGCGGGCGGATCGGGCGGTCGATCAGGCGCGAGGTCAGGGTCTCGAGTTCGGAAGGCTTGGCTTCGCGCTTGAAGAAGCTGCCAGGGATCTTGCCGGCGGCGTAGGTCTTTTCGATGTAGTCGACGGTCAGGGGGAAGAAGTCCTGGCCGGCCTTGGGGGTCTTGGCGCACACGACGGTGGCCAGCACCACGGTGCCTTCGATGTCGACCAGCACAGCGCCGGTGGCTTGGCGGGCGATTTCACCCGTCTCCATCACGACGGTGTGGTTGCCCCATTGGAAGGTCTTGGTGACTTTGTTGAACATGGTCATGGATGCGGTCTCCTGTTTGCGTCGGGCCACATGGCCCGGAGGGTGCCTTCACTCTGTCGCGATGCCATTCCAGCGGGGCTGAGCCGCGAGGTGCGTTGTTGACCCGAGGGAGTCAACCACGCTGGAATGACACAGCGGTCGCTCGAATGAGTGCCGGCGTGAAAAAACAAAAAGCCTGTGCTGGAGGCGTCCAGACAGGCTTTTTGTCGTCATGCGGTGCTTACTTGCGCAGGCCCAGCTTCTGGATCAGCGCGGTGTAGCGGGCGAAGTCCTTGCCCTTGAGGTAGTCGAGCAGCTTGCGACGACGGCTGACCATGCGCAGCAGGCCGCGACGACCGTGGTGGTCCTTCTTGTTGGCCTTGAAGTGGGGGGTCAGCTCGTTGATGCGAGCGGTCAGCAGGGCGACTTGCACCTCGGGGGAGCCAGTGTCGTTGGCGCCACGGGCGTTGTCCTTGATGATGGCTGCTGTGTTGAGGTCTGCGACGGACATGGTGTTTCCTTGAAAACGTGCAGGCCGCCTGCGCCGGGCTTCTTGTTTGGGTTGCCTGGGCGTGCGGTTTCTGCGTTGGACTTGCGACTCCGGGTGAAACCGACCCAGGTCGTGCGAGAGCCCCTCCGGGCAAGACAGGCAAAGCCCATCCAAGCCAAAAAGGACAGCCCTCAACTATATCAGGATTTCGCCAGCTGGTCGAATCCGAGCCCGTCAGGCACCAGCCAGGGGCCAACGCGGCTGCACATCGAACACCGGCTCGCGGCTCGGCTGGGCCAACCCGGCCTGCACCCTCATGGCCGCCGCCAGCGCGATCATGGCCCCGTTGTCGGTGCACAGGTGCAATTCAGGGTAGTGCACGCGGATGCCCCGGCGTTGGCAGGCACGGCCCAACTGCTCTCGCAGCAGCCGGTTGGCCCCCACGCCGCCCGCGATCACCACGCGCTTGAGGCCGGTGTCCTTCAGCGCAGCCAGCGACTTCTTGACCAGCACCTCGACGATGGCGGCCTGGGCGGACGCTGCCAAGTCCACCAAAGCCGCCTTGTTGGCGGGATCGGCCAAAGCCGCCGCGTCGTCCAACCAACCCAAACGCACCAAATGTGTGCGCACGGCGGTTTTCAGTCCGGCGAAAGAGAAATCAAGGTTGCCGCTGTGCAGCATGGGGCGCGGCAGATCGAAGGCGTCGTCGCGCCCTCCTTCGGCCAGGCGCGAGAGGTGCGGTCCCCCAGGGTATGGCAGGCCCATCAGCTTGGCAGACTTGTCGAAGGCCTCGCCCGCTGCGTCGTCCAGCGTTTCACCCAGCAGCTCATAGCGCCCCGCCCCGTCGACCCGCATGAGCTGCGTGTGCCCACCGGACACCAGCAGCGCGATGAACGGGAACTCCGGCGGGTCGGCCGACAGGAAAGGCGACAGCAGGTGGCCTTCGAGGTGGTGGATGCCCAGCATGGGCTTGCCCAGGCTCGTGGCCAGTGCACACGCCACGCCGGCTCCGACCAGCAGCGCACCAGCCAGACCCGGCCCGCGCGTGTAGGCCACCAGGTCGACATCGGACAAAGCCAGCCCTGCATCGGCCATGACCTGCCGGGTCAAGGGCACGACGCGGCGGATGTGGTCTCGGGAAGCCAGTTCGGGCACGACACCGCCGTAGGCCTGGTGCATGTCGATCTGGCTGTGGAGGGCGTGGGAGAGCAACTGAGGAGGGCTTTGCCCATCCAGCTGGACAAGGGCGACCCCGGTTTCGTCACAAGACGATTCGATGCCCAGGATGCGTTGGGGACGGACAGACATCCCTCAAGTGTAGGGCGCGGCGCCAGGTCAGGTGGCCGCACGGCCACATCGGCGAAGTCCGCGCCAGAGCGGCGGTGCGTTTGTTGCATGATGCAGGTCATGTCGCAACCGCCAGCCATCCACCTGCGCGTCGTCATCATCCTGCCCGTGACCATGTCGCTGGAGCCGGACGACGACGAGGTGGCTGAAGTCGAGCGCACGCGCATCCTGCGCATCGCCTTGCTGGAAGCTGGCTACAACGTGGTCGCCACCCTGCCTGGTGACCGATTCCTGCCCGAACGCCTGGTGCAGATTCAGCCTGACCTGATTGTGGTCGATGCCGAATCACAAGGGCGCGACATCCTGGAACACGTGGTGATGGCCACGCGTGACGAGCGTCGACCCATCGTGATGCTCTCGGATGACCCGGACACCAGCTATGTGCGCCAGGCCATCTCAGCCGGCGTCTCCACCTACGTCGTGGCAGGCACCACCGCCGCCCAGATCAAGCCCGTGCTGGACGTTGCCCTGGCGCGCTTCGAGCATGAAGAGCGCCTGCGCAGCGAACTCGCCGATGCGCGCAACCAGCTCGAAGAGCGCAAGGTGATCGACCGAGCCAAGGGCCTGCTCATGACCCGCCAGGGGCTGTCCGAGCAGGAGGCCTACTCGCGCCTGCGCAAGGCGGCCATGGACCGCGGGCTGAAGTTGGCCGAAGTCGCCCAACGCCTGATCGACGCCGCCGACCTGCTGGGCTGAAAGCCGCTGAAGGTGCGCCGCACCCCGTGACGGTGCGCAACGGTGCGTGGCAGGCACCGCATCGGGGTAGCCGGCCTGTTTTTGCGGCATTTTTGCCACCTCCAGGCGACCTCTCAAGCTGGCACAGCCTTTGCATCAACTCGAGCAAGCAGGGTCAACGGCGACCTTGCGTGACTTGGGTGCTCAACGATGGGCCCCGAGCTTCCGGACAAAGGTGTCTTCGCTGCGAGCGGCCAAAGGGTTGATCGCGTCGATGACACCTTTTTTGTTTTTCAAAACAGGAAAGCTTTGCACCATGAATCAGCAGGATCCGAACATGACCCGCCGCACCATCTTGAAGACCGTCGCCGCTGCCGGCGCTGTCGGTGCCGCCACCGGATTGCCCTCCGCCGTCTGGGCCGCAGGCTCGGACAAGCCGGAGCTGGAAGAAGTCAAGATCGGCTTCATCCCCCTGACCGACTGCGCCTCCGTCGTGATGGCCTCGGTGCTGGGCTTCGACAAGAAGTACGGCATCAAGATCGTGCCGACCAAGGAAGCCTCCTGGGCGGGTGTGCGAGACAAGCTGGTCAACGGTGACCTGCACATGGCGCACGTGCTGTACGGCCTGATCTATGGCGTGCAGATGGGCATCGGCGGCCCCAAGAAAGACATGGCCGTGCTGATGAACCTGAACCACAACGGCCAGGCCATCACGCTGTCCAAGAAGATCGCCGATGCCGGCGGCAAGGACGGCGCGTCGCTGGCCAAGCTGATGAACACCGACAAGCGCGAGTACACCTTTGCGCAGACCTTCCCGACCGGCACCCACGCCATGTGGCTGTACTACTGGCTGGCGTCCTATGGCATCAACCCGATGAAGGACGCCAAGGTCATCACCGTGCCGCCGCCGCAGATGGTGGCCAACATGCGTGTGGGCAACATGGATGGCTTTTGCGTGGGCGAGCCCTGGAACCACCGCGCCATCATGGATGGCATCGGCATCACCGCGACCACCACGCAGGACATCTGGAAGGATCACCCCGAGAAGGTGCTGGGCACGACGGACGAGTTCGTCAAGAAATACCCCAACACCGCGCGCGCCGTGATGATGGCGATCATCGAAGCCGGCAAGTGGATCGATGCCGGCCTGCAGAACAAGCTGAAGATGGCTGAAACCATCGCCGCCAAGTCCTACGTCAACACGGGCGTCGATGCCATCAACCAGCGCATCCTGGGTCGCTACCAGAACGGCCTGGGCAAGACCTGGGACGACCCCAATCACATGAAGTTCTTCAACGACGGCGCGGTCAACTTCCCGTACCTCAGCGACGGCATGTGGTTCCTGACCCAGCACAAGCGCTGGGGCTTGCTGAAAGACCACCCCGACTACCTGGCCGTGGCCAAGCAGGTCAACAAGGTGGACCTGTACAAGCAGGCCGCCAGCGCGCTGAACGTGCCGATCCCCAAGGACGTCATGCGCACCACGAAGATGGTCGACGGCGTGGTCTGGGACGGCAAGGACCCGAAGAAGTACGCCGACGGCTTCAAGATCAAGGTCTGAAGCCCACCCATTGCAAGCCACCCGGTTCGACGTTTTCGCAGTTTCACCACTGAGCCCCGCTGAGACCGGCCCCACAGAGCGCCCCCGATGGCACCGCCCCCTCCTTCACGGGAGGGGGCCGGTCATCCCGATGAAGGATGGCTCGTCAGGCCAATTTCTTGCAGACGCTGAACCGGGTGGGGCCCTTGCGCCCCATCCGCCCCCGACCTCTCACTGCACCAAAGGAGTCCTCCATGGTCAGCGCCGTTTTCCACAGCCCCTCTGAAGCCAGCGACGCCCTGCGCGCCGACAAGGCCTCCGCGAAGTCCGCCTCCACGCCCATGACAGCCGCCTCATCCACCACCGCCCCGGCCCCCACCCAGGCCGCCAAGGCCCCGTTTGACTGGGCTGGCTTGGCCATGAAAGTCCTCTCCCCTGTTGCCGGCCTGGCCTTGCTCATCGGCATCTGGGCCTTGCTCACGATGAAGAGCACCACCTTTCCGACGCCGTTGCAGACCTGGGACGCGGCGGTGGTGTTGTTCTCCGACCCGTTCTACAGCAACGGCCCCAACGACCAGGGCATCGGCTGGAACATCTGGTTCTCGCTCAAGCGCGTGGCCATGGGCTTCGGCCTGGCCGCGTTGGTGGGCATCCCGATGGGCTTCATCATCGGTCGATCGCAGGTCATCGGCGGCATGCTCAACCCGATCATCAGCCTGCTGCGCCCGGTCTCGCCGCTGGCATGGTTGCCCATCGGCCTGCTGGTGTTCAAGTCGGCCGACCCGGCAGCCATCTGGACCATCTTCATCTGCTCGATCTGGCCGATGATCATCAACACCGCCGTGGGTGTGCAACGCGTGCCCGAGGACTACCTCAACGTGGCCAAGGTGCTGAACCTGTCTGAGTGGAAGATCGTCACCAAGATCCTCTTCCCCTCGGTGTTGCCCTACATGCTGACTGGCGTGCGCCTGTCGGTGGGCACGGCCTGGCTGGTGATCGTGGCCGCCGAGATGTTGACCGGCGGCGTGGGCATCGGTTTCTGGGTCTGGGACGAGTGGAACAACCTGAACGTGCAGCACATCATCATCGCCATCTTCGTGATCGGCATCGTCGGCCTGCTGCTGGAAAACGCCCTGGTGGCCGTCGCCAAGCGCTTCAGCTTCGAGTAAGGAGATCACCATGACCGCATTCATCGACATCAGCCAGGCCGAGATGGTGTTCAACACCAAGAAGGGCCAGTTCCACGCGCTGCGCGAGATCAACCTGCAAATCAACAAGGGCGAGTTCATCGCGCTGATCGGCCACTCGGGCTGCGGCAAGTCGACGCTGCTGAACCTGATCGCCGGCCTGCTGACGCCTTCCAGCGGTGGCCTGATCTGTGACAACCGCGAGATCGCCGGCCCCGGACCCGAGCGCGCCATGGTGTTCCAGAACCACTCGCTGCTGCCCTGGCTGACCTGCTTCGACAACGTCTACCTGGCCGTGGAGCGGGTGTTCGGCGCCAAGGAGAGCAAGGCCCAGCTCAAGGCCCGCACCCAGGCCGCGCTGGAGCTGGTCAACATGGCCCACGCCACCCTGAAGCGCCCGAATGAAATCTCCGGCGGCATGAAGCAGCGCGTGGGCATCGCCCGCGCCCTGGCGATGGAACCCAAAGTGCTGCTGATGGACGAGCCCTTCGGTGCGCTCGATGCCCTGACGCGCGCCCACCTGCAGGACGAGCTGCTCAAAATCGTTGCACGCACGAACAGCACCGTGGTCATGGTGACCCACGACGTGGACGAAGCCGTGCTGCTGTCGGACCGCATCGTGATGATGACCAACGGCCCGGCCGCCACCATCGGTGAGGTGCTGGACGTGCCCCTGGCCCGCCCGCGCAACCGCGTCGAGTTGGCCGAAGACGCCACCTACATGCACTGCCGCAAGGCCGTGCTGGACTTCCTCTACACCCGCCACGGCGTGGCGCACAAGCAGGCAGCCTGAAGCGCTCGCGGCCTGCCGCCCCACCAGCTGGCACAGCGTTTGCAACTGTTTCAGCGACCGTCGGGTTCCAGCGAATCCGGCGGTCTTCCTCAGCGGGGGTCAGTGGGTTTGCGAAAACGCCACCGACCCTTTTACGCCCCCTGTCCTCCCGGACGGGGGGCATTTTTTTGGGCCGCGCCCCAAATCAGGGCACCCAGCACGATCATCGGCACGCACAGCCACTGGCCCATGCTCATGTTCAGCGCCAGCAGGCCCAGGAAGCTGTCGGGCTCGCGGAAATACTCCGCCACGAACCGGAAGACCCCGTAGCCAAACAGGAAGGCCCCGGCCACCGCCCCTTGCGGACGCGGGCAGCGCGCGTACCACCACAACAAAACGAACAAAGTCAGGCCCTCGAGACCAAACTGGTAGAGCTGGGACGGGTGGCGGGCAAAGTCGGTGCCCGATTGGGGAAAGACCATCGCCCAAGGCAGGCTCGGATCGGCGGCACGGCCCCACAGCTCGCCGTTGATGAAGTTGCCGATTCGCCCTGCAGCCAGCCCCACGGGCACACAGGGAGCCACCAGGTCGGCCACCTCGAAAAACGAGCGCTTGCGACGCCAGGCGAACACCCACATGGCCAGGATCACGCCAATGAGCCCACCATGAAAGGCCATGCCGCCCTGCCAGACGGCCAGGATTTCACCTGGGTGGCTGAAGTAATACGCGGGCTTGTAGAACAGCACGTAACCCAGCCGACCGCCCAGGATCACGCCCAGCACGCCGAAGAACAGCAGATCCTCGATGGTTTCGCGCGTCCAGCCCACCTCGGCGTACCAGGGACGTTTGACGCGCTGAGCCGCCAACAGGTAGAACATCGAGAAAGCCGCCAGGTAGGTCAGGCCGTACCAGTGGATCTGCAAGGGCCCCAGGGACAGGGCAATCGGGTCGTATTGCGGGTGCATCAGCATGGCGCGAACGATACCGCATGTGGATCACCACGATGGCGCAGGATCCGACCGAGGCAATCGGCGCTGCTACGATGCCGCGCATGCATCCGACCACCCTCCAGATCATCGGCGCCGCGTTGTTCGGCATCGCCCTGATTCACACGTTCTCGACCAAGTTCTTTGAGCACCTTGCCCACACGCGCCCCGCCCACGCAGGCCTGTGGCACTTCCTTGCCGAGGTCGAGGTGGTGTTCGGCTTCTGGGCCATGGTGCTGATGGTGTTCATGTTCGCGGTCAACGGCAAGGACGAGGCTGTCCATTACCTGGACAGCCGCAACTTCACCGAGCCGCTGTTCGTCTTCGCAATCATGGTGGCGGCCGCCAGCAAGCCCATCATTCAGCTTGCCGGTCTGCTCACTCGCATCCTGACGCGGCTGCTCCCCCTGCCCGGGGCCATGGGCCTGACGCTGGTGATCCTGTCCTTCGTGCCGCTGCTGGGCTCGTTCATCACCGAGCCGGCCGCCATGACCCTGGCCGCGCTGCTGCTGCGCGATGGGCTGTTCAAACTGGGCATTTCAGAGCGCCTCAAATACGCCGTGCTGGGCGTGCTGTTCGTCAACGTGTCGATCGGTGGCACGCTCACGCCCTACGCTGCACCTCCCGTGTTGATGGTGGCCAGTGCATGGGGCTGGGACCTGGGTTTCATGCTCACGAACTTCGGCTGGAAGGCAGCCCTGGCGGTCGGCGTGAACGCCACCGGGCTGGTGGTGCTGTTCGCCAAAGAGTTCATCCGCCTGCGCCCGGCCACTGGTTCGCCCGAGCCCATGCCACCACTGCCAGTCACGGTCATCCACCTGGCCTTCCTCGCCGGCATCGTCGCCTTCGCGCACCACGCCGCGGTGTTCCTGGCGCTGCTGCTGTTCTTCCTGGGGTTCATGAACGCTTACCAGCGCCACCAGTCGCCCCCGATCCTGCGTGAAGGACTGATGGTGGCATTCTTCCTGGCCGGCCTGGTGGTGCTGGGCGGCCAACAGCAGTGGTGGCTCGAGCCCTTGCTGCTGAGCATGAACAGCGACGCCGTGTACTACGGCGCCACCGCGCTGACGGCCATCACCGACAACGCTGCCCTGACCTACCTGGGCTCCCTGGTGCCAGGCCTGAGCCCGGAGTTCAAGTACGCGTTGGTGGCCGGAGCGGTCACGGGCGGCGGACTGACCCTGATCGCCAATGCCCCCAACCCGGCCGGCGCTGCCATCCTCAAGGGCGACTTCCACGAGCAGTCGATCAACGCGCTGTCGTTGCTGGCCTCTGCCGCAGTTCCGACCTTGGTCGCCATGGTCTGCCTCAAGCTGATCTGAGCCCTCAAAAAAAAAGACCCCGACACGCGGGGTCTGAAAACGCTCTTTTGATCCACCCCGGCACTCGCGCATCGGGATCGTGCAGATTATATTTGCACAAATGCAATGGGCACCATCGATTTCAAAGTTGCGCGAGCGGGGTGTTCGCCGCTTCGGCCGCTTCGACCGCATCGGGCACGGCCAACGATCGGATCACCTGACCCAGATCGCACTGCAAGCGCTGCAAGGTGGCTTCGTCCAGGGCATCCAGGGCGTGCGGCAACACCCCTGCCCACGGACCGGGCACGCGGCTCAGGATGCTCAGCGCCTCATCGGTCACAAACAGAGCCACGGCCCGGCGATCAGAGCCGGAGCGCTCGGAACGCATCAGGCCCTTGCTCACCAGCCCGCGCACCAGGTTGCTGGCCGTTGGCTGTCGGATGTCCATGGCATGCGCCAGCTGCCCCACGCCGATGCCTGGCGACTCGGCCACCACGCTCAAAGCCCAGACCTGCGCCCCACCCAGCCCGCTCTTGTGTTCGACCTGACTGAAGTGCGTCTTGACGGCATTGAAGATCACGCGGAACTGCCTGAGCACCTGCCTGGAGGGAGTGGGCACGTCGGTTGCATCCTGCGCAGGGGTGTCGGGCTGATGGGTCATGAGGGGATGAAAACGGTGTCAACACGATGAGCGAGCCTTCTTCTTCCGAAGTCGACACTGCTTCGGGTGCCGGGGGCGGAACAGCCGACTCGCTCAGCCGTGAATTATCGGATTGGCGCGCCTGGGCTGCACGGCTGGTGATCATCGGGTTCGCCGTGTTGTCGGGGCTGGCCGTCATTGGGCTGACATGGCTGAGCGAAACAGCATTGCACGCTTTCTTTGCGCTGCACACCGCCCAGCCCTGGCTGGTGCTGCTGTGGACACCCGCCCTCACCGCTGGCATCGTCTGGTTGACTCGGCGCTGGGCCCCGGGGGCCGCGGGCTCGGGCATCCCTCAGGTGCTGGCCGCGCAGCACGAAGACATCCCGCCGGAACAGCGGCGGCTGTTCGTGTCGCTGAAGCTGTCCGTGGCCAAGGTGCTGCTGACCTCCGCTGGCTTGCTCGCTGGCTTGTCCACAGGCCGCGAAGGCCCCTCGGTGCAGGTGGCCGCAGGTGTCATGCACCACGCGCGGCGCTGGCTGCCGCAACGCAGCCACATCAACGAGCGAGGCCTGCTGGTGGCGGGTGGCGCAGCCGGCGTGGCGGCTGCGTTCAACACACCGCTGGGCGGGGTGGTTTTTGCCATCGAAGAACTCTCGCGCCGACCTGAAGACCGCGCCAGTGGCTTGCTGATCGCCGCCATCGTGATCGCCGGCCTGGTGGCGGTTTCGGCGTTCGGCAGCGGCACCTACTTCGGCCGCATCCAGGTCGAGGCCATTGGCTGGGGCATGTTGCTGCCTGGCCTGGCCGTCACGCTGGCTTGCGGACTGGCGGGTGGCCTGTTCTCCCGCCTGCTCAGTTGGGCCCTGAGCCCTGGGCAAGACCGGTTTCGCCGCTTCCGCCAGAGCCGACCCTGCCTGTTTGCCGCAGCTTGCGGCCTCGCGGTGGCCGCCATCGGCCTGGCCAGTTCAGGCCACAGTTTCGGCAGCGGCTACATGGCCACCCGCCAGATGCTCGAAGGCCAGGACGCCACCCAGGGCCTGGACACGGTGTTGCGCTTCCTGGCGACCTGGTTGTCGGCGATTTGCGGTGTGCCAGGGGGCATCTTCGCGCCCTCGCTGACGATGGGCGCGAGCATCGGTCACGAGGTCGCTTCGCTGACGTCGGACCCCAAACCGGTGCTGATTGCCATCGGCATGGCGGCGTTCCTGGCGGCGGTCACGCAGGCGCCGCTGACGGCGTTCATCATCGTCATGGAGATGGTCGATGGGCACGCCATGGTGCTCAGCCTGATGGGCTCGGCGATGTTGGCTGCAGCCCTGTCTCGCCTGATCGCCCGCCCGCTCTACGACACGCTGGCCAGGCAGATGGTGGCCACCGCCATGGGCACCAACAAAAAGGCGCCCGCTCTCGCGGACGCCTCAGGGGGTGGCCCGGACAGCGCCGGGCCCACACGTTGAAGGCTGCGCCTCAGCGCTGCAGTTGCGACAGGTCGCGCACGGCGCCGGTATCGGCCGAGGTGGTCAGCAAGGCGTAGGCCTGCAGCGCGGCCGAGACGTGGCGCTGGCGGTTGGCCGGCTTCCAGGCGTTCGGGCCCTTGGCCTCCATGGCTTCGCGGCGGCGGGTCATTTCTTCG
Source organism: uncultured Aquabacterium sp. (assembly GCA_964373965.1). Taxonomy (GTDB): domain Bacteria; phylum Pseudomonadota; class Gammaproteobacteria; order Burkholderiales; family Burkholderiaceae_C; genus Aquabacterium. The sequence continues at coordinate 92,856 of CAYJXE010000013.1, read as the reverse complement.
TCGCTGATGGCCAGGTGGATGCGGCGGTTCGGGATGTCGATCTCGATGGTGTCGCCGTTCTCGACCAGGGCGATGGCGCCGCCTTGCGCCGCTTCGGGCGACGCGTGACCGATCGACAGGCCCGAGGTGCCACCCGAAAAGCGCCCGTCGGTCAGCAGCGCACAGGCCTTGCCCAGGCCACGGCTCTTGAGGTAGGACGTGGGGTACAGCATCTCCTGCATGCCGGGGCCGCCCTTGGGGCCTTCGTAGCGGATGACGACCACGTCGCCAGCCTGCACCTCTTCACCCAGGATGCCTTCGACGGCGTCGTCCTGGCTCTCGTAGACCCGGGCCTTGCCGGTGAAAGCCCAGATGGACTCGTCAACCCCCGCGGTTTTGACGATGCAGCCCTTCTCGGCGATGTTGCCGTAGAGCACGGCCAGGCCGCCGTCTTGCGTGAAAGCGTGTTCCTTCGAGCGGATGACGCCCTTGGCGCGGTCGAGGTCCAGTGCCTTCCAGCGGCTGTCCTGCGAGAAAGCCACCTGCGTGGGGATGCCGCCAGGCGCAGCCTTGTAGAAGGTGTGCACGGCCTCGTCCTGCGTGACCGTGACGTCCCACTGCGCGATGGCGTCGGCCATGGTCTTGCTGTGCACGGTGGGCACGTCGGTGTGCAGCAGGCCGCCACGGGCCAGCTCACCCAGGATGGACATGATGCCGCCAGCGCGGTGCACGTCTTCGATGTGCACGTCGGGCACGGCGGGGGCCACCTTGCTCAGGCACGGCACCTTGCGCGACATGCGGTCGATGTCGGCCATGGTGAAGGGCAGCTCGGCCTCGCGGGCGGCCGCCAACAGGTGCAGCACGGTGTTGGTCGAGCCGCCCATGGCCACGTCAAGCGCCACGGCGTTCTCGAAGGCCTTGAAGTTGGCGATGTTGCGCGGCAGCACGCTGAAGTCGTCTTGTTCGTAGTGGCGCTTGGCCAGCTCGACGACGGTGCGACCCGCGCGGCGGAACAGCTTTTCGCGGTCGGCGTGGGTGGCGACGATGGTGCCATTGCCCGGCAGGGACAGGCCCAGGGCTTCGGTCAGGCAGTTCATCGAGTTGGCGGTGAACATGCCCGAGCACGAGCCGCAGGTCGGGCAGGCCGAACGCTCGACCATGGCCACCTCTTCGTCGGAGCAGTTCTTGTCGGCGGCCTTGACCATGGCGTCCACCAGGTCCAGGGCAATGACCTTGCCTTCGATCTTGGCCTTGCCGGCTTCCATCGGGCCGCCGGAGACGAACACCACGGGGATGTTCAGGCGCAGGGCCGCCATCAGCATGCCCGGGGTGATCTTGTCGCAATTGGAGATGCACACCAGCGCGTCGGCCGTGTGGGCATTGACCATGTACTCGACGCTGTCGGCGATCAGGTCGCGAGAGGGCAGCGAGTACAGCATGCCGCCGTGACCCATGGCGATGCCGTCGTCGACCGCGATGGTGTTGAATTCTTTCGCCACACCGCCTGCGGCTTCGATCTCACGCGCAACCAGCTGACCCAGGTCTTTCAGGTGCACGTGGCCGGGCACAAACTGCGTGAAGCTGTTGGCGATGGCGATGATCGGTTTTTCAAAGTCGCCGTCCTTCATGCCGGTGGCGCGCCAAAGGGCGCGTGCACCCGCCATGTTGCGGCCGGCGGTCGAGGTGCGGGAACGGTATTGGGGCATGAGGGGCTCCGGAAAGCACGGTATGGGTAACCCGCGATTCTAAGCCCCTGCCCTGGTCAGCGACGGCGCCCCGGCTTCTGCAAGCCCAGTGCGTCAAGGGCTTTCTGCCGGCGGGCTTCGCGCTTGGCGTCCACCTTTTCCATGGCCTTGCGCTGGGTGTGACCGGACGCGTCGGACCAGCCCCACCAGACCACGGCCAGCCCGAAAGGCACCAGGATGAACCAGGCTTTGCCGAATCCCGCCCAGGCCCACTCGCCCACCGGACCGATGCCGGCCAGGTTCATCACCAGCATGGCGACGCCGATTGCCACGAACCACATGATTCATTCACCTTTGTTGGCCTGCGGCACACCGCCCCCAGGCAGTCGTCCGAAATCGGCCTTGCTGCGTTTATAAATCACCTTCTTGCACAGGAGACCCCGGATGTTTGCTGCGATGACGATTTCCCGCACCTTGACTCGCCCCCTCGCCCCCGCCCTGCTGGGCGCTGCGCTGATGACCTTGAGCGCCCTCGCCCCGGCCCACGCCAGCGAAGACCTCGCCCGCCAGAAGGCCTGCCTGGCCTGTCACCAGGTCAACAAAGCGGTGGTGGGACCTTCTTTTGCCGACATCGCCAAAAAATACAAGGGCAACAAAAAGGCTGTCGAGCAACTCGCTGCCAAGGTTCGCAAGGGTGGCGGCGGTGTCTGGAACATGCCCATGGGTCCCATGCCCGCTCAAGGTCAGGTCAACGAAGCCGAAGCCAAGCAACTCGTGACCTGGATCCTTGCGACCAAGTGATTTCGTCACGCCACGGCTGAGGCGCTCGCCCACGAAAAAGGCCCCGCGATGCGGGGCCTTTGTGTTTGCACGGAGTCATCTGTCCGAAGTGCCCTGGCGGATCAGCCTGAGCAGGCCTGCCGGACTTGTGATCCGGCAGGGCATCGGCGCAGAAATCAGTCGCCGGCGTAGATGTCCACGTCCTTGGTTTCACGCACGAACAGCAGGCCGATCACGAAGGTGACCATGGCGATGATGATCGGATACCACAAGCCGTTGTAGATGTTGCCCGTCTGCGCCACGATGGCAAAGGCCGTGGTCGGCAGCAGGCCACCGAACCAGCCGTTGCCGATGTGGTACGGCAGGGACATCGAGGTGTAGCGGATGCGGGTCGGGAACATCTCCACCAGCATGGCGGCGATCGGGCCGTAGACCATGGTCACGTAGATCACCAGGATGGTCAGGATGGCGACGATCATCGGCTTGTTCACCTTGGCAGGGTCTGCCTTGGCGGGGTAGCCGGCCTTCTTGAGCTCACCGGTGACGGCCTTCTTGAACTGACCGTCGATGACCTTGGCAGCCGCAGCCTTCGGATCCTTGTCGAAAGCAGCCAGGGCGGCAGCGGCCTCCTTGGCGGCCTTCTCGGCGTCCTTGAGCTTGGTGGCGGCGTCAACACCGGTTGCGGCCTTGGCCTCGGCGACCTTGGCAATGGCCGCATCGTTGGCCTTGGTTGCGGCTTCCTTGGCGGCTGGCACGTCGGCTTCGGTGACCTTGGTCGGCGAGTAGCTGTTGATGGCCACTTCACCCACCTTGATCACGGCGGTCGAGCCTGCAGGACCCGCCACGTTCTCATAGTTGACCGAACCCGTTGCCAGCAGTTGCTTGGCGATGTCGCAGGAGCTGGTGAACTTGGCCGTGCCCGTCGGGTTGAACTGGAACGAGCACTCGGCCGGGTCGGCAACCAGGGTCACCGGCGCGGTGGTCTGGGCCTTTTCCAGGTCAGGGTTGGCGTAGTGGGTCAGTGCCTTGAACAGCGGGAAGTAGGTCAGCGCCGCGATCAGGCAGCCCGCCAGGATGATGGGCTTGCGGCCGATCTTGTCCGACAGCGAGCCGAACACCACGAAGAACGGGGTGGCGATCAGCAGGGACATCGCGACCAGGATGTTGGCCGTGGCGCCATCGACCTTCAGCGTCTGCGTCAGGAAGAACAAGGCGTAGAACTGACCGGTGTACCAGACCACTGCCTGACCTGCGACCAGACCGACCAGGGCCAGGATCACGATCTTCAGGTTCTTCCACTGGCCGAAGGATTCGGTCAGCGGGGCCTTGGAGGTCTTGCCTTCGGACTTCATCTTCTTGAAGGCCGGAGACTCGTTCATGCTCATGCGGATCCACACGCTGATGCCCAGCAGGGCCAGCGACAGGATGAACGGAACGCGCCAGCCCCAGTCTGCGAAGGCTTCTTCGCCGATGATGGTGCGGGTGGTCAGGATCACGATCAGCGACAGGAACAGACCCAGCGTGGCCGTGGTCTGGATCCAGGCGGTGTAGGCACCGCGGCGACCGTGAGGCGCGTGCTCGGCCACGTAGGTGGCGGCACCGCCGTACTCACCGCCCAGCGCCAGGCCTTGCAGCAGGCGCAGGATGATGAGGATGACCGGAGCCGCCACACCGATGGAGGCGTAGTTGGGCAGGATGCCGACGATGAACGTCGAGGCGCCCATCAGCAAGATGGTGACCAGGAAGGTGTACTTGCGGCCGATCATGTCGCCCAGGCGACCGAAAACCAGTGCGCCAAAGGGACGAACGATGAAACCCGCGGCAAAAGCCAGCAGGGCGAAAATGAATGCCGACGTGGGATCCAGCCCGGCAAAAAACTGTTTGGCGATGATGGCCGCCAAAGAACCGTACAGGTAAAAGTCATACCACTCGAAAACCGTGCCAAGGCTGGAGGCGAAAATCACCTTCTTTTCCTCGGCGGTCATCGGGGCGTTCGAAACGCTGGTTGTAGCCATGTCAAAAGCTCCTCGTCATTGCGGTGTTGGACCGCGCTTGTGGCGCTGTCACCCCCTCAATCTAGTGGGCTGTGTGAAGTTTTGTATGAGGGGGAATGCTAGGGGGTGTGGGGTTTTGCGTGATTTCTGCTGGTTAACCCCGCAAACCAATCAGATAACAAGATTTTTCAAATTGAACGATCGTGCGAAAACCTGTCACCCGGGAATGGGCAGACACCGTTCAAACGTTTGAAACACGGGCACGACAAAACCCGCCCCACCTTTTCAGGCGGGACGGATTCCATGCACGACGCGGCAGCGTCAGTTGCTCTTGGCGAGTTGCTCCAGGATCGCCGGGTTTTCCAGCGTGGAAGTGTCCTGCGTCACGTCCTCGCCCTTTGCGATCACACGCAGCAGGCGCCGCATGATCTTGCCGGAGCGGGTCTTGGGCAGGTTGTCGCCAAAGCGGATGTCCTTGGGCTTGGCAATCGGGCCGATCTCCTGGCCGACGTGGTTGCGCAACTCGTTGGCGATCTTTTTCGCCTCCTCGCCTTCGGGGCGAGGACGCTTGAGCACCACGAAAGCGCAGATCGCTTCGCCCGTCAGGTCGTCCGGGCGACCCACCACGGCGGCCTCGGCCACCAGCGGGTGCGACACCAGCGCGGACTCGATTTCCATCGTGCCCATGCGGTGCCCCGAGACGTTGAGCACGTCGTCGATGCGGCCGGTGATCGTGAAGTAGCCGGTTTTCGCGTCGCGGATGGCGCCGTCGCCCGCGAGGTAGTACTTGCCGCCGAAGTCAGCGGGGTAATAGCTCTTCTTGAAGCGCTCGGCATCGCCCCAGATATTGCGGATCATCGAGGGCCAGGGCTTGCGCACGACCAGCACGCCACCCTGCCCCCATGGCACCTCTTTGCCAGTCTCGTCGACCACGGCTGCGTCGATGCCCGGGAAAGGCAGCGAACAAGAACCGGGCGTGAGGGCGTGGGCGCCAGGCAGCGGGGTGATCATGTGACCACCGGTCTCGGTTTGCCAGAAGGTGTCGACGATGGGGCAGCGGCCGCCACCGATCTCGCGGTGGTACCACTCCCAGGCGGCCGGGTTGATGGGCTCGCCCACCGTGCCCAGCAAGCGCAGGCTGGTGAGGTCGAAGTTGCGCGGGTGCACCTCGGCCGTCGACTCTGCGGCCTTGATGAGCGCGCGGATGGCGGTCGGGGCTGTGTAGAAGATCGTGACCTTGTGCTTCTGGATCATGCGCCAAAAGCGCGCAGCGTCCGGGTAGGTGGGCACGCCTTCGAAGACGAGCTGGGTGCCGCCATTGGCCAGCGGGCCATAGGCCACGTAGGTGTGACCCGTGACCCAGCCGATGTCGGCCGTGCACCAGAAGACGTCCGACGGCTTGTAGTCGAAGGTCCACTTCATGGTCAGCGCCGCGTGCAGCAGGTAGCCGCCGGTGCTGTGCTGAACGCCCTTGGGCTTGCCGGTGGAGCCAGAGGTGTAGAGCAGGAACAGCGGGTGTTCGGCTTCGACCCACTCAGGCGAGCAATACGCTGGCTGCGCGGCCATGGCTTCGTGCATCCACACGTCACGGCCTGCGTTGAACGCCACGCTGCCGCCCGTGCGACGGAAGACGATGACCTGTTTGATGGTGTCGCAGCCGCCCATGCCCAGGGCTTCGTCGACGATCGCCTTGAGCGGCAGGGTCTTGCCTCCACGCACCTGCTCGTCGGCGGTGATGACCATGACGGCGCCCGCGTCTTCGATGCGGTCGCGCAGGCTCTGGGCTGAGAAGCCGCCGAAGACGACGGAGTGGGTGGCACCAATGCGAGCGCAGGCCTGCATGGCCACGACGCCCTCGACCGACATGGGCAGGTACAGCACCACGCGGTCGCCCTTTTTCACACCTTGTGCTTTCAGGGCGTTGGCCAGTTGGCAGACGCGGGCGAGCAGGTCGCGGTAGGACACCTGGCTGACCTGGCCGTCGTCGGCCTCGAAGATGATGGCAGTGCGGTCTCCCAGACCGGCCTCGACGTGTCGGTCAAGGCAGTTGTACGAGGCGTTGATCAGGCCGTCGTCGAACCACTTGTAGAACGGGGCGTTGCTCTCGTCGAGTGCCCGGGTGAAGGGCTTGTGCCAGCTGAGGAATTCTTTGGCGAGCCGGCCCCAGTAGGCCGTGTGGTCTTGCTGGGCTTCGTCGACCAGCTTGTCGTAGGCTTGCCGGCTGCCGATGTGTGCGGCTTGGGCAAAAGCGGTGGGCGGGGGGTAGAGGTCGTGAGTCGGGTTGTTGGTTTGATTGCCAGTCATGGCAGAGCTCCTGATGGACGGTGCTTGTGGCACACGCTTGTCGAATTGGCCGGGCGGTTACGCTTTGGGCGTTCACCTTGCCAGTCCAAGACCATGCTACTAACTCTAGAATTTGTTACTTCGGAATTACCCCCAAGGTCAGCATGAACCCGCCCCAAGCCTCCAAAAAGGTCAATGCCTTGTCTTCCTTTATTTTTGCCAGCCGTTGGCTGCAATTGCCGCTTTATATCGGCCTGATCTTGGCGCAGTGCGTGTATGTGTTTCACTTCTGGGTGGAACTTGTTCACCTGATCGAAGCGGCCTTTGGCAGCCAGGAAGCGCTGATCGCCATTTTTCAGGCCACCGGTCAGCCCGCCGACCATGGCCCCAAGCACCTCACCGAGACCACCATCATGCTGGTGGTGCTGGGCCTGATCGACGTGGTGATGATCTCCAACCTGCTGATCATGGTGATCGTGGGCGGTTACGAGACCTTTGTCTCGCGCATGAACCTCGACGATCACCCGGACCAGCCTGAATGGCTGGATCATGTGAACGCCTCGGTGCTCAAGGTCAAGCTGGCCACGGCCATCATCGGCATCTCTTCGATTCACCTGTTGAAAACCTTCATCAACGCGCAGAACTACACGGACAAGGTGCTGATCGCCCAGACCGTGATCCACATCGCGTTCCTGTTCTCGGCCATGGCCATTGCCTACACCGACAAGCTGCTGCACCATGCCGCCTCTGGGCACGAAAACCACTGACCTCACCACGATGAAAACATCGCTTCGCAAGGCTGGCACGCTGACACGCCGCAAAACCCGCACGAGCTGGGCGAAGGTGCGGCGGCAGACGCCAGGCAAGGAGCAAATCCTGGCGTCCCCGTGGATGGCCCCGGTGCGTCCGCACCTGCAAGACGACCGCCTGTGGTGCCTGGATCGCCATGGCGTGGCGCGAGGGGTGGCCGCAGGGCTGTTCATGGGCTTGCTCATGCCGGTGGCGCAGATCCTGTTTGCCGTGGCCGCTTCGGTGGTGGTGCGGGGCAACGTGCCAGTGAGCGCGGCCTGCACCCTGGTGACCAATCCGCTGACGGTGCCGCCGATCTACTACGCCGCCTATCAGATCGGCGAGCATGTGTTGCCGGACGCGCTGGACCTGAGCTGGCTGATGAGCGATGCCTCCCACTGGCTGGGCCAGGGCCTGAACTGGACCATTGCGCACGGCACGCCCCTGATGACCGGCCTGTTGATGCTGGCGACGGCGAGCGCAGCGCTGGGTTTCGCGACGGTTCACTTGCTCTGGCGAAGAAACTGAGCCGCGAAGCGCCCGCGCCCCCGACCAGACCTTGGCACAATGTCGGCTGTTTTGCCACCACCACCCTGCCCCACGAACGCCCCAAAAAGGCCTCTGCCATGACGACCATTCGCCACGACGACCTCGTTGAAAGCGTCGCAGCCGCGCTGCAATACATCTCCTACTACCACCCGGCCGACTACATCGCCCACCTGGCGCGTGCCTACGAGCGCGAAGAGTCGCCCGCGGCCAAGGACGCCATCGCGCAGATCCTGACCAACTCGCGCATGTGCGCCGAGGGCCACCGCCCCATTTGCCAGGACACCGGCATCGTCAACGTCTTCCTGAAGATCGGGATGGGCGTGAAGTGGGAAGGCTTTGGCGCCCGCAGCATCCAGGACGCCGTGGACGAAGGCGTGCGCCGTGGCTACAACAACCCGGACAACAAGCTGCGCGCCTCGGTGCTGAGCGACCCGATCTTCGAGCGCAAGAACACCAAGGACAACACGCCGGCCGTGGTCTTCATGGAGCTGGTGCCCGGTGACACGGTGGACGTGACCGTCGCGGCCAAGGGCGGCGGCTCGGAGAACAAGTCCAAGGTCTACATGCTCAACCCGTCCGACAACATCGTCGACTGGGTGCTCAAGACCGTGCCGACGATGGGCGCTGGCTGGTGCCCGCCCGGCATGCTGGGCATCGGGGTGGGTGGCACGGCCGAAAAAGCCGCGCTGCTGGCCAAAGAGTCGCTGATGGACGACATCGACATGTACGAGCTGCTCGAGCGCGGCCCGCAGAACAAGCTCGAAGAGCTGCGCATCGAGCTGTACGAGAAGGTCAACGCCCTGGGCATCGGGGCCCAAGGCCTGGGTGGCCTGACCACGGTGCTGGACGTCAAGATCAAGACCTACCCCACGCACGCGGCCTCCAAGCCGATCGCCATGATCCCGAACTGCGCAGCAACCCGCCACGCCCACTTCGTGATGGACGGCAGCGGCCCGGTCTACCTCGACCCGCCCAGCCTGGACCTGTGGCCCAACGTGCATTGGGCACCCGACTACAACAAGTCCAAGCGCGTTGACCTCAACACCCTGACCAAGGACGAAGTCGCCAGCTGGAAGCCGGGCCAGACCCTGCTGCTCAACGGCAAGATGCTCACCGGCCGCGACGCCGCCCACAAGCGCATCCAGGACATGCTGGCCAAGGGTGAGAAGCTGCCCGTGGACTTCACCAACCGCGTCATCTACTACGTCGGCCCGGTCGACCCGGTGCGCGACGAGGTCGTCGGCCCCGCCGGCCCCACCACCGCCACCCGCATGGACAAGTTCACCGACATGATGCTTTCGATGACCGGCCTGATCAGCATGGTGGGCAAGGCCGAGCGCGGCCCCGTCGCCATCGAGTCCATCAAGAAGCACAAGTCGGCCTACCTGATGGCCGTGGGCGGCTCGGCCTACCTGGTCTCCAAGGCCATCAAGGCCGCCAAGGTGGTCGGCTTTGAGGACCTGGGCATGGAAGCGATCTACGAGTTCGACGTGGTCGACATGCCTGTGACGGTGGCCGTCGATTCGGGCGGCACCAGCGCCCACATCGAAGGGCCCAAAACCTGGCAAGCCAAGATCGGCAAGATCCCGGTGACCGTGGCCTGAGGCCCTCCCCTGCCCGAGCAGGGGAAGCCACCACGACGAAGGGCCCCACCTGGGGCCCTTTTCCATTTGACGGGACGATGAAAACTCGGCCTTGCACCCTAGGGATGGAAGAGTGCGCCTCGCAGGCCTAGCGTTGCAGCCTCCAAGTCAAAAAGGGAGCGCGCCATGTCGAACCTTGCCGCAGCGGACTTCCTGGCACAGATCCAGGACCTGACGCCAGCCATCGAGGGCTTGCGCCTGGGCGAGTACAGCGATGTGCTCGACAGCCAGGGGAACCAGTACATCGACATCGTGATGGAAGGTGGTGGCACGCTGGGCTTGGCCCTGCTGGGCTACCTGCATGTGCTCGAGCAGGTCGGCTTGCGCTTCATCGGCATTGGTGGCACGTCCGCAGGCGCCGTCTCGGCGATCGCGCTGGCTGCCGCCAACCGCCCGGGCGAGCTCCGCGTCGAAAAGCTCATTGGCGCGCTGGCAAACATGCCCATGGCCGACTTCGTCGATGGTCACAAGGATGGCGACAAGGACGCCTTGACCGGGCTGCGCACCTGGCTCGATGACGACTCCAGCTCGATCAACAAGTTGTGGAAGGCCAGTCAGGTGCTGGATAACCTGCACGCCATCCATGCGCTCAACCGCGGCGAGGTCTTTCACCGCTGGATGGACAACTTGCTGCGCGACATGAACGGTGGCCAGCCGCTGACGGTGCAGCAGTTGCGCGTGCGAATGAACGACCTGCCAGACCTGCTGGTGAGCCCTCAAGCCGACCCCAGCGACTTTCACCACGTACCGGACGCCCCGATCTGGGAGGTGGTCAATGGCACGCGGGTGCTGCTTCGCAGGCACAACCCCGACCAACTGTGCGTCGTGGCCGCGGACATTTCCACCGAGACCAAGGTGCACCTGCCCCAGATGGCAGCGATGTACTGGCATCAGCCCGACCAGGTGAACGTGGCCGATTTCGCGCGGGCGTCGATGTCGATCCCGGGCTTCTTCAGCACCTTCAAGGTGAAGTCCCTGCCTGCCGACGAAGCCCGCCCCCTTTGGCGTGCCCAGGAATGGCCTGAGCGCTGCTATGAGGGCGACTTCCTGCCCGCCGTGCACCATTTCGTTGATGGGGGCGTGTTATCCAACTTTCCCATCGATGCCTTCCACATCCGAAACCGCGTGCCGTTGCGGCCAACCTTCGGCGTGAAACTGCAATGGGATGAACACAAGCACGACATCCCTGGCGTGATGAAGGTGTTCAGCCAGTCCTTCAACACCGCTCGCCACGCGATGGACGCCGAGTTCATCAAACAGAACCCCGACCACAGCAGGCTGGTCGCCTACATCGACACCGAGGACATCAGCTGGCTGGACTTCGCGATGAACGACGAAACCAAGCTGCGCCTGTTTCGCATGGGTGCGCTGACCGCCGTCTCGTTCTTGCGCGGCTTCAACTGGCGCGACTACAAGCGCGTTCGCCGCTCGCTGGCCGAGGCCTACACCTTGCGAGCGTGAGGTCCAGCGCGCAGCGCGATTGACCTGGCGCGAATAAGATGCGCCCCATGAAGAACCCGCACTTCAACCCTGCAAAGAAACATCACCGACCTGACGGTTTTCAGAACAATTACCAGTCGTTTCGGGGCAAGCGCTGGCACGAGCTCCTGCGCTGGCGTTGGGAGGCCTGGCGCGCGGGGCACCCCAAGCCGCTGCAAGAGCCGATCCCGGTGGTCAAACCAGACTTGGCCTTCATCCATGCCAACGCCAACGCGGGCCTGGCCATGCAACCCTCGGCCACCTGGATCGGCCACATCACCGTGCTGCTTCAGGTGGGCGGGCTCAACATCCTGACCGACCCGGTGTTCTCCGAGCGCTGTTTTCCGGTGCAATGGGCGGGCCCCAAGCGACACACGCCGCCTGGGCTGGCGATCAGCGAGCTGCCTCACATCGACGTGGTGCTGCTATCACACAACCACTACGACCACCTCGATGAAGGCTCGATGCTGGACCTGAAGCGGCAAGCAGGTGGCGCGCCGCTGGTGATCTGCCCGCTGGGGCACAAGCATTGGTTCGCCCGCCGAGGCATGCGCCGCGTGGTGGAGCTCGATTGGTGGGACACCCATGTGCTCGAAACCACCGAGCGCAGCGCCCGCATCCCGGTGACCCTGGTGCCTGCCCAGCACTGGTCGGCACGCACGGCAACCGATGCATTGCGCAGCCTCTGGGGCGGCTTCGTCGTTCGCTCACCAGACTGTCACGTCTACTTCGCTGGCGACACGGGCTACTCCAAGGACTTCGTGGACATTCGCCAGCACTTTGCGCGCGACCACACGCCTGAGAACGGCGGGGGGTTCGACCTCGCGCTGCTGCCCATCGGCGCCTACGAGCCGCGCTGGTTCATGAAGGACCAGCATGTGAACCCGCAGGAATCGGTTCAGATCTTCCACGACATCGGCTGCAAGCGAGCGCTGGCCGTGCACTGGGGCACGTTTCAGTTGACGGATGAGGCGCTGGATGAGCCGCCCAGGGCCCTGGCCCGCGCGCTGCGCGCCCACGCCTTGCCTGGTGAGCACTTCAAGGTCGCGGCGATCGGCGAAACCTGGCGCATACAACAACGGCCTGGCGCCAGCACCCTGGTTTGATCGCGATGCGCTACTTGCCTGCGGCCTTGCTGATGGCGCTGATCGCTTGGGTGATCACGCAAGCGAACACGGGCGAGCGCCACCCTTGGCTGGACGCCTTCCTGCGTTGGCCCGCGGCAGACAAACTGGGGCACTTCGTGCTGTATGGCCTGCTGGCAGTTTGCCTGGATGCTGCCATGCGCTGGCGCTCGATCAAGCTGCCGCCTGGGTGGCAGCTGCCTTTGGCCGGCCTGCTGGTGCTGGCGTTCAGCTTTGTCGAGGAAGCCTCTCAGCTGTTCACCACCACCCGCTCACCCGATGTGCTGGACCTGCTCGCCAACCTGCTGGGGGTGGCCGTTTTCTGTCTCGTGGGCCGATGGGTGGCGAAGCGACGAGGGTGAAAGGTGGGCAAAAAACCGCCAACGGCCGCAACACCCGAGTGATGTGTGTCACTCAACCGACCAGCGGCAGTGCCAGGCAAAGGCAGGTGCCGCCTCCTGGGGCATCCGTGGGGCGCAGGCTGCCGCCATGCAGCTGGGCCACGCGCTGTGCGATCGCCAGCCCCATCCCCCCAATGCCACCGCCGGTGCGCTGCACAGGTGGGTCACGCAAGGATTGCCCCAAGTTCAAGCGCTGGGCGATCTCTGCGGGCAGGCCGGGCCCGGCGTCCTCGACCCAGACCTGCGCCAGTCCAGCCTGCCGTGACACGCTCACCCTCACGGCGTGGCGACCACCGGCATGCTTGATCGCGTTGTCGATCAAGTTGGTCAACGCCCTCTCGACAAGTTGCAAGTCACCCTCCACCTCCAGGGCACCCGGCGCAGGCCCACCCAGCGTGACGGGCGGCATGGCATGGGCGATTTCGAACTTCTGCACGGTGTCGGTGACCAGCTCGTCGAGCAAAAACCGCTCGCGCTGCGCGATCTCACGGGTGGATTGCAGCGCGGTCAACTCGAACAACTGTTGTGACAGGCGCCGCACCTTGTCGCTTTGCGCCAAGGCGGCCTGAAGCAACCGGTCAGGCGGCCAAGCCACGCCACCCGTGGGCGCCTCGGACACCGCAGGAGGACGGCCAGGGCCCATCAATGCCTCGATGTGGCCTTGCAGGGCAGTCAGGGGCGTGCGCAGGTCATGGGCCAGGCCCGCCATCATCTCGCGGTGCGCGTGGGCCTGGGCCTGCTCTCGCTTTGTTTGGTGTTCCAGGCGTTGAGTCAGGTCGTCGAAGGCCACCGCCAGCGTCTGCACTTCGTCACCAAAGGGCAAGGGGCCGCGCCCGCCCGATTCAGCAGCACCATCGGGCTGAGCACGGTAGTTGCGCAAACGATCGGCCAGCCTGTGCAAGGGCGAAGTCAGCCGCCTGAAAGTGAACACGCCCACCAGCAAGGTCGCCAGCAGGCCCAAGGCCCCGGCCATCAAAGCCCCTTGCCAAATGCGACGCCAGCTCAGTTGCAGCGCCACCTCGTCACGTGCCGCGCCGTCCAGGACGATGTAGAGGTAACCGGGAGGCCGCGTGTCGCCGGAGCGCGGCGGGAACATGGCCGCACTGAAGATGCGCTGGTGCTCGCCGCCCATGGGATCGGTGCCACGCAGTGGCAAGGCAGCCCCGGCCAGGAATGCACGCACGGCGTTCAGGTCGACCTGGTGCTCACGCACCATGCCCGGCTCGCCGATGTAGGCCTCGACCAAACCGTCGGCGTCCAGCACATAGACTTGGATGCCGGGGTTCACCACCATCAGCATCGAGAGCAGTTTCTCTCGCTCGGCCTGCGCAGCCTCCCGGCGGTCCTTGACTGAGATTTCAGGCCAATGCGACACGATGTGCCTGGCCAGCCCATGCGACAGGCGTTGCAGCGCCTCCTGCTCGTGTTCGGAGGCCACCCTCCCCGCCAGCGCCGCGACCAGCCCGCCGTAGGCCAGCAGCAAGGTCGCCAGCACCAGCGACAACCGAGTGGCGAATGACCGTGGCCTCATCGCCCCACGCCCTCATCGAATCGGTACCCCACGCCCCACACGGTGACGATGCGCGCCGGCTCGCGCGGGTCCAATTCGATCTTGGTGCGCAGCCGGTTGATGTGGGAATTGACCGTGTGCTCGTAGCCGTCAAAACCGGCGCCCCACACGCGCTGGAGCAGCTCGCTGCGACTGAACGCCCTGCCGGGGTGGCGCAACATGAAATGCAACAGATCGAACTCGCGCAGCGTCAGCGGGATGACGTCGGCGCCACGCATCAGTTCGCGTCGTTCGGTGTCGAGCTGAAACGGACCGAAAGACAACCTGGCGTTGGCCACGGGTGCCAGGCGCAGTTGCTCCATTCGGCGCAGCAAAGCGCGCACCCTTGCCACCAGCTCCAACATCGAGAACGGCTTGGCCAGGTAGTCGTCGGCGCCCAGCTCCAGCCCCAGCACGCGGTGCGCTTCGGTTGTGCGGGCACTGAGCATGATCACGGGCACATCGGCGTGTCGGGCACGCAGGTGACGGCACACGTCCCACCCATCGGCACCAGGCAGCATCAGGTCGAGCAAGACCATGTCCCAGCGCTGCCGATCGATCGCCGCCATCGCGTGCACGCCATTGCTTTCCCGATGCAGCCGGTAGCCGGCTTGCTCCAGGTGCAGGGCAAGCGCATCGGCAATGGCGTCGTCGTCTTCAACCAGCAAGAGTTGTTCGTTCATGGCGTGTGCAGGCCCTGGGTGCAGCGACGCATTGAAGCACACCCAGGGCCGCGTCGCATCAAACCTGGGCAGCGCGCCTGCGGCGCAAGCCAGCAAGCGTCAGCAGTGCTGCGGCCATCAGCACATAGGCTTGGGGCTCAGGCACTGCCGCCACGGCAAAGCCGATGCGGTAGATGGACGTGCTGGCCGACAGTTGGCTGTCAAAGACGTAGCCTGCGGCCGTGGTCTCGCCATTGAATCCGCTCAGGGGTGCGAAGCGAAGCCCGACGACGCCGTTCTCGTCCGTGCGGACGTCGTTGTTGCCGTTGACCAGGAAGGCCGCGCCTGCCACGCTGAAGGCTTCGGATCCCGCGTTCCAGATGTCACCGGCCGTCAGGTTGATGGCGTTGATCTTGAGCTGGCCATTGGCATCAAACAGCCCGTGCTCCATGGGTGAATCGTTGCCGATGAAGTAGTCGTTGCTGGGGATCACCATCGAGGCGAAGCTGAAGTAGCGGTTCAGGCTGGGGTCCACGGTGAACACCGCCGAACGGGATTGCCCTGGCAGCAGCGCCCCACCGATGACGCCGCGTGTGGCGTTGGGCTCTGCCGCCGCGAAGTCAGCTTGCCAGACGGTGCCGCTGCCGCCTTCTGCGACGCTGACGATCCCAGCGTTGGCCGCTTGGCCAGCATTGAAGGCATCGAACACGCCCTGGTGGAACCCGAGGTGCAAGGGGGCAAAGGCAACGCTGTTGGCTGGCGCCAGGTTCTCGACCGTGACGGTGACCTGCACGGGAGCAGCGTGGACCGAGGTGGCCAGGGCCAGAGTGGCCAGGACGGCGAGCCCAGATGGGATGCTGAAGAATCGGTTCGGACGGGTCATGAGGAATCTCCAAGTGAGACAGGGTGACTGGAATCTGAATGCGACATCGATGAATCGAAGCCGCAGTCGGATGCTAGGGATCCCATCTCCCGAAAGCCTCATGTGGATCTCACGGCACCGTGAGATGTTCAGGCGCCGATGCCCAGTCCTGTCATGGCGCCACCCGTGTGGGCTGATGCACGCCTTTCCTCAGCATGCGCTGGCACTCGGCGACGGGTCCAAGCGAACATGAAAAAAGCCACCCGAGGGTGGCTTTTTCGAGGGCACGCCGGCAATCAGCTCGCGCGGCGACGGGCCACGGCCATCAGGCCCAGGCCGGCCAGGGCCAGGGCCCACGTACCGGGCTCGGGCACCGGGGTCAGGTTGATCGGCAGGGCCGTGGAAGCTCGGCCACTGATCTGAGCGCCGATGTTGAAGTAGGCCGTCTGCTCGGTGTTGCTGGTGTTGGCGAACACAGCGTAGAACTGACGCGAGTCACTGAGGGTCTGCTCGAAGGCAGGCACCACGACAGTCGAGTAGATGGGGTAGTTGTACCAATCAGGCTTCGAGTAGTCGTACCCTTGGTAGGTCTGGTAGCTGTACTCACCACGCGCGTTGGCGTTGACGCTCAGGTTGTTGTTGGAGCTGCCCGACACCGAGCCGGCCGGCGTCGGCAGGCTGTAGCTGAGGTTCATCCACGTCGACGAAGAGGCCGACTCGGAGTAGTCGCAGTAGTAAGAGGTTGTGCAGGCGGAGGGATTGGTCGCCGAAGCTTTGACCAGGGCGTCGGCCGTGATGATCAACACCGACTGGGCCGACAACTTGATGCTGCCGTTGTAGTAGTAGCTGCCGCCGTTGCTGCTGACAGAGGCGCTGTAAGACGTGCCGGGGCCACCCGCCTCGCCTTGAACCGACAGGCTGTTGAGGCCGGCAGACAGGCTGGCGGAAACCGTGCCCAGGTCACCGGAGGCCGTCTTGGTGTACGTGCCCAGCCCGTTGCGGCTGTAGTTGTAGGACTCGCTCGCAGATTGCGAGAAATCAGACAGGTTGAACGACAGGGAGCCAGGCAGGCTGGCCAGGCCGAAACCGCTCACGGAGGCGTCCGTGGGGGTCAGGTCGATCACCTGGAACTGGATGTTGCTGATCGAGGCCGAGGCCGACGACGCTGCGAACGCGGGAAGGGTGGCGGCTGCCAGGGCGCAAGCCAGGGCGACCGAACGGATGCGGATCATGCTTTCCTCCTGTTGGAATCGATACATTTGCGTACGAAATGTAAAGGCAACTGAAGGGACTGAGGCTCGACCAAAAAGCCGAACCCCGCGCTTGGAGGGGAGCGCGGGGGGTGATTTGCGTCAATGCACCGTCCGCTCGAACCCGAAGTTGCCCTCTGCGTCCACCTTCACGGGGATCACATCCTTCGGCCCGAACTTGCCTTGCAGGATCAGCTTGGCCACCGGGTTCTCGATGCGCTGCTGGATGGCGCGCTTGAGCGGCCGCGCCCCGAACACCGGATCGAACCCGACCTTGGCAAGCTCGGCCAGTGCCTCGGTCGACACGTCGAGCTTCATCTCGAGCTGAGCCAGGCGCCCTTCCAAACCCTTGAGCTGGATCTTGGCGATCGACTGGATGTTGGCCATGTCCAGCGCGTGGAACACCACCACCTCGTCGATGCGGTTGAGGAACTCCGGACGGAAGTGCTGCTTGACCTCGACCCACACCGCGTCCTTGATGTCCTCTGAAGGCTGCCCCGCCATCTGCATGATGTGGTGCGAGCCCAGGTTGGAGGTCATCACGATGACGGTGTTCTTGAAGTCCACGGTGCGGCCCTGGCCGTCGGTCAGGCGACCATCGTCGAGCACTTGCAGCAGCACGTTGAAGACGTCCGGGTGGGCTTTTTCGACCTCGTCGAGCAACACCACGCTGTAGGGCTTGCGGCGCACGGCCTCGGTCAGCGTGCCGCCTTCTTCGTAGCCCACGTAGCCCGGGGGCGCGCCGATCAGGCGGCTGACGGAGTGCTTCTCCATGAACTCGCTCATGTCGATGCGGATGAGGTGGTCTTCGCTGTCGAACAGGAAGCCGGCCAGGGCCTTGCACAACTCCGTTTTGCCCACGCCCGTGGGGCCCAGGAAGAGGAATGAGCCGTACGGGCGGTTCGGGTCGGACAGGCCCGCACGCGAGCGGCGGATGGCGTCGCTCACGGCCACGATGGCTTCTTCCTGACCGACCACGCGTTCGTGCAGCTTGTCTTCCATGGCCAGCAGCTTGTCGCGCTCGCCCTGCATCAGCTTGCTCACGGGGATGCCGGTGGCGCGCGCCACCACTTCGGCGATCTCCTCGGCACCGACTTGCGTGCGCAGCAGCGTGGGCTTGCCATTGGCGCCTGCGCCCTTGGCGTTTTCCTTGTCCTGCGCGTCCTTGAGCTTCTTTTCCAGCTCAGGCAGCTTGCCATACTGCAGCTCGGCGACCTTGTTGAAATCGCCCTTGCGCTTGAGCTCCTCGATCTGGAAGCGCATGCGGTCGATCTCTTCCTTGACCGTGGCCGAGCCTTGCGCCTGCGCCTTCTCGGCCTTCCAGACTTCTTCGAGGTCGGCGTATTCCTTCTGCAGCTTGGTGATCTCTTCTTCGATCAGGCCCAGGCGCTTGATGGAGGCTTCGTCCTTCTCGCGCTTGACGGCTTCGCGCTCGATCTTGAGCTGGATGAGGCGACGGTCCAGGCGGTCCAGCGCCTCGGGCTTGGAGTCGATCTCGATCTTGATCTTGGCCGCAGCCTCGTCGATCAGGTCGATGGCCTTGTCGGGCAGGAAGCGATCGGTGATGTAGCGGTTGGACAGCTCGGCCGCGGCCACGATGGCCGGGTCGGTGATCTCGACGCCATGGTGAACCTCGTACTTTTCCTGCAGGCCGCGCAGGATGGCAATCGTCGCTTCAACGGTGGGCTCGCCCACCAGGATCTTCTGGAAGCGCCGCTCCAGCGCGGCGTCCTTTTCGATGTACTTGCGGTACTCGTCGAGCGTGGTCGCGCCGATGCAGTGCAACTCACCGCGAGCCAAGGCCGGCTTGAGCATGTTGCCCGCGTCCATCGCGCCATCGGCCTTGCCCGCCCCCACCATGGTGTGGATCTCGTCGATGAACATGATGGTCTGGCCTTCGTCCTTGGCCACTTCCTTGAGCACGTTCTTGAGGCGCTCTTCGAAGTCGCCGCGGTACTTGGCGCCGGCCAGCAGCAAGGCCATGTCGAGCACCAGCACACGCTTGTTCTTGAGCGAGTCGGGCACCTCGCCAGCGACGATGCGCTGCGCCAGGCCTTCGACGATGGCGGTCTTGCCCACGCCGGGCTCACCGATCAGCACGGGGTTGTTCTTGGAGCGACGTTGCAGCACCTGGATGGCGCGGCGGATTTCTTCGTCGCGGCCGATCACCGGGTCGAGCTTGCCTGCGCGGGCGCGCTCGGTGAGGTCGAGGGTGTACTTCTTCAAAGACTCGCGCTGGCCCTCGGCTTCGGGGCTGTCGACCTTTTGATCGCCACGAACGGACTTGATGGCGACTTCCAGGGACTTGCGGCTGAGGCCGAAGTCGCGGGCGGTGACCGCCGTGTCGCCTTTGTGGTCGCACAGGGCCAGCAGGAACATTTCTGCAGCGATGTAGGCATCGCCCGCCTTGTGGGCTTCTTTCTCGGCGCCTTGCAGCAGGCTCACCGTGTCGCGACCGGCCTGCACCTGCTCGGCGCCTTGCACCTGGGGCAGCTTGTCCAGGCCCTTTTCCAGGGCTGCGGCCAGCGGGACCACCTTCACGCCGGCCTTTTCGAGCAGGGCTTTGGGACCGTCATCCTGGCGCAGCATGGCCAACAGGATGTGGGCCGGTTCGATGTAGGGGTTGTCGCGCGTGACCGCCAGGCTCTGGGCCTCGGTCAGGGCTTCCTGGAAGGTGGACGTGAGTTTGTCGAGTCGCATGGGGCTCTCCTGGAGTGCTGAGGCCGAATTGATCAGCCGATTGCTGCGCAGATGGAGGGGGCGAGGCGGTTTTCAAGTCCCCCCGCTGCGGTCCAAGCACCACAGGTTTGCGCCAGATCAGATCGCCAGGCTTTCGCTGCTGACCCGGTTGCGCCCCGCCTGCTTGGCGTCGTAGAGCCTGGCATCGGCCCGTGACAGGGCTTCTTCCAGGGGGCGGGTGCGGTGGTGAAAGGCCACGCCCACGCTGATGGTGACAGCGATCGTCACCCTGCTGTCGCCCACCTCGACATGGCAGGGGCGAGCCTCGACCACCTGCCGCAGGCGCTCGGCCACCACCTGGGCGTCCTCGGCGGCCCTCAGGGGCAGCATGACCGTGAACTCCTCACCGCCGTAGCGCGCCAGCAGCGCGTCGTCGCGCAGGTGTTCCGAAAGCACCTGGGTGACGTGGCGCAACACCTCGTCGCCCACCGGGTGGCCATGGCGGTCGTTGATGGACTTGAAGTGGTCGATGTCGATCATGAGCAGGGCCACGCCCAGGCTGTTGGCAGGCTGGCTGGCGAGCAGGCGCTGCCCGTGCTCGCGCAGCCCACGGCGCGACAAGATGCCGGTGAGGTCGTCAGACAGGGAGCGGTGGTGAACCTGTTGGTAAAGCCGGTCGTTGATGGTGGCGAAAACGATGGCCGCCACCGACAACGGCAGCAAGGCGATGCCCATGGCCGATGGCGCCATCAGCCAATCGGGGGCCAGCAGCAAATGCGGCGGGTATGGCCCCGGGTGGTCCCATGAATAGGCCAGCACCATCACCCAGTCCAGCGAGAACAGGAAAGCCGTGAACAACAAGGCCCATTCACCGCTGAGGCGCGGCTCCTGGGAGCGCAACAGCACCCGCCCCTGGTCCAGCAAGGTGCCAACGGCGATGGCTGCCAGCACCAGGGCCACCAGCAACTGGTAGTGCGCCGGGCTCAGCACCCCACCGCCAAACCAAAGCAGGCACCCCGAACCGATGGCCAGCAACAGGCCCACCGAGAGGGGCGTGCGTTCGCCGTTGAGCTCTCGGAACCCCCAAGCCAGCAGCGTGACGCCCGTGGCGCACACCCCCACCCCATGACGCCAGACTTCGCGCATGTGCTCAGGCGGGGTCACCAGCACCACCAGGAAGGCCGACAGGCACAGGAACGCCGCCCGGTACAGCAGCAGCGCGCGGCGGATGCGGGGGTGCTCGGTTCGAACCAACATGATCAGCCCCAGGCCGATCAGCGAGCCGGCGCCCGCCAGGGCGTAACAGGTGTAGACGTCGATGACGGACATGCGGATTTCATCATCCCATGTCCGGGGGCAAAGGGGAACTCAGGTCAACCATGCCCGCATGAGCCGGGCGCCCAATGCTGCACACGCGAGGGCACCGATCACGTGCGCCAGGGTGTGAAACAAAGCCCCACCCAGGTCGCCTTTTTCCAGCAAGGCCAGCGATTCGGCCGAAAACGCGGAGAAAGTGGTGAAGCCGCCCAGCAACCCGGTCACCAGCAGCAGGCGCAGGCCTTCGTCTGGGTGGCGTCCCAGCCAGGCCAGGGTCAGGCCGATGCACAGGCCGCCCACCAAGTTCACGAACAAGGTGCCCAGCGGCAAGCCCCCCCACAGCGGGTTGAACCACACGCCCGCCTGCCAGCGCAACAAGGCACCCGCGGCAGCACCTGCGGCCACGGCCACAGCGGGCGGCAAGCCTGAAATCCAACCGCTCATGCCAGGCCCTCCCCGGTTGGCGCCAGTTGCCAACGGCGAGCGGCGGCTTCGTCGCTTTCGCGGGCGTCGACCCAGCGGGCATCGGCTCCGGCGATTTCCTTCTTCCAGAACGGCGCGCTGGTTTTGAGCCAGTCCATGAGGAAGGCCGCGCAGTCGAAGGCCTGCTGGCGGTGTGCCGAGGTGACGGCCACCAGAACGATCTGTTCAGCCACGGCCAGAGGGCCGACGCGGTGGATGACGCGCACACCGTGCACGTCAAAGCGCTGGCGGGCCTGCACGATGAGTTCGGCGATGCTGCGCTCGGTCATGCCGGGGTAGTGCTCCAGCTCCATGACGGGGGGCTGCTCGGCTTCAGCAGCCTGGGCCGCTGCCTGCCACTCGCGCACGGTGCCCACGAAGCTGACCACCGCACCCACGCCAGGGTCACCGGCGCGCAGGGAGGCCACCTCTTCGCCCAGGTCGAAGTCTTCGGGCGAGACGCGCACGCAGGCCAGGGCCTCGTCCAGCGTGATGGCTTTGGCACGGAGAGGCCACAGGCAGGCTCGAGACATGGTCAGCCTCCGGTCACCGGCGGGAAGAAGGCCACCTCGTCGCCGTCTGACAGGGGCTCGTCTGCCTCGCACAGGGCCTGGTTGCAGGCCATGCGCATGCCCCGCTCCACATCCAGCACGCGGGCATGCTCGGCGGAGCGGGCTTGCAGCCAGGTCAGCAAGGCCCCCACGGTGGGCGAGGCCAGCTCGGCCAGTTCAACGGACTCCTGGGCGCCCAGGCGCTCGCGAACGGAGGCAAAAAAACGGACGGTGATGCTCATGAGGGGCTCATCTCGCGCTCAGGGCTGCCGCGCGGCCAGGGCAGGGTGAAGCAGTTCGGACCAAGGCAGCCAGCGCAGGCGGTCGCCCGGGTTCACGGGCGTCTGGGGCGGCAAGTCGACCAGGCCATCCGACCAGGCGGCCGAACTCAGCACGCCCGAGCCTTGGTGCGGGTGCAACTCAAGCTCGCCAGCTTCGTTGAGGCGGGCGCGCAGGAACTCTCGGCGCTTGTCAGGCTTGGGCCAGCCAAAGGCCGCCGGCAACGTGGTCGCCTTCGGCAGTTGCCAGCCCTCGCCCGCCAGGCATCCGATGGCTGGCCGAGCCAGCAACAGAAAGGTGACCAGGCTGGCAACAGGGTTGCCAGGCAGGCCCATGTAGAGCACGCGGCTGCCATCGGCGCGCCGAAGCCAGCCAAACACGAAGGGCTTGCCGGGTTTGATGGCCAGGGCCCAGAAATCGAGTCCGCCCTCGGCCAACACGGCTTGACGCAGGTGGTCTTCTTCACCGACCGACACCCCGCCACTGGTGATGACCAGGTCACATGACTCGGCAGCAGCCCGCAGGGCGGCGCGCGTGGTGTCGAGCTGGTCGGGCACGGTGCCCAAGTCAAGCGGCTCGGCACCGCAGGCGCGCACCAAGCCCAGCAAGGTGTGGCGGTTGCTGTTGTAGATGCCGCCGGGCGGCAGCGGTTGGCCGGGCATCACGAGCTCGTCACCCGTGGTCAACACGCCGACACGCGGCAAGGAGAACACAGCCAGCTCGGCTCTGCCAACGGACGCGGCCACGCCCAGCGCCGCAGCGCCCAGGCGGCGACCTGCGCTCAGCACCACCTGCCCGAGGGCGATGTCTTCGCCACGGCTGCGGATGTTCTGGCCCGCTTGAATGGGGTGGTTGAAGGCGACGAGGTCATGGCCCGACTCGCCCTGAGGCGGCCGCTGGGTGTGCTCCTGCATGACCACGGCATCGGCGCCAGCGGGGATGGGCGCGCCGGTGAAGATGCGGGCACAGGCTCCCGGGGGCAAGGCCGCACCGACCTGTCCGGCCGTGATGCGCTGCGCCTGCGGCAGGGCCGCGCCCACGCCACCGGCCTGCTGCCATTCGTTCAAGCGCAGGGCGTAGCCGTCCATGGCGCTGTTGTCGTGCGGGGGCACATCCACGGTCGAGACGACGTCTTCGGCCAGCACGCGCATCAGGGCCTGCTCGGTGGGCAAGGTCTGGCGGCCAGCGGCCGTCGGCCAGGTGATCAGGGCATCGGCCAGGCGAGACCAAGCCTCGTCCAGCGACATCAGGGGTTGGGGGCCTTGGGCCACGTTCTTGTCCTCGGTCAGATCAGGTTGGTGTCAAAGGAATGGGCGAGGTGGCCGGCGGCAGGCTCAGACAGACTTCGGTGCCCTCCACCCCCGATTGCACCACCACTTTGGCGCCGATGCGCTCGGCGCGCTCGCGCATGATGCTCAGGCCCACGTGGGTGCCATCTGGCGAAACGCTGTCGGGCTCGAATCCCCGGCCGTCGTCGCGCACGCGGATTTCCCACGCGGGGTGGGCGCGAACCTGCACCTGCACCTGCGTGGCACGGGCGTGCTTGCGAACATTGGAAAGCGCCTCCTGCACGATGTGCAGCACTTGAATCTGGATGTCGGCGGGCAGGGGCACGCCGTCGTCCTGGCAATCGAGTTGCCAGCGCATGCCTGATTGCAGCTCGAACTTGGCCAGCGTTTCGCTCAGTGACAAGTCCAGGCGCTCGCTGTCGGTGCGCACGCGAAAGTGCAGCAGCAACTCGCGCACATCGTTGTAGCTCTCGCGCACACCGGTGTCGAGCTCGGCCATGGCCGCATCGATGCCGGGTTGGTCGCCCTGAGCCATGGCCGAGCGCAACAGGCTCATCTGGATCTTCAAAAAGGCCAGCGACTGAGCGATGGAGTCATGCAGCTCCTGCGCCAGCAACCGACGTTCGCTGGCCACGGCCGATTCGCGCGCCAGGGCCGCCATGCGCAGGCTTTCCATGGCGCCGGCGAGGTGGCTGGCCAGGGCCTCGAACAGGCTGCGCTCCTCGCTTTCGAAGGTGACTTCGCCTCGGTAGAACAGCTCGATCTCGCCCAGCAGGCGGTGTTGCAGCAGCAGCGGCAAGGTCACGAGGGTGGTGTAACCCTCGGCCTCGCAGCGGCGCTGCACAGGGGCATGGTCGGCATGGGCGCCATCGGGCAAGGGCTCGGCCACGATGGGGATGACGCGCATGCGGGGCGACACGCCCTCGCGCAGGCGCTCGCCGCAGAAGCAGTCGCCCGTGAGCACGCATTGCTCCTCGCGGGCCAGGATCTGCGGCAGGCTGTCGCTGGCCAGCAGCATGTAGCGGTCATTGGCCTCGTCGGACCAGCGGATGGCCACGGCATCGGCATGGGCGATGCCCCGCATCTGCCGAGCGAATCCCTGGCCGAGTTCCGACAGGTTCTCTGCCGACGCCACGAAGGTCGAGACGTCATAGAGCGCCCGCAGGCGCGACTGCTCCAACTCAAGCTTGCGGGTCTTTTCCTTGACCTTGGCCTCGAGGCCTGCGTACAGTGCGCGCAGGCGTTCGGTCATGCGATTGAACCCCTCGGCGAGTTCACCCAGTTCATCTTCGGCACCGGGGCGCACCCGAACATCAAAATCGCCCTGTTCAACGCGCCTGAGCGCCATGCTCAAGCGGGCGACCGGGTCCAGCACCATCACATGGCTGGCGTAGAGAATGGCCAGCGCGCTGATGACGGCCAGCACCATCATCACCAGCTGGAAGGTGTGCAAAGCCACCGTGCGCGCTTCCAGCCTCTGCTCTATCTCGGTGACCATTTGATCCACCTGCGTGACAAAAGGCTCGACGTCCAGCGAACCGGGCAGGCTCGGATCGGCCTGTCGCGCCAACGCCTGTTCCCGCAGGGCGAGCCAGCCAGTCTGAGCGTCTTTCAAACGGGACTGAACGGGCTCGCTGCCTGGCAGGGTCAACGGACGCTGAGGATCCCCCTGCGACAGCAGGTTCAGGCCCGCATCCAATTCGGAGATGCGTTCGGTGATGCGCTGAGAGGCCTCGGTGTCCAAGCCAGCTCGCAAGTCACGCACGTGCAGGGCCAACTGGTACGAGCGCATCCGCATGCGTCCAGCTTCGTTGATGGCAGCAGCGCCCCCTTCGAGCTGCCAGGTCACCCACATCGACAGGCCGACAGTGGCCAGCGCCACCGCCAGGAACACGCACCCCACCGCCGCCAGCTTGCGCGCCAGCGTCAAGCGGGAACTTCGTGACCAGGCCGTGGCAGGCGCGTCGCGCCGCACGCCACCTGGAGGCGAGTCGGCAGAGGCGTCAGGGGGGGAAAGAGCCATGTGAATGGGTCGAGGCTGGATGCGGCCCTGGCGCGGCGCTCAGCCGCCCGTCTGGGCCATGAACCGCACGATCTTCTCACGCCGCTCGTTGAATTCGTGGCGCTCAGGCTTGGCCGCGATGCCACGCAAGATGGCCGCACGCAAGGCCTCGTCGTCGGCGCCTTGGCGCAGCAGGTGGCCCAGCGGCACCTGATCGTCCTGTCCGAGGCAGAGGTAGAGCGTGCCGTCCACCCCCAGTCGCACGCGGTTGCAGGCCTCGCAAAAGTGCTGGCTCATGGGCGTGATGACGCCCAGGCTCATGCCGCTGGCCGGATCGTGCCAGTAGCGGGCGGGACCGGCTCCACGGCCAAGCACCTGCGGCAGCAGGCCCCGGCGTTCGGCCAGGGCCTCGGTGAAGCGGGTGAGGTCGCAGGTGGGCGTGGCCCGACCGGTGTCACCCACGGGCATGGGCTCGATCAGCCGCAACACCAGGCCGTGCCGGCACGCGAAATCGATCATGGGCTCGATCTCGTGGTCGTTGACCCCGGGCTGCACCACCATGTTGAGCTTGATCGGGTCAAAGCCGGCCTCGCGCGCTGCGGCGATGCCACCGAGCACGTCCGCCAGGCAGTCGCGCCCGGTGATGCGCGAGACGCAGTCGGCATCCAGGCTGTCGAGGCTGATGTTCAGCCGCTGCACGCCTGCCGCGCGCAAGGCCGGCGCCAGGCGGTCGAGCCGGGTGCCATTGGTGGACAGGGACAGGTCTTGCAGGCCAGGCAGGGTGCTCAGGCGCGAGGCCAATTCGGGCAAGGCGCGGCGCGTCAGGGGCTCGCCGCCGGTCAGGCGCACCTTGGCCACACCCAGGACCACGAACAGGCCCACCAGGCGGGCCATCTCTTCGTGGCTCAACCAGTTGGCGGGCTCCTCAAAGCCTTTGAAGGCCTGGGGCAGACAGTAGGTGCAGCGCAGGTCACAGCGGTCGGTGACCGAGACGCGCAGGTAGTCGATGACCCGTCCGTGCGGGTCGACCAATCGGGTGGTCGGCAACGGGGTTTGCATGCGCTGAAGTCTAGGCAGGCCGGCGCGCTGAGAACATCCTTCGATGGGACTACTCCCTGCGCGCCGGGCGGACAAGGTGCGCACGCGTGGCCCCGCGCGAGACAATGCCGGCATGCCCCGTGTGCCGCTGTCCTCGTCCGCCTCGCATTCTTCCCCCGCCGCGCGGGTGGCGCCCCGCCGCCCCGAGCCCGTCTCACCACGCATCGACGACCCGATGGCCCTGCTGCGCGCCTGTCACGAGAAGGTGGTTCGCTTCACCTCGCTGGCACAGCGGCTGCAAGCGCACGTGCGTCAACAGGGCGCGGATGGGCAGGCGCGCGAGGCCGCGCAGGCGGTGCTGCGCTACTTCACGCTGGCTGCGCCACTGCACCACGCCGACGAAGACGACGACCTGTTCCCGGCCCTGCGCGGGCTGAACCAGGCCAATCTGACCGCCCGCATCGATGCGCTGCAGGCCGAACACGATGCGCTGGGGCAACGGTGGGCCAAGGTGTGCCCCTGGCTGGAGGCGATCGCTGCAGGCCAGTCACCTGTCGGCATTGAGCCGGATGTGGATGGCTTTGCCACGCGCTATCGCGAGCACGCCCACGCTGAAGAGGCCGAGGTCTATCCGCATGCCGCAGCGCTGAGCTCGGCCACCTTGCGGGCCCTGGCAGATGCGATGGAGGCCAGACGACAACCGCAGGCAGCAGGCTGACCGGGCAGCAAGCAAAATCAGACAAGGTCAGGCACTGGCCAGGACCACCCGGGGTGCTCCGGGCAGAGCGGCTTCTTGCGCCGGCACGGCTTCTTCGGTCATCAGGCGCACCAGCAACTCGCGCACGCTTCGGATCTGGTCTCCAAAGGGCAATGCCCCCGCCCCCCGGAAGAACAAGCCCTTTTTCACATCACCCCGCAAGGCTGCAGCCAGCTGGTTGTCGATGCAGAACTGCCCCCAGGTGGCCAAGCCGTCTCGCAGCCCGCACTGGGCCAGGCAATCGAAAGCCTTGGTGCAACGCGACTTGGCATGGGCCACCGCCTGCAACTTGTGCTCGATCTTGAGATAGGCGTTGAGCCAGGGCGTGCGCACCGCGCGCGCCGGCAGCCCGGCCACGCTGACGAACTCGGCCAGGTCCTCGTCGCGGGCCTCGGCCAGCACGCGCTTGAACTCAGGGTGGGCGTCGCCCTCTTCGGTCACAGCGAAGGGCGTGCCCAGTTGCACACCTGCGGCACCCAACTCCTGCACCCGGCGGATGTCGGCCAGGCTGCGGATACCACCGGCCGCGATGATGGGAATGTCTTTTTCGATGCCCGCCGAGCGGAAGAAGGCCAGGCACTCGGGGATGACACGCTCGAAGTCGAAGCGCGCATCGTTGAGGTCATCCACCTTGGCCGCGCCGAGGTGACCACCGGCCAGGCGCGGGTGCTCGATGACGATGGCATCGGGCAGGCGCTGCTTGCGCTCCCACTTTCGCACGATGAGTTGCACGCCCCGCGCATCCGACAGAATGGGAATGAGCAAGGTTTTGGGGTGCTCCCTGGCGAGGTCGGGCAGGTCCAGCGGCAGACCCGCGCCCACCACGATGGCGTCGATGCCAGAGGCCAGCGCCTGCTTGA
Organism: uncultured Aquabacterium sp.; assembly: GCA_964373965.1. Classification (GTDB taxonomy): domain Bacteria; phylum Pseudomonadota; class Gammaproteobacteria; order Burkholderiales; family Burkholderiaceae_C; genus Aquabacterium. Next base: position 64,593 of record CAYJXE010000013.1, on the reverse strand, counting down.
CGGAAGCGGCGTACTCGCTGACCGCTCGCATGATGTTGAGCGCCAACAGGCCGTTGTCGCCACTGCGCTCACGAGCCGCTCGGATGTCTCGGTCAATGGCTTCGAGGTTGGCGGCGTTGATGGCCTGCTTGGCGCGATCGTCCTGCGGCAGGCCGGTGGTGCGCGCCATCAGGTCTGGGTGCTGGCGACGCAGGTCCACCGACGACAAGGTGCCCACGCCACCCCATCTGGCCACGGTGCCGGCGAGGCGGTGGCCAGACACACCCACGCCCATGCCACCCTGGAAAATGGGCAGCAAGGTGCGCCCTCCGAGCTTCAGGGGTTTCAAAGGACTGCGGGCGAGCAGGTCGGCAAGTTCGTCAGGGATGGCGTTCATGTCGCAGAATTCCAGTCATTCATCGGGTTGCGCGCAGCGTAAGCGCGCGATCCTCAACAGGGACTTGCCCTGCATCAAACGACAAGCAGACTCCGCATGCCCATCCGCCTGCTCGTGGTCGATGACCACACCCTTTTTCGACGCGGCCTGACCGCCCTGCTGGCCCGTGACGAACGTGTGACGGTGGTGGCAGAGGCCGCCGATGCCGGCGAAGCCCTGCGACACGTGGCCCAGCACCAGCCCGACGTGGTGCTGCTCGACAACCACCTGCCAGGCGTCCACGGCATTGACGCCTTGCCCCAATTGCTGGCCGCGCAGCCCGCGCCGAAGGTGCTGATGCTCACCGTCAGCGAAGACGCCAACGACCTGGCGAGGGCGCTGTCGGCCGGCGCCAGCGGCTACCTGCTCAAGACGGCAGAGGGCAACGAACTGGTGGACGCCATCGAGCGCGTGCACCGGGGCGAGTCGGCTGTCTCGCCCGAGATGACAGGCAAGCTGGTGGCAGCTTACCGGCAGGCGCTGGCGTCGGCCACGGAGTCCCCTGCTGCTGGCGGCAACCGCGCACCGCCAGTGGCCAGCAGCCCATCCGGACGGTCAGAGCCGGCCCATGCGCCCGCTCCGCAAGCGGCATCAGCGCCCTCCCCGGGGCCCCTGTCTCGTCTGTCGCCGCGTGAGCGCGACATCCTGCGCGAGATCGCCCGGGGCGCCAGCAACAAGGAGATCGCCCGCAAGCTCGACATCGCAGAGACAACCGTCAAGATCCACGTGCAGCACATCCTGCGCAAGCTGAACCTGACGTCCCGGGTGCAGGCCGCCGTGATGGCTTCGTCTGACCTGGATCAAGCTTGATCCCAGGGAGTAGTTCTTCCGAACGATGCCCATTGCCCCACAGGAGGATACCCACGCAAAGCTGATCTTCTGACACTGCGCGACATGGAAAGGAATTGACCATGTCCGCAAGCAACAGAAGAACAGCGATCTCGGTCCTCGTCGTCAGCACACTGGCTTTCACGGTGTGCTTCATGGTGTGGATGATGTTCGGGGTCATCGGGATCCCGCTCAAGAAACAACTGGGGCTGACCGCCACCCAGTTCGGTTTGCTCACGGCCACGCCCGTGCTGACGGGCTCTCTCATTCGGGTGCCACTGGGCATCTGGACCGATCGCTTCGGCGGGCGCATCGTGCTGTTCATCACCATGCTGCTGTGCGTGGTGCCGATCTGGCTGATGAGCTATGCCAGCGAATACTGGCACTTCCTGGTGCTGGGGCTGTTCGTCGGTCTGGCAGGCGGCTCGTTCTCGGTGGGCACGCCATACGTGGCGCGCTGGTTCCCGCGGCAGCAACAGGGCTTCGCCATGGGCGTGTTCGGCGCCGGCAACTCGGGTGCGGCCGTCAACAAGTTCCTGGCCCCGGTGATCCTGATGGCCGCCGGCTGGGCGATGGTGCCCCAGGTTTACGCTGCCATCATGCTGGGCACGGCCATCGTGTTCTGGTTTGGCAGCGCCCACGACCCGGCGCACCTGGTGCCGGCCGCCAAGGGCGGATTCATGGCCCAGCTCAAGGCCCTGAAAGACCCGCGCGTGCTCAAGTACTGCCAGTACTACAGCATCGTGTTCGGTGGTTACGTGGGCCTGAGCCTGTGGATGGTGCAGTACTACGTCGGCGAGTACGGCCTGGACATCCGCGTGGCAGCCTTGCTGGCCGCCTGTTTCTCGCTGCCTGGCGGCGTGCTGCGCGCCATCGGCGGCTGGCTCTCCGACAAGCACGGCGCGCACCAGGTCACCTGGTGGGTGATGTGGGTGAGCTGGATCTGCCTGTTCCTGCTGAGCTACCCGCAGACCGATTTCACCATCCAGACCATCAACGGCCCGCAGACCTTTCACATCGGTCTGAACGTCTACACCTTCACCGCCATCATGGCCGTGCTGGGCGTGGCCTGGGCCTTCGGCAAGGCCAGCGTCTTCAAGTACATCAGCGACGACTACCCGCAAAACATCGGGACCATCTCCGGCATCGTCGGCTTGGCTGGCGGCATGGGCGGCTTCGTGCTGCCAATCATGTTCGGCTACCTGCTTGACCTCACCGGCATCCGCTCCAGCGCTTTCATGCTGCTGTATGGGGTGGTCTGGGTGTCGCTGATCTGGATGTACTTCACCGAGGTGCGCTCCCGCGATGTCATCCGCGGTGAACCACACCCTGCATCGACTGCTGCATCGGGCGCACAAGCCTGAACGCCCCTCTCACACCCAAACCTCCTTTCAAAGGGGAATCCCATGACCACCACCCACGCAGGCGCAAGGCCCGGCAGCACGCTGACCGTCTGGACGCCTGAAGACAAGTCCTTCTGGGAATCACAAGGGCAGGCCATTGCCAAGCTCAACCTGTGGATCTCGGTGCCCGCTTTGTTCCTGGCCTTCGCGGTCTGGCAGCTGTGGAGCGTCGTCGCGGTGAACCTGCCGCAGATGGGCTTCAAGTACTCGACCAACCAGCTGTTCTGGCTGGCCGCCGCACCGGCGCTCTCAGGCGCCACGCTGCGCATCTTCTACTCCTTCATGGTGCCGGTGTTCGGCGGGCGCCGCTGGACGGCGATCTCCACCGCCTCGCTGCTGATCCCGGCCATCGGCATCGGTCACGCGGTGCAGGACCCGACCACGCCCTACCCCACCATGCTGACGCTGGCGCTGCTGTGCGGCCTGGGCGGCGGCAACTTCTCCTCGTCGATGTCCAACATCAGCTTCTTCTTCCCGAAGGAGCGCAAGGGCTCGGCCCTCGGTGTGAACGCCGGCCTGGGCAACCTGGGTGTGTCGGTGGTGCAGTTCCTCAGCCCCATCATCATCTCGGTGGGCGTGTTCGGCGTCTTCGGTGGTGACTCCCAGCACATCGTCAACAAGGCTGGCCAGCAGGTCGAGGTGTGGGCCCAGAACGCCGCCTTCGTGTGGGTGCCCTGGATCGTCCTGACGGCCGTGGTGTCGTGGTTCTTCATGAATGACATCGCCGATGCCAAGGCATCGTTCGCCGCGCAGGCTGCCATCTTCCGCAACAAGCACAACTGGCTGATGTGCGTGCTCTACCTGGGCACCTTCGGCTCGTTCATCGGTTACGCCGCAGGCTTTCCGCTGCTGATCAAGTCGCAGTTCAAGGACGTCAACCCGCTGGCCTACGCCTGGATCGGCCCGCTGGTCGGCGCCCTGATCCGCCCGGTGGGCGGCTGGCTGGCCGACAAGCTCGGCGGCGCGCGGGTGACCTTCTGGAACTTCGTTGTCATGGCCGCGGCCGTGGTGGGCGTGCTGTTTTTCCTGCCCAAGACCACGGGCAGCGCATGGGCCCTGCCCTTCGGCCCGCACGAAGGTAGCTTCACTGGCTTCTTCCTGATGTTCCTGGTGCTGTTCCTGACCACGGGCATCGGCAACGGCTCGACTTTCCGGATGATCCCGGTGATCTTCCTGAACCTCAAGACGCAGCGCGTGCCGCGCAACGACGAGGTCGCCCAGGCGCAGGCCACCAAGGAAGCCAACACCGAAGCCGCCGCCGTGCTGGGCTTCACCGCGGCCTTCGCGGCCTACGGCGGATTCTTCATCCCCAAGAGCTATGGCTCGGCGATTGCCGCCACAGGCGGCCCCGAGCTCGCCCTGCTGATCTTCATCTCCTTTTACCTGCTGTGCATCGGCTTGACGTGGTGGTACTACGCCCGCCGCGATGCCGAGCAACCCTGCTGATCCATCTTCCCCACGGAGTCAAACAACATGAGCCACTTCCTGGACCGACTGACCTTCTTCGCACAGGCGAAGGAAGGCTTTGCCGACGGCCACGGCGTCACCACGGGCGAGGACCGCACCTGGGAAGACGCCTACCGCAGCCGCTGGCAGCACGACAAGATCGTGCGCTCCACCCACGGCACCAACTGCACGGGCTCCTGCTCGTGGAAGATCTACGTCAAGGGAGGCATCGTCACCTGGGAAACCCAGCAGACGGACTACCCCCGCACCCGCCCTGACCTGCCCAACCACGAACCCCGCGGTTGCGCCCGGGGTGCCTCGTACAGCTGGTACCTCTACAGCGCCAACCGCGTCAAACACCCGATGGTGCGTGGTGAACTGCTCAAGCACTGGCGCGCCGCACGCGGCGTGGCCAAGTCCCCCGTGGACGCCTGGGCCACCCTGATGGCCAGCGACGACATCCGCCGCAGCTGGCAAAAGCAGCGCGGCCTGGGCGGCTTCGTGCGCACCACCTGGGATGAGGTCAACGAGATCATCGCCTCGGCCAACGTCTACACCATCAAGCAGCACGGGCCGGACCGCATCATCGGCTTCTCGCCCATCCCGGCGATGTCGATGGTGTCCTACGCAGCTGGCAGCCGCTACCTCAGCCTGATCGGCGGCGTGTGCATGTCCTTCTACGACTGGTACTGCGACCTGCCGCCAGCCAGCCCGCAGATCTGGGGCGAGCAGACCGACGTGCCCGAGTCGGCCGACTGGTACAACTCGAACTTCATCATCGCCTGGGGCTCGAACGTGCCCCAGACGCGCACACCTGACGCCCACTTCTTCACCGAGGTGCGCTACAAGGGCGCCAAGACGGTCGCCGTCACGCCCGACTACGCCGAAATCTCCAAGCTCGCCGACATCTGGATGCACCCCAAACAGGGCACCGACTCGGCAGTGGCCATGGCCATGGGCCACACCATCCTGCGCGAGTTCTACGTCGACCAGCGCAGCACCTACTTCGACGACTACGCACGCCGCTACACCGACCTGCCGATGCTGGTGATGCTGCAGGAGCAGGACACACCACTGGGCAAAGCACTGGTTCCGCAGCGCTACCTGCGTGCCAGCGACCTGAGCGAGAGCGTGCCCCAAGGCAGCAACGCCGAATGGAAGACCCTGGCCTATGACGGCGAAGGCCGCATCGTGGTGCCGCAGGGTTCGATCGGCTTTCGCTGGGGCGCCGATGGTCGCACCGACCAGGGCAAGTGGAACCTCGAAGCCAAGGAAGCCGGCGAAGGCCGCGAGGTCAAGCTCAAGCTCTCGACGCTGGAAGACGAGCAACACGCCGAGACCCGCCAGGCCGACGTGCAGGTCGTGGCCTTCCCCTACTTCGGCGGCATCGACTCGCCAGGCTTCAACTCGAACAAGCAGGGCGAGGTGCTGCTGCGCCACGTGCCCATGCAGCGCGTCACCGTGCAGGACAAGGGCCAGGCCCGCGAGGTCTGGGTGGCCACCGTCTACGACCTGCAGCTGGCCAGCTACGGCGTCTTCCGCAACCTGACCGACGCCCACGGCGTGTTGGTCGACAACGGCGCACGCAGCCTGGACGACAACGTCGCCTACACCCCGGCCTGGCAGGAACAGATCACCGGCGTGCCGCGCGATCAGGTCATCACCGTGGCCCGCCAGTTCGCCGACAACGCCGACAAGACCAAAGGCAAGTCCATGGTCATCATCGGCGCGGCCATGAACCACTGGTACCACTGCGACATGAACTACCGCGGCATCATCAACATGCTGATGATGTGCGGCTGCATCGGCCAAAGCGGTGGCGGCTGGGCGCACTACGTGGGCCAGGAAAAGCTGCGCCCGCAGACCGGCTGGACGGCGCTGGCCTTCGCACTCGACTGGTCGCGCCCGCCGCGCCAGCAGAACTCCACCAGCTTCTTCTACGCCCACACCGACCAGTGGCGCTACGAAAAGCTGGGCGTTGACGAGATCCTTTCGCCACTGGCCGACAAGTCGAAGTTCGGCGGCAGCATGATCGACTACAACGTGCGCGCCGAACGCATGGGCTGGTTGCCCTCGGCGCCGCAGCTGCAGACCAACCCGTTGAAGGTGGTGCGCGACGCTGCCGCCAAGGGCCTGGACCCAAAAGACCACGTGGTCGCTTCGCTCAAGGACGGCTCGCTCAAGCTCTCCTGCACCGACCCGGACCACCCGGACAACTGGCCGCGCAACCTGTTTGTGTGGCGTTCGAACCTGCTGGGTTCAAGCGGCAAGGGCCACGAGTACTTCCTCAAGCACCTGTTGGGCACCACCCACGGCGTGCAGGGCAAGGACCTGGGCGCTGGCGACGCCAAGCCCGAAGAAGTGGTCTGGCACGACAAGGCACCAGAAGGCAAGCTCGACCTGCTGGTCACGCTCGACTTCCGCATGAGCACCACCTGTCTGTACTCGGACATCGTGCTGCCAACCGCCACCTGGTACGAGAAGAACGACCTCAACACCAGCGACATGCACCCCTTCATCCACCCGCTGTCCGCGGCGGTGGACCCGGCCTGGGAAGCGCGTTCCGACTGGGACATCTACAAGGGCTTCGCCAGGAAGTTCAGCGAGGTCTGCGTGGGCCACCTGGGCGTCGAGAAGGAAGTGGTGCTGAGCCCGCTGATGCACGACACACCCGCCGAGATGGCCCAACCCTTCGGTGTGCAGGACTGGAAGAAGGGCGAGATCGACCTGATCCCCGGCAAGAGCGCACCGCAGGTCACCGTGGTCGAGCGCGACTACCCCAACACCTTCAAGCGCTTCACCTCGCTGGGCCCGCTGATGAACAAGGTGGGCAACGGAGGCAAGGGCATCAGCTGGAACACCCAGGACGAGGTGCACCAGTTGGCAGAGCTCAACGGCACCGTTCGCGAAGAAGGCGTGTCGCAGGGCATGCCGAAGATCGAGACCGACATCGATGCCGCCGAGGTGGTGATGATGCTGGCGCCCGAGACCAACGGCCACGTGGCCGTCAAGGCCTGGGACGCGCTGTCCAAGCAGACCGGCCGCGAGCACGCTCACCTGGCCCTGCACCGCGAAGACGAGAAGATTCGCTTCCGCGACATCCAGGCCCAGCCGCGCAAGATCATCTCCTCGCCGACCTGGTCGGGCCTGGAAAGCGAGAAGGTCTCGTACAACGCCGGCTACACCAACGTGCACGAGCTGATCCCATGGCGCACCCTCACCGGCCGCCAGCAGTTCTACCAGGACCACCCCTGGATGCAGGCCTTCGGCGAAGGCTTCGTCAGCTACCGCCCACCGGTGGACTTGAAAACGCTCGACGACATCGCCGGCCGCAAGCCCAACGGCCACAAGGAGATCGCGCTGAACTTCATCACCCCGCACCAGAAGTGGGGCATCCATTCGACCTACACCGACAACCTGATGATGCTCACGCTCAACCGCGGTGGGCCCGTCATCTGGCTGAGCGAAGACGACGCGAAGAAGGCCGGCATCGTCGACAACGACTGGGTGGAGCTGTTCAACACCAACGGTGCCATCGCGGCCCGCGCGGTGGTGAGCCAGCGCGTCAACCCGGGCATGGTGATGATGTACCACGCCCAGGAAAAGATCATCAACACGCCGGGCTCGGAGATCACCGGCACCCGTGGCGGCATCCACAACTCGGTCACGCGCGTGGTGCTCAAGCCCACCCACATGATCGGTGGCTATGCCCAGTTGAGCTACGGCTTCAACTACTACGGGACCATCGGCACCAACCGAGACGAGTTCGTGCTGGTGCGCAAGATGAACAAGGTCGACTGGCTGGATGGCGAAGCCACCACCGCTGCCACCCAAGCCTGAGACCGAAGGAGCAAACAACATGAAAGTCCGCGCACAGATCGGCATGGTCCTCAACCTGGACAAGTGCATCGGCTGCCACACCTGCTCGGTGACCTGCAAAAACGTCTGGACCAATCGCCCCGGTGTCGAATACGCCTGGTTCAACAACGTCGAGACCAAACCCGGCATCGGCTACCCCAAGGAGTGGGAGAACCAGGAGAAGTGGCAAGGCGGCTGGGTCCGAAAGAGCGATGGCTCCATCCAGCCCCGCCAGGGCGGCAAGCTCAGCCTGCTCATGAAGATCTTCGCCAACCCCAACCTACCGCAGATCGACGACTACTACGAGCCCTTCACCTTCGACTACGACCACCTGCAGTCGGCCCCGAAAAGCAAGGCCGCGCCCACCGCCCGCCCACGCAGCCTGATCACCGGCAAGCGCATGGAGAAGATCGAGTGGGGCCCGAACTGGGAAGAGATCCTGGGCGGCGAGTTCAGCAAGCGCAGCAAGGACGCGAACTTCGAAGATGTGCAAAAGGACATCTACGGCCAGTTCGAGAACACCTTCATGATGTACCTGCCGCGCCTGTGCGAGCACTGCCTGAACCCGGCCTGCGTGGCTTCGTGCCCCTCGGGCTCGATCTACAAGCGCGAGGAAGACGGCATCGTGCTGATCGACCAGGACAAGTGCCGTGGCTGGCGCATGTGCGTGAGCGGCTGCCCTTACAAGAAGATCTACTACAACTGGCAAAGCGGCAAGGCTGAGAAGTGCATCTTCTGCTACCCGCGCATCGAGGCCGGCCAGCCCACGGTGTGCTCGGAGACCTGCGTGGGCCGCATCCGCTACCTCGGTGTGCTGCTCTATGACGCCGACCGCATCGAGCAGGCCGCCAGCACCGAGCACGACCGCGACCTGTATCAGGCCCAGCTCGACATCTTCCTGGACCCGCATGACCCCAAGGTGATCGAGCAGGCCCGCGCCGACGGCGTGCCCGAGGCCTGGCTGACCGCCGCCCGCAACAGCCCCGTCTACAAGATGGCCGTGGACTGGAAGGTGGCCCTGCCCTTGCACCCCGAGTACCGCACGCTGCCCATGGTCTGGTACGTGCCGCCGCTCTCGCCCATCCAGGCCGCGGCCAACGCCGGCCAGGTCGGCACCAATGGCGAGATCCCCGACGTCAACCAGCTGCGCATCCCGCTGAAGTACCTGGCCAACCTGATGACGGCCGGCGACGTGGCACCCGTGTCGCGCGCGCTGGAGCGCATGCTGGCGATGCGCGCCTACATGCGAGGCAAGCACGTCGATGGCGCGGCCAATGTCAATGCCATCGAGCAGGTGGGCCTGACGCCCGCCTTGGTCGAGGACATGTACCACATCATGGGCATCGCCAACTACGAGGACCGCTTCGTCATCCCGACAGCGCACCGCGAGTACGCCGAAGACGCGTTCGATTTGCGCGGCGGCTGCGGCTTCTCGTTCGGCAACGGCTGCTCCGACGGGCAGACCGACGCGAGCCTGTTCGGCGCCAAGAAGAAGCGCACCATCCCCATCAAGTCGGAGATCTGAACATGAGCAGCCTGCTGAACCACCTCAAAAGCCTGCACAGCTCGCCGACGCCGGCGCGCAGCCTGCGGGCCCTGGCCCGATTGCTGGCCTACCCCAATGCCGAATTGCGTGCGCACCTGGGCGCCCTGCTCAACGCCCTGCACGACGAGCAACGCCTGAGCGAAACCCGGCTGGCCGGTCTGGGCAAGCTGGTGTCGCAACTCGCGGCACGCGATGGCTACGAAGTCGAGTCCGACTACGTCGAGCTGTTCGACCGTGGCCGCGCCACCTCGCTGCACCTGTTCGAGCACGTTCATGGTGACTCGCGCGAGCGAGGTCAGGCCATGGTCGACCTCGTGCAGACCTACGAGCAGGCCGGCCTGCGCCTGCACCCAGACAACGGCGGCGAGCTGCCCGACTACCTGCCGCTGGTCATGGAGTTCGCATCCACGCTGGAAGCCAGCGCGGCGCAGGGCTTCACGGGCGAGTTCGCCCACATCCTCAACGCCTTGTACGCCGCGCTGCTCAAACGCCGCAGCTTGTACGCGCACGTTCCGGCCGCCGTGCTGGAGCTGATGGACCACACCATCGAGCCCACCGAGGTACCCGAGGACGAAGCGCTCGACGACGCTTGGGCCGAGCCCGCCGCCTTCGATGGCTGCAGCAGCCGTGGCCAGCAGCGCGCTGACCAGCCCCAACCCATCCACATCGTGCGCACCCCGCGCACCTCCGCACCACAACGAGGAGCATGAGATGAGCCTCAGCCACCAGTTCTTCTTCGGCATCTACCCCTACATCGCCATGGTCGTCTTCCTGCTGGGCAGCCTGACTCGCTTCGACCGTGACCAGTACACCTGGCGCAGCGAGTCGAGCCAGATGCTCTCCACTGGCCTGCTCAGGGCTGGCTCCAACCTCTTCCACCTGGGCATCATCGGCCTGTTCTTCGGGCACTTCTTCGGCATGTTGACGCCAGCCGATCTGGTGCACGCCATCGGGGTCACCGCACCTCAAAAGCAGCTGCTGGCCGTGGTGGCCGGCGGCATCCTGGGCAGCGTCTGCCTGGTGGGCCTGCTGCTGCTGATCGCGCGGCGCCTGGGTAACGAGCGCGTGCGCGCCACCAGCAAGCCGCGCGATTTCCTCGTGCTGTTCTGGATCCTGGGCACGCTGCTGCTCGGCCTGTCCACCGTGCCCCTGTCGCTGGAGCACCGCGACGGCGAGACCATGCTCAAGCTGATGGCTTGGGCGCAGCACATCGTCACCTTCCGCGGCGACGCCGCCAGCCTGATCGCCGACGTGTCGCTGGTCTTCAAAGTGCACATGGTGGCTGGCATGACGCTGTTCGTCATCTTCCCGTTCACCCGCCTGGTCCACGTCTGGAGCGGCTTCGCCGCTGCCGGCTACGTGGCCCGCCCCTGGCAGGTGGTGCGCAGCCGCGGCACCGGTCTGCCGCGCTGAACTCGACACGAGACAAGACCATGCACACCATCCCCTCCTCCGACGCAGCGTCGGCAGAACGCCCCCTTCGCGTGGGCGACGACCTGCTGCACCCGCAGCCCGAGCAGCTGAACGAGGCCGAGCGGCGCCAACTCGCCAGCCTGGCCCTGCTGCGCCTGGCCTCCATCGAAGACGGCCTGCTGGACGCCGACGACCCGCCGCCCAGCGACGGCGTCATCAGCGAAGCCGCGGCCGATGCCATCGACCGCTGGCTGGAGCAGGCCATCCAGGTGCCCGAACCCGATGAAGCGGCCTGCCGTCGGTTCTTCGCCGCCCACCCAGCCCGCTACGCCCAGGGCGAACGCGTGCAGGCCCGGCACATCCTCTTCGCCGTGACGCCGGGCGTGGACGTGCAAGCCCTGCGCCTGCGCGCCGAGCAGGTGCTGCTGGGGGTGCGCGCTGCCCCCGAGACCTTCGCCGAACAGGCCCGCGCCACATCCAACTGCCCCTCGGGTGAACAAGGTGGCGAGCTGGGCTGGCTGAGTGCCGAGGACTGCGCCCCCGAGTTTGCGCGCGAACTCTTCGGCCAGGACGAAGTCCAGGCCCACATCGGCGTGCTGCCCCGCCTGGTGCACAGCCGATTCGGCCTGCACGTGGTCGAGGTGCAGGCGCGCGAGGCTGGTGTTCAGCCCGCCTTCGAGCAGGTGCAGCAAGCCGTGGCGCAGTCGCTGCGCCAGCAGGCCTTTGCCACAGCCCTCAAGCAGGCCTGTGCCGTGCTGGCTGCGCGCCACGAGGTGGAGGGGGCAGACCTGGACGCCGCCGCCTCGCCGCTGCTGCAGTGAGGCCGGAGCCCCTTCATGGACGAGCTCCTGCAAAGGCTGAGGCACTTCCACACCGACTTCTTCCCGCAACACCAGTCGCGGTTTCAGAGCCTGGTGACCGATGGTCAGCACCCGACGACGCTGTTCATCGGCTGCTCCGATTCGCGGCTGGTGCCCTACCTGCTGACCGGCGCCGGCCCCGGCGAACTCTTCATCGTGCGCAACGTGGGCGCGCTGGTGCCACCCTACGACGGCCTGCATGGCCTGCACGGCACGGCTGCCGCCATCGAGTTCGCGATGCTCAACCTCAAGGTCTCGCGCATCGTGGTCTGCGGTCACTCGCATTGCGGTGCCATGAAGGCCTTGTATGAAGAGGTGCCCGAGCAGGCCAAGAACCTGCGCGGCTGGCTGGACATGGCCCGCGAAGCCACCCTGCCCGTTCAGGTCACGCCAGAAGCCTTGCGCCGCACGGAGCAACGCGCAGTGGTGCTGCAGCTCGAACGCCTGATGGACTACCCCATGGTGCGCCAGCGCGTTGAAAAGCGCGAGGTCACGCTGCATGGCTGGCACTACGTGATCGAAGACGGCGAGGTGCACGTCTTCGATGTGAGAACGGGCCAGTTCCTGCCTGCATCGCAGTCAGAGCACAGCGGCACCGGGCCGTATCACGATGCCCCAGAGGATTCACCCGCAGACGAACAGTCGATCTTCAACGAGATCGATGAACGCCTGGGCGGCCTTTGAGGCCGCGTCGCGATCGACCTTGTGCGCCATCAAAACCATGTCCACGTCGGGTTCCAAAAATGATGCGAACGGATGAACAAAGGGACGCTCACATGCCCATGCAACCCGCGCGAGCACTGGCCAGGCTGGCAGAAAACCCGGTCTTCGCCACTCTCGACAAACCGCACCTGCTTCACCTCTTTCAGCACAGCCAACTCCACACGTTTCAGCGCGGTGACACAGTGTTCAACGCCGGCCAGGCTTGCGATGGGCTGCACGCCGTGCTGGACGGCTGCGTCAAGGTTTACGCCCGCGCCAGCGATGGCCATGAAAAGGTCATCGACGTGGTGAGCCGGGGTCATACCCTGCCTGGCACGCACCCCGTTCGCACCGGGCCCCATGCGCACCATGCGCGCGCCCTGGGCGATACCGCCGTGCTCGTCGTGCCACACGAGGTGCTGCGCAACGAACTCCACCTCGACAGCGAGATGGCCACTCGTCTGCTCGACGATGCCGTGCGACAGGTGCACCGCATGATGCGCGAGATCGAGACCACCTCGCTGTGTAGCGCCGCACAGCGCGTGTGCGATTACCTGCTGCACCTGCCCGCCCTGGCCGAGCAGACCGACGATCTGAGCGATGGCCTGCCCAACGCACCCGATGGCACCGGCAGCGATCGCGTTGTCGTGCTGCCCGTCAGCAAGGGCGTCGTGGCCTCATTGTTGTCGATCACGCCCGAACACTTCTCCCGTGTGCTGCGGGAGCTGCAGACCGAAGGGCTGATCCACATGCAGCAGCGCACCATCCGCCTGCTGGCACCCGATCGACTGGCTCAACGGCGTTGATCCTCAACGCACACTGAGCTGGGGCCCGATGTGGCTCAGACGCGCCACCAGCTCATCGGGCGGCGTGCGCTCACCCGAACCCAGCGTGGCCTCTGTCACGGGCGTGGCCCGGTAGCCTTGCAGCACCCAGTGCTGCGCGCCAGCGGCCTTGAGCATGCGCGCCATGCGCATCAGAGCAGCGTCAGAGATCAAGTCGGGGTGCCAGGTGGTGCGTAGCTCATGCGCCTTGCCGCTGGCCAGCACCAGGGCCAGGCTCTCTTGAACCGGCTCGCCGCTGCGCGGCACCGAGGTGACGGCCTTGTAGTCCTCGAACTCGGTCTTGATGTCCAGCGCCACCCAGTCGACCAGGGGCAGGACCTTGGACAGCCGCTGCGGGTACAGCCCGGCTGTGTGCAACCCCACCTCAAAGCCCAGCGCACGCACCTCCTGCATGGCGCGCTCCAGCGCGGCGTCCAGCGTGGGCTCGCCACCACTGAACACCACGCCGTCGAGCAGCCCCTGGCGTTGCTGCAAGGTGCCCAGCAACCTGTCCCAGGTGTGGGTGCCACGGCCGCAGCCCACCTCGCGCGGTTGCAGCGAGGGGTTGTGGCAGTAGTGGCAACGCCAGGGGCAGCCCTGAACGAACACCACCGCGGCCAGTTGGCCTGGCCAGTCGGTGGTGCTCAGCGGCGTGAAACCCCCGACGTCCAGGGGCGGGATCAGGCGGTGCTCAGCTTGCGCAGGTCTGAACGTGATCTTCGATTCGGTCGGCGGCAGCTCGATCGGACCGGCCAGGCTCGACGAAGTACTCTCGTTCATGGAACTCCCCCTTCTTGCCCACGTTGAACGAGGCCATGGGTCGGTGATAGCCCATCACCCGGGTCCAGACCTCGCAGCGCTGGCGCTCGTGTTCGGCCAGCAAGGGGTGAGGTGCGTCTGGGGTGCGTGCGGTGCAGGTCATGGAGCCTCCTTCGGGCAGGTTGATCAAACGGGGTTGGGCACGACCTCGCTGCCCGAAGCCTGGCGCCTGGCCAGGGCTTCTTCATCGCAACGCGGGCAGAAGGCATGTTCACCAGCCAGGTAGCCGTGCGTCGGGCAGATCGAGAACGTGGGCGTGATGGTGATGTAGGGCAGCCTGAAGCGCTCCAGCGCGCGCCGAACCAGGCTCTTGCATGCCTGTGCCGACGACACCCGCTCGCCCAGGTACAGGTGCAGCACCGTGCCGCCCGTGTACTTGCGCTGCAGGGCCTCTTGCCGAGCCAAGGCGTCGAAGGGATCGTCGCAAAAGCCCACCGGCAGCTGCGACGAGTTCGTGTAGTACGGCTCATCCAGCGTGCCCGCCTGCAAAATGCCGGGGAAGCGCGAACGGTCTTCCTTGGCGAAGCGGTAGGTCGTGCCCTCGGCCGGCGTGGCCTCCAGGTTGTAGAGGTGGCCCGTGGCCTCCTGCATGGCCGTGATGCGCAGGCGAATGTGGTCGAGGTAGCGCAGCGCGAAGGCCTCGCCCCAGGGCGTGGTGATGTCTTCGAGACCCTGCGTGAAGTTGCGGATCATCTCGTTGATGCCGTTGACACCCACGGTCGAGAAGTGGTTGCGCAGCGTGCCCAGGTAGCGCTTGGTGTAGGGAAAGAGTCCCGCGTCCATGTGCCCCTGGATCACCTTGCGCTTGATCTCCAGGCTCTGGTTGGCCAGTTTCAGCAAGTGATCGGTGCGGGCCAGCAGACCCGGCTCGTCGCCCGCGTGCAGGTGGCCCAGCCGCGCGCAGTTCAGCGTCACCACACCGAGCGATCCCGTCTGCTCCGCCGAGCCGAACAGGCCGTTGCCACGCTTGAGCAGCTCGCGCAAATCGAGTTGCAGGCGGCAGCACATCGAGCGGATCATGTGCGGCTGCAACTCCGAGTTCACGAAATTCTGGAAGTACGGCAGGCCGTACTTGGCCGTCATCTCGAACAGGGCCTCGGTGTTGGGGTGTGCCCAGTCGAAGTCTTTGGTGATGTTGTAGGTCGGGATGGGGAAGGTGAAGGCCCTGCCGCGCGCATCGCCCGCCATCATGACGTCGATGTAGGCGCGGTTGATCATGTCCATCTCGGCCTGCAGGTCGCCATAGGCGAAGGGCATCTCCAAGCCACCGATGACCGGCACCTGCTCGCGCAGGTCTTCGGGGCAGACCCAGTCGAAGGTCAGGTTGGTGAAGGGCGTCTGCGTGCCCCAGCGCGAAGGCACGTTGAGGTTGTAGATCAACTCCTGCAGGCACTGGCGCACCTGCTCGAACTTCAAGGCATCTTTGCGGATGTAGGGCGCCAGGTAGGTGTCGAAGGAGCTGAAGGCCTGCGCCCCCGCCCACTCGTTCTGCAGCGTGCCCAGGAAGTTGACGATCTGCCCCACGGCCGACGACAGGTGCTTGGGCGGCCCGGCCTCCACCTTGCCCGGCACGCCGTTGAGGCCTTCGTGCAGCAGCGTGCGCAGCGACCAGCCCGCGCAGTAGCCCGAGAGCATGTCGAGATCGTGGATGTGGAAGTCGGCGTCGCGGTGCGCCTGGCCCACCTGCGGCGGGTAGACGTGGCTGAGCCAGTAGTTGGCGATCACCTTGCCCGACACATTGAGGATGAGCCCGCCCAGCGAGTAGCCCTGGTTGGCGTTGGCGTGGACCCGCCAGTCCTGCCGGTGCAAGTACTCGTTGACCGAGCGCTCGACATCGACCGCGGTGCGCCGGTCTTCGCGCAGCGCGCGGTGCTGCTCGCGGTAGACAATGTAGGCGCGCGCGGCCTGGGTGTGGCCGGCATCGAGCAGCACCTGCTCGACCACGTCCTGCACCTGCTCGACCGTGGGCACGCGCACGCTCATGCGCTGGATGACGGCATCGGTCAGGCGCCAGGCTTCGTCGACATCGAAGGCCTTGCTGGCATCGCCTGCGGCAGCGATGGCCCGCGCGATGCGCTCAGGCTGGAAGCCAGCCGTGCCGCCGTTGCGTTTGAAGACGGCCACGGGCATGGCGCGGGGGTCGTTGGCGGCGGGCTGGCTGGCGCTGGTCGGCATGCGGTCTCCACACATCTAGTGGCTGGCATGAGCACCAGACACCAGGGGCAGTGTTTCGGCATGCTGCTGGCAGGGTTTTGATGGTCGTCAACCTGAAAGTGAAAGCAAGTCCGCCATCACTTCACCCCCAGGCGCTTGGCCAGCTTGTGCAGGTTGCTCGCGTCGATGCCCAGCCAGCGGGCCGCTTCGGCCCAGTTGCCACCAGCGGCCTGCAGGACCTGGCGCACCAGCCCGCGCTCGAACTGCACCACCTGCTCGCGCAAGCCCGCCATGCCCGGCCCGGCATCGGCCGCGCTCAAAGGGTCAGCTTGCCCCAATGGCCCATTCAGGCTCGCACCTGGCGCCTCTTCCAGGTCCAGCAGGTCCTCCGTCAAGGTCACGATGTCGCGCCGGTTCACGCCCCGGCTTAGCAGCTTGAGCGCAGCACGGCCCATCACGTGCTCCAGCTCGCGCACGTTGCCGGGCCAGCCATAGCGCAGCAGCGCGGCTTCCGCACCGCCATCCAGCCGCAAGCTGCGCAAACCCAGCCGAGCCCGGTTGACCTCCAGGAAATGCCCTGCCAGCAGCAGCACGTCGTCGCCGCGCTCGCGCAGGGGTGGCACGTGCACGGGGTAGACGGACAGCCGGTGATACAAGTCGGCCCGAAATACGCCCTGGCTCACCGCGTCCTTCAAGGCACGGTTGGTGGCGGCCACCACGCGCACGTCCACCTTCAGGGGCTTGTCGGCGCCCAGGCGCTGCACCTCGCCGTTTTGCAAGGTGCGCAGCAGCTTGGCCTGGATGCTCAACGGCAACTCGCCCACCTCGTCCAGGAAGATGGTGCCGCCACGCGCCGCCTCGAAGCGCCCGGCCCGGTCTGTCGTCGCACCCGAGAACGCGCCACGCACGTGGCCAAACAACTCGCTCTCGGCCAGCGACTCGGGCAGCGCCGCGCAGTTGACGTGCACCATCGGCGCCTTGGCCCGGACCGAGCGCTCGTGCACGCGCTGCGCGAACAGTTCCTTGCCCGTGCCCGTCTCGCCCATCAGCAAAACCGGCAGGTCGGATTGCGCGACCACGTCGACCTCATGCAGCACCCGCTGCAGGGCAGAGCTGTGGCCAATGATGCCAGTGCGCACGCCGGGCATGGGGGCATCCGAGACGCCCGATGCCATCACCCTCGCCTGCCGCAGCACCTGCACCTCCTGCTCAAGCAGGCTCACACGCACCGCCGCACCCACCCAAGGCAGGCAGACCCGCAGTGCTTCGCGTGCGGCGGTGTCAAAGGTGCCGGGCTGCAAGGCGTCGAGCGTGAGCACGCCCCATCGTCGGCCGTCGATGTGCACGCTCGCCCCCATGCAGTCGTGCACTGGCAGTGGGTGGCCTGCCATGCCTTCGACCAGGCCGTCGTAGGGGTCGGGCAAGGTGCTGGCGTGCTCGAAGTGCACCGCCTCGCGGCTGAGCAGGATGGTCGACAGACGCGGGTGCTGCGCCACCTCGAAGGCCCGACCCAGTGCCTCGCGACTGAGCCCTTCGGCAGCCACCGGGCGCAGCGCCTCGTCTTCTTCCTGCAGCAGCACCACGGCCTCGCAACCAAAGCGTGCCTTGAGCTGGCCAACCAGCCTTTGCAAGCGCACCGCGCGGGGCAGGCTCACCGTCAGGTCGGCCAATGCCATGTGATCAATCAGGGTTTTTTCCACCTTATTAACGGTCATTAGCACCCACCCAATATGGGTTTATTTTACCCACACATTCTGCAAGTGCTTGATTCGAAAGGCGCCATGAGCTGGACTGTGGTTTGCACTGTCACAGGCAAGTCAAACCTTGTCACCCACTTTCAAAAGGAGCCCACCATGAGCCACGCCGAACAATCCCTGGGCCTGCTGGCACGCACCATCCCTGGAGCCACCCGCGTCTTTCACGCCCACCACCTCGACTTCTGCTGCGGTGGCAAGCAAACCCTGCAGACCGCCGCGGACAAGGCCGGCCTGGACGCATCGCAGATCGCCGCCCTGCTCGACGCCCTGCAAGACGGCGCCGACGAGGTCGTGGACTGGACGGAAGCTGCCACGCCAGACCTGGTCGATCACATCCTGGCGCGCTACCACGCCCGCCACCGCGAGCAACTGCCCGAGCTGATCCGCCTGGCCCGCCGTGTGGAGCATGTGCACGGCGACCGACCCGAGTGCCCGCTTGGCCTGGCCGATCACCTGGAGAACATGCAGCAGGAGCTGGAGAGCCACATGCAGAAGGAAGAGATGGTGCTCTTCCCGATCTACAAGCGTGGCATGGGTCACCCCAGCCTGCCGCCCGTGCACGTGATGCGCATGGAGCACGACCACCACGGGCAAGAGCTCGCCAAGCTCGAAGCGCTGACCCACGGCATCACCCTGCCCCGCGGCGCCTGCAACACCTGGCGCGCGCTTTACCTGGGCCTGCAGACCCTGCGCGAGGACCTGATGGCACACATCCACCTCGAGAACAACGTGCTGTTCGAGCGCGCTTGAGCCGCGCCGACACCATGAAAAAAGCCTGCTCGCCAGAGCAGGCTTGATGCGCAGGAAGGGGCCATGCCCCGCCGTCAGTCCTGGCAGTGCTGGATGACGTAGTCCTTGACCCACTGGGTCTCATTGGGGCTCACCACGAAGCGCTTGGGCAACGCTTCCATGCCCTCGAGGCCCTTGATCCAGAACGGGCGGGCCGGACGCTGGCCGGTGGCCTCGACGATGGTCTCTTCGAACTTGCACGGCAAGGCCGTCTCCAGCACGATCATGGTCACGCCGGGCTTCATGTGCTCCTTGGCCACCTTCAGGCCGTCGGCCGTGTGGGTGTCGATCAGCGTGCCGTCCTTCTCGAAGGCCTCGCGGATGGTGACCAGGCGGTCGGCGTGCGAGCTGGTGCCAGAGACAAAACCGTAGCCTTGCACCTTGGCGAACACGTCCGCCGGCAGCGTGAAGCCGCCCTGCTTCTCGACCGCGTCCTTGAACAGGGCCTTGCAGGCGGCGCCGTCGCGGCCCAGCAGGTCGAACACGAAGCGCTCGAAGTTCGAGGCCTTGGAGATGTCCATCGAGGGCGACGAGGTCTCGTACGTTTCCGCCGAGCCACGCACGCGATAGGTGCCGGTGCGGAAAAACTCGTCGAGCACGTTGTTCTCGTTGGTGGCGACCACGAGCTGGTCAACGGGCAGGCCCATCATGCGGGCGACGTGGCCGGCACAGACGTTGCCGAAGTTGCCCGACGGCACCGTGAAGGACACCTTCTCGGCATTCGACTTGGTGGCGTAGAAGTAGCCGGCGAAGTAGTAGACCACCTGGGCCAGCAGGCGCGCCCAGTTGATGGAATTGACCGTGCCGATCTTGTACTGGCGCTTGAACTCCAGGTCGTTCGAGCAGGCCTTGACGATGTCCTGGCAGTCGTCGAACACGCCTTCGACGGCGATGTTGTGGATGTTGGGGTCCTGCAGGCTGAACATCTGCGCCTGCTGGAAGGGGCTCATGCGGCCGTGCGGGCTGAGCATGAACACGCGCACGCCCTTCTTGCCACGCATGGCGTACTCGGCCGCGCTGCCGGTGTCGCCCGAGGTGGCGCCCAGGATGTTGAGCTGCTCGCCACGGCGGCCCAGTTCGTACTCGAACAGGTTGCCCAGCAGCTGCATGGCCATGTCCTTGAAGGCCAGCGTCGGGCCATTGGACAGGGCCTCCAGGCACAGGCCCGGCTCCAGGTGCTTGAGCGGCGTGATCTCGGGGAAACCGTAGACCTCTTGCGTGTACGTCTTGGCGGCCAGCGCCTTCAGGTCGGCCTTCGGGATGTCGTCGATGTACAGCGACAGGATCTCGAAAGCCAACTCGGCGTAGGGCAAACCGCGCCACTTGGTGAGCGTGGCGTCGTCCACCTTCGGGTAGGACACCGGCAGGTACAGGCCACCGTCCGGCGCCAGGCCTTCGAGCAGGATCTCGGAGAAGCCGCGCTGCGCTTGATCGCCACGGGTGGAGATGTATTTCATGCCAACTCTTCCTTGCGCAGCTTGACGATGGGGGCCAGCACCGTGGGCAGCGCCTGCATCGCGGCGATGGCCTGGTTCATGCCACCTTCGCTCGTCTCATGGGTCAGGATGATCAGGTCGGTCTGGCTGCCTTCGCTGACCTCGTCGGCCTCGCGCTGGATGACCGCGTCGATGCTGATGCCCTTGTCAGCCAGGATGCCGGTGATCTTGGCCAGCACGCCGGCCTTGTCGGCCACGCGCAGGCGCAGGTAGAAGGAAGTGACGACTTGATCCAGGGGCAGGATGGGCAATGTGGACATCGCATCCGGCTGGAACGCCAGAGAAGGCACGCGCGCCTCGGGCGAAGCATCGATCAGGCGAGCGATGTCCACCAGGTCGGCCACCACGGCCGAAGCGGTGGGTTCGGAGCCGGCGCCCTTGCCGTAGTACATGGTCGTGCCCACGGCGTCGCCCTGCACCAGCACGGCGTTCATCGCGCCTTCGACGTTGGCAATCAGGCGCTTCATCGGCACCAGGGTCGGGTGGGTGCGCAGCTCGACGCCATTGTCACGGCGACGCGCGATGCCCAGCAGCTTGATGCGGTAGCCCAGCTGCTCGGCGTACTTGATGTCCGTGGCCGACAGCTTGGTGATGCCTTCCACGTGGGCCTTGTCGAACTGCACCGGGATGCCGAACGCGATGGCGCTCAGCAGCGTGGCCTTGTGCGCGGCGTCCACACCCTCGATGTCGAAGGTCGGGTCGGCCTCGGCGTAACCCAGGCGCTGCGCTTCTTTGAGAACCACGTCGAAGTCCAGGCCCTTGTCGCGCATCTCGGACAAGATGAAGTTGGTGGTGCCGTTGATGATGCCGGCCACCCACTGCACCTGGTTGGCCGTCAGGCCTTCGCGCAGCGCCTTGATGATGGGGATGCCACCGGCCACGGCCGCTTCGAACGCCACGATCACGCCCTTTTCGCGGGCGGCGGCGAAGATCTCGGTGCCATGCACGGCCAGCAGGGCCTTGTTGGCCGTGACCACGTGCTTGCCTGCGGCGATGGCCTCGAGCACCAGGGCCTTGGCGATGCCATAGCCCCCAATGAGCTCGACCACCACGTCGATGTCCGGGTTGGCGATCACGGCGCGGGCGTCGGCGACGATCTGGGCGGCGTCGCCCACGACCTTCTTGGCCAGCTCGGTGTTGAGGTCGGCCACCATGGCGATCTCGATGCCGCGGCCAGCGCGGCGGCGGATCTCTTCCTGGTTGCGCTGCAGGACGGTGAAGGTGCCGCCGCCGACGGTGCCGATGCCCAGCAGGCCGACGCGCACGGGGCGCAGTTGTTCTTGGCTCATGGTGTTTTCTAAGGTTCGCTGCGGGTGGCCTCGTGGGCCGCCCGCGAGTTTCAAATCAGGAAAGAAGCAGGCTCAGGCGTGGCGCTTGCGATAGCCGTCCAGGAACCGCGCAATGCGACCGATGGCGTCTGCCAGGTCGTCGCTGTTGGGCAGGAACACCAGGCGGAAGTGGTCAGGCTGGGGCCAGTTGAAACCGGTGCCCTGCACGATCAGCACCTTCTCTTCGGCCAGCAACTCGTAAGCAAACTGCTGGTCATCGGCGATGGGGTACATCTTGGGGTCCAGCTTGGGGAACATGTACAACGCACCCTTGGGCTTGACCACGCTCACACCCGGGATCTGGTTCAGCAGCTCGTAAGCCAGGTCGCGCTGTTTGCACAGGCGCCCGCCCGGCTGCACCAGGTCCTTGATGCTTTGGTAACCGCCCAAAGCCGTCTGGATGGCCAGCTGGCCCGGCGTGTTGGCACACAGGCGCATCGAGGCCAGCATGTTCAGGCCCTCGATGTAATCACGCGCGTGGCGCTTCTCGCCCGACACCACCATCCAGCCGGCGCGGTAGCCGCAGGAGCGGTAGTTCTTGCTCAGGCCGTTGAAGGTCAGGCAGAGCACGTCGTCGGCCAGCGAGGCGATCGAGGTGTGCTCGTTGCCGTCGAACAGCGTCTTGTCGTAGATCTCGTCGGCCAGGATGATGAGCTGGTGCTCGCGCGCAACTTCGATGATCTCCTTGAGCAGGCTCTCGGGGTAGAGCGCGCCGGTCGGGTTGTTCGGGTTGATGACCACGATGGCGCGGGTGCGCGGCGTGATCTTGGCGCGGATGTCGGCGATGTCGGGGTACCACTCCTGCTGCTCGTCGCAGATGTAGTGCACCGGGCGACCGCCCGAGAGCGACACGGCGGCGGTGTAGAGCGGGTAGTCAGGCGCCGGCAGCAGGACCTCGTCGTCCTCGTTGCACAACGCGTTGATCGCCATGACGATGAGCTCGGAGGCGCCATTGCCCAGGTAGACGTCGTCCACCGTCACGCCCTTGATGCCCTTTTCCTGGCAGTAATGCACCACCGACTTGCGCGGCGCAAACAAGCCCTTGCTGTCGGTGTAGCCCGCGGCGCCCGAGAGGTTGCGGATCATGTCCTGCACGATCTCGTCTGGCGGCTCCAGCCCGAACACGGCCAGGTTGCCGATGTTGAGCTTGATGATCTTGTGCCCGTCCTCTTCCATCTGGCGCGCCTTCTCCAGCACGGGCCCACGGATGTCGTAACAGACATTGGCGAGTTTGCTGGACTTGACGATGGGCTTCAAAACGTTCTCCGGTGGGCGGGCAAGGTGAGGGGAAACCGAGGGAAAGCTAGAATTTAACCACACCCGCCTGGGCAAACGCCCCATCAGCGTGCCGACCCCCTCCAGGTGCGCAGGCTCGCCGAACGCACATTCGCACCATGAAATTTCAGCCAGACCGCGCCGAAGGCGTCAACGTCATCCACGCCTACACCCGCACCAGCGTGTCGGTGAACGGACAGGTGCACACGCGCAGCATCCTGGTGCCCCCCACCGGAGAGCTGTGCGACTGGCCCGTGAACTCGCTCGACACCCTGAGCGAAGCCGATTTCCAAGTCATCCTCGAAGCTCGGCCCGAAGTCTTGATCCTGGGCACCGGCCCCACCCTGCGCTTCGTCAAACCAGCGCTGATGCGCCACCTCATGGCCGCGCGCATCGGCGTCGAGACCATGGACACCGCAGCAGCGTGCCGCACCTACAACATCCTGGTGGGTGAAGGCAGACAGGTGATGGCGGCATTGCTCATCGGTGACTGACGCCCCCGTCCGCGCACCAATTCCGCGCGCTTCACACTGCTTCACACCCCCGGATCGGGTGGCCTTTGCGAAGCATTTATAATCAACGGTTATTCACGCAGGCTGCTGATTTTCATCACATGACTCCCGCTCTCAACAAACCGTTGCCGGACTTTGAAGCGATCGCCACGGGTGGCGTGAAGTTCACCCCCCCAGGCTTCGTTGGTCAGACCGTCGTGCTGTACTTCTACCCGAAGGACCACACCCCCGGTTGCACGACCGAGGCCATGCAGTTCCGTGACCTGCACAAGGAGTTCGCGAAAGCTGGCGCCGTCGTTTTCGGTGTCTCGCGCGACAACCTGGCCTCGCATGACAAGTTCAAGCAGAACCTCGATCTGCCCTTCGAGCTGATCGCCGACACCGAAGAAAAGCTCTGCCACATGTTCGGTGTGGTCAAGAACAAGATCATGTACGGCAAGAAGGTCAAGGGCATCGAGCGCTCCACCTTCCTGATCGGCCCTGACGGCGTGCTGCGCGAAGAATGGCGCGGCATCAAGGTCGCAGGCCACGTTGAAGACGTGCTCAAGGCCGTGCAAGGCCTCAAGCAGGAAGCCGCCTGATCTCCCCTCAGGCCTGAACGACAGCGCCATTTCACCCCGTGGCGTGGCGCTGCGCACACACCTCCAATCCCTTGCTTGCGCGCAGGCCGGAGTGTGCATAATGAGTTCATGCCCCCGAGCCTGATTGGTTTCAGTCCCGACATGACACAGCGCCAGAGCCCGTGCCGACACGGTGCCTCGCCCGCTGACACGCCGCAAGGCCGCACACCACCCTGTGCGGCCTTTTTGTTTTCCGTCACCCCAGCCTGAACCATGCCACTGCCCAAGCCGCCGACCAAACGCGCCGACATGCTGAGCGCTGACGACTACAGCGCCCAGCCCAAGGCCTCTCGCACCCCCACCGCCCGAGCCGCCAAAACCGCAAGCGGACGTGCCGACGCGGCCAACCAGCCCACGCTGGAGCCCATCGTGCAGACCCAACTCGAGGCCGCACCCAAACCCAAGGCGCGCCCGAAAAAAACCAGCGTCGCCGCTCCCGCTCCTGCCTTGGTGGCACCAGCCATCGTGGCCGAAAAGAGCCCGGCAGAATCGCCCGCTTCTCAGCGCTCCGCGCCACCCGCCATCAGCCGCACCGCCGCCAGCCACACCCCGCGTCGGCGTCGCCCGGTGGGCGATGGCCCGACCAAGCTGTTCGTGCTCGACACCAACGTGCTGCTGCACGACCCGATGTCGCTGTTCCGATTCGACGAGCACGACGTCTACCTGCCCATGATCACGCTCGAAGAGCTCGATGGTCACAAGAAGGGCATGACCGAGGTGGCGCGCAACGCCCGCCAGGTCAGCCGTGACCTCGACTCGCTGGCCGCCGACATGAGCAACCGCCAGCAGATGGACCCGGCCTCCGGCATCCCGCTGAACAAAACCGGCCACGCCGGCGCTGGCGGCAAGCTCTATTTCCAGACCACGGGCATCACCATCGAGCTGCCCATGGGCCTGCCGCAAGGCAAAGCCGACAACCAGATCCTGGGCGTGGTGCAGGCACTTCGCAAGGAGCAACCTGAGCGCGAAGTCGTGCTGGTGTCCAAGGACATCAACATGCGCATCAAGGCCCGCGCCATGGGCCTGCCCGCCGAGGACTACTTCAACGACAAAACGCTCGAAGACGGCGACCTGCTCTACACCGGCGTGCTCTCGCTGCCGGCTGATTTCTGGGAGCGCCACGCCAAGGGCATGGAGAGTTGGCAACAAGGCGGCACCACCTGTTACCGCGTCAGCGGCCCGATGGTGCCCGTGCTGATGGTCAACCAGTTCGTCTACCTGGAAACCCCGGGCGCCGCGCCCTGGTACGGCAAGGTCACCGAGATCACGGGCAAGACGGCCGTGCTGCGCACCGTCAAGGACTACACCCACCAGAAGAACGCGGTGTGGGGCGTGGCCGCGCGCAACCGCGAGCAGAACTTCGGCCTGAACCTGCTGATGGACCCGGAATGCGACTTCGTGACGCTGACCGGCTCGGCCGGCACCGGCAAGACGCTGATGACCCTGGCCGCCGCGCTGTCGCAGGTGCTTGACGAGCGCCGCTACACCGAGATCATCGTCACGCGTGTGACGGTGCCGGTGGGCGAGGACATCGGTTTCCTGCCCGGCACCGAAGAGGAAAAGATGTCGCCCTGGATGGGCGCGCTCGACGACAACCTGGAGGTGCTGGCCCGTGGCGACACCTCGGCCGGCGAGTGGGGCCGTGCCGCCACCAATGAGCTGGTGCGCAGCAAGATCAAGATCAAGAGCATGAACTTCATGCGCGGGCGCACCTTCCTGAACAAGTTCCTGATCATCGACGAGGCGCAGAACCTCACGCCCAAGCAGATGAAGACGCTGATCACGCGTGCAGGCCCGGGCACCAAGATCATCTGCCTGGGCAACCTGGCGCAGATCGACACGCCCTACCTGACGGAAGGCTCGTCGGGCCTGACCTTCGCGGTGGACAAGTTCAAGGGCTGGCCGCACAGCGGGCACGTCACGCTGGCGCGCGGCGAGCGCTCTCGCCTGGCGGACTTCGCTTCGGAAGTGCTCTGAGCGGCGCCTGAGCCCCCTCCCCTCACACAGCCGGGTCCTCCCGGCTGTTTTTTTGGGCAGCTTGACGTGCCCCACCCCACAGAAAGGGGGGCGGGCAGAGGGAAGAATTGGCACCACACGGCGCCCTTCGTCCACTGGCGGGTGGGTGCAAGCGCGGCGCACATCGGACAATCGAGCCCATGTCCACGGGCAACATTTCTTTCACCCTGCAAGCCACCCTGCTGCTCACGCTGATCGGCTTGGCCGTGGCCGCCTCTGCCGTCGCCACGGCCAGGCTGCTGAACCTGCGCCTGCGCTGGCTGCCGCGCTGGGTGCGCATGAACTGGCTGTCCGACCTGGTTTTGTCGAGCAACGTGGACCAAAAGCACATCGGCCGGCGCTTCCTGGTCGGGGTGGCCAATTGCGCCGCAGGCGTGCTGGCGTTGAACGTCGGCGCGTCCCTGGGCCTGATCGATGCACAAGCCTGCCGCTGGCTGACGCTGACTGCTCTGGTCACCACGGGCGTGTTTTATGCGCTGATGCGCTCAGGTCTGAACCAGCGTTTCAGCGACCCGGCCCTGACGGAGTGGCAGGGCTCGTCCGTCATCCTCTTCCTGGCATGGGGTTACCTGATCGGCGGGCCCGGTCGACCGCTCGCCCTCCTCCTGCTGATGGTGATCCTGCTGTTCAGCATGTTCACCAACACACCCAGGCAGCTGTTTCGCGCCTGCGTGCTCGCCGGGTTGTCTTTCGGCTCGGCCATGGCCTGCGTGGCCTGGGAGGCCAGGGCCGAGCTCAACGCAGCGGCCATGCAGCTCGTCTACGCCTGCGTGTTGCTGCTGGCTTTGTCCACCGTGAGCCTGCTGATCCACCAGATGCACCAGTTGCGCAGACAAGCCCAGGTGCGCCAGCATGAGCTCGCCGAGGCCTTGGACCGCATCCGCGACCTGGCCACGCACGACGAGCTCACCGGCCTGATCAACCGGCGTCGCATGCAGGAGTTGATGCACACCGAAAAGCACCGCACCGTGCGCTCGGGTCGCGGCTTTTGCCTGGCGATGATCGACATCGATCACTTCAAGCGTGTCAACGACCGCCTGGGGCACGTCGCTGGCGACGAGGTGCTGGCCCGGGTGGCAGGCACCATCGCGGCGGGCCTGCGAGAAACCGACATCGTCGCCCGCTGGGGTGGCGAAGAGTTCCTGGTCATGTTCACCGACACGGACGAGGACACCGCCGAGCGCGTGCTGCTGCGCATCCAGGCCTCGCTGGCACAAACCTGCGTGACCGAAGCCGACGCTTCGCTGCGCGTGACCTTTTCGGCCGGCGTGGGCAACCATCTGCGCGACGAAACGCTCACGCGCACCATCGACCGCGCCGACAGGGCGCTGTACGCAGCCAAAGCCGCAGGACGCAACCGGGTGGTGCACGCCGAGCTGCCACTCAATAGCGCCGCGACCAAAGCTGCCTGAAGCGAGCGGCCTGCTACCGGATCAGCTGACCTGTTCAGCCAACTCGAACACCGCCATGCTCTCGACGTGAGCGGTGTGCGGGAACATGTTGACCGCTCCGGCCGACACGCAACGGTACCCAGCCTGGTGAACCAGCAAGCCTGCATCGCGCGCCAGGGTGGCGGGGTTGCAGCTCACGTAGACGATGCGACGCGGCGGCACCCAGCCAGGCACCAGGCTCGGATCCTGATGCAGGTCGGCCAGTGCCTTGGCCAAGGCGAACGCGCCTTCGCGCGGCGGGTCAACCAGCCACTTGTCGGACTGACCGTAGCTGGCCAGCTCCTGCGGGGTGATCTCGAACAGGTTGCGAGCCACGAACGAGGTGCGCTCGGCCACCCCGTTGTGCGCGGCGTTCTCGCGCGAGCGGGCCACCAGGGCCTCGCTGCCCTCGATGCCCAGCACCTCGCGAGCCTGGGTGGCCAGCGGCAGCGTGAAGTTACCCAGGCCGCAGAACCAGTCGATCACGCGCTCATCGCGCTGGACGGCCAGCAGGCGCAAGGCGCGCCCCACCAGCACCTGGTTGATGGCGTGGTTGACCTGGGTGAAGTCGGTCGGGCGAAACGGCATGTTGACGCCGAACTCGGGCAGGTTGTAGTCGAGCCCGGGCAAGGTGTCGTCCAGCGGGTGCACGGTGTCGGGCCCCTTGGGCTGCAGCCACCAGGACAGCGTATGCTGACCGCTGCCCACCGGGCCGTGCTCGGCCGCGAAGGCGCGCAAGCGGGCCACGTCGGCATCGCTCAAGGCTTCCAGGTGGCGCAGCACGAGCACCGTCACCTCGGTGCCCACGGCAACTTCGATCTGAGGCAGTCGGTCGCGTTGGTCCATCGAACCAATGAGCGCGCGCAGAGGCACCAGCAAGCGGCTGACGTGCGGGGGCAGCACCTCGCAGCTGCTCATGTCGGCCACGTAGCGCGACTTGCGCTCGTGGAAACCGACCAGCACCGTGCCCTTCTTGACAACGTGGCGCACCGACAGGCGCGCCCGGTAGCGGTAGCCCCAGGTCGGGCCCTCGATGGGGCGCAGCAAGGTTTCGGCGTGCACCTTGCCCAGGTGCCAGAGGTTGTCTTCGAGCACACGCTGCTTGACGGCCACCTGGGCTGCGGGCTGGAAGTGCTGCATCTTGCAACCACCACACAGGCCGAAATGCACGCAACGCGGGGAGGTTCGCTGAGAGCTTTCACGGCGGCGCTCCGAAGGCGCGGCCTGCTCCCAGTTGTTCTTGCGACGGCTGACGCTGACACGCACCTCTTCACCGGGCAGCGCGTCTTCGATGAACACCACCTTGCCATTGGCACGGTGGGCCACGCCCTGGGCTTCGAGGTCCAGGGACTCGACGGTCAGCCACTCCAGGTGGGGCGGCACGTCAATGGGTTCGTCAACAGGGGTTTGGGCGGGCGCCACGTCGGCGCCTGGGTGCGAAACGGGGGATGCAGCGGTCATCCCCCGATTGTCTCATTGGTGTCCCGGCCTTCTGAGAGGCGGGAAGCGCACACCGCAGACCGGATCAGCGCGCAGGCAACTGGCGCGCCGGATCCAGCGGCTTGCCCTTCTTGCGGATCTCGAAGTGCAACTGCACCCGCTCGGCGTCCGTCGAGCCCATCTCGGCGATTTTCTGCCCCCGCTTGACGGCCTGGTCTTCCTTGACCAGCAGGGCCTGGTTGTGAGCGTAGGCCGTGAGGTAGTCGGCGCTGTGCTTGACGATGACCAGGTTGCCATAGCCGCGCAGGCCGGAGCCAGCGTACACAACACGGCCGTCCGCAGCGGCCACGACGGGGTCACCGACCTTGCCACCGATGGTCAGGCCCTTGTTTCGACCTTCTTCAAAACTGGCCAGGACCGGACCTGCCGCTGGCCAACCCCAGTTGGGCTCCTCGCCTTCGCGAGCTTCAGATGGCTGGGTGGGGGGCGGTGTAACGGGCGCAGGCGTGGTGCTGGCCGAAGCCGCCGAGGTGCCTGAAGCCGGGGTGGCTGGCCGAGAGCCCGGCGGGGTTCGCGGGTCGGCGGCAGGGTTGGTGGCAGCCGTCGGGCGCGGCTCGACGCGCGGCGTGCCCAGCGGCTTGACCACCACGCCCGATGCCGCCTCGCTGGCCGGTGGCACCACGCGCACGACCTGTCCCACCTCGATGAGGTTGGGGTTCTCCAGGCTGTTCCAGTTGGCGATGTCGCGCCAGTTCTGGCCCGACTCCAGCGCGATGCGGATCAGCGTGTCGCCAGGCTTGACGGTGTAGTAACCGGGCTTGCCGGCGTTCTCGGCGCCCGGCAGCACCTTGGGGGCACTGGCAGATGAAGCGGACGAGCCACCAGCAGGTCGCCCCTGGTCTTCAACCGGGGCACGCCGACCGGGCGAAGCGCAACCGGCCAGGATGAGGAGGGTGGCCGCCGCGGCGACCAGGCGAATGGAAGGTCTCATGGGCATTTGGTTGTGGCCCCAGGTGCAAAAAACACCCGGTGGCACCGTCAGGTCATGCCGGATTTTAGGGGGACGAACAGAACGGCCCCGGCCCGGCTGTGTTTCAAGCTGCCATCGGGCAGGCGGTCGACGATGGTGAGCACCTGCCCCCGACCGGCTTCTTCCATCGGCGCCACCAAGCGCCCTCCGGGGGCGAGTTGGTCGAGCCAAGCTTGAGGCAGGGCTGCGCCCCCCGCTGCGGCGATGATGGTGTCGTAAGGGGCTTGCGGGGCATGGCCCAGCATGCCGTCACCGTAGACGAGGCGAACGTCAGGCATGCCCGGCACCGAGGTGCGCAGCCCATCGAGGTGCTGGCGCGCCTTGAGGTGCAAATCGCGCAAACGCTCGATGGAGACCACCCGTCGCGCCAGCAGCGCCAGCAGCGCCGCCTGGTAGCCACAGCCCGTGCCCACCTCCAGGCAGGCCCCCAGTGGCCTGGCCAATACCGCAGGGTCGGCGGCCAACCCCGGGCGCGCGCACAGCGCCTGGATCATGGTCGCCACAACGGACGGTTTGGAGATGGTCTGCCCCAAGCCGATGGGCAGGCTGGTGTCTTCGTAAGCCTGGTTGACCAGGGCGGTGTCAACGAACTGGTGGCGAGGCACGCGCGCGAACGCGTCCAGCACGCCCGGGTGGGCAATGCCCTCGGCAGCCAGGCGGGCCACCATGCGCTGGCGAACCGACACCGAATCGAGCCCCACCCCCTGAGGGCGACTCTGGCGCTGCCGCTCATCGACGGCATGCTGAAGCGGCGCTTGAGGACGCAGCAATTCGCGCCCCGAGCGGGCAGATGCGGCTGCGGCCGCCCCAGCCGGCAATTGGTCCAGCTGCAAAGGAAAGCGCCTGGGCTTGCGCTCTGCCTGGCCCTGGCTCATGCGCGCCCCACCCACTGCTGCCATTGGGGCAGGCGCTGGTGATCGGTCATGTCGACCTGAAGCGGCGTGATGGACACACGCCCCTGGCGGATGGCATGGAAGTCGGTGCCTTCGCCCTCTTCGCGGGCCTCGCCTGCGGGGCCGATCCAGTAGAACAGGTCGCCCCGAGGGTTGTGCTGCGGCACCGCCGGGAAGCTGGCGTGTCGGCGGCCCAAGCGGGTGATTTCCCAGGGGGCCTGGTCGGCATCGGCGCGCGACGGGATGTTGACGTTGAGCAACCACGGCCTGGCCGCAGGGGGCCGCGCCAGCACCTGCTCGATGACCTGGCGGGCCACCCGCGCGGCCACATCCAGGTGCTCCCACCCCTTTTCAACCAGGGAGAAGGCGATGGCAGGCACGCCGAACAGATGGCCTTCGGTGGCGGCGGCAACCGTGCCGGAGTACAAGGTGTCATCGCCCATGTTCGCACCGTTGTTGATGCCCGAGAGCACCAGGTCAGGCTGGGGGATGAGGCCAGCGGTGAGCGCCAGGTGCACGCTGTCGGACGGCGTGCCCGTGACATAGCGAAAACCATTGGCAGCCGTGTGCAGGCTCAGGGGCTGGTGCAGGGTCAAGGCATTGGAAGTGCCCGAGGCGTTGCGCTCTGGGGCAAACACGTCCACCACCCCCAGGCCTTCGCAGGCTTTGACCAGGGCTTCGATGCCGGGAGCCAGGTAACCGTCATCGTTGGCAATCAGGATTCGCATGCGACCATTGTAGGAGCGCAACGACAGGTGGGCGCAAAACATGCAAGCGGGGTGCAACAGGGGTGACGCAGCCCCCCATAGAGACCGATAATCCAAGGATGCGGTTCACCCAAATGGCTGACCCCCTTCATGCCCGACTCTCGGGCGCATCATCAACCCAGGCCAATGCACCCAGCAGCCTCGGGAGGAGTCCATGGCTGTCAAGGTACTGATTCTTGAAGACAACCCGGTTGCGCGGGGCTTCCTGTGCCGCGTGGTGCGGGAGAGCTTCAGCGACGTCGGCGACATCACCGAAGCCGGCGACCTGGAGGCGGTGCGCCGCATCCTGGGCCATTCGGCAGGGGGGCGTGCCAGTCCGCAAGCCGACCCGTTCCAGCTGATCCTGGTTGACCTCGAGTTGCCGGATGGCAGTGGGCTGGAGTTGCTCACAGAGCTCTCGCAATACCCAGCCACGCGGATCGTCACCACGCTGTACTCAGACGACGAGCACCTGTTTCCCGCATTGCAATGTGGCGCAGATGGCTACTTGCTCAAGGAAGACCGCTTCGAGGTGCTGGTCGAGGAGCTGCAAAAGATCGTGCGGGGCCAGCCGCCGCTCTCGCCTGCCATCGCGCGCAGGCTGCTGACCCACTTCCGCACAGGCGAGCCCATGCCGGGCGCGCCTGCAGCCAACCACACCGGTGCAGCTTCCT
This sequence comes from uncultured Aquabacterium sp., assembly GCA_964373965.1. Classification (GTDB taxonomy): domain Bacteria; phylum Pseudomonadota; class Gammaproteobacteria; order Burkholderiales; family Burkholderiaceae_C; genus Aquabacterium. The sequence continues at coordinate 32,319 of CAYJXE010000013.1, read as the reverse complement.
CCGCGTCGGCAACGGTGCTGGTGGCCAGCGAACACGAACGCCTCACCCCCCGTGAGAGCGAGGTGCTGACCTACCTGAGCAAGGGCTTCACGATCAAGGAGATCGCGGCGCTGATGGGCATCAAGTGGTTCACGGTGAATGACCACATCAAGTCCATCTACAAGAAGCTCAACGTCTCGAGCCGGGCCGAGGCTGCCGTCCTTGCCAGCAAGCAAGGGCTGGTCTGACCTGGGTTGACCATGTCAGCGCACCTGATCGCAAGCGAGGCCGATGCCGAGAACTGCGAACCAGGCGCTGACCCGACTCACGCCTGGCCCAGCCTGGAGGCCGTTCTCCAGAAACCACTCAGCCAGCCACGGTGGGTGGGCTGGCGCCTGAAGGCGATGGCCACCATCGTGGTGGTGGCGATGGCTGGCGTGCTGCTGCTGGCGCACTGGCTGGCGGGGCAGCCTCGGTTTCCCTTCTCGCTCGCGGTCACGCCAACGGGCGAGGTGAGGCTGGACACCGCAGACTACCCTCCCCTGCGCCCGCTGGAGGGCAAGACGCTGCAAGCCCTGGGCATCGATCGCGGCATGGCCGATGCGCACCCCGCACTCGTGGCCCCGATCCCGCCGCTGGCCCTGTTTCCCAGTGGTCGGTGGTTGCTAGACGAGGATGGTTTGCAGCGTTTCATCGCTGGGCACGTGGGGCTGTCCAACGCCCTCGACAACTGGAGCCCAAGCGGTGTCGCGGTGCGACTGCAGCTCAAGGGGCACCCCGACGCGCCCATCCTGATCGCGCCCCGAGGCTGGGCGGGCATCACACCCGTCTACTGGGTGCTGGCGGCCTTGTCGCTGGTGGTGGCCTCGATGGGAGCGATGGTGCTGCTGTCCAACGCGGATTGGCGATACGGGGGCTTTGCCCTGCTCGCCGTGACCCAGGCAGGCAACCTGCTGCTGATGGCCTTGGAAAGCAACCTGGGCCTGTTCACCCCCACCTGGCTGCTGACCCTGGACACGAGCTTGCGCGCGCTGTTCGACCTGCTGGGCGCTGCGGGCCTGGTCCACATCGCGCTGTTGAACGCCACGCCAGGCCCCAACTGGGGGGTCAAGGCGGCGGCGGCCTGGCTGAGCGCCTTGGCGATGTGGGCATTGCACGGCAGCCTTTCGGCCACCCAGGGTTGGTGGCTGCTGCAACTGGGGTGTGGTGGCCTGGCCCTGTGCGCCATCGGCGTGACGTTCACGGAGCAAGGTCGCAGCCCCACCCCCCTGCACCTGTTGATGCGCCGTGTTTTGATGATCGGCATACTGACCTGGAGCTTGTTGAGCCTTGCCGTCTGGCTCACGCGCGAGCGCCCTGACCTGAACCTCGAAATCAGCACTTGGGGCGTGGCAGGCTGGCAGGCCTTCGTGACCTCGATGGTGCTGATCGCACCGTATTTCTCGCGCACGCGCCAGGTACAACGGGAGTTCATGCTGCTGGCCGCTTCGGGCACGGTCGCCGCATCCCTGGACCTGTTGTTCGTCGCGGTGTTCTCGATGGGTCAACTGGCGTCGATGGCGATCTCTCTGATGCTGTCGATGGGGCTGTACCTGAGCTTTCGTCGTTGGCTGCTGGCGAGGCTGCCCCGGCCCGACTCCCTGTCGATGGAGAAGGTCTTCCAGCAGATCTACCGCATTGCGCGGCAGATCGAAGTGCAGCCCGAGAGTGCTTGCCCAGCGATGTCCCGCTTGATGCGTGACCTCTTCGACCCGCTGGATGTGATGGTGGCCCAAGGTCAGTTGAGCCAGGTGACACTGGACCAGGACGGCGGGCTGATGCTGGTGCCAGTGCCCAGCCTGACCGCTTCCACACATGCTCGGCGAACGGTGCTGGTGGTCAAGCACGCCCGCAGGGGCCAGCACCTGTTCACCCGCGACGACTGCGCCTTGGCGCAACGCATCGTCGAGCAATTGCAGCGGGCGCTGAGCTTTGACCAGGCGGTCGAGCAGGGGCGCAGCGAGGAGCGACTTCGCATCGCGCAGGACCTGCATGACGACATCGGTGCGCGCCTGCTCACGCTGATGTACCAGGCCCCCACGCCCGAGATCGAGGAGTACATCCGCCACACCATCCAGGACCTCAAGACGCTCACGCGAGGCCTGGCCGCGCACACGCACTGCCTGACCCAGGCTGCGGGCGAGTGGAAGCGCGACATCAGCCACCGGCTCAATGTGGCGCGCTGCGAGCTGGACTGGCAAATGAAGCTGGAACGCGAGATCGGGCTGAACGTGGTGCAGTGGTCGGCGCTGACGCGCATCCTGCGTGAGTTGGTCAGCAACACCATCAGCCATGCGCAAGCCAGGCGGGTGCAGGTGAGCTTGATCCTTCAGGGCGGCACGCTGCGGCTGGTGGTGTGCGACGACGGCGTCGGCACGGCCCCCGAAACCTGGTCACATGGGCTGGGGCTGGGAGGGGTGCGCAAGCGCGTCAAGCAACTGGGCGGCAACGTGCGCTGGTCAACCTTGGCGCCCCATGGGGTCTGCTGCGAGGTGGAGATCCCGAACTTCGCGGGGGCGTGCCCGGAAGATCAGATCGAACATGCGCCCAGTCACGCGTCCGGTCACGCTTCCCATTGAGGCGTGTTGCGCAGGACCTCGTCGAGGGTCGTCAGGCCTTCGGCCACCTTCATCACACCTGACAGGCGCAGCGGGCGCAACCCCTCTTTCGCGGCGGTGCGGCGCAGGCTGGCCATGTCGACCTGCGGATGCATGGCGCCACGGATGGATTCCGAGACTGGCAGCAGCTCATACAGGCCCACCCGGCCCTTGAAGCCGGTCATGCGGCACTCCAGGCAGCCGACGGGCTTGTGGGCATTGACCTTGCCGTTCATGCGCCAGGGCCGGATGGCTTCGGCCAGGGTCTTTTCATCCAGCTCGGTGTCAGGTTGTTTGCAGTGCGGGCACAGGGTGCGCACCAGGCGCTGGGCCAGCACACCGATGACGGTGGCGCTGATGAGGTAGCTTGGCACCCCCAGGTCGGTCAGCCGCGTGATGGCCGAGGCCGCGTCGTTGGTGTGCAAGGTCGAAAAGACGAGGTGGCCGGTCAGCGATGACTGGATCGCCATCTCGGCGGTTTCCAGGTCACGGATTTCGCCAACCATGATGATGTCCGGGTCCTGCCGCATGAGGGCCCGAACGCCTTCGGCAAAGCCCAAGTCGATGGCGGGTTGCACCTGCGTCTGGTTGAAGGAAGCCTCGATCATTTCGATCGGGTCTTCGATGGTGCAGACGTTGACCTCGTCGGTGGCCACGCGCTTGAGCGTGGAGTAAAGCGTGGTGGTCTTGCCCGAGCCGGTGGGGCCGGTGACCAGGATGATGCCGTGCGGGCGGCCGACCAGGCCTTCCCAGACCTTGGTCTCGGAGGGGGCAAAGCCCAGGGCCTCGAAGGACTTGACGGTGTTGTCGGGATCGAAGATGCGCATGACCAGCTTCTCGCCGAAGGCGGTGGGCATGGTGGACAGGCGCATTTCGACTTCGTCGCCACCGGGGTTGCGCGTCTTGATGCGGCCGTCGAGCGGGCGGCGTTTCTCGACCACGTCCATGCGGCCGAGCAGCTTGATGCGCGCGGTCATGGCCTGCATGACAGCCAGTGGCACCTGGTAGACGGTGTGCAGCACGCCGTCGATGCGAAAGCGGATGGCGCCCATCTCCCGGCGGGGCTCGAGGTGGATGTCGGAGGCGCGCTGGTCGAAGGCGTACTGCCACAGCCAATCGACGACCTGGATGATGCCCTGGTCGTTGGCGTCGAGCTGGCGGTTGCTCTTGCCCAGCTCGACCAGCTGCTCGAAGTTGTGCGCGACGGAGTCGCCGGTCTTTTTGTTGGCGTCCTTGACGGACTTGGCCAGGGTGTAGAACTCGGTGCGAAAGCGCTGCAGGTCCAGCGGGCTGGACACCACCAGGCGGATCTTCTTCTTGGTGTGCGCCAGGATCTCGTCCACCCAGGCCACGTCCAGCGGCTCGCAGGTGGCGATGGTGATCTCGGTCAGGCTGACCTGCACCGGCAGGGCCTTGCGGCGCTCGGCGTAGTTGATGGACATGACCTCGGCCACGCGGGCCACGTCCACCTTGAGCGGGTCGATGCGCAGGTAGGACAGGCCCACGCGGCGGGCCAGCCATTCCGTGAGGGGCTCGAGTTCCAGCGCGGCGCCGGTGTCGGCCCGGGTCAGCGCCATGCCCGACAGGCGCACCAAGGCGTGCTGGGCGCTGTCACCCGCGGCAAAACGCTGGGTCACGCGCTCGGCGTCGGTGGGGGTGATGAGGCCGTCTTCGAGCAACCAAGTCAGCAGCTGGCGCCAGGCCAGCGGGCCTTTTGGCAAACCGTTGCCCTGATCGGCTTGGGGGCGCGAGGTGGCGCGGGAGGCGGAAGTCGGGCTCATGCGGCGGAGGCCTTCTTGCGGGATGGCTTGGGGGTGGCGGACCGAGGCGTCACTTGCTTGTCAGCCTTGGGCACGGCCGCAGCCGGCTTCCACGCCGACAGCAGCTTGACCCATTTTCGCGCGGGCAGCGCAAAACGGGTCTCCAGAGTTTCGGCACGTTGCGCCAGCACTTCCCTTGTCGGCATGTCGAGGCCCTTCCAGGCCAGCACGATGGTGTTGCCATCCGACGTGGGCTTGAAGACGGCGACGTGGTCCTCGCCGAAGGCGGTGGCGATGCGTCGGGCGCTGCGCTCGAAGCTGGCTTCGCGTCCGAAAAGGTTGACGGTCATGACCCCGCCATCGTCGAGCACACGCCAGCAGGCCTGGTAGAAGGCCTCGTCGTCGAGCGCAGGGCTGGCGGCTTCGTGGTCGTACAGGTCAACGCTCAGGGCATCGGCTGATGCGATGTGGGCGTCGTCGCGCACGTAGCGGTCGGCATCGCCCTGGATGACCTGCAGGCGATCGTCGTCTTCGGGCAGGTGGAACCAACTGCGGCAGACCTGGATGACCTGGGGGTTGAGCTCGACGACCGTGGTCGGCAGGCGCAGCTCGCTGTGGCAGAACTTGGTCAGGGCTGCAGCGCCAAGGCCCAATTGCAGGCAGCGGGTGCCAGGCAGGTGCTCGGGCTCTCGCAACAGCAGCCAGGCCATCATGCGCTGGATGTACTCCAGCTCAAGCTTCTGGGGTTTGCGGATGCGCATGGCGCCCTGGATCCAGGGCGTGTCAAGGTGCAGAAAGCGCACCCCTCCTTGTTCGGAGATGGTGGCTTCGGGCAGGGCAGGTTGGCGGGCACGTTTCACCTCGGCGAGTGTGGCACAGTCAAAGGCATGCCTTCTGCGTTGATCCGCACCGCGGCGATGTGCGCCGCACAGCCGCCGGCTGAGCCTGCAAGCGCCCCATCGCCTGCAAAAGCCGCGTTGGCGCCAAACACCGAACCCCGGCGGCTGAACGGCCTGGGCCCCGTGGCTGGCCCGGGCGCTCGCCTGCTCATCCTGGGCAGCTTCCCGAGCGAAGCCTCGCTGCGGGCCCAGCAGTACTACGCGCACCCACGCAACCACTTCTGGCCCATCCTGTCGACCATCTGGGGGCTTGAGGGCGAACGGGCGCTGAGCGCCCTGCCCTACGCCGAGCGGCTGTCGGGTGCCATCGCTCATGGCGTGGCCATCTGGGACGTGTACGCGGGCTGCGAGCGCGAAGGCAGCCTGGACAGCGCCATCCGCGCGGCTCAACTCAACGACCTGGTCGGTCTGCAACGCCGCCTGCCCACGCTGCGCGCCATCGCTCACAACGGCGGCGAGTCGGCTCGGCACAAGAAGGTCACGCAAGCGCTCGGGCTGCCCGTGCACACGCTGCCTTCAAGCAGCCCGGCCAACGCCAGCTGGTCGCTTGAGCGCAAGGTGATGGCCTGGCGCGAGGTGTTCCAATCTGCGGGCGTGGCCCAACCCCCTTTCGCCCGATGAACCCGACGATGAACGCGGCAGAACATCCCCCTGCACCCGAGCGGCCTTTCGAGCTGCGCTTGCTGGGGCCGTTCCTCTTGCTGGCGGCTTTGGCTGCGGCCTTCCTGAAGATCGCCTCGGAGGTGTTCGAGGGTGAGGCCCATGCAATCGACCTGTGGATCCTGCAGGCCTGCCGGGTGCCCGGGCAGCCCGGCACGCCCATCGGTCCGATCTGGCTGCAAGAGGGCGTGCGCGACCTGACTGCCCTGGGCAGCCCGGCCGTGCTGACACTGGTGCTGCTGGCCACCGTCGGCAGCCTGGCGGTTTCTCGGCAACGGCGCATGGCCTGGCTGATGCTGTGGTGCACCCTGGGCGGGCAGGCCCTGGCCCTGGGCTTGAAGGCGCTGTTTGCCCGCGCCAGGCCAGACGACATCTACCATGCCACCGTGGCTGCCGGACACAGCTTTCCCAGCAGCCACGCGATGATGTCTGCCGTGATCTGCCTGACTTTGGCGGCACTGACCGCCCGGCTCACGAGACGACCCGCTCAACGGTGGTTCATCCTGCTGGTGGCCTGCGGGGTGACGTTGCTGGTCGGTGCATCGCGTGTGTACCTGGGGGTGCATTGGGCCTCGGACGTGGCCGCAGGCTGGGCCATGGGGGCCGCGTGGGCCCTGCTGTGCTGGATGCTGGCCAAGCGACTGCACATGGGACACGAGGTGTACGGGTCAGCTGACGAGGAGGCGCGGCGATGAGCCAGGGACTCAAAGGGCAAGGGTTCTCGCGCCGGCTGGGTCACGCTTGGCAAGGCCTGGTCTCGGCGTGGCGCCTCGAAGCGAGCCTGCGCACGCACGCTGCCGCCACCTTGGTGCTGGTGGCCGTGCTGAGCGTCACCCAGGCACCGGCTGTTTGGTGGGCCGTGATGGCCTTGACCGTGTCGGCCGTGGTGGCCAGCGAGCTGTTCAACACCGCCATCGAGGCCCTGGCAGACCACCTGCACCCTGGCGTTCACCCCGCCATCGGCCTGACCAAGGACGTGGCGGCCGGTGCCGTGTTGGTCTGCAGCCTGGCGGCTCTGGGGGTGGGCCTGGCCTTCGTGCTTGGGCATGTGTGGCCATGGTGGTGCAACGGCCCACGCTGGCCTTTTTGAGCCCTCGCCCTCTCAGAGGGCCTTCAAGCGTGGCAAAGCGGCCAGGGCGTTTTGGGAGGTTACGCGACGGGTTTCGTCCAGGCTCCAGCCGCGCAAAGCGGCCAGGGTCTGGGCGATGCGAGGCAACTCGGCAGGCTCGTTGCGGCTGCGCAGGCCCTGTGCTCGCTGCTCGGCGGTGCGGTAGAGCCAGTGCGGCGGGATGTCCGGGGCATCGGTTTCCAGCACGATGGCTTCGGCGGGCAGGTCGGCTGCCAGGCGGCGGATCTGCAGCGCCCGCTCGAAGGTCATCGCGCCGCCAAAACCCAGTTTGAAGCCGAGCTCGATGAAAGCCTGAGCCTGTTGTTCGCTGCCGTTGAAGGCGTGGGCGATGCCGCCGGGCACCGGGCGTCCTGCATCACGCAGGCGGCGAAGGTGCTTGAGCAAACCGTCGGCGCTGCGGCGCACGTGCAGGATCACCGGGAGTTGAAAACGCACGGCCAACTCCAGTTGGGCCGAGTAGATGCGCTCTTGCAAGGCCCGACTGGCCTCGTCCTGCAAATCGGGCACGAAGTGGTCGAGGCCGATTTCACCGATGGCGACCAGGCGATGGTCGTCCTGCCATCGACGCAAAGCCCGTTCGAGCTGTTCGACCGCATCGTGGGTCACCTGGTGAACGAACAAGGGGTGGGTGCCCAGCGCATAGGCGCCGCCACAGGCATGCGCAGCCTGGCGCGCCGCTTCAAAGGTGCCGGGCATCACCGCCGGGACCACCTGCAACCCCACGCCGGCGTCGTGGGCGCGCGCGATCACCTCTTCGCGATCGGGATCGAATTCGGGGGCATCGAGGTGGCAATGCGTGTCGATCCAGAAACTGTGGGCCTCGCCCAGCGGATCGCTCGGGCTGGTGTTGCGGGCTGCGGCATCCATCGGGCCAGCCTTGGGGTGTCAGCCCTCGAAGCGCCCGCCGACCAGGCGGCGCATGCGACTGCAACGCGCCGCCAGTTCGGTGTCATGGGTGACCATGACCAGGGAAGTGCCCTGCGAGGCCGCGAGGTCCAGCATGAGCTGAAAGACGGTGCCCGCCGTGTGGCGGTCGAGGTTGCCGGTGGGCTCGTCGGCCAGCACGCACGCCGGCTGGGTGACCAGGGCACGGGCCACGGCCACGCGCTGGCGCTCGCCGCCCGAGAGCTCGGCTGGCCGGTGCCCCACGCGGTTGAGCAGGCCAACGCGGTCGAGCCAGCCGCGAGCCTGATCACGCGCCTGCTCGATGGGCATGCGGCGGATCAGCAGCGGCATGGCCACGTTGTCCAGTGCCGTGAACTCGGGCAGCAAGTGGTGGAATTGGTAGATGAAGCCCAGGTGCTGGTTGCGCCAGGCGCCCTGCTCGGTGGCATTGAGCTGAGACAGGTCGCGGCCAGCCAGGTGCACACGGCCGCGCGTGGGCGCGTCGAGCCCGCCCAGCAGGTGCAGCAGCGTGCTCTTGCCGGAGCCCGAGGCGCCCACGATGGCCAGGGTTTCGCCACGGGCAACATCGAGGTCCACGCCGTCGAGCACGGTCACGTCCAGCGAGCCCTCGCTGAAGCGGCGCACCAGGCCGGTGGCCTGCAAGATGAGTTCGTTCGAATGGGTCGCTTGGGTCATGCGCGCTCAGATGTTGAGGAACCAGGCGATCAGGTTCTTGGCCAGGAAGCCCAGCAGGCCGAAGCCCAGCACCAGAAAGAGCACGAAGGTGCCGAATTTGCCGGCCTTGGACTCGCGCGCCAGCTGCACGATGATGAAGGCCATGTACAGCATGAAGCCGCCCACGCCAACCGTGAGCCCGAATTGAGCGATCTGCTCTTCAGTGAATCCGTCCATCTCAAACCGTTTCCCGGACCACCAGATCGCGGTAGGCATGCCAAGTGGCATGGCCCAAGATCGGCATCACCAGAATCAATCCAAACATCAAGGTGCCCAGGCCCAGCAGGCACAGCGACATCACGATCGCGCCCCACAGGCTCATGCAGATCGGGTTCGCCATCACGGCACGCCAGCTCGTCAGCACGGCCTGGCCAACACCGACCTGGCGGTCCAGCAACAGCGGCAGCGCGACCACGCTGGAGGCGAAAACCGGTGCTGCCATCAAGCCCCCCACCACCAGCCAGAGCTCGAAGAAGCCCGGGTCAGGGGCCAGCACGACGCGCATGAGGAAGTCCTCTGGCGTGGTCACCGCAGGCTTGACGCCCAGGGTGATGAGCGCCGCCGAGGTGATGACCCAGCCGGTGCCCAGGGCCGTGAGCAGCACGCCGAAACGCACCAGCCGCCCGTCCAGAGACGACCACACCTGCCAGACCGTGCGCAAACCGACGTCCTCGCCCTTGAGCAGGCCTCGGCTGACCGCGTAAAGCCCGGTCGACAGGATGGGCGCCACGAGCAGGAAGCCCGACAAGGCACCTGCCAGCACCCAGAAACGGTCCCAGGCAACGTAAAGCAAAGCCCCACCGAAAGCCCCCATGGCCAGGCCATGCAGCAGGCCCACCAAAGGCGCGTTCATGAAATCACTGAACCCGCGGCTCAACCACAGGAAGGTGCGCCAGGAATGCACCTTGCGCACCCGCAGCGGACGGTAGAAGGACGCGCGTTTGTCATTCATAACGGAGGGCCTCGGCGGGTTGCACGCGGCTGGCGCGCCAGCTCGGGTAGAGCGTCGCGACCAGGGACAGGACCAGGGAGATGATGCCGATGGGGACGATGTCGGCGGCTTGCGGGTCAGAGGGCATCTTGCTGATCAGGTAAATGCTGCCCGGCAGGAAGTTCACACCCAGCAGGCGCTCGATGGCCGGCACGATGACGTCGATGTTGAAGGCCACCAGCAGGCCCAGGCCCAGGCCACCGATGGTGCCCAGCACGCCGGACATGGCGCCCTGCACCATGAAGATGCCCATGATGGAGCGCGGGCTGGCGCCCAGCGTGCGCAAGATGGCGATGTCGGCCTGCTTGTCGGTCACCGTCATCACCAGGGTGGAGACCAGGTTGAAGGCGGCCACGGCCACGATCAGCGTCAGGATGATGAACATCATGCGCTTTTCGACCTGCACGGCGTCGAACCAGTTGCGGTTGGTGCGCGTCCAGTCGCGCACGGCGATGCCGGGCCCGAGCTTGTCGGCCAGCTCGGCCGCCACCACGCGGGCCTGCTGGGCGTCCTTGAGCTTGAGCTGCACGCCCACCGGGCCACCCGTGCGGAACAGCTTGGCCGCGTCGTCGATGTGCATCAGCACGAGGCCGTTGTCATATTCGTAGTGGCCAGCGCTGAAGATGCCTTCCACCGTGACCTGCTTGACGCGCGGCGTGATGCCGGCCGGTGTCACCTGCCCGCTGGGCGCCACCAGGGTGAGCGCATCGCCCTCGCGCACGCCCAACTGCAGCGCCATCTCGTGGCCAATGATCACCCCCCACTCGCCCGATTTCAGCCGCGCGAAGGTGTCCTTCATGCTGGCCGCCAGTGGCGTGACCGACACCTCGGCCTGCGGGTCGATGCCGCGCACGATGGCGCCGCGCATGTCCTCGCCCCGGGCGATCAGGGCCTGGGCGGGCACAAAGGGCGCCGCCCCGACGACCGCCGGGTGCTGCCTGGCCTGATCGGCCAACACATGCCAGTCGGGCAGGCCAATGCCCGAGGTGTCGTGCAGCTCGACGTGCGCGATCACCGACAGCATGCGGTCGCGCACCTCTTTCTGGAAACCGTTCATCACCGACAGCACGATGATGAGGGCCGCCACGCCCAGGGCAATGCCCAGCACGGACACCCCGGAGATGAAGGAAATGAAACCGTTGCGTCGGGTGGAACGGCTGGCCCGCGTGTAGCGCCAACCCACCCGCCATTCGTAAGGCAAATTCATGGTGGGGGGAGTGTACTCACTCGATAATCACGCCCATGCCCCATGCCCCCGGTTCTGCCCTCGATCCCGCCGCCCAGCCCCCCACCCGACACTGGGTGATCCCCTTCGCGGCCAGCCTGTCCGAGCCCTGCCAGCACGCCCTGACGCGCCTGAAGGACGCCACCGCCCTGCCCCGCCTGAGCGAGCTGCTGGGCAGGCTGCAGCCCGTGGCCCGGCTCGAAGGCGACGAATACGCCCTGGCCATGCCGCACGAGCGACTGCTGGCCCGCGAGCTGGGCTGGCCCGAGCCCGACGGGCTGCAACCCTGGGCCGCCTGGTGGGCCAGGCAAGACGGCCTGACGCTGCCCGCCGACCGCTGCTGGGCCCTGCTCAGCCCAGGCCACTGGCTGATGGGCCGCGACCACCTGACCCTGCTCGACCCGGCTGGCCTGGGCCTGAGCGACGACGAATCCCGCGCCTTGCTGGAGGCCCTGCGCCCCTTTTTCGAAGAAGACGGCTGGACGCTGCAATGGGGCGCCGCCACGCGCTGGTACGCCAGCCACGCCGAGCTGGGTGGCCTGAGCACCGCTTCGCTGGAGCGCGTGATCGGGCGCAACCCCGACCTCTGGCTGGCCGAAGACCCCTCAGGCCACCCGCTTGCGCGAAAGCTGCGCCGCTTGCAAGCCGAGGCGCAGATGCTGCTCTACAACCACCCGCTCAACGAGCGTCGCAGCGAGGCCGGCCTCGCCACCGTCAATTCTTTCTGGGTGAGTGGCTGCGGACGCCCGCCAGCCGATCCCGGCGCGCTCACGCTGCCCGCCCACCTGCGCGTGATCGATGAGCTGCGCGCGCCCCTGCTGGCCGACGACATGCCGCTGTGGCTGGAGGCCTGGCAGCACATCGACGCCGAGGTGTTGCCAGCGGTGCTGTCAGCACTCGATGCCGGGCAAGCTGTCCAACTCACCCTCTGCGGTGAGCGCCACGCCCTCACCTTGGGTCCGGGCGCAAAGCCTGGGCTGGTGAGCAGGTGGGTGTCTGGCCTGAAACGACTGGGTGGCCACGCGCCCCAGGCCTCGCCCGCAGCCTGCCTGGCCGAGCTCTGATCGCCCACGCAAACGCATCAACCCCTACACCGCCGCTCAACACGTCCACCATGAAGTTCACCCCCCGAGACGTGCCTCCGCGCACCGCCTGGTCCCTGGAGCAGGCGGGCGTGCCGCCCCTGCTGGCCCGCCTGTACGCCGCGCGCGGCATCCGCCTGCCCGAAGACCTCGACGACAGCCCGGCCCGCCTGCTACCGCCTTCGCAATTGCAAGGCGCGCAGGAAGCGGCCCGCCTGCTCGCCGACGCCATCGAGCAGGGTCAGCGCATCTGCATCGTGGCCGACTACGACTGCGACGGCGCCACCGCCTGTGCCACCGGCCTGCGCGGCTTGATGATGCTGGGCGCACGGCCCGAGCAGGTCGGCTACGTGGTGCCTGATCGCGCGGTGCACGGTTATGGCCTGACGCCCCCCATCGTCGAGATGGTCAAGCAACGCGGCGCCGACGTGCTGGTGACCGTGGACAACGGCATGGCCAGCCACGAGGCCGTGGCGCTGGCCCGCGCCCAGGGCATGAAGGTGCTCATCACCGACCACCACCTGCCCGTGGTGCTGGACGATGGCTCGTTCAGCCTGCCGGACGCCGACGTGATCGTGAACCCCAACCAGCCGGGCTGCCCCTTCCCCAGCAAGGCCATGGTGGGCGTGGGCGTGATGTTCTACGTGCTGCTGGCCTTGCGCGCCGAGTTGCGCCAGCGCGGTCGCTTCGACGCTGCCAGCCAGCCTCGCATCGATGCCCTGCTCGACCTGGTGGCCCTGGGCACCATCGCCGACGTGGGCCGGCTCGACGAGAACAACCGCCGCCTGGTCAGCCAGGGGCTCAAGCGCATCCGCACCGGCCGCATGCAGCCGGGCATTGCCGCGCTGTTCAACGCCGCTGGCCGCGACGCCTCGCGTGCCACCAGCCAGGATTTCGGCTTTGCCCTGGGCCCCCGCGTGAACGCCGCCGGCCGCCTGGCCGAGATGGGCCTGGGCATCGAGTGCCTGCTGACCGACGACCGGCGCCGCGCCACGGAGCTGGCCCAGCAACTTGACGCCATCAACCGCGAGCGGCGCGAGCTGGAATCAGGCATGCGCGAGCAGGCCGAGCTGCGGCTGGACTCGCTGCTGCCTGAAGGCGAGCCCCCGGCCGCCATCGCCCTCTTCGACCCCGAGTTTCACGAGGGGGTGGTGGGCATCGTGGCCTCGCGCCTGAAAGACCGCCTGCACCGCCCCACCTTCGTCTTCGCCATGGGCCAGGATGGGTTGCTAAAGGGCTCGGGCCGTTCCATCGCAGGCTTTCACCTGCGCGACGCGCTCGACCTGATCGGCAAGCGCCACCCTGGCCTGCTGCGTAAATTCGGCGGCCACGCCATGGCGGCGGGCTGCACCATCGGCGAGGAGGATTTCGAGGTGTTCGAGCAGGCGCTGGTGCGCGTGGCCGAAGCCGGCCTGGATGCCAGCCTGCTGGCCCGCCAGTTGCCCACCGACGGGCCGCTGCCGCCCGAATGCTTCACGCCCGAGGCCGTGGCCCAACTGGACGAAGCCGTCTGGGGCCCAGGTTTCGAGGCGCCTGTCTTCAGCGACGAGGTGGAGGTCATCACCCAGCGCCTGGTGGGCACGCGCCACCTCAAGCTCAGCCTGCGCATGCAGGGCACGGTGCGCGACGGCATCTGGTTCGGGCGCAGCGAGCCGCTGCCCGCGCGGGCACAGCTGGCCTATCGCCTCAGCCTGGACGAGTTCCAGGGGCGGCAGCGCGTACAGATGGTAGTCGAAGGCATGGCCGAATGACGTCGGCCGCGATGGGGGGGGGCCGCACGCGCACTGTTGAGAGAGCCTACGCCCAACCAGCGGCTCGGCGGGTCCACGCCAAGAAGGCTGAAGGCGTCCTCGCGCGGGCGCCTGCGAAGCCCGGAGCTTCAGCGATAAGCCTGCAGAGCGCGGGCCGTGGCGTTTGTCGCCGGGGGGGCGAACGACGTGCTTTCACCCGGGAACAGCATCCCCAGGGTGCGGCCGAACGAAGCCGTGGCGCGGTGAACCGCCTGTTGCTGCTGCATGCAGCGGGTGCGTGCAAGCATCAGGCGCTGCACCAGTTCAGGCGACAGAGATTCTCCGCCACCATGGCGCAAGTCGGCCAGCGACGCCGCCAGGCATTGCTGCAACAGCTGAGCCTGCCCGTCGATGCGCTCGGCATCGCCCGACGCCAGGGCCTCGTCCAGGGCGGAGAGGTGGGCATCGACCTCGGCCAAGCAGGCCGGGGTGTCGAAAGCAGGCGCAGCATTGCGAGCCATGTCGTCAGGCCTGACCGCGTTGCAGCAGTTCCTTGGCGTTGCTGATCAGCTTGTCAGCGATCACCTCGGCGTCGACCTGGTAGCTGCCGTCGTCGATGGCCTGCTTGACCTTGGAGACCTTCTCCATGTCAACGACGCCATCTCCGCCAGCCATCAGACCCGTCGCAGAAGTGGACAGCGTGACTTTTGCACTCTGAGTGACGGGCCCATCGGTGGATGATGCTCGTCCGGAAGCATTGGTCGATGCGGCGCCTTCCGTGCGGCCGTTGACGGCGCCAAGCGCCTTGTCAAGGGGATTGCCGATTTTCATGATGTACTCCTAAGACCCGGCGTTTGCCGAGTGGTCACATCCGCGATATCGACGCGGCCTCGGGAAGACTTTAGCCTCGAATGAGGTTTCCCCCCGACCAAGGGGGGGCAATTTGAAAGATTTTGTCTCTGGTGGGGGGTCAAAGTGTCACCTCCACGAGGCGCTCACCCACCGGCTGACCGCATACAACGCGCCCCTGTTCGGTGCGGACGCGGGTGCAACGCCCCTCGTCGCCAGGTGCCAGCGCCACGCCCTCGGCGGCCACCATGAAGCCCGGGCCCCTGACGTTCAGTCGAACGGGATCGCCTGCGGCGAACCAGCGACGCGAGCGCACATCGGCCTGGCGCAGGCTTTGACCTGGTGAAATCGAGCGCTGAACAGCCCGCCCCACGATGTCCGTTGGGCGAACCAGGGCGGGCGAATCCGAGGCGGCGAGGTCAACCTCGGCCCGAGCGACGTCCGACGCCGACACGATGGTGCCAGGCCGAAGGGGCACGGTCGCGACCAGCGCCTGCCCCCAGACCTTGACCTGCACCGGCCAAAAAACGTTCCAGCGTACCGGTCCCTGCTCGCAGCGCAGGCCCACCCGCGTGCGCCCCCAGAGTTGGGCGCCGCCCGGCAAGTAGGCCTTGACGCGGTCACACGGCGCCAGGCGGATGCGCGGATCCAGCTGTCCCAGGCTGACCTCGACCCGCCAGGGGGGTGTCTTGTCAGCCTGACGAGGCTGGGTATCTGCCTGGCCCTCGCGGCTTGGCTCGGCCTGGTGCGGCAAGGGTTGCTGTTTGAGCAGGCTTTCAACCTGCGCCTGCAAGCCCAGCGTGGAGGCATTACCAGGATCGGCCTGGGCAATGGGCGCCCCAGCCAGACCGAACGCCAGGGTCAACGCCAGCCGAGCCCAGGCACGGGCAAGCCCGTGGGGGCGACACGCGTGGGTGCTGGTGGCGGTGATGGGGTTCGGGTCCATGCCGCCAATTTAGTCAGCACGCGCATCGCGCAAGGGCGGGAAATGAGGCCCGTTTGACGCGCTATTTCGGCTCATGTTCCGGCTCGCAAGGATCAACATCCCCCTCAAGCTGCGTCGACCTGCATCCCGGACCTCCGGGAGCAGCCCGCCGGAGGGATCCCACCATGCTGAACAGACTGACCGATTCGCTGAACTTCCAGGCCACCGCGCTCACGCTGCGGTCCGAGCGCCAGCGCCTGATCGCCAGCAACATCGCCAACGCCGACACCCCCGGCTACGTGGCGCGTGAATTCGATTTCTCGCAGGCTTTGAGCCAGGCCACCGGCCAGCGCTCGGCTGGCACCAGCCCCCTGGCGCCCAGCGCCGTTCGCCTGAGCAGCGGCCACGCCGGCCACATGGGCCTGGATGGCAAGCCCGCTGGCGCCAACGCCGACCCCGCGCTGACTTACGCCTCCAACGCCCAGACCAACCTCGACAGCAACACGGTGGACATGAACCGCGAACGCGCCAGCTTCGTGGACAACACCGTGCGCTACGAGGCCACCCTGCGCTTCATCAACGGCACGGTGCGCACGCTCAACACGGCCATCACCGGCCAGTGAGGCCCTGAGAGGAGACCAGCATGTCGATGTTCAAGATCTTCAACGTGGCAGGCAGCGCGGTCAGCGCGCAAAGCCAGCGCCTCAACGTCGTGGCCTCGAACCTGGCCAACGCTGACACGGTCGCCGGCCCGGACCGCCAGGCCTACAAGGCCCGCCAGGTGGTCTTCAGCACCACGCCCATGGGCGACGTGGGCACCGCCGGTGTCAACGTCTCGCAGGTCACCGAGGACAACACCCCGGGCCGCCGCCAGTTCGACCCAAAGCACCCGCAGGCCGACGCAGAAGGCTACGTCACCTACAGCAACGTCAACGCGGTCGAGGAGATGGTCAACATGATCTCCGCTTCGCGTTCCTATCAGAACAACATCGAGGTCATGAACACGGCGAAGTCGCTGCTGAGCAAGACGCTGCAGATGGGACAAGGTAACTGATCATGACCACCGCCGTCGCCAACAACACCGCCACCAGCGCCACCAGTGCCACCAGTGCCGCCACCACGGCCAACAAGTCGACCTCGAACGCCGACGCGCAGGACCGGTTCCTCAAGCTCCTGGTCACGCAGATGCAGAACCAGGACCCGCTCAACCCCATGGACAACGCCCAGGTGACGAGCCAGATGGCCCAGATCAACACGGTCACGGGCATCGAAAAACTCAACACCACCATGAGCTCGATGAGCACGAACATGGCCAGCATGCAGATGCTGCAGGGCTCGTCGCTGGTGGGCCATGGGGTGCTGTTCGAAGGCAACCAGCTCTTCGTCAACGAAGGCAAGGCCTCAGCCGGGTACGACCTGGCCGCCGCAGCCACCTCGGTGCGCATCGACGTGCTGAACTCGTCGGGCACGGTGATCGACTCGTTCACGCAAACCGGCAAAGCGGCCGGTCGCCAAGGCTTCGACTGGACGGCGCCAGCGGGCGTGTCCACCAGCGGTCTGAAGTTCCAGGTGACCGCCACCAGCAACAACAAGCCCGTCACGGCCACGCCGATGATGGGCGCGGCCGTGACCGCGGTCAACACCAACAACGGCACCCTGAACCTGGAGTTGGCCAACGGGCTCACCATCCCGTACACCCAGGTCAAGGCCGTTTCCTGATCCCCCGCCCAATTCCCAGCAGCACCCCCGAAAGGACACGATCATGGGCTTCCAGCAAGGTCTCTCCGGTCTGAACATCTCCAGCAAGGCGCTGGAGGTCATCGGCAACAACGTGGCCAACGCCAACACCTACGGCGCCAAGGCCTCGCGTGCCGAGTTCGCCGACATGTACGCGGCATCCCTGGGCGGTGCGGGCAACAACGGCATCGGCATCGGCGCGCGCGTGGCAGCGGTGGCCCAGCAGTTCACGCAGGGCAACATCTCGACCACGTCCAACAACCTGGACCTGGCCATCAACGGCCGGGGCTTCTTCGCGTTGGCCACAGACCAGGGTGAGACCGTCTACTCGCGCAATGGCCAGTTCAAGCGCGACGCCGAAGGCTTCATCATCAACAACGAGAAGCACAAGCTGCTGGGCCAGGCTCTGGACGAAACCGGTGCCCCCGCAGGCCCCGCTGGCTCGCCCATCCAGCTGAGCAACGACGGCTCCGCGCCCGAGCCCGCCGAGGCCATCACCATGACGGCCAACCTGGACGCGCGTGCCACGGCCATCGACTCGGCCATCGGCATCGACTTCGAGAACTCCAAGAGCTACAACTTCGTGACATCGCAGACGGTCTATGGCGACAACGGCGCCCCGATCGCGATGAACTACTACTTCCGCAAGGTGGCCGCTGCCGTGGCCGAAGACCTGTCGGCCACCCCACCCGTGGCAGCGCAAGGCGCGACCTGGGACATCTACGTGACCGCTGACGGCAACACCAATGCCGCATCGATCAACCCACCTGGCGCGCTCACCGCCGTGCCCACTCCCACGCCGTTGCCGATTGGCCAGGTCATCTTCAACCCCGATGGCTCGCTGCCGGCCAACACCGTCATCACGCTGCCCGACATCCCGGGCGGCAACAACGGTCAGCCGCTGACGGGCGTGACCTTCGACATGTCGGCCTCGACCGAGTACTCGGGCAACTACGCCGTCACCAACCTGATCGGTGGCGGCTACGGCGCGGGCAACCTGTCGGACTTCATCATCGAGTCGGACGGCACCGTCAAGGCGCGCTACACCAACGGCCAGTCCAAGGCCCTGGCGCGCGTGCAACTGGCCGACTTCCGCAACCTCAACGGCCTGCAGCCCATCGGTGCCAACGAGTGGAAGGCCACCAACACCTCCGGCGAGCCCCTGCCGCTGGGAGCGCCTGGCAGCGGCGTCTACGGCCTGCTGCAGTCGGGTGCGCTGGAAGAGTCCAACGTCGACCTGACCGGCGAGCTGGTCAACATGATCGTGGCTCAGCGCACCTACCAGGCCAACGCCCAGACCATCAAGACCGAAGACCAGGTTTTGCAGACGCTGGTGAACCTGCGTTGATGACGGGCTGAGCCGAGCGAACAGAGCACACGGAGCACACCATGGACCGCATGATCTACCTCAGCATGGCAGGTGCGAAGGCCAACTTCGCCCAGCAAGAGGTGCTGGCCAACAACCTGGCCAACGTCAGCACCACGGGTTTTCGCGCCGAGTTGCATGCCCTGCGCGCCGTGCCCGTGCGCGGCGACGGGGCCTCGACCCGCGTCTACTCGCTGGAAACCACCGTGGGCTACGACGAGAGCGCCGGCACCATCACCCCCACCAACCGGCCGCTGGACGTGGCAGTGATGGGCAAATCATGGATGGCGGTGCAGGGGCTCGATGGCACCGAAGCCTACTCGCGCGCCGGCCACCTGATGACCGACAACCAGGGCACCCTGGTGACCGCCGAAGGCCTGCAGGTGCTGGGCGACGGTGGCCCGATCACCATCCCGGTGGGGACCGAGCCCAGCATCGCTGCCGACGGCACCGTGAGCGCACGCGCACGCAATGGCACCAGCCAGAACGTGGGGCGCATCAAGCTGGTGACCCCCGAGACCAAGCTGCAGCGTGGCGAAGACGGCCTGTTTCGCGCAGCAGATGGCGCCCAGTTGCCGCTGGACGAAACCGCCCGCCTGCAAGACGGTGCCCTGGAAGGATCGAACGTGAACCCGATCGAGACCACCGTGCAGATGATCGCCTCGCAGCGGCAGTACGAGACGCAGATGCGCCTGATGCAGACCGCCGAGCAAAACGAGAAGTCCGCAGCCCAGCTGCTGTCGGCCAACGGCTGACCCTGAACAACGGCAACGCGCCGAAGGAGTTTGACCATGATGCGTTCCCTGTGGGTATCGAAGTCCGGCATGGAAGCCCAGCAGACCCAGCTGGACCACATCTCCAACAACCTGGCCAACAGCGGCACCAACGGCTTCAAGCAGACGCACGCCGTCTTCGAAGACCTCATGTACCAGAACCTGCGGCAAAGCGGCGCCAGCAGCTCGGACCAGACCACCCTGCCGACCGGCCTGCAAGCCGGCCTGGGTGTGCGCGCGGTGGCGTCCTCCCGCCAGTTCACGCAGGGCAACCTGCAGCAGACGGGCAACAACATGGACGTGGCCATCCAGGGCAAGGGCTTCTTCGAGGTCACCCTGCCCGACGGCACCATCGGCTACACGCGTGACGGCGCTTTCCAGATCGACAACCAGGGCCGCTTCGTCACCAACAACGGCTACCCGGTCAACATCGGGGGCGGCACCATTCCGGCCGACGCGACTCAGGTGACCATCGGCACCGACGGCGTCATCACGGCCACCGTGCCGGGCACGACCACGCCGCAACGCATCGGCCAGTTCCAGCTCTCGACCTTCATCAACCCCAACGGGCTGGACCCCAAGGGCCAGAACTACTTCCAGGAGACCGTGGCCTCGGGCACGCCCCAATCGGGCAACCCGGCCGCCGACGAGCGCGGCAGCCTGGCCCAAGGCTTCGTGGAAACGTCGAACGTCAACGTGGTGCAGGAGCTGGTGATGATGATCCAGACCCAGCGCGCCTACGAGCTCAACTCCAAGGCCATCCAGACATCGGATCAGATGCTGCAAAAGCTGGGGCAACTGTGATGACCGCCGCTCGCCTTGCACGACGCGCCACGCGCCTGGCCATGCAACGCCTGGCGCTGGGCGCCGCCGCGCTGGCCTTGGCCGGCTGCGAGGTGCTCAACCCGCGCGTCGACGTGATGCAACCCACCCAGGTGCGCCCCGTGGCCGGCGCCTACACGCCGGTCAACAACGGCTCGCTGTTTCAGCAGGCGGGATACCGGCCGCTGTACGAAAGCCACCGGGCGCGCATGGTGGGCGACATCATCACCATCCAGATCAGCGAGACGGTTTCGGCCAAGCAGGAAACCACCAGCTCGGTCGAGAAAAAGGGCTCGGTCGACAGCAGCATCACGGCCGTGCCGATCGCCAACATCACCCAGGTGGCCAAGCTGGGCGCCGAAGGCAGCAGCAACAACAAGTTCGACGGCAAGGGCAGCAGCGAGGCCACGGGCACCTTCACCGGCTCGATCACCACCACGGTGGTCGAGGTGCTGCCCAACGGGCACCTGATTGTGTCGGGTGAAAAGCAAATTGGCGTGGCGAAAAACGTCGACGTCCTGCGCTTTTCAGGGCAGATCGACCCCTACACCATCCAGCCTGGCAACCTCGTGAAGTCCAGCCAGGTGGCCAACGTGCGCGTCGAGCAGATGGGCCGAGGCCAGCAGCACGAAGCCCAAGGAATAGGCTGGTTGGCGCGGTTCTTTTTGAGCGTCTCGCCCTTCTAAAGGTCCGGAAAATGGAGCCGAGTCCCCCCTGGAACCGGCGCCATGAACCACACTGACCGCATCCTCAAACTGCTGATCGCCCTGGCCTTCCTGGCCGCATCCGCAGCCCTGTGGTGGCCCGTTCAGGCCCAGGCCGTGCGCCTGAAGGAAATCGCCGCCGTGCAAGGCGTGCGCCCCAACCAGCTGATGGGCTACGGCCTGGTCGTCGGCCTCGACGGCACGGGCGACCAGACCACGCAGACCCCCTTCACCGCCCAGAGCATCAACGCGATGCTCCAGCAAATGGGCATCACGGTGCCCGCTGGCACCGCCATGCAGCTCAAGAACGTCGCGGCCGTGCTGGTGACCGCCACCCTGCCCCCGTTCGCACAACCCGGCCAGCCCCTGGACATCAACGTCTCGTCGCTGGGCAATGCCAAGTCGCTGCGCGGCGGCACCCTGATCGCCACCCCGCTCAAGGGCGCCGACGGCCAGATCTACGCGCTCGCGCAAGGCAACGTGGTCGTGGTGGGCGCAGGCGCCGCCGCCGGGGGCTCCAAGGTCACGGTCAACCACCTGAGCGCCGGCCGCATCCCCGCCGGGGCCACCGTCGAGCGCTCGGTGCCCACGCCCTGGATGCAAGGCAGCGCCATCCAGTACGACCTGCAGTCCGACGACTTCAACACCGCCCGCGAAGTGGTCAACGCCATCAACAAAGCCAAGGGCCCCGGCACCGCCGAAGCCCTGAGCGGGCGCAGCGTGATGGTTCGCCTGCCGCAGCAAAGTGGCGACCGCGTGGCCTTCATGGCCGACCTGGAGAACCTCTCCATCGACCGCGCCACGCCCTCGGCCAAGATCATCGTCAACGCGCGCACCGGCTCCATCGTGATGAACCAGGCCGTGACCATCGGCCCCTGTGCGGTCGCCCACGGCAACCTGTCGGTGACCATCAGCTCCACCCCGGTGATCAGCCAGCCCAATGCGTTCTCGCAAGGCCAGACGGTGGTGACCGAGAAGGCCGACATCCAGATCAACCAGGAGCCTGGCAACATCATCCAGATGCCCGCCGGCAGCAAGCTCACCGACGTTGTCAAGGCGCTCAACACCCTGGGCGCCAACCCGCAGGACCTGCTGGCCATCCTGCAAGCCATGAAGGCGGCCGGCGCGCTACAAGCCGAGCTGGAGGTGATCTGACATGAGCGTGAACAACCCCGCCACCCCCAATGGCCTGACCATGGACCTGCGGTCGCTGGACCGCCTCAAAGGCACCTCCGGCACCAACCCGCGCGCCGCCGTGCGCGAGACCGCCAAACAGCTCGAGAGCCTGTTCATGGGCGAGCTGATGAAAAGCATGCGCGCCTCGACCATGTCCACGGGCATGTTCGACAACAGCGGATCCGAGATGGCCACCGGCATGCTCGACACCCAGTTCGCCGGGCAGATGACCGGGCGACCAGGCGGCCTGGCCGACGCCATCTCCCGCCAGCTCGAGCGCCAGATGGGCCTCAAGCCGGAGGCCCAGGACAAGGCCACCGCCAGCGCAGGCAACACGGCCGCTGCGAGCCCCTTGCGTCGCATGGCCAGCGAGGGCTCCTTCAAGGGCCTGGGCCAGCTCGGCGACCTGGGAGACCTCAGCGACCTCGATGCGGGGGGCTTTCCGGGCAGCAATGGCACCGGACTGGACGAGGTCCTGCGCCGGGCCCAGAGCCTGGATCGGCGCAACGCCCGCACGAACACCGCGAACAGCGCCAGCAGCCCCACCGACGGCAAACGCCTGAGCCACAGCGAGCAGTTCATCCGCAAGCACCACGATGCGGCCAAGGCCGCCGAGGCGGCCACCGGCATCGCCTCGGGGCACATCCTGGGGCAAGCCGCGCTGGAATCCGGCTGGGGCAAGCACGAGATCAAGATGAAGGACGGCACGCCCAGCCACAACCTCTTCGGGATCAAAGCCACCGCCAACTGGACGGGCAAGGTCGCCGAGGTGACCACCACCGAGTACATCGGCGGCGTCGCCCGCAAGGTGACGGCCAAATTCCGTGCGTATGACTCCTACGAGGACGCTTTCAAGGACCACGCCCGCCTGCTCACACAGAGCCCGCGCTACAGTCAAACCGTCGCCAAGGCCGACACGGCGCAGGGCTACGCCCAGGGCCTGCAAAAGGCAGGCTACGCCACCGACCCGGCTTATGCGAACAAGCTGACCCAGGTCATCAACACCGCCCTGCGCGTTCAGCGCAGCATGGCGTGACGACCTGATCGGAGGACACCATGGGATCAGGCATCTTCGGTCTGGGCACGCGGGCCATGTCGGCTGCCCAGGTCAACCTGGACACCATCAGCCACAACATCAGCAACGCCAACACGCCCGGCTACTCACGCCAGAAGGTGGAGCTGGCGACCGAGAGCGGGCTCTACACCGGTGCGGGCTTTTTCGGTCGCGGCGTCAAGGTCAACACCATCTCGCGCCAGACCAACGAATTCCTGATCAAGGAAAACAACCTGAACCAGTCCATGGCGGCGGCCGACCAGACCCGCCTGGAAAAGCTCAACCAGATCGAAAAAGTGCTGCCCACCGGCGAGACCGGCCTGGGCTACGCCGCCAGCCAGCTGCTCAACGCCTTCGTCGACGTCGCCAACCAGCCGCAGGACATGTCGGCCCGCCAGGTCGTGCTCTCGCGCGCCAAGGAATGGGTCAGCCGCGTCAACACCGCAGCCGACCAGCTCAACCAGCTGCAACTCGGCGTGGTCAGCGACATGGAGACCTCGGTCGCGCGCATCAACTCGCTGACACAGCAGATCGCCAAGGCCAACCAGGCGATCGCCTCATTCAGCGGCATCGGCCACACGCCCAACGACCTGCTCGACCAGCGCGACCAGCTCGTGCAAGACCTCAACAAGCTGGTGCAGGTCAACACGGTCGAAGCCGACGACGGCTCGCTCAACGTCTTCATGGGCGGCGGCCAGCTGCTCGTGCTCAGCAACAGCGCCGAGACGCTTTCGGTGGTGCGCGACCCGCTCGACAGCACCCTGGCCCGGGTGGCGCTGCGCACCAATGGCTCGGACCGCATCCTGGACTCGGACCAGATGGTGGGCGGCGCGATCAGAGGGCTGCTGACCTTCCAGGACACCGACATCGCGCAAACACGCGACAACCTGGACACCTTCGTTCAGCAGTTCGCCGACGCCATCAACGACCAGCAGGCGCTGGGGGTGGACCTCGAAGGCAACCCGCAGACGACCTTCGATGCAACGGGCGCGCCCGTCGGCATCCCCATCTTCCTGAACACGGGCTCGGCGGCCACCGTCAGCCTGGCGCTGAACCAACCCAAGGGCCTGGCTGCCGCATCACCGCTGACCGCCGCCGTGGCACCTGCCAACCAGGGCACGCTGGCCATCGAGTCGCTGGTGATGAACCGCGCCCTGCCCGGCGTCAACGCGCTGGACTTCGGCTCTTCCTTGCCCACCAACGGCCAACCGCTGACCGTCATCTTCGAGCAGCCCAACCCGCTGGACCCGACCCTGACCTACCGCTTCGTCGACGCCAGCGGCGTGCCCTACAAGGACGTCACGCCCGCCCGCATCTGGTCGGCCGGCACGCCCATCAGCGACGCGGACGCAGGCTCCACGCCACCCGAGGCGCTGTTCATGGTCAACGTCACCGGCGTGCCCCGCCCGGGCGACCAGATCACCGTGGCCATCACGCAGAACCCCAGCGCCAACAACGGCAACGCCCGCGCCCTGCTCAAGCTGCGCGACCAGACCATCATCTCTCTGGACGGGAGCACCCAGGCCACCGTGACCGACGCCTACTCCCAGATGATCGGCAACCTTGGCGTGCTGGTGCAAAGCGGCAAGACCTCGGCCAGCATCTCCGCCACGCTGGCCGACACCAGCCAGCAGACCCTGACCAGCGTCACCGGCGTCAACCTCGACGAGGAAGCCGCCAAGTTGATCCAGTTCCAGCAGAGCTACCAGGCTGCGGCCAAGGTCCTGCAGATCGCCCAGTCCCTGTTCGACACCTTGCTGCAGACCGCTCGCGGTTGAGGAGCCTGATCATGCGCATCGTCACCGCCTACGCTTACGACACGGCCATCGCCAACCTGCAAAAGCGCCAGCAAGACCTCTCCGAGACGCAGACCCAGCTGACCTCGGGCAAACGCGTCAACCGGGCCAGCGACGACCCCACCGCCGCCGCCCGCGCCGAACGCGCCCTGGCCAGCATCGCTCGCTCCGAGGCCAACAAGCGCGCACTGGACGCCAGCGCCAACGTGATGGGCATCGCCGAATCCGCCCTTGGTGACTCGGTGGTCCTCTTGCAGTCGGCACGCGAAACCCTGGTGGCCGCCGGCAACGGCAGCTACAGCGACGGCGAGCGCAAGGCACTGGCCATCAAGCTGCGCGAAATCCGCAACCAGTTGCTCAACGTCGCCAACCGCCCTGATGGCGGCGGCGGTTACGTCTTCGGCGGCCAAGGCTCGTCGCAGCCCCCCTTCGTCGACAACACCACCGGCGTCAGCTTCGAAGCACAAGGCGGCGAGATGCTGGCTTCTTCGAGCGAGAAGCTCAACCTCACCGTTGATGGCGAGCAGATCTTCCTGAAGTCCAAGACCGGCAACGGCATCTTCACCACCGGGCCGCTGGCCGGCAGCAACAGCGGAAAGGCCTGGATCAACTCCGGCACCGTGACCGACCCGTCTGCCCTGCCCTACCCATCGGGCGGTGGCACCTCGGCCACCTACGAGTTGCGCTTTGCCACCAGCGGCAGCACCCGCACCTACGACATCGTCGACACCAGCACCGTGCCGGAAACCCCGCTGAGCACGGGCAACTCGTTCACCTCCGGCAAGGCCATCCAGATCCCCGGCCTGGGCATGGCGGTGGCGGTGTCGGGCGAGCCGGCCAACGGCGACGTTTTCACCATCGGCGAGTCGACCAACAGCCAGAGCATCTTCAAGACGCTGGACGACACCATCGCCGCGCTCAGCCAGGACAACGTGCTGGGCCCCGCTGTGCAGCAGATCACCACCACCGGCATCACCGGGCTCGACAGCGTGCTCAACAACATCCAGGGAGCGCGCTCTGCGGTGGGCGAATCCCTGAACCGGATGGACGGCATCGACAACCGCATCAGCGCCTTGAAGCTGGCTGCACAGCAGGAAAAGTCTGCGGCGGAAGACCTGGACCTGACCGAAGCCATCTCCAAGTTCCAAGGCCAACAAACCGGCTACCAGGTCGCCTTGCAGAGCTATGCGGCCGTGCAACAACTCTCGCTGTTCAATTACATCAACGGCTGACCCCCACCTCACCGCCCCGCCGACACCATGGACCACCCCATCCTCGGGCAAATCGCCCTGTCCTACAGCCCGGTCATCGACCGCAACCGGGCCGTCACCGCCACCCGGCTGACGGTCTGGCCCATCAACCCCAGCCAGAAGCTGGACGCGCCCTCCTTGTTGAGCGCCTTGAGCGAGGTCTGGCCCGTCGGGGGCCCCGGGCTGTGGCTCAACGTGGCCAACGAGAGCCTGCTGCAGGACCTGATGGTCGCTCAACCCGGCACGCACATCTTCATCGAAGTGCCTGCCTTCATGGCCTGCGACCGTGCCAACATCGACGCGCTGTGCACGCTGCACGCCAACGGCAGCACCCTGCTGCTCAAAGGCCGCCCCCTGGGTGAGCTGCCCAAAGAGGTGCTGCCCTGCTTCAAGCAGTCCATCATCGACTTCGAAAACGACCGGCGCAACGACGGCTCTGCCGCCCCCCAGGCCGCACCCGGTGCCGGCAATGGGCGCAGCATCAGCCACATCCAGGTGGGCGTGAGCAACGTGGCCGAGATGGAAACCGCTTTCCGCCACGGCGCCACGGCCGTGCTCGGCTGGCCCATCGACGACGTCACCCAGGGCTCCAGCAAACCCGCCGACCAGCCGGCCTTGCAGGTCATCGTGCAGCTCATCGACCAGGTGCACCGCCAGGAAGAAATCGACGTGCTCGAGAACACCCTCAAGCACGACCCGCCCCTGGCCTACAAGCTGATGCGCTACATCAACTCGCCGGCCTTCGGCCTGTCGGTCGAGATCAGCTCCTTCCGCCACGCCATCATGATCCTCGGCTACCAGCGCCTCAAGCGCTGGCTGGCCCTGCTGCTGGCCACCGCCTCCAAGGACCCGAACATGAAGCCGGTGATGTTCGCCGCCGTGCGCCGTGGCCTGGTCATGGAAGAGCTGGCCAAGGTCAGCGGCAACGAAGAGATGCGCAACGAGCTGTTCATCTGCGGCGTCTTCTCGCTGCTCGACCGCATGTTCCGCCAGCCCTTCAGCGAACTGCTCAAAACCATCCCGGTGCCCGAGCGGGTCTACCAGGCCCTGGCAGACCACACCGGCCCCTACGAGCCCTACTTCAAGCTGGTGCAAGCCATGGAGGGCAGCGACGTCTTCGACATCAAGGACGCCGCCGACCAGCTGATGATGGGCTTTGACGACATCAACGGGGCCTTGCTGGCCGCGATGGGCTCGGCTTCGCAGCTGGACTGAGCTGATCCCCCGCGAACGATGGGGCGCATGCAAGCGCCCCGACGCCCCTCAAGTTGAGGGTAAACCCTTGCGCAAAAAATGCCGATCGCTATCCTCGACGGCATGGATGCGCTGGCCCCCCTCATCGGTGTTCTGATCATGTCGATCGCCCTGATCGTCAACTTCTTTTTCATCGCGTGGAAGCTGGGCATCCTGCGCGCTTTCGGACGCCGACGGGTGTTGAGCTGGCGCGTGCTCGCAGCCGGTGCCATCTCGGCGTGCCTGCCTCTTGCCGGCGCCATGATCACGCTGGCCGCCATCCCTGCCGATGACGGCGTCAAGGTCGCCATGAACGCCGCGCAGCTCGCCTTCGAGCTCGGCCTGACCGGCTTCGTGCTGCACCTCTTGAACGACCAGGTCGTGAACTGGGCGGGGGCCATGCGGCAGGCGTGATCCGGTGCTTGCTCCGCCGCCTGACCAGCCTCCCCTGCGACGCCCTCCCGGGCTGACCCGCTCTCGGACAAGGCCGCACCCCACGCCGTAAGATGCGGCATGCACGCGGACACCCCTTACGACGACCTCACCCCCGATCTCATCCTCGACGCCCTGGAAGCCTGCGGGCAGCGCGTCGATGGCCGCCTGCTGACGCTCAACTCCTACGAAAACCGCGTCTTCCAGGTCGGGCTCGACAGCGGCCACATGGTGGTGGCCAAGTTCTACCGACCTGGGCGCTGGAGCGACGAGCAGATCCTGGAAGAACACGCCTTCGCGCTCGAATTGGCCGAAGCCGAAGTGCCTGCCGTGCCCCCCATGGCGCTGACGCACGAGCTGCCTCACGCACGTGAGACCGCGAGCGTGACAGGCAACCCGCCCACGCTGGCGCACTTCAAAGGCCACCGAATCGCCGTGGCCCACCGCCGGGGCGGCCGCCCGCCCGAGCTCGAAGACCCCGAGGTGCTGCGCTGGATCGGCCGCTTCCTGGCGCGCCTGCACCAGGTCGGCGCCCAGCGCCCCTTCACCCACCGACTGCGCCTGGACGCCAACACCCTGGGCTGGCAGGCCCACCAGTGGCTGGCCGAGCACGACACCATCCCACCCGAAGTGCGCGAACCCTGGCTGGACACCGCCCGCCAAGCGCTGGAGCTGGTGGAAGCCGCCTTCGCCAGCATCGACGGCCTGCGCTGGCTGCGCGTGCACGGCGACTGCCACCCCGGTAACGTGCTGTGGACACCGCAAGGCCCCCACTTCGTCGACCTCGACGACGCCGGCATGGGCCCTGCCGTGCAGGACCTGTGGATGCTGGTCAGCGGCGAGCCCGACGAACGCCGCCGCCAGCTCGACGCCCTGCTCGAAGGCTACGAATCGATCGGCGAGTTCGACTGGCGCGAGCTCAAGCTCATCGAGCCCCTGCGAACGCTGCGCCTGATCCACCACAGCGCCTGGCTGGCGCGCCGCTGGCACGACCCGGCCTTCCCCGCCGCCTTCCCGTGGTTCGAATCGGGCACTTACTGGCAGCAGCAGCGCGACCAGCTTCGCCAGCAGATCGACCTGATGGCCACGGCGGCCCCAGACCACGCCAGCCAACTCGGCATCGCCAACTGGGGCCAGCAAGACGATGGTGATGCCGACGCCGACCTGAACTGGGACCGCTGACGGTGCACCAGCGCCAGTCAACCAGCCCGTCGCACCCCTCACGTCCAGCCCTGCCCTGCACACGTTCACACGAGGAGACCCCATGCCCGAGACGATGCCACCGCAGACAGCCTCAGCCCCGCAGCTTGTGCTGTACGACTTCAAAATGGCGCCCAGCCCCAGGCGCGCCCGCATCCTGCTGGCCGAAAAAGGCATCGCCCACGAAACGGTGATCATCGACCTGGCTGCGGGCGAACACCTCGGCGAGGCTTACCGCGCCATCAACCCTCAATGCACCGTGCCCGCACTCAAACTGCCGGACGGCTCCGTGCTGCCGGACAACCAGGCGATTGCCGCCTGGGCGGAAGCCGCGCACCCTGAAACACCCCTGCTGGGGCGCACCCCGGTGGAAAAGGGCATGGTGGCGAGCTTCGTGGCGCGCATCGAGTTCGAAGGCCTGCTGGCCGTGGCCGAGGCCTTTCGCAACACGCACCCCGCCATGAAAGATCGCGCCCTCACCGGCGCCGCCAATGTGCCGCAGATCCCCGAGTTGGGCAGCCGCGGCCAAGCTCGGGCCATGCGCTTTTTCGATGAACTCAACACCCACCTGGGTGACCGTGACTTCATTTGTTGCGACCACTTCACCTGGGCGGACATCACGGCCGTGGTGCTGACCGACTTCGCGCGCGTCATCGGGTTCAAACCTGGCGAGCAGCACCCGAACCTCCTGCGCTGGCGCACCGCGCTGGCGGATCGCCCCTCGCTCAGGGCCTGAGCCTGCCCCAGACCACACCAACAAGCCACAGAAGGAGTCTGCCGATGATCGACCTCTACACCGCCGCCACGCCCAACGGCCACAAGGCCTCCGTCGCGCTCGAAGAGCTGGGCCTGCCCTACACCGTGCACGCCATCAACCTGGCCAGCAACGAGCAAAAGCAACCCTGGTTCCTGGCCATCAACCCCAACGGCCGCATCCCGGCCATCATCGACCGCGAAGCCGATGACTTCGCGGTCTTCGAGTCGGGCGCCATCCTCATCTACCTGGCCGAGAAGACCGGTCGCCTGATGCCCAGCGACGCCAAGGGCCGCTCGCGTGTGATTCAGTGGCTGATGTTCCAGATGGGCGGCGTGGGCCCGATGATGGGCCAGGCCAACGTCTTCTTTCGCTACTTTCCGGAAAAGATCCAGCCAGCCATCGACCGCTACCAGAACGAGTCGCGCCGGCTCTTCGAGGTGCTCGACACACAACTGGCCCGCGAAGAGTGGCTGGCGGGCGACTACTCGATCGCCGACATCGCCAACTGGTGCTGGGTGCGCACGCACCGGTGGTCGGGCGCGTCGGTGGAAGGGCTGCCGCACCTGCAGCGCTGGCTGGACACCATGAAGGCACGACCCGCCTGCCAGCGCGGCATCGAAGTGCCGATGAAAATCGACAGCCTGGTCACGCCCGACAAGGAAAAGGACGCGCAAGCGTTCATCGAGGCGGCGCGGGGAATGGTGCAGCGCTGAAGAATCACGTGACGCTGCGCATGGCTGCTCTTGCCCGGCGGCTGCGTGGCGTGGACTCCAGTGACCTGGTCTGGCCGACGCCAGCTACAGCTTGTCGAACGGGCTCAACACACCGCGCCCACCCCGATTCATCACATGCGTGTAGATCTGCGTGGTCTTGACGTCGGCGTGACCCAGCAACTCCTGCACGGTGCGGATGTCGTAGCCGGCTTGCAGCATGTGGGTGGCAAAGCTGTGGCGCAGCACGTGGGGCGTGCAAGGCTTGTCCAGCGCCGCGCGGCGCGCCGCACCAGCAACGGCTCGCTGGATGGACTGCTCGGTCAGGTGATGTCGACGCTCGGCACCTCCGCGCGGATCCACCGAGATGCTGGGGCTGGGAAAGACGAACTGCCAGCCAGTGGCCTTGGCAGCCCGGGGGTACTTGGTGGCCAGGGCATTCGGCAGCCACACCTCACCGAGCCCGGCGGCCAGGTCCTGCAGGTGCTGCGCCCGTGCCATCGCGACCTGTTGCTGCAGCGGGAACACCAAGTTTTCAGGCAACACCGTCACCCGGTCCTTGGCCCCCTTGCCGCAGCGAACCAGCACCTCACGTCGCTCGAAATCGATGTCCTTGATGCGCAGACGCAGCCCTTCCAGCAAGCGCATGCCGGTGCCATACAAGAGCGAAGCCACGAGTGCATGCAAGCCCGAGAGTTCATCCAACAAGGCCTTCACCTCTCGATGGGTGAGCACCACAGGCAAATGTTGTGAAGCCTTGGCCCGAACCACCTCCGTGAGCCAGGGCAACTGCATGTTCAGGACATGCCGGTACATGAACAAAACCGCTGATCTGGCCTGATTTTGTGTGCTTGCCGACACATTGCGCTGGATCGCCAGGTGCGTGAGAAAGGCCTCCAATTCCGGCGAGCCCATCTCTGCCGGGTGCCGCTTGCCATGGAACAGGATGAAGCGCTTGCACCAATCGACGTAGACCTGCTCAGTTCGAATCGAGAAGTTGCGCAGCCTGATCTGCTCGCGCACGGCATCAAGCAGACGAGGGGGCCGTTTAGGGGGAGCTGCCGGTGTCAAATGCATTGACGAGGCGCGGGGCTCGGATAGGATGGACGCCATCAACATTTAGGTTGCCTAATTCTTTTAGGCCAACACCACAACGAGGGAGATGGGTTCATGCTGGCAGATGGACTCCGCCTTGTCTTCCCGCTTTGGGACGACTTGTTAGTCCAACACCCACGCACGGGTGGTGGGTTGGCTATTTCCAGTTAGGCCTGCGGAATGCCCAGTATTCATGGGGCTTTCGGGCCGCCTGTCCTTCGGCAGTCGTGCGAGCCACCGCGCACCTCGGGTTGAGTGCCGCGTAGGTCTTCTGCTCAGGTTGAAGGTGCGTTAGATTGAGGCATTCGTCAACGCATGGCTGACGCCATACGCAAGGGAGGCGGCATGGCAATGTTCATCTCAGAAGCTGCCAAGTCAGCACATCGCGCACACCAGGCAGTTGCCTCGTGTGCGGGCTCACTGCCTGCGCATCCGGCCCACTGCCGCCAGCCTAACTGTGCGTTGCAGCGGACGCCAACCCCTGCGGGGTTGGTGCCCTGCGCTTCGCTCCGGCGCCGCTGAACGCAGGCGTTAGGCCTGCGGAATGCCCAGTGTTCATCGGGCTTGTGGGCCGCCTGTCCTTCGGCAGTCGTGCGAGCCACCGAGGCGTGCGGTCTGCGTGGTGGCGTCACAGTCGCGCAGGGTGCGGTGAGGTAGATTGAGGTTCTCGTCAGCGCATGGCTGACGCCATACGCAAGGGAGGCGGCATGGCAATGTTCATCTCAGAAG
>CAYJXE010000012.1:0-110234 GCA_964373965.1 uncultured Aquabacterium sp. | reverse complement strand
CAGCAGCCCGGCCAGGTCCGACAGGCTTGGCAAATTCATGGTCCCTGATTTGGTTGATTTGTGTGGCGGCCAGTCTATGGGTGTTCGGCCAAACGTCTTCACCCCCAGAAGAAGTGACCTTGAAAGCAAACGTAAGACGGCCGCTCCTGGCGGAACCAGGACAAATCACCCCCTCGGGGCGTCAGGCAACAAACACGCCTCGAGCACCTGCAACTCGTTGTCGCGGGCGAAGTTCATGACGAAGTCCCAGGCCATGGGTTCGAGGTCGCGCAAGGCTTCGTTGACGACCACGCACTTGACGTTGTCCACGCTGGTGGGCACGCAGTAGGGCGAGTATCCGATGTGGGCCATGGGGCCCGACATGCCGCCGGGCTTGAAGCAGGACATGGCACCTGCAAGGCGCTCGGCCCAGTCGCTGGGGCGAAAGGTGCGGCCCTGTTGGGTCAGGCCCAGGATGAAGACTTCTCGGGGTTTGGGGGGGCGTTCTGGCGATGAGGGCGTCGACACGGTGGCGCTTCCGACGGGCTGTGCAATGGGTGAATTGACAGGCACAGGGCCAGATTGTGTCTGGCGTCTGCGGGGAACCAGGGCGACAGACCGCGGGTAGCAGGCTGCAACACTGGGTGATGGCCGCCACCCCAGCCGATGGGACTCGGGGGTTGCCATGCTGACAGGACGTGATTGTCGCGGATGCGGGGGGCTGCTGCAACTTGGATGCCAGCAATCGAAGGGCATTGCGGGCTGCGAGCAACTGAGCCGGCCCTGACCGGCGGTGATTTCAAGGCCACTCGCCGTCGATTCGCTCAGGGTTGGCACCAGGGCGCAGGTGCGATATTGCATAGAATGTTTGCTCTCTCACCTTACCGAGCCCCGCTCATGAACGCCCCTGTCAACGCCATGCCCCACGTGATGCCCACCTATGGCCGCCTGCCCGTCGCCCTGTCGCACGGCCAGGGCGCCGAAGTCTGGGACACCGAAGGCCGACGTTACCTGGATGCGCTCTCTGGCATCGCGGTCAACACCCTGGGCCACAACCACGCCAAACTGGTGCCCGCGCTGCAGGATCAGGTCAGCAAGATGATCCACTGCTGCAACTACTACCAGGTGCCGTTGCAGGAAGAGCTCGCCCGCCTGCTGGTGGAGCGCTCGGGGCTGACCAACGTCTTTTTCTGCAACTCGGGCCTGGAAGCCAATGAAGCCGCGCTGAAGATCGCGCGCAAGTTCGGCCACGACAAGGGCATCGACCGCGCCGAGGTGGTGGTCTACGAGAAGGCCTTCCACGGCCGCTCGATCGCCACGCTGTCGGCCACGGGCAACCCCAAGGTGCACGCCGGCTTCGAGCCGCTGGTCGAAGGCTTTGTGCGCGTGCCGCTCAACGACATCGAGGCACTTGAAGAAGTTGCCCGCACCCGCCCGAACGTGACGGCGGTGTTCCTGGAGGTGATCCAGGGCGAAGGCGGCATCAACCCGGCTCGCGTCGAGTACCTGCAGGCCATCCGCGCCTTGTGTGACAAACAAGGCTGGCTGCTGATGCTCGACGAGGTGCAATGCGGCATCGGGCGCACCGGCAAGTGGTTCGCGCACCAGTGGGCCGGCATCCAGCCGGACGTCATGCCGCTGGCCAAGGGCCTGGGCTCGGGGGTACCGGTGGGCGCCGTGGTTTGCGGACCCAAGGCCGCCGACGTGCTCAAGCCGGGCAACCACGGCACCACCTTTGGAGGCAACCCGCTGGCCATGCGCGCAGGCGTCGAGACCATCACCATCATGGAAGAAGACCAGTTGCTGGCCAATGCCCAGCACGTGGGCGAGCACCTGATGGGCGCCCTGCGCCGCGAGTTGGCCAACGTGGCCGGCGTCACCGAGATCCGTGGCCAGGGCCTGATGATCGGCATCGAGCTCGACCGCCCCTGCGGCATCATCCTCAATCGCGCACTCGAAGCCGGGCTGCTGCTGAGCGTGACGGCCGACCAAGTTGTGCGCCTGCTGCCGCCGCTGATCTTCACCCCGGCCCAGGCGGACGAGCTCGTCGCCACCCTGGTGCCGCTCATCAAGCAGTTCCTTGCCGAGCCGAAGGCCTGAGCCGTCCGCCCCGCTCCCAGCTCCAACAGACACCCACGCGCCATGAAGCCCGGAAACAGCCTGATCAAGCAATACCTGCAGTTCAAGGACCTGCGCGCCCCGGAGTACGAATACCTCTTCCAGCGCGCGGCCAGCATCAAGCAACGCTTCAAGAACTACGAGAAGTACCAGCCCCTGTCGGACCGCACGCTGGCCATGATCTTCGAGAAGGCATCCACGCGCACGCGCGTGAGCTTCGAGGCCGGCATGTACCAGA
The DNA here is from genome assembly GCA_964373965.1 of uncultured Aquabacterium sp. GTDB lineage: Bacteria > Pseudomonadota > Gammaproteobacteria > Burkholderiales > Burkholderiaceae_C > Aquabacterium. The sequence goes on along the minus strand of CAYJXE010000012.1, from coordinate 107,899 downwards.
TGGGTGGCTCGGTGGTGCACCTGACGACCGACGGCAGCCAGTTGGGCCGCAGCGAGCCGATCGAGGACAGCGCCCGCGTGATCTCGCGCATGGTCGACATCGTGATGATTCGCACCTACGAGCAGGCCAAGATCGTCAAGTTCGCGGCCAACTCGCGCGTGCCGGTCATCAACGGGCTGACCAACGAGTACCACCCCTGCCAGATCCTGGCCGACATCTTCACCTACATCGAGCACCGCGGCTCGATCGCCGGCAAGGTGGTGGCCTGGGTGGGCGACGGCAACAACATGGCCAACACCTGGCTGCAGGCGGCCGAGCTGCTGGGCTTCACGGTGCACGTGAGCACGCCCAGCGGCTATGAGATCGACCCCGAAGTGGCCGGCATCTCGAACCCGGGCTGCTACAAGGTCTTCAAGGACCCGATGGACGCCTGCCGTGGGGCCCACCTGGTGACCACCGACGTGTGGACCAGCATGGGCTTCGAAGCCGAGAACGAAGAGCGCAAGAAGGCCTTTGCGGACTGGTGTGTGGACGCCGAAATGATGGGCGTGGCCGCACCCGATGCGCTGTTCATGCACTGCCTGCCGGCCCACCGAGGCGAAGAAGTCGAGGCCGAGGTGATCGACGGGCCGCAGTCGGTGGTGTGGGACGAAGCCGAGAACCGGCTGCACGTGCAGAAGGCCCTGATGGAGTACCTGCTGCTTGGCCGAATCGGCTGACACACCTCAGCTGAGGCATCTCAAGCGAGGGCGCCCATCCGGAACACGGCCACCGCCTGGGCCAGGCGATCGGACTGGCGGGCCAGGCTCTCGGCGGCCGCAGCGGTCTCTTCAACCAGGGCGGCATTTTGCTGCGTGGCTTGGTCCAGCATGCCGATGGTGGTGTTGATCTGGGCGATGCCATGGTTCTGCTCTGAACTGGACGTCGTGATCTGCCCCACCAGCTCGGTCACGCGCCTGACCTGGTCAACGATCTGACCGATGGTCGATCCAGCGCCATCGACCAGTGAACTGCCCGATTCCACCTGCTCGACGCTGCTGGTGATGAGGTGTTTGATCTCCTTGGCAGCCTCGGCGCTGCGTTGGGCCAGGTTGCGCACCTCGGAGGCCACCACGGCAAAACCACGCCCTTGCTCTCCGGCCCTTGCGGCTTCCACCGCAGCGTTCAAGGCCAGGATGTTGGTCTGGAACGCGATGCCGTCGATCACACCGATGATGTCGGTGATCTTGCGGCTCGATTGCTGAATGCCGCTCATGGTCTCGACCACGCGTCCCACGGCATCGCCGCCCTCAACGGCCACGTTAGAGGCCTGAGCGGCCAGGGTGTTGGCTTGCTGGGCGTGCTCGTTGCTGTGTTGGATGGTCGCAGCGATCTGATCGACCGAGGCGGCGGTTTCCTGGATGCTGGCGGCAGCCTGCTCGGTGCGGGCGCTCAATGCGGCGTTGCCCTGGGCGATTTCGCCCGAAGCAGAGCGAATGGTGTCGGCGGAAAGGCGCACCTGGTCGATGGCGGCCGCGATCTGCCCCAGTGAGCTGCGCAGCTTGCTGACGGCCGCCGCCTGAGAGCGCTGAGCAGGCAAGTTGAGGTTGATGGTGCCATCAGAGGCCTGCAGGTGATCGGCGATGGCCATGATCTCTTCTGCGGCGTCGAAACCCGATTTGGCGCGTGCGGCCAGCAGCAAGAGCACCGCGGTCTCGGCGACCACGAACAAGGCGTGCTCGATGACGCGCATGAAGCTGGGCTCGGCAAAGCACATCGGGCCCCAGCCCCAGGTCTGAAACTGGTTGAAGCTCAGGTGGTGAATGGCGATGGCGCCCGCCCCCATCAGGATGGGCAGCGCTCGGCGGTAGACCGTCAAGCAGGCCAGGAACGCGAAAACGGCGAAGTGGGCCTCGTTGTGCCCGCGCGAGACGTGGATCATCAAGCCGACCATGGCCATGCCCAGCACTGGCAGCATCAGGCGGCTGCCCTGAGCGCCCTTGGACCCCCACGCCACCGCCAGACTGGCCGCCATCAGCAGCACGCCGCACAGGGCACCGACGAAGAAGTTGTCGTACAGCCCTGCGTAGACCAGGGCCCCCAGGAAGACCGCGCCGACGGCGGCCAAGACCACGGTGTCGTTGGGATCGAACGACGGAGATTTGTGTTGGATGGCGCTCATGTGGGTCGGCAAAAAGGGTGAAGACGTGTCCGTCTTATCGATTGCCAGCCGCACCACTTGAGAACTTTTGTCCGACTTCCGATGCAAACCTGATTCAAATCAAAAGCGGTAGGCCAGGCGCAAGCCGCCCCAGTGGCGCCCCTGCACCGTGATGGGTGCCGAGGCTTCCTTGAGCAGCACGAACTTGCCGCCCCCCATGTCCCGACGGTAGGTCTGCAGCAGGAAGGCTCGCGTGTTGCGGGCCGAGGCCAGGCCTGTGCGGTCATTGAAGATGCGACGCCAGCGGCTGTTGGCGGTGTTCCAGACCACGTCGCCAGGCCGTTGCGGATGGCAGTAGACCTTGTTGTGGGTGGAGATGTAGCCGTTGCGGTCTGCCGCGATGCAGAAGACCACCTCGGGCAGGGCCTTGAGGGCCGCTTCCTGCAAAGCCGGGAAAAGGTCGTCCGTCAGGGCATTGAACGGGGCGCTGTGTTGCGCGGGGCTGCTGCCGGCCAGGGGCTGGTAGCGCTCGTCAAACAGCTGCGTCAGGCTGATGCGCCCTGAGCCCAGGGCCTGCTCCAGGCGTTCGGCGATTTGTCCGGCCACTTGCTGGGCCAGCTGGATGTAGGGGGTGTCGGCGGTTTCAACGCCGCAGGTGGCGATGACCTCCATGAGCCGCTCGGAGACGCCCAGCACGCGCTCGCTGCGCTTGGAGGCGTCGGCCAGGGCGTCGCGCACGGTCTGCACCTCCTGCCCCATGCCATCGACCTGCGTCTGGATCCCTTGGCTCAACCCCACGCTGGCGCTGGCGGCCTCGACGATGCGCTGCACGGCGCTTTCGGCCCCCATCAGGGCCAGGTGCACCTGTCGATCCTGGTCCGCTTTGGCGTCCACCGGCACGTCAACGCGCAAGTCCTGAGCCAGCGACTGGATGCGCTGGTCCAGCGAGGCGACCGTGCCCATGATGGCCTTGGAGATGGATTCGACCTGGGTGGACAGGTCTTTGACCGCGTCGGCCACGACCGAGAAGCCCAGCCCGGCCTCGCCAGCGCGCTTGGCCTCGACCGAGGCGTTGAAGGCCACCAGCCGGGTCTGCAAGGCCACCTGGGTGATCTGGCTGGCCGCTTCGGAGACTTGCTTGAGGGTGCTGACCACCCCGGAGACCTCCAGGCCCACGTGCTCGACGCTGGCGCGGGCGCGCTGCATGGCCTGCTGGCTTTGCGCGGTTTCGGACTGGATGCGTTGTTGCGCTTGCGCGATCTGGTGCGCCTGCGCCTGCAGCCCGCTCAGGGCCGTGGTCTGACCGGTGGCGATGGCGGCGCAGTCGTCAAGGGCACCGTGCAATTGCGCCGCCTCGAGCCCCAGGCCGCTGCAGTCCCGCTGCAGCACCTGCGCGAGCGCATAAACGGATTCGGCCCCTTCCAAGCGCATGGGCTCGGCAGAGACCGCTGGCGCAACCGATGCCACGGTTTCGCGCTTTTTGAACAAGGCCAACATGGGCACCCCTCTTCAGAAGGGAGGCCATCGCCCGAGGGAGCAGAAGCTGGCGGGCTTCAGGTCACCACTCTCGGAGCTTGACGCGCAGCCGGGCGATGGATTGGCTGTGCAGCTGGCAAACACGCGATTCGGTCACGCCCAGCACGGCGGCGATTTCCTTGAGGTTCATGTCCTGCTCGTAGTACATGCTCATGACGTACTGCTCGCGCTCGGGCAGGTTCTTGATGGCTTCGACCAGAGCATGGCGCATGCGGTGGTCTTCGAGCAAGCTCAACGGGTCGTTGCCTTCGTCGGTGACGTGGCGATCGAGGTAGTCGTTGTCGCCATCTTCGCCGCTCATGTCTTCCAGGTAGATCAGCTGGGTGCCGCGCACCTTGCCAAGCATCTCCTGGTACTCGGTCAGCGCCATGCCCATTTCCTTGGCGATCTCGCTTTCCTGCGGGGCGCGGCCGAGCTTTTGCTCCAGGCTGTGCACGGCGCGTTCGATGTCGCGCTGCTGTTTGCGGGTGCCCCGACTGAGCCAGTCGGCGCCGCGCAGTTCGTCGAGCATGGCGCCACGGATGCGCTGGGTGGCGAAGGTCTCGAACTGCACCCCCTGCCCGGCGTCAAAGCGGGTCAAGGCGTCGGTCAGGCCGATCATGCCCACCTGGATCAGGTCGTCGATTTCGACGTTGGCTGGCAGCTTGGCGATCATCTGGTGGGCCAGGCGCCGCACCAGCGGGCTGTACTGGCGCAGCATCGAGTCGACGTCGAGACGGCCTTTGGCGGTGTACGTGCTGGACATGCTGGGCTCCATGAGCATCTTCAGTTGAGTACGGGTGACACGCGGGCAGGCAGGGCTGCACCGGGCGACAACAGGTGGTCGAAAGCGGTCTCGCCCAGGGTGTGGGGCAAGGCGCAGCGCAGCAGGCCGGCGGCCAGCTCCATGAAGCGGGCGTCGGGGTCGATCGAGGCAGGCTCGAAGGGGTCCAGGCGCAGGGCGACGCGTTGCGCAGCCCCCAGGAACTGGTCCGAGCACCGCGCGAGTCGACGGATGACTTCGTCGGCCTGCTGGCTGCGACGCGGGGCGCACATCAGCAGGTCATAGGCCATCCAGCCTCCTCGCTGGCTGAGCACCTTGACGGCAGCGTAGGCGTCGGTCAAGCCTTCGGCCAGGTCGTTGGTGAAGACCAGGGGGCGCAGGTTGTGGCCTCGGCAGCGGTCGCCAAAGATGCGCACCAGCTCGCTGGCGGAGGCGTGCAGCAGGACCACGTCGCTGCGGGCGGACGCATCGGCCAGTTCGTCGAGCAGGGTCGAGCAGGAGCCTCGGGCGTCGGCGAACTTCAGGGGCAAGCCCCGCGCGGCCATGTAGCTGACGTGCTCCGACAGGCGCTCGATGCCTTCGGACAGGTCGAACTCGGCGAGCTCGCTGGGCGCCCTCGCCTGCTCGCCCGCATCGACGACCAGGGTGCTCAGGCCACAAGCGGCGTAGGCCGCGCACAGGCGCTCGAGCACCAGGCCACCGGCGCTGGAGCGGGTGTTGGCCACCACCGGGATGAAACGCAGCACGCGTGCGGCGAACATCTGGCGCAGGCCCTGGGCCTGGTCAACAGGCTGGGCAGGGAGGGCAGAACGCACGGGTCGGACCATGGAGGGCGGCTCGGTGTGAGTCAGGCGGTGGCGGTGGCAGCGCGGGCAGACTGCTGCAGCATCTCGGGCATCGAGGGCGTGGCCAGGATCAGGCTGACCTCGTTGGGATCGAGGCGGTAGGCCGGGTTCAGGCTGGCGCGCAGCGCGCGGTGCACCAGGGCTTGTGCGGACAGTCGGTGCCAATCTTCGGGCACGCGTTGGCCGTTTGCCACGCCCAGGACCTTCAGCTTGTGACGGATTAACGCATCCAGCGCCGGGCCGAGCTTCACGGCCTCGTCCAGCTTGGAGAGGATGACGCCGGAGCACTGCTGCGCGTGATAAGCGTGCATGACGTCCTCGATGGCGTCGCCTTGGGCCGATGCGTTGATGACCAGCAGCTTTTTGATGGCCGGGTGAGACAGCATCTCCAGCAGGTCCTTGGTGCGCCCGTCGCGCTGGGCCATGCCGGCGGTGTCGATCAGGATCAGTTTCTTGCCCGACAGGAGTTCGAGCAGGTCTTCCAGGGCGGCGCGGTCATGGGCCATGTGCACGGGCACGCCCAGGATGCGGCCGTAGGCGCGCAGTTGTTCGTGGGCGCCGACGCGGTAGGCGTCCAGCGTGATCAGGCCCAGGTTCTGGGCGCCGTGCTTGGCGGCGAAGGTGGCGGCCAGCTTGGCGGTGGAGGTGGTCTTGCCCACGCCGGTCGAGCCGATCAGGGCGAACACACCGCCCTGGTCTTCGATGGCGCGCTCGGTGTCGGCGGTGTTGAGGTTGCGTTGCAGCACCTGGGTGGCCCACTCCATCTCGTCGTGCTGGCCGTTGTTGACGTCGGCGGGCATGGCGTCGAGCAGCTTGCGGATCAGCACGGTCGAGAAGCCACCGTCCAGCAGGCGCTGGGCCAGGTTGGCCTGGGCGGGGGTGCGGCCCAGCTTGTCCAGGAAGGCCATGGTCTCGAAGCGCTCGGTCATCATGGCGCGCATGGCGCGCAACTCGCCGAGCAAGGTCGTGTTGGCTTCTTGAGCCGAGCGCAGGGCCTCCAGGGTCGCGGTGTCGGGTTGGGGTGCCACCGGTGCGGCTGGCTTGGCCTGTGCCGGTGCGTGTGCCTGTGGCTGGGCCTTGGCAGCCGGGCGAGCAGCGGCGCGAGGGGCTCCCTGGCGGGCCACCATCTGGTCCATCGTCAGCTCGTCCGACAAGGCCGCACGGCTGGCCTGGGCACTGGGCGACTGGGCTTGCGCCACCTGGGCACGGGCCAGGGACTCGGCCTGGTTCGGCACCGCAGCGTGGACATCGGCCTGCACTGCCTGGCGAGCGGGCTGGCGAGGCGCGAGCATGGGCTCACTGACGGCCAGGTCCACGGCGGCGATCTGGGCGCTGGGTTGGCGACGGGGTTCGGCAAAGCGCTGGTTCAGCTGCGCTTCGGGCGCGGCCATGGCCGGCTCGGTGCGCGACTGGATGGCGGCCTGGCGGCGCTTGAGCATGCGCTCACGCACATAGTCCTGGAACGACAACGTGCTCATGGCCAGTTGCTTGACGTCTTCCTGCACGGTGTGAGCCAGGTTGGCGACCGACTGGCGGGCCACGGCGGCACCCTTGGCCAGCGGGCCAGCGGCCTCTTCCTCTGCGACCGGCTCCTCGCGACCCAAACCAGGTTCGGCGGCCGGGGCGCGGCTGGACATCGACTCGACCATGGCCATGCCGTCGGCGGCCATCGCCAGGATCTCGATGCCACCTTCGGCGGCGGGCTTGGTGGACAGCACGATGGCCTCGTCCCCGAAAGCAGCCTTGACCTTTTGCATGGCCTCGCGGCTGTTGCGTCCAATGAAGCGTTTGACGTTCATGCGTGGCCTCCGATCAGGGTACCGATGCGAATCGAGTGGGTCTCAGGAATCTCGCTGTGTCCCAGCACCTTGAGACGAGGTGCGGCGCGCTTGAGGAGTCGGGCCACCGACGGACGGATCACGTCGGGCACCAGCAGGCAGGCGGGGTGGCCCATGTTTTCCTGGCGGTGTGTGGCCTCGGCGGCCTGGCGGGTCAGGTGGTCGGCCACGCCGGGGTCGAGCATGGGGCCGTTGGCCGAGGTCAGGGCCTGGGTCAGCAAGCGCTCCAGATCGGGCTCGATGGCGATGACGTCGAGTTCGCGCACCGGGCCGTAGATCTGCTGGACGATGGCCGGGGCCAGGCCGACGCGGATGCGGCGGGCCAGCTCGGCGGGGTCGTTGACCAGGTTGGACTGCACGGCGCAGTGCTCGGCCATGGTTTCGATGATCGAGCCCATGTCGCGGATGTGCACGCCCTCTTCGAGGAGCAGCTGGAGCACTTTCTGCAGGGTTGCGATGCCGACCATCTTGGGAACCACGTCTTCGATCAGTTTGGGAGCCAGTTTCGTCACGTGCTCGATGAGCTGTTGGGTCTCGACGCGGCCCAGAAGCTTGGCGGCGTGGAGTTGCATCAAGTGTGAGAGATGGGTGGCCACGACGGTCGAGGGATCAACCACCGTGTACCCGGCCATTTGCGCGACATCGCGCTGGCGCTCTTCGACCCACACGGCGGGCAGGCCGAAGGCGGGGTCGACGGCCTGGGTGCCGGCGATCGGGTTGGTCACGTGGCCGGGGTTGATGGCCATCAGCATGTTGGGGAAGACCTCGCCCTCACCCACCACGGCGCCGCGCAGGGTGATGCGGTAGAAGCTGGGCTTGAGCTCCAGGTTGTCCTTGATGTGCACAGATGGCGGCAAGAAGCCGACTTCTTGCGCGAACTTGCGGCGAACGCCCTTGATCCGGTTGAGGAGGTCGCCACCGCGCTCCTTGTCGACCAACTGGATCAGGCGATAGCCCACTTCCAGGCCCAGGGTGTCGACCGGCTGCAGGTCCTCCCACGAGGCCTCGCCGTTGGGGTTGGGCGCCGATTGCGGCTTTTCCGGTGCAGGCGGAGCCTGGCGCTCGGCTTCCTTCTTGACGTGGATCCGCCAGGACGCGTAGCCCAGGCCACCGGCCATCGGCAGGAAGATCAGCGAAGGCATGCCCGGGATCACGCCCAGCAGGCCGATGATGCCGGCGGCCACGCCGATGACCTTGGGGTTCTCCAGCATCTGGCTGGTGATCTGGGTGCCCACGTCCTGGTCCTTGCCGACCCGCGAGACCACCATGGCGGCAGCGACAGAGATCAGCAGCGCCGGGATCTGGGCCACCAGCGCGTCACCGATGGCCAGCAGGATGTAGGACTCGGCAGCCTGCCCGGCCGACAAGCCGTGCTGGACCATGCCGATGATGAAGCCGCCGATGATGTTGATGAACAGGATCAGGATGCCGGCGACCGCGTCACCGCGCACGAACTTCGAGGCACCGTCCATGGAGCCGTGGAATTCGGCCTCTTCGCCCACCTCGCGGCGGCGCTTGCGGGCCTCGGCTTCGTCGATCAGGCCGGCGCCCAGGTCGGCGTCGATGGCCATCTGCTTGCCGGGCATGGCGTCCAGGGTGAAGCGGGCTGCCACCTCGGCGATGCGCTCCGAACCCTTGGTGATCACGGTGAAGTTGATCACCACCAGGATGGCGAACACGATGATCCCGACCGCGAAGTTGCCGCCGATCAGGAAGTGACCGAAGGACTCGATCACCGCGCCAGCGGCGCCCGTGCCGGTGTGCCCTTCGAGCAGCACCACCCGGGTCGAAGCCACGTTCAGCGACAGGCGCAGCAGCGTGGTCAGCAGCAGCACCGCCGGGAAGGCCGCGAAGTCCAGCGGACGCAGCATGGTGGCCGCCACCATCATCACCATCAGCGACATGGCGATGTTGAAGGTGAAGAAGATGTCCAGCACCAGGGGTGGCAGCGGCAGCACCATCAGCACCAGCACGGTCACCACGATGAGCGGGGCAACCATCATCTGGAACCGTTTGGCGTCGCTCGGCGACATCGCCAGCAGCTTCTGCATCCAGGGGTTCATGGGGGGCACATCCTTGAAGGGGGTTGCAAGGATTGTTGGCCGCCGGCCCATGAAGCTTTAGCGAGATAAGCAGGGGCGGTGCGCGCCTATTCGGACCACGTTGCGCGGGGTGAAAGTCACGCTTTGTTCCTGCGTGAGAGCCCACCCCAGCGGATGGGGGATCGCACTGTGATGGATGTCACGCAGATGCACCCAGAATGCCCCTGTCGCCCTGGTGATTCACACCCCGGCGAACCCACCCAAACACAGGGAATGACCATGACACTTCGCGCGATCACCCTCGCCGCGGCTGGCCTGCTGGCCGCCGCCTCCTCCCAAGCCGAGCTGCAGACCTGGCGTTTCATCGATGTGCACGGACTCGGTGGAGAGCCTGCCGGCGCACACATCGACGTCACCTTTGACCTGGCTGCGGCGCTGGGAACTGGTGTCGACACGTTCAACGACCCACCCCTCAGCGGCTTCGAAGCATGGACCGGGCCGATTGTCAGCTGGACCTTCGCAGGTGTGACCTACACCCCAATCGAGAACAACTGGGTCCCAGCCATCGACGAAACACAAATCCTGTGGAACACCCGCGCCGCGCTGCCCGGTGCAAGCGGAAGCATGTTCTTTGATGCATATGACCTGGGAGACCTGTTCTACAACTCGAACGGCAGCCTCTCCCTCGGACTCCAAGGACTCTCCCTTGGCATCCGAGAAGTTGATGACGAAATGGTCAAGAACGGAGAGATCTTCGTCAACGGATCGCAGCCCGTCATGACCTTGCGCGCGAACTCAGGAGGAGCGCTTGTCTCGACCATTTTGGTCATCAGCAGCATGCAAAAGGTGCCTGCGGTGCCAGAGCCCAGTTCGTGGGCCCTGGCCCTGCTCGGTGGCATGGGCGCAGCCGCTCTCGCACGCCGCCGTCGCTCGGTCAACGCTCAGGTTGCCTGATTGGTCTGCGCGGCGGCCTCTGCGCGCAGCGGGTCCATCTCATCCGGCACCTGCAGATCCGGCAGGTTGCCCGGCATGGGCGCCCGCCCGCTGAGCGCCTGCTTGAGCTGGTACACGTAAGCCAACACCTGGGCCACCGCGCTGTAGAGCTTGACCGGCACCTCCTGGTCGAGCTCGGTGTGGGCGTACAGCGCCCGCGCCAGCGGTGGCGCCTCCAGCACCGGCACCTTGTTCTCGGTGGCGATGTCGCGGATCTTGAACGCCAGCAGGTCCAGCCCCTTGGCCACCACGCGCGGCGCGCCCATCGAGCCCTCTTCGTACTTCAGCGCCACGGCATAGTGGGTCGGGTTCATGACCACCAGGTCGGCGGTGGGCACGGCGGCCAGCATGCGCTTGCGGGTGCGCTCGCGCATGATCTGCTTCATGCGGCCCTTGACCTCCTGGTTGCCCTCCTGCTGCTTGTACTCTTCCTTGACGTCCTGGTGCGACATCTTCATGCGCTCGGCAAACAGGAACTTCTGCAGCGGCCAATCGAGCAAAGCAAAGGCTGCGATCACCAGCAGCATCGTGCCCATGACCTGCCCCATGGTGACACCCAGGTCGCGGATGGCGGCTGGCAAGGGCTGGGCCAGCAGGTCGGACATGCTGGGCCAGACCTTCATCAGCGTCATCACGCCCACCGCGCCCAGCACCAGCGCCATGGCACAGGCCTTGAGCGCATCGATGAGCTGCTGCTTCTTGAACAGGTTGCCCAAACCGCTGATCGGGTTGAGCTTGCCGAAGTTGGGCGCCAGCACCTTGAAGGACATCACCCAGCCGCCCGAGATCACCGAGGCAGCGGTCGAGGCCAGGGCCACGCCCACGCCCACCGGCACGACCATGATCAGCGCCTGCATGCTCCAGTCGGTCAGGCGTTGCAGCATGAAATCGGGGGAGGCCACCGTGCGCACGTCAAAGCGCAGCCCGCCCGACATGAGCTTTTGCAGCTGGTCCAGCCACAGCGGCGTCAGGCCCATGAGCACACCCGTGGCCGCCAACATGACCAGGAAGTGCCCCAGGTCCTTGGAGCGCACGACCTGACCGTCCTTGCGGGCCTGGTCCAGTTTCCGCTGCGAGGCGGGTAACTGCTTGTCTTGTGAGCCTTCTTCGGACATCGGGGGCAAGGCCTGGGCAGACCGGGGAATCGATGGTTGAGAGTGTGCTCAGCAAGTCCTCCGAGCATGGCCCTGAAAAGCCACCCTCGAGCCAGCCTGATCCCTCAGACACCAGCAGGTGAAATGCCAGCCGGCCCGCCTCAAGGAGACGATGCCGCAGTCCCCGCATCCCGGGCCAGGCGGGCCTGCGCCTGACCTATGGCCTCCTCCAGGCTGAGGCCACCCGTGCGCATCGCCTCTTCGGCGTCATCCAGCAGGCGCTGCTGCAGCGCCTCTTCGGCGCCGAACAGGGCACCCGCCAGCTCGCCAAAATGCTGCGTGCGCAAGGCCTGCATCAACTGCAGCTGCCGACGTGCGTCCTCGATGCTGGGGCGTTCTGGCTCGCTGGCCAGGGCCGTGGCCAGGGCCTGCTCGTAGCGCACCAGTTGCTCATACAGCACCCTGGCCTCGCGTCGGACGGCCTCGCCAAGCGGACGGGTGGCTTCGTCCAGACGCACCAGCGCGTCATCTCGACCGTGCAACGAGGCGACGCGTTCGATGTCGACACGGGTCTGCTCGTCCACCAGCAAACGGCCTTGTGGCGTCAGCCTGAACACAGGCGGTGCCACGTTGGCCAGGGGCGAGGCACCGGGCCCGCCTGAGGCCCCCTGCAAGCCCCCTGCCGAGGCCAGGCCATCGGGCATCCCCGACACGCGGTTCCAGGGCGCCACGGGGGGGGCCCCCGCTTGAGCCAGGGTCGCCCCGCCTTCGCCTCCTGGTGATGCGCCTGGCTGGTGCAGCCACCAGGCCACGAGCGCCACGAACGCCAGCGCCAGGGCAAGGGGCCAGCGCTTCATGCCGACGCCCCACCTGCACGCACGCGATCACCCACGGATCAGAAGGGCCCGTTCGAGGCAAAGCTCGCCCATGCCGCATCCTGACCGCGCAGGAAGTCGGCATACGCGGTGTTCCCATCGGCGAAGCGCTTGACCCAGGCGATGTTGGTGTAGCTGGCTGGCTCGCTCGCCTTGTTCGGGAAGAAGTGGTCCGCCCCCTGGATCACGCCCAGCAACTTGGGCGTGGTGGCCGGGATGGCGTTGTAGAAGGGCTGCGAGTGACTGGCCACGGATGCGACCGTGTCCGCCGTGCCGCCGATGATGGCCGATGGCACCTTGATCGACTTGTACTTGCTGGACGACAGGTTCCAGGGCGCGTAGGCCACCGCAGCCTTGAGCCCTGGGGTCGCAGCAGCCGCCTCCAGGGTGCCGCCGCCGCCCATCGACCAGCCGGCCACCACCTGGCGTGTGACATCGATCTTGCCAGCCGCAGGGCCGGTGGTGACGGCCGAAGCCGCCTTGAGCGCCGCCAGCAGCTGAGAGGCACGGCTGCTGGGGAAGTCGAGCAGCGTCTTGGTGCCGATGGTCACCACGACGAACCCGTGGGTGGCCAGGCGCTTGCTGATCTCGGTGATGCTGGACTCGGCAGACACGAAGCCAGGGCAGACCGCCACCAAAGCGTACTTGCCCGGTGTGTTGGGCGAGTAGACCGTGCCCTTGCCAAAACCCGAAGCGGGAATGGATTGTGCTGAGATGGCGAACGGGCCATCTTTCTTGAGGTCGTCCAGGGTGACGGCCTGGGCTGCGGTGTTCAGACCGACAAAGGCCAGGGTCGTTGCGATGAAAAGGGGCTTGATGGACATGGGTGCTCCGGCAGGTTGGCTGAAGGTGACGATGCAAGGCAACGGTTTGAGCCAGACTGAATGCCAACCGATGCACGAAAGTCGTTCAGTCTCACCTCAAGCGCCCCGGAACAGGGAGCGCAAACCGCGACATGCCAGGGCATGCCCTATGAGGGCTTCCACGGCCCGAGACAAAGGGATGGACACCCTCCCTGCCAATCGCCATGCGTCCAGGTCAAAACCCTGGAATGGGCCCGGCAGGCCGTGCAGATTTGCGCTTGTCGCGTTCCGTGCCGGCTTAGGATGAACCCCATGGCCGAATCCGTCCGCTTCAACGATCACGTGCAAGAGCAGCTGGGACGAGCCCCAGAGCTGGCACAACGCATCGTGGCCCGCACCCAGGCGGCGCTGCGCGACAGCGGCACCGACCTGTCCCTGGCACAGGACCGCAACCTGCTGTTCGGTGTGGCCGAGGCTGTTCAGGCGCGGCGTGCCGACTTCGAAGCAGCCCTGACCCAGCACATCCAGGAGGAGGTCCGCGCCACCCAGGGCGATGGTCCCAGCGGACGCAAACTGCACGAGATGACCATCGACCAGCTCACCCTGGTCGACGAGAACCAGGCCGAGCAAGACATCGAGATCTCGCGCACCGTGCAACTCATCGACCTGGTGGCCGAGTGGGAGTTGCGCGAACTCCAGGCCTGCACATCGGCGCTGCAGGGAGACACCACCCCACGCCCGCACACCAACCCCCTGCGCCCGGCCGTCTTCGCGCGGGCGCTCGGCGCTGCAACGCGGGTGCTGCCGCTGTCTGCGGGCGAGCGCAACATGCTGCTGCGCCTGACCGGTCGCGTGCTGGCAGACTGCCTGCGCGAACACTACCGCGAGGTGTCGGCCACGCTGAGGTCCCTGGGCTGCGACCCGGTGCCTTTCAAGGCGGTCACCCACCCGCGACGCAGCGCCCCGCCCTCGTCCCTGATCGTCACCCAGCCTGGCGCGCTGCAGAGCCTGCTCGATCGCATGCCGCTGCCACCGCCGCCTGCCGCCCCCGCTGCCGCAGCAGCAGCCCCTGCCGGCGACCTCACCTTCGGCGTGCTATCGCGCAAGCTCGACGAAATCAACGACCCGCAAGGCCTGGCCGCGCGTCGCAGCCAGGCGCAGGTTTCACGGCTGCTGAGCACCCTGTTTCAGCAGATGCAGGCCGATGCCGAGGTGCCCGCACCGGTGCGCCAGCTGATCGGACAGATGGAGCCGGTGCTGCAACGCGCCGCCCGGCAAGACACCTGGGTGCTGCGCAGCGACCAGCACCCTGCCTGGCGCCTCATCAACCAAATGGCAGCCTATGCAGCCGGCTATGGCGAAAACGAAGCGGTTGCGCTGCGCGGCTTCCTGGCCTTCATGCAGCCGCGCGTGGCACGCATGCTGCCCGAGCCCGGGCCCGGCAGCGTCGAGCTCGAAACCACGCTCAAGGAGATGCAGCAGTTCATCGTCTCCCAAAGCCAGGCCGCGGTTCAGCAGGCGCCTCAGGCCGTGGCCCGACTGCGCGAGGCCGACCAGCGCCTGACCCTGCACCCCTTGCTGCAACAGCAAGTCGCCAACCAGGTCGAGCTGGTCAAACTGCCCCAGGTCATCAAGGATTTCCTGTGCGGCCCCTGGGTCGAGGTGCTCACGCACACCATGGCCACCACCTCCCCCGAGGACGACGAATCGCAAGCCATGCTGTGCGTGGTCGACGACCTGGTGCAAAGCCTGCAAAGGCCGGAGAGCATCGATGCACGCGAAGCACTGCGCCGCAAGCTGCCCGACCTGAGCAACCGGCTGCAGCGAGGCATGGCCAGCATCAACATGCCCCACCCTGAGCAGGACGCCCTGCTCGAAGCCCTCATGCGCATGCACACCCGCGTGCTCATGGCCACACCCAAGCCGCCCAAGCTGGAACGCGAGCGCACCGGCTTCGAGTCCAGCACCCTGGCCAACCTCGACGCCTTGCTCGACGACCTGCGCTTTGCGCAGGCCGATGGCCGCCCGATCGACACCAACCTGGGCTCCTTGCCCACGGTGCCCATGGCCTTTGGCGAGAACGCCGACGACGCCGCCATCCTCGCGCGCCGCCGCCAGTGGGCCGACGCGCTCACCCCGGGCACCTGGTGCAAGCTCTTCATGCAAGGCCAATGGACCACCGCCCGCTTGCTGTGGGTCAGCGAAAACCGCCAGTTCTACATGTTCGGCAGCGACCTGGCTGGCCGCCTGCACTCCCTGAGCCGCCGCGCCCTCGAGCGCCTGCGCGCCGAAGGCCTGGCCACCAGCCTGGAAGACCGCAGCCTGATGCAGCGCGCCGTCGACAGCATGGTGCAGGAACTCGACAGCTGACAGCCCCTTCTCGCCGGGTCGATCGGTCTGCGGCATCATTGCCATGAGCACATCGCAGCGGGCACCCACGCCCATCGCGATGATGAAAAACGCCTGGGATGAGGAACCAACACCATGTACACGCTGCACATCGCCAACAAGAACTACTCTTCGTGGTCTCTGCGGCCCTGGTTGTTGATGACCGAGCTGGGCCTGGCCTTCGAAGAAAGGCTCGAGCCTTTCGGCGAGGTCGAGTTCACCCGCTTCTCGCCCACCGGCAAGGTGCCTTGCCTGCACGACGGCGGACACGTCATCTGGGACTCGTTGGCCATCACCGAGTACCTGGCAGAACGCCACCCCGGCGTGTGGCCCATCGATGCCACCGCTCGCGCCTGGGCCCGCTGCGCCAGCGCCGAGATGCACTCTGGCTTTTTTGCCATGCGCGAGACCTGCACCATGAACTGTGGCCTGCGCATCCGCCTGACCACCTGGCCTGCTGCGGCGACAGCCGACTGGCAGCGCGCCGAGACGCTTTGGGCAGAGGGACTCCAACGCTTTGGCGGGCCATTCCTGGCCGGCGATCGGTTCACCGCTGTGGACGCATTCTTTGCGCCACTGGCCTTCCGTGCCCAGACTTATTCCCCTGATTTGGGCGACGTTGCAAGCGCATACGTGCAACGCCTGCTCGCCCTGCCATCCATGCGGCGCTGGTACGAGCAGGCACTGGCAGAGACATGGCGCGACGAGCCCCACGAAGCCGATGCACGCGCCAAAGGTCAGTGGCTGCAAGACCTTCGCCGAGTGCGCTGAAGCGAGCGCCATGGCGAGCCTTGGCATGGGTCAAGAAACAGACAAAAAAGGAAACGCAACCCCATGAGGTGGGGAGTGCCTGAGCCAGCATGGGGGCTTAGAGTGCGGCAGCCGTCACCGGCACTTGTTCCATTCGCAAGACAACTTCAGGAGTTCACATGTCCCGTTCTTCCCGCGTCATTGCCGCCATGCTGATCGGCGCCAGCGCCCTGGCATCCGTCCAGGCCGCCGAGATTGCCGTCGCCAGCGTCACCGCCTCGTCGACCTTCTACACCTACAACCCGGTCAACCTGATCAATGGCAACGGCCTGAGCGGCGACCTGCACAGCGGCAACTGGGAGGCCAAGTGGCTGCTCGACGGCGTCACCACCGGCAACCTGACCTTTGACCTGGGTGGCCTGTACAAGATCGGCAGCACGACCGTCTGGAACTACGGCCCTGGCTGCTGCGGCGAAGGTCGCTCGGTCCAGGATCTGTCCATCAGCCTGTCCACCGACGGCGTCAACTACAGCGAATTCGGTGCCTTCGTGCTGAGCAAGCCCAGCACCGACCCCTTCGGCGGAGAAACGCTGGGTCTGGGCGACACCACCGCCCGCTTCGTGCGCTTTGACATCAAGAGCAATTATGGCGAATCCGACTACACCGGCCTGTCCGAGGTGAAGTTCGACGGCGTGTCCGCCGTGCCCGAAGCTTCGAGCCTGGCTTACGGCCTGGTCGGCCTGGCTGCTGCTGGCCTGCTGCAGCGTCGCCGCCACAACGCAGCCCGCTGATCGGTCGAGCCAGAAGACCCGCACAGGGGCACGCGCCCCTGTTGCGGATCACTCCATGTTCGCCGGCACCACCGTCCAGTGTTGACGGGTGTCACCGTGCGAGTTGACGCTTTCCATGTGAACCGGGAAGCCCCACAAGCGCGCCACGTGCTTGAGCACCTCGCGCGTGCTGTCGTGCAGCGGGCGGTCGTTGTGCTGCGTGTGGCGCAGGGTCAGCGAGCGGTCGCCCCGCAGGTTCACGCTCCAGACCTGGATGTTGGGCTCTCGAGAGCCCAGGTCGTACTGGCGTGACAGCGTCTCGCGCAGCGCACGGTAGCCCGTGTCATCGTGGATGGCGCTGACCTCGTATTCGCTGGCTTTTTCATCGTCGCGGATGGCGAACAGCCGGAAGTCGCGCATCACCTTCGGAGATAGGAACTGGCCGATGAAGCTCTCGTCCTTGAAGTTGCGCATGGCGTAATCCAGCGTCTTGAGCCAGGCGTGTTCTTCCTTGGGCGTGTTCTCGGCCGAGCCCGCGAAATCAGGGAACCAATGCCGGTCTTCTGGCGTGGGCTTCTCGCAGATGCGCTTGAGGTCGGTGTACATCGCAAAGCCCAGCGCGTAAGGGTTCAGGCCACTGTAGGCGCGGTGACCCACCGGCGGCTGGAACACCACGTTGGTGTGCGACTGAAGCCACTCCATCATGATGCCGTCGGTCAGGTGACCATCGTCGTACATGGTGTTGAGCAGCGTGTAATGCCAGAACGTGGCCCAGCCTTCGTTCATGACCTGGGTCTGGCGCTGCGGGTAGAAGTACTGCGCCACCTTGCGCACGATGCGCACGATCTCGCGCTGCCAGGGCTCGAGCAGCGGCGCGTGCTTCTCGATGAAGTACAGCAGGTTCTCCTGCGGCTCGGCCGGGAAGCGCCTGACGGCTTCTTCTTCCTGGCGGTCGGCGCGCCTGGGCAGCGTGCGCCACAAGTCGTTGACCTGCTGCTGCAGGTAGGCCTCGCGCTCTTCGCGGCGGGCCAGCTCCTTGTCCAGCGACAGCTTGCCCGGGCGGCGGTAGCGGTCCACGCCGTGGTTCATCAGCGCGTGGCAGCTGTCGAGCAGCTCTTCCACCGCATCGATGCCATGGCGCTCTTCACAGCGCGCCACGTAGTTCTTGGCGTAGACCAGGTAGTCGATGATGGAGCCGGCATCGGTCCACATGCGGAACAGGTAATTGCCCTTGAAGAAGCTGTTGTGCCCGTAGGCCGCGTGCGCGATCACCAGGGCCTGCATGGCCATGGTGTTCTCCTCCATCAGGTAGCTGATGCAGGGGTTGGAGTTGATGACGATCTCGTAGGCCAGGCCCATGTGGCCTCGGCGGTAGTTCTTCTCGGTGGCGATGAACTCCTTGCCATACGACCAGTGCCGGTAATTGACCGGCATGCCCACGCTGGCATAGGCGTCCATCATCTGCTCGGCGGTGATGATCTCGAGCTGATTGGGGTAGGTGTCGAGCCCGTAGCGCTGCGCGGTGGCGCGGATGACGTCGTGGTACTCGTCGATCAGATCGAAGGACCAGTCCGACAGCCCTGGCAGGGGTTTCTCGGCTCGATGGGGCGTCAGCAAGGCACTCATGCGTCCACTCCTTCCTTCTTGAACAGTTCGCGAAAGACCGGGTAGATCTGCGAGGCCTCCAGCACCTTGCGCATCGCGAAGTGCTTGTGGGTTTCGGCCAGGCTCAGGTACTCGTCCCAGAGGTTTTGCTCGGTCTGGGCCACCTGCACATAGGCGTAGTAACGCACCAAAGGCAGGATCTTTTCTTCCAGGATCTCCTTGCAGCGGCTGGAGTCGTGGTGCCAGTTGTCGCCGTCGGAGGCCTGGGCCACGTACAGGTTCCACTCGCTGGTGGGGTAGCGCGCGCGGATGACCTCGTCGAGCAGCACCAGGGCACTGGAGACCACCGTGCCGCCGGTTTCGGTGGCGTGGAAGAAGTCGTCTTCGTTGACCTCTTGTGCTTGCGTGTGGTGGCGGATGAAGACGAGCTCGATCTTGTCGTAGTGCCTTGTCAGGAACAGGTAGAGCAGGATGAAAAAACGCTTGGAGAGCTCCTTGCGCTGCTCGTCCATCGAGCCCGAGACGTCCATCACGCAGAACATCACGGCTTTGGTGGTGGGCACCGGCACCTTGACGCGGCTGCGAAAACGCAGGTCGATCGGGTCGAGGAAAGGGATGCCGGCCACGCGACCACGCAGGTGCTTGATGCGCGCCTCGATCTGTTCGATCTCGACGGCATGGTCGTGGTCGAGCGCGGCATCGCCTTCTTGCTTTTCGGCGCGCAAGGCCGCCATGCGCTCTTCGAGCTCGTCGATCTCTCGGCGGCTGCTGGCACCCAGCGCGATGCGCCGCCCCAGGGCTCCTCGCATCGAGCGGACCACGTGCAGGTTATTGGGCGTGCCGTCGTTGCTGAAGCCGGCGCGGTGGCTCTTCCACTCGGGCACCTCGGCCAGCGCCGTCTTGACCATGTTGGGCAAGGCCAGGTCCTCGAAGAAGACCTGCATGAACTCTTCCTTGCTCAGGCTGAAGACGAAGTCGTCCTCGCCCTCACCCGAGTCGCTGGCCTCACCCGAGCCGCTGCCCTGCCCGCCGCCGCCTTGCGGCTTTTCGATGCGGTCACCGCGCACGTACTCGCGGTTGCCGGGGTGCACCACGTCGCGCGTGCCGCCGTCACCATGGCGGAACACCGGCTCACCCAGGTCCCGCTTGGGGATGGCGATGTCCTCGCCCTTTTCGATGTCGCGGATGCTGCGGCCATTGATGGCCCGCTGCACGGCTTCGCGGACCTGGTCCTTGTGGCGGCGCAGGAAGCGCTCGCGGTTGCCGATGGATTTGTTCTTCCCCGCGAGGCGTCTGTCGATGATGTGTTGACGGGTCATGCGCAGTTCGCCGTTTGTGGATCAGCTGCCGGGCCCTCGATGGACCTGGCAGACCGCGCCGCCCCTTGCGGTGCGGCCCATCGCCTGACACGAGAAGCCCGTTGGACTCCTCGTGCGCCGACCCTGCCCCCTTGAAGGCAGCGCGCCGGCAGGCGCTCGGGGGTGCATCAAGAGCTCTTCCTCACGCGCAGGTACCACTCGCACAGCAGGCGAACCTGCTTGGCCGTGTAGCCTTTTTCGACCATGCGGTTGACGAAGTCTTCGTGCTTTTTGACCTCGTCTGCACTGGCCTTGGCGTTGAAGCTGATGACCGGCAACAGTTCTTCGGTGTTGCTGAACATCTTCTTCTCGATCACGGTGCGCAGCTTTTCGTAGCTGGTCCACAGCGGATTCTTGCCACCGTTGTTGGCGCGCGCACGCAGCACGAAGTTGACGATCTCGTTGCGGAAGTCCTTCGGGTTGGCAATGCCGGCGGGCTTTTCGATCTTCTCGAGTTCGGCATTGAGCGAGCCGCGGTCGAAGATCTCGCCCGTGTCGGTGTCGCGGTACTCCTGGTCCTGGATCCAGTAGTCGGCGTAGGTCACGTAGCGGTCGAAGATGTTCTGGCCGTACTCGGAATAGCTCTCCAGGTACGCCGTCTGGATCTCCTTGCCGATGAACTCGGCGTAGCGCGGCGCCAGCATCTCCTTGATGTAGGCGATGTACTTTTGCTCGGTCTCGGCCGGGAACTGCTCGCGCTCGATCTGCTGCTCCAGCACATACATCAGGTGCACGGGGTTGGCCGCCACCTCGGTGCTGTCGAAGTTGAAGACCTTGGAGATGATCTTGAAGGCAAAGCGCGTGGAGATGCCGCTCATGCCCTCGTCGACGCCCGCGTAGTCGCGGTACTCCTGGATGGACTTGGCCTTGGGGTCGGTGTCCTTGAGGCTTTCACCGTCGTAGACCTGCATCTTGCTGTAGATGCTGGAGTTCTCGGGCTCCTTCAGGCGCGTGAGGATGGCGAACTGCGACATCATCTTGAGCGTGCCGGGCGCGCACGGTGCCTGCGCCAGCGACGAGCCTCGCACCAGCTTCTCGTAGATCTTGATTTCCTCGCTCACGCGCAGGCAGTAAGGCACCTTGACGATGTAGATGCGATCAAGGAAGGCCTCGTTGTTCTTGTTGTTGCGGAAGGCCTTCCACTCGCTCTCGTTCGAGTGGGCCAGCACGACGCCGTCAAACGGGATCGCGCCGAAGCCTTCCGTGCCCTTGAAGTTGCCCTCCTGCGTGGCGGTCAGCAGCGGGTGCAGCACCTTGATGGGCGCCTTGAACATTTCGACGAACTCGAGCAGGCCCTGGTTGGCCAGGCACAGGCCACCGGAGTAGCTGTAAGCATCCGGGTCGTCCTGCGCGTAGGTTTCCAGCTTGCGGATGTCGACCTTGCCGACCAGCGAGCTGATGTCCTGGTTGTTCTCGTCACCAGGCTCGGTCTTGGCGATGCCGACCTGCTTGAGGATGCTCGGGTAGCGCTTGACCACCTTGAACTGGCGGATGTCGCCACCGAACTCTTCCAGGCGCTTGACGGCCCAGGGGCTGAGGATGCGCTGCAGGTAACGGCGTGGGATGCCGTATTCCTTTTCGAGGATCGGGCCGTCCTCCGTCGGGTCGAACAGGCCCAGCGGCGACTCGTTCACAGGCGAGCCCTTGATGGCGTAGAACGGCACCTTCTCGGCCAGCAGCTTGAGGCGCTCGGCGATCGACGACTTGCCGCCACCCACCGGGCCCAGCAGGTAGAGGATCTGCTTCTTTTCTTCCAGGCCCTGCGCGGCGTGGCGGAAGTAGCTCACCACCTGCTCGATGGCGTCTTCCATGCCGAAGAACTCTTCGAAGGCCGGGTAGATCTTGATGACCTTGTTGGTGAAAATGCGAGACAGGCGCGGGTCGTTGCGCGTGTCGATCATCTGGGGCTCACCGATGGCCAGGAGCATGCGCTCGGCGGCGGTGGCAAACGCGGTCTTGTCGCGTTTGCAGATGTCGAGGTACTCCTCGAGGGTGTATTCCTCTTCGCGGGTGCGCTCGTAGCGGGCGGCGAAATTGCTGATGACGTCCATGCTGACCTCCTCGTCAACGACCTGTCCAAATGACCTGTCTGTTCAACGCCTGAAGATCGGCCCGGTTTACCCGTCTGGTGACACCGGCGCGACCACTCAAGCATCGCCTTCACACCAAAGATCGTGGAAATCACACCCTCGAGGTGGGCAAAGAAAAGAGACTTTTACCCGCCAGACGATGTGACCCCGTCGCCCCTATCTTGCACCTTTTTTTGGGTTTGCGTGCGGCAGCCCAACAACAAACGGGGCTCGCCACGCAACTTCACCGCGCGGCCTCAGGCGTTGCTGCTGGCGCGCACTTCTTCCATGCTCGTGAACCCGCACAGCACCTTCTCGATGCCGTCCTGGCGCAGCGTGCGCATGCCCTCGCGCAAAGCATGGGCGAGCAGCATGTCGGGGCTGGCTCCGGTCTGGATCAAGCGGCGTGTTTCGGCGTTGACCACCAACAGCTCATGCAGCCCCAGGCGGCCCTTGTGCCCGGTGTGGCTGCAATGGTCGCAACCGGGGCTGTGCCAATGCAACAGACGCCCCTCCACCGCAAAACGCGCCTGCCATTCGGCCCGCAGTGACTCGCGGGTGACGCCGGCGGGCTCCTGCCCGAAGACGTGCAGGGACTCGTCCAGCCAGCCCTCGACCTGCTCGTCGCTGGCCGGCTCACTGGTTTTGCAGGCCGGACACAGGCGGCGCACCAGGCGCTGGGCCAGCACGCACAGCAGCGAGTCGGCAAAGCTGAACGGGTCCATGCCCATGTCCAGCAAGCGGGTGACGGTTTCAGGCGCGCTGTTGGTGTGCAGGGTCGAGAGCACCAGGTGACCGGTCAGCGAGGCCTCGATGGCCGTGCGCGCGGTCTCGGTGTCGCGCATTTCGCCCACCATGATGACGTCCGGGTCAGCGCGCAGCAGCGCGCGCAAGGCCTTGGCAAAGGTCCAGTCGATCTTCGGGTTGACCTGCACTTGTCGCAGACCCGGCTGGGTGATTTCCACCGGGTCTTCCGCCGTCCAGATCTTGCGCTCGGGCACGTTGATGAAACTCAGCGCCGAGTGCAAGGTGGTGGTCTTGCCCGAGCCGGTCGGGCCCACGCACAGCACCATGCCGTAGGGCCGCTCCATGGCCGACTGAAGCCGACTCAGGTTGTTGGGACTCAGCCCAATTTTGTCGAGCGGCATCGGGCGGGACGAGCCCAGGATGCGCATCACCACGTCTTCCAGGCCGTTGTTGGTCGGGATGGTGGCCACGCGCAACTCGATGCGGTACTGGGGCACGAAGCGCGCAAAGTTGATCTTGCCGTCCTGCGGCTTGCGGCGCTCGGAGATGTCGAGGTCGCACATGATCTTGATGCGAGCGATGACGGCGCTGCGGTAGGTGTGCGGCAGCTCCAGGTAGGGCACGAGTTGGCCGTCCTTGCGAAAGCGGATCTTGACCTTGTCGCGCCCGGCGTAGCCCTCGACGTGGATGTCGGAGACACCCTGGTTGTGGGCCTCGACGATCATGGTGTTGATCAGCCGCACGAGGGAGTTGTCGCTCTGCTCGATGGAGCGGTCTTCCTGCAGGTCGCCATCCTGCTCGCGCTCAAGGTCTTCGACCAGCCGGCCAGTGGCGGCCGAGTCGAGCTCGTAGGCAGGCAAGGTCAGCTCGTGGATGTTGAACGGCACGGCCGCCACGTCGGCGCCCAGCTTGCCGTAGGCATCGCGCAGGGCCCATTCGATCTGCGTGGACTGCGCCAGCACCGGCACGATGCGGCACTGGCTGGCGAACTCAAGCTCAGACAGCACGATGCGCTTGCTCGGGTCCTCGACGGCCACGATCAGGCTGCCGTCGCGCCACATCAGGGGCACGGCGCTCACGCGCGCGGCCACCGAGAAGGGCACCTTGGTCAGCGCCTCCGGGTCGATGGGGAACTGCATCAGGTCGACCAGCGGGTAGCCCATCTTGCGGGCCAGCGCATCGATCAGGTCCTGGCGGGTGATGAGGCCCAAACGGACCATGAGCTCACCCAGGGGCACCGTGCGGTCGCTCTGCTGCTGCCGCAGCGCGTCTTCAAGCTGTGCCTCGGTGATCAGGCCGAGGGCGATCAGCGCCTCGCCGATGCGGATCATGGGCATGCGGCTTTGCTGCTCGAGGGCGCCCAGCAACTGCTCCGGGCTGACGACCTGCTGGTTGAGCAGGATGTCGCCCAGCTTGCGCTGGCGCATGGCGGCCTGCAGGGCCACAGCCTGGTCGACCTGCTCCAGCGTGAGCGCCTCACCGGCCACCAGGGCCTCGCCCAAGGGCGGCCCCAGGTGGGTGGCCGCGATGGCCTCGCGGGGCACGAACATCCGGGTCACGCCCCCGGCCTCGTCTTCGGGCGGGAACAGGAACAGGCCGAAATTCGATTCGATCCAGCCGATGGTCTGGCCACGCAGTTCACCGCCGCCTTGCAGCTCGATGACGTACTCGGTGGCCGGGCGCTCGCTGAGGGCCTGAGCGTGTTCGCCCGCGCCCTCGAGGGGCTCGACCAGGGGCAAGAGCGGCCGCTTGAGGCACAGGCTGCGGAACTGACCGAAGCGCAGCGGCATGGTGGTGCGAGCAGGCGGCACCTGGATGTGGGCGACCTGGTCCTCGGGCACGAACAGGTTCAGGCGCCCCTGCATGACGCGCCCGTTGAGCCCCACGATCTCGCAGGGCTCGTGGTCCAGCTGCGCCCGGGCCGTGGGGTAGCTGGCCAAGGGCGGCGTCGGCCAGCGAAACCCGACGGGTTCGGCGGCGATGGGGTCGAGGTCGTCGGACATGGTGACCCATCCTAGGCAAGCGCGGGAGAGGCAAAGGATGGAACAGAGCGGGGTTTGGGGGCGTGCATTTCGGCACGGAAACCGGCAAGATCGAGGCCATGAAAGCGTCCACCTCCCTGTTGGCACGCCAGCCCGTAGGGCTCAGTCTGCGTGCACCGCACCTGGCCGACCTGCTGGGTTTGTCGCCTGCCCTGGGCTTTGTCGAGGTGCGCGCGAGCGACATCGGGGCCATCGAGGGTGTGCCGCAGGACAGGCTGCGAGTGCTGGCTTCACGCTGGCCCCTGGCCGTTCAGGTCAGCGAAATCGGTTTGAGTGGGGAAGTCGGCTTGGTAGAGCGCCCGCTCGAGGAGCTCGAGCGCCTGGCTGGCGTGCACCCCAGGCGCCTGAGCCTGCCCTTGACGCCCGAGCGAGACCCCGGGGCCCTGGCTGCGGTGGTGGAGGTGATCCAGTCGCGCCTGGGTCAGCCCGTGCTGCTGGAGCTGGGCCTGCACGCGGATGCCTTGGGCGACACCCTCAAGCTGGCGGACATCGCCCGCCAGACCCGCAGCCGCCTGACGCTGGAGCCCGACCGCCTGCTGGCCCAGGCGCTGAGCCGCGTTCGGGCCAGCCAGGGTGCCCCCACCTCGGAGAGGCTCCTGTGGCAAAGGGCCACCGCTTTGGTGCTGGACACGGTCTGGTCCCTCTCGCCTTCGCAGGTCGGGCAGGTTCGCCTGGGTGGCTTCCGGGAGGGTGTGCAGCCCCAGCCACCGTCGCATTCGCGTGTCGCCGATCGCAGCCAGAGGGTCTCGCCCTCGGGCTGGGCGCTCCTTCGGCAGGCGTTGGAACACCTGGGCCCTGTCCCAACGGTCATGGCCTGGGACTCCGACCTGCCCGGCCTGGCCGTGATGCTCGACGAGGTCAGGCTGGCTTCGGAGTTGATGGCCGAGGTGGGCGCGGACGGAGAGGAGACGCTGGAATTGGACGACTGAGTTGAGGCCTCAGAAGTCGTTCGGGCGGAACTCCAGCAACATGGGGGGCACCTTGCCTCGCTCGTCGAGCGGGAGCACCTCGGTGCGGTCGATCGCTCGCAACACGGCCGCGTCCCAAGCCACCACACCCGACGACGACACCAGCTTGACCGACATGATTCGCCCGTCGGGCGCACAACGCACCTCGACCTTGGCCACCGGGTTGCCCGGGATCAGCTGCTCGGTGAAAACAATGTTGGGCTTGATGCGCGCTTTGATTCGCCCCGCGTAAGCCGCGCTCGGGCCTGCGCTGGTGGCCGAGGGCACGCCCGCACCACCGGTGCCGCCGAGCTCGTTCATCATCCTGGCGATGTTGGCCTGGCGCTGCGCCTCGCGGTCGGCGGCGGCCTTGGCTTCGCGGGCCTGGCGCTCTTTCTCGGCCTTGGCTTTTTCAGCTTGCTCGGCCTTGGCCGCCTTCTCCCTGGCCAGCTTCTCGGCTTTGTCGTCTTTGACGGGTTCGGTTTTTTTCACCGGCTTGGGCGGGGTCGTGTCGAAGGTTTCCTTGGGCTGCTTGCGCGGCTTGTCTTCCTTCTTGGGCGTGCGTTCGGTGACGATGTCCGGCTTTTTGACCGGCTCGGGCTCGGCGCGCTCGACCACCTTGGGTGGCGGTGGCGGGGCCACGGGCTCGGGCTCCACCACTTTCGGGGGCGGCGGGGCCACGCTCGGCGGCGCCCCTCGGGGGATCTCGGACCACAACTCGGCCTCGACCGCGGGCTCGTCCTGGGTCAGCTTCCAGCTCACGGAAAAGGCCAGGCCCAACGCGAGCAGCACGTGCGCGGCCACGGCCAGGCCCAAGCCCGGCCGCCAGCCATCGGCGTCGCGCGGGCGCCAGCCCCGGCCACCCTTGATGAACATGGGCGCCAGCTCGTCGCCGGGCAAGGTGCCGGCCGCCGTGTCCGAACCGAATCCAGGTGCCACCGATCAACCTCCGTTGGTGCGCACGGACAAACCCACGCGCTGCACACCTGCGCGCTGCAGCAGGTCCATCACCTGCACCACCGAGTCGTAGCGGATGTCCTTGCGGGCGCTGATGATGACGGGCGCGGTCGAGGGGCCGCCATCGGCCTGATCCTGGATGTCCTTGACCTGGGCCGCCATAGCGTGCACCGACACGCTCGACCAATCGCCGCGGTTGACGCGGATGCGCACCTGCTCGTCGGAGTCCAGCACGACCTCGACCACTTTCTCAGGGGCCTGTTTGGCCTTGCCCATGCTGGGCAGGTCGACCACACCGGAGGGCAGCAGCGGCGCGCTCACCATGAAGATGATCAACAGCACCAGCATCACGTCGATGAAGGGCACCATGTTGATCTCGTTGCGGGTGCGGCGCCTGCGCCCTCCCCCGCGTGCGTTGAGTTCGGCCATGTTTGCGGCCCCTTCAGCGCAAGGGGTGAGCGCCGGGCAAAGCACCCGGCACCGTGGCCTGGGCAGCCGACGCGACAGGCGCGGCGGCCAGCGGGGCCGCGTTGCGCGCCAGGATGTTGGAGAACTCCTCCATGAAGGACTCCATCTGGATGGCGATGCGGTCGATGTCGCGCGCAAAGCGGTTGTAGGCCAGCACCGCCGGGATGGCGGCGAACAGGCCGATGGCGGTGGCCACGAGCGCTTCGGCGATACCGGGTGCCACGGTGGCCAGCGTCACCTGCTGCATGTTGGACAGGCCCGTGAAGGCGTGCATGATCCCCCAGACGGTGCCGAACAGGCCGATGTACGGGGACACCGAGCCCACCGAGCCCAGGAAGTCGAGCCGGGACTCGATGACGTCCATCTCGCGCTGGTAGCTGGCGCGCATGGCGCGGCGGGCGCCGTCGAGCAGGCTGGGCACGTCGGTGACGCGGCGCTCGCGCTGCTTCATGAACTCGCGCATGCCGGCGGCGAAGATGCGCTCTTGCGGCGCGGCCGGGCCGCCTTCGCGGCTGGCGTCCTGGAACAGCTCCTGCAAGGTGCGGCCAGCCCAGAAGGCCTGGTCAAAGCTGTCGTTGTCCTGGCGGATGCGCTTGAGGCCGATCACCTTGCCGAAGATCACGCTCCAGCTGGCCAGCGACACGCCCAGCAAGATGGCCATCACGAGCTGCACGACCACGCTGGCTTCGAGCACCAGGTGGAGGATGGACAGGTCTTGGTTCATGGGGTCGGGTCTCCTTCAATCTTGCGGGGATGCCGCTGCGGGCCAGGCCTCGGGCAGGCGGTCCAGGATGCGTTGGGGGATGCGGCCGGTTTTCAGGCGCGGCTCGTCGCCAGGTGCTTCAGGGGGCACGGTCTGCACCCAGCCGATGCGGATGCGGCCCTCGTTGAGCAGGGTCTCGCCACGCCAGACCTGCTGCTCGAAGGCGACCGAGGCGCGGCCACGCTCGACCAGGGTCACGGTGACGGTGAGCACGTCATCCAGCCGGGCGGGCTGCAGGTAGCGCAGCGAGGTCTCTGCCACGACGAACATGCCCTCGCCGCCAGCGCGAAGGCCTTCCTGGTCAAAGCCCAGGGCGCGCAGCCACTCGGTGCGGGCGCGTTCCATGAACTTCAGGTAGTTGCCGTAGAACACGATGCCACCGGCGTCGGTGTCTTCCCAGTAGATGCGCACCGGGTGCCGGTGGTGGCACCTGGCCCCTGGCGGCAGCGCCAGGGCTTGCAGCGCGGTGGCGGTCGAGGTGGGCTCGGGGGCATTCATGCGGGGATTATCCCCGCAAGATCACCCCATCCCGATCAGGCGAGGTCTGACGGCACCACCGCGTGCAGCACCACCTGCTGCTGGCCATCGCGCTCGCGCGAACGCAGCCACCAAACCGCTCCCTTGTGCACCGACCAGGGCTGCTCGTGCCCGGTGAGCAAACGCGCGGCCAGCAGGCCCAGCGTGGGCTGGTGCCCGACGATGAGCACGGGCTCGCGGGCGTCGGGCCAGCGAGCGGCCACGAGCAAGTCGTTTACGCTGGCCAGGGGGTTGAGCGTTTCGACCGTGCGAAAGCGCCGTCCCAGGGCCTCGGCGGTCTGTTGGGTGCGGCGCGCCGGGCTCACCAGGACGCGCGTGGTGTCCGGCAGTCGCTGGTTGAGCCATTCGGCCATGCGCGCGGCCTGGCGCTCGCCCTTGAGCGTGAGCGGGCGGGCCAGGTCACGCGCCAGGTCGAAGGCGACCGTGCCGCCTTCGTCTTCCAGCATCACCGCCTGGGCGTGGCGCCACAAGATCAGGTCCATCTCGCTGCCTCCGCCTGAGGTTGAGGGGTCAGTCCTGCGCCTGGTAGCGCGCCATCAGGGCCCGCTGGGCGCTGTGGCCGCCCGGGCGATGGATGCGCTCGTAGCGCCCGTCGGAGAGCTGCTTCCAGGCATCGATGCCATCGAGCAGATAGGGCACCAGGCACTCGTCGATCACGCGCTGGCGCAAGGCCGGGTCGCGCACCGGCCAGGCCACCTCGATGCGCCGCGTCATGTTGCGGTTCATCCAGTCGGCGCTGGACAGGTAGAGGGACTCTTCGTAGTCGGCCTCGCCCCAGCGGAAGTACAGCACCCGGGTGTGTTCGAGCATGCGCCCCACCACCGAGCGCACGCGGATGCGGTCGGTCAAACCGGGCAGGCCAGGCGGCAGGATGCAGGCGCCACGGATGATCAAATCGATGTCGACCCCCGCCTCACCCGCGCTGATCAGGGCCTGAACCAGCGGCTCGTCGGTCAGCGCATTGCACTTGACGACGATGCGGGCCTTCTGCCCTGCCCTGGCGGCGTCCGCACAGCGGCCGATCAGCCTGACCATGTGGTCCTGCAGGCTGAAGGGCGACAGCTGCAGCAGGCGCGTCGACTTCATCTGCGTCATGCTGGAGAGCTGCTGGAACACGCGATCGACGTCGGCCGTCAGGTCGGGCTGGCTGGTGAGCACGCCCACATCGGTGTACAGGCGCGAGGTGCGCGGGTTGTAGTTGCCGGTGGAGATGTGGGCGTAGCGGCGCAGGCGATTGCCTTCGCGGCGCGTGACCAGCATCATCTTGGCGTGGGTTTTCAGGCCCACGATGCCGTAGACCACCTGGGCGCCCAGGGCTTCGAGCCGCTCGGCCCAGTTGATGTTGGCCTCTTCATCGAAGCGGGCCTTGAGCTCCACCACGGCCAGCACTTCCTTGCCACGGCGCACGGCTTCGAGCAGCAACTCCATCAGCACCGACTCGCTGCCGGTGCGGTAGATGGTTTGCTTGATGGCCAGCACGTCCGGGTCTTCGACGGCCTCGCGCAGGAACTGCACCACGGCGTCGAAGCTCTGGAAAGGGTGGTGCATCAGGCAGTCGTGCGAGCGCAGGTGCTCGAACAGGCCTTCGCGTGGCAGGTCAGCGGGCCAGCTGGGCTCGTAGGGCTCGAAACGCAACTCGTCGGCATCGGCCTGGTCGATCAGCTGGGTCAGGCGCACCAGGTTGACGGGGCCGTTGACCTGGTAGAGCGCCTGCGGCGACAGGCCGAACTGCTCGAGCAGGAAGTCGGACAGGTCGGGCGGGCAGGAGCGCACCACCTCCAGGCGCACCGCCTGGCCGAACTGGCGCGTGCTCATCTTCGAGCGCAGGGCCTGGCGCAGGTCGGTCACGTCGTCTTCGTCGACGTCGATGTCCGAGTCACGCGTGAGGCGGAACTGCGAGAAGGCCTTGATCTCGCGCCCCGGGAACAGCTCGTCGAGGTGGGCGCGGATGACGCTGGACAGCAGCACGAAGCCCTGGTGACCCGGCTCCATCAGCGAAGCGGGCAAGGCGATGACGCGCGGCAGCACCCGCGGGATGCGCACGATGGCGATGTCGTTGTCGCCCCCGAACGCATCGGTGCCGCCCAGGCGCACGATGAAGTTCAGCGTCTTGTTGGCGACCTGCGGGAAGGGGTGGGACGGGTCCAGCCCGATGGGCACCAGCAGCGGACGCACCTGGCGGCGGAAAAAGTCGGCCACCCACTCGCGCTGGTCGGCCTGGCGGTCGGCGTGGTTGAGGATGTGGATGCCGGCTTGCTGCAGCGCGGGCGTGACCACCTCGTTGAAGATCTGGTACTGCTCTTCGACCAGGCGGTGACATTCGCGCGCCACCTCATGGATGTAGGCCGGCGTGATGCCGGTGCCCGGCGTGCGCGAGGCCTCCATCACGTCGGCGTAGCGCACCTCGAAGAACTCATCGAGGTTGGACGAAACGATGCAGATGTAGCGCAGGCGCTCGATGAGCGGCACGTCTTCGCGCTGGGCCTGGGCCAGCACGCGCCGGTTGAACTCCAGGATGGCCTGCTCACGGGGCAGGAGTTTGATGCGCGACGGGGAAGGAACCGGACGGAGGACGGTGTTTTTCATGCACTGATGCACCGGCACACAAACGCCGGTGTCTTCAGTTTAGAGGAGCACACCCCGCATCTTGATGACAATTGCGTGACGCGTTCGGCTCATGTTCGAACTTGCGACAGCCTCGTCAATGCGCCGCCTCCCAGTTCGGTCCAGCCCCCACCTCGGCCAGCAGCGGCACGCGCAGCGTGGCCACCGAAGCCATCAGGCGCGGCACCTCGGCACGCGCCCAGTCGAGCTCGGCCTCGGGCACCTCCAACACCAGTTCGTCGTGCACCTGCATGATGATTTTCGAAGCCCGGCCTTCGGCGTCGAGCGCATCCTGCACGGCCACCATGGCCAGCTTGATCAGGTCGGCTGCCGTGCCCTGCATGGGCGCGTTGATGGCGGCGCGCTCGGCACCAGCGCGGCTGGGGCCGTTGGGGCTGTTGATCTCGGGCAGCCACAGGCGCCGGCCGAACACGGTCTCCACATAGCCCTTTTCCTTGGCCTGCGCGCGGGTATCGTCCATGTAGCGCTTGACGCCGGCAAAGCGGTGGAAGTAGCGCTCGATGTAGGCGTTGGCCGCGCTGCGCTCGATGCCCAGGTTCTGCGCCAGGCCAAAGCCGCTCATGCCGTAGATCAGGCCGAAGTTGATGACCTTGGCGTAGCGGCGCTGTTCGCTCGAGACTTCATCCACCGGCACGCCGAACACCTCGCTGGCCGTGGCCTTGTGCACATCCAGGCCTTCGGCGAAGGCGCGCAGCAGGTTTTCGTCCTGCGAGATGTGGGCCATGATGCGCAACTCGATCTGCGAGTAGTCGGCGCTGACGATGACATGCCCCGGCGGGGCGATGAAGGCCTCGCGGATGCGGCGGCCTTCGGCCGTGCGCACAGGGATGTTCTGCAGGTTCGGGTCGTTGCTGGCCAGGCGGCCGGTCACGGCCACGGCCTGCGCGTAGTTGGTGTGCACCCGGCCCGTCTCGGGGTTGATCATCAGCGGCAGCTTGTCCGTGTAGGTGGACTTGAGCTTGGCCAGGCTGCGGTGCTCCAGGATGCGGGCGGGCAGCGGGTGGTCTTCGGCGAGCTTTTCCAGCACCTCTTCGTTGGTCGAGGGCGCGCCCGTGGCCGTCTTCTTGACGATGGGCAGGCCTTGCTTGACGAAGAGGATCTCGCCCAACTGCTTGGGCGAGGCCAGGTTGAATGGCTGGCCAGCCAGCTCATACGCCTCTTGCTCCAGCGCCATGATGCGCTGCGCGAGCTCGTGGCTTTGCTGCTGCAGCAAGGCCTTGTCGATCAGCACGCCGTTGCGCTCGATGCGTTGCAGCACGCGCGAGGTGGGCATCTCGAAGCGCTCGTAGATGTCCTTGAGGCCCGGCTCGGCTTCGAGCTGGGGCCAAAGGGCCAGGTGAACCGCCAGGGTCAGGTCGCTGTCTTCGCTGGAGTACAGCGCAGCGCGATCCAGCGCCACCTGCGCGAACGGGATCTGCTGCGCGCCCTTGCCAGCCACGTCTTCATAGCTCAGGCCGCTGCGGCCGGTGTAGCGCAGGGCCAAGTCGCCCAGGTTGTGCTTGCGATGCGCCTCGAGCACGTAGCTCTCGAGCATGGTGTCGTGGCGGTAGCCGCGGATGGCGATGCCGTGGTTGGCCAGCACGTGGGTGTCGTACTTGATGTGCTGACCGAGTTTGGCCTTGGCTGCGTTTTCGAACCAGGGTTTCAGGCGGGCGAGCACGTCATCGAGCGGCAACTGCTCTGGCGCGTCCGGGCCCTCGTGGCGCAGCGGGATGTAGCAGGCCTCGCCCACCAGATCGCTGAACGACAGGCCGACGATGCGGGCACGCATGGATTCGAGCGAATCGGTTTCGGTGTCGAAGGCCACGAGCTCGGCCGCCTCGATGCGGGCCAGCCAGCGGTCGAAATCCGCCCAGTTGAGGATGGTGTCGTAGCGGGTCTCGAGCGCGGGGGTTACCGGTGCTGCACCCCCTGCAACGTCGGCCTTGCCGTCCGCGTCGGCAGCGGTGTCTGCGGCATCGCCGCCAAACAGGTCTGCCGTCGCGCGATCTGCCGCTGGCTTGGCGGTTTTGGGCTTGCCTGCCTTCGCCACAGGGCCCGCCGCAGCGGCACCGGAGTCGGCCAGCGAGGCCTTGCCCAGCAGGCGCTCGACCTCCACCTTCGCGGTGCGGAAACCGTAGCGGGTGTAGAAATCGAGCAACCCAGGCAGGTCGGGTGCCTTCATGGCCAGGGCGTCGAGCACCGGCCACTCGGGCACGTGGCCAGCGAGATCGCAGTCGAGTTTGACGGTGATGAGCTTGCGCCCCATGGGCAGCCAGTCCAGCGCCTTGCGCAGGTTCTCACCCGCCACGCCCTTGATGCCGTCGGCCGCCGCCACGATGCCGTCGAGCGAACCGTGCTCAGCGAGCCACTTCACGGCGGTCTTGGGGCCCACCTTCTCGACACCGGGCACGTTGTCCACGGCGTCACCGATCAGGGTCAGGTAGTCGATGATGCGTTCCGGCGGCACGCCGAACTTGGCCAGCACGCCAGGCACGTCGAGCACCTCGGGCGGCTTGGCCATGGTGTTGATCAGCGAGACCTGGTCGTTGACGAGCTGGGCCAGGTCCTTGTCGCCGGTGGAGACCACCACGCGGTGGCCCGACTCGACCGCCACGCGCGCCAGCGTGCCAATGGCGTCGTCGGCCTCGATGCCAGGCACCTCGAGCACGGGCCAGCCCAGCAGCTTGACGACCTCGTGGATGGGCTCGATCTGGGTGCGCAGGTCATCCGGCATGGACGGGCGGTGCGCTTTGTACTCGGGGTACCACTCGTCTCGAAATGTGGGGCCCTTGGCGTCGAACACACAAACCGCGTGCTGGGCAGGGATGTGATCGCGGATCCAGCCCAGCATGTTGACCATGCCGTGCAGGGCCCCCGTCGGCGCGTTGCCCGGACCGCGCAGGTCGGGCATCGCGTGGAAGGCGCGGTAAAGGTAGCTGGAGCCGTCGATCAGCAGCAGCGTGGGTTTGGCCGATTCAGCGGCCGAAATGGAATCCGGGGCACTCATGCCCCGGATTGTGCCGCCTGCAGCCGACACTTCGGCCCAGGCTCAAGGTGGATCAGGCCGAGTCGGCCGGATCAGAACTCGGCGCTGGCGCCGATGCCGAACAGGTACATGCCTTCGTGGCCTTTGATCACGAAGTCAGCCGACGACAGCAGCTTGATGTCGCGGTTCAAGCGGAAGGCAATGCCGGCACCGATGTAGGGCGCGTTGAGTCGGCGGTCAGCCTGCACCTCGACGTTGTTGCCGCTCAGCAGGCGCTTTTTCTGGTTGACGAAGGCCCAACCGACGCGGATCTGGTTGGTGAAGTCCTGGATGAGCTCGACTTCCCAGTTGATGCCGAGGGTGATCGCGCGGCTGCGAACGGTTTCCTTGGCGGTGCCGCCGGCGTTGATGGTGGCCTGGTTGTTGACACGCTCGGTTTCGCCGAACATGAGCAGGTTGACTTCAGCCGCCAGGCCAGGCGTCAGGCGCTTGCCGCCGAAAATCTTGCCCGCGAAGGTGTTGTTGCTGCAAGGCGCGGTGCACAAACCGTTGGTGACCCCGATACCGGCTGTGCCACCAGCGTACACGCCCAATTGCGGGGAGACAGGCTTGAGCTCCTGCGCCTGGGCAGAAGCGCCCACCGTCATCAGCAACGCGGCGGCAGTGGAAACAAGGGCGAAGGGCAGGCGGGAGGCAGTCGCGTTCATGATGACAGTCGTTTCCTCGGTATCGGTTTGAAGGGCTGAGCCGCCCCCGCGAACGTCGATGCGGCGGGGATGACAGAATCTGCGTGAGTCTGCCACACGGACTCCTACAATCGCGGGCTTGGGCCGGCTGGAACCCTGAGGGTTTACGCCAAAGCCCCCCGGCTCCAAGGCCCCGTTCCACCGTCGCCAAACCACCCTTCCCATGGCCGTTTTCACCGAAGTCCCTCCCGACGAAGCCGCCGGTCTGCTCAAGCAGCTGAACCTGGGCACCCTGCAGTCGATGCAAGGCATCAACTCCGGCATCGAAAACACCAACTACTTCGTCAGCACCGAGCGCGGCGACTACGTGCTGACCCTGTTCGAGCGCCTGAGCTTCGAGCAACTGCCCTTCTACCTGAACCTGATGCGGCACCTGGCAGGCCACGGCATCCCCGTGCCGGCACCCCAGGCCGATGCGCAAGGCAACATCCTGCACACCTTGCAAGGCAAACCCGCAGCAGTGGTGACCCGCCTGAAGGGACGCAACCAGCTGGCGCCACAGGTTGCCGATTGCGCGCAGGTGGGCGCCATGCTGGCGCGCATGCACTTGGCGGGCCAGGATTACGCCGAGAAGCAGCCCAACTTGCGCGGCCTGGCCTGGTGGGTGGAGACCGTGCCGGTGGTCAAGCCGCACCTCACACCCGAGCAAACCGCGCTGATCGAATCCGAACTGCGCTTCCAGCAAGAGTTGGCTGCCAGCACCGAGTACCTGGCCCTGCCCAGCGGCCCCGTGCACGCCGACCTGTTCCGCGACAACGTGATGTTCGACGGACCCACCCTGTCGGGCTTTTTCGACTTCTATTTCGCGGGCTGCGACACCTTCGGCTTTGACATCGCGGTGTGCCTGAACGACTGGTGCATCGACCTGTCCACGGGTGCCCTCGACGAGGCCCGCGCCCAGGCCTTCGTGAATGCCTACAACGCCGTGCGTCCGCTGACCGAAGTCGAACAGCGCCTGCTGCCCTCGCTGCTGCGCTCGGCTGCCATGCGCTTTTGGTTGTCACGCTTGTGGGACTTCC
Source organism: uncultured Aquabacterium sp. (assembly GCA_964373965.1). Lineage (GTDB taxonomy): Bacteria > Pseudomonadota > Gammaproteobacteria > Burkholderiales > Burkholderiaceae_C > Aquabacterium. The sequence continues at coordinate 72,211 of CAYJXE010000012.1, read as the reverse complement.
ACCTGCCGCGCGACGCCGCCATGCTTCAACCTCACGACCCCACCCACTTCGAGCGCGTGCTGACGCTGCGCCGCAACCAGCCGTGGTCCTGGAAGCGAGCCACCGCATGAAGTTGCGCATCAACCCCGCATCGCAAGGATTCGCCTGGGCCCGCCAGGGCTGGCTGGTTTGTGCGCGCCAACCCATGGGTTATGCCGGCCTGGTCGGCATGGTGATCGCCGGGGCCCTGCTGATGGCGGGGCTGCCCTTGATCGGACCGATCCTGGTCGTCGCCCTGATGCCTCTGGCCTGGATGGGGTTCATGCTGGCCACGCGTCGCGTGATGCGCAAGGAACGCATCATGCCGGGCGTGCTGGTCGAAGCCGTGCGAACGCCAGACAGCCCACGGGTGGCCTTTGCCAAGCTGGGTGCAGCCTACGTGGCGGGCACCTTCGTGGTCATGCTGCTGGCCCAGCTGCTTGGCCCTGGCGCTGAGGCCCTCGCCGAGGCACTGGAAAAGGCCCAGGATGCCGACGAGGTCATGGCCGACCCGCGGGTGGTGCAGGACATGGCCTGGCGACTGGGGCTGACCTGGCCGCTGTCGCTGCTGTTCTGGCACACCCCCGCGCTCACGTTGTGGGCTCGCATGCCGCTTGGCAAGGCCCTGTTTTTCAGCGCGGTGGCCTCTTGGCGCAACCTGGGCGCCTTCGTGGTGTTCGCCGCCACTTGGCTGTTGGCCATGATCGCCCTGGCGGTGCTCACGCGCGTGGTGCAGCAGGTCATCCCCCTGCCCGCCGTGTCCAACATGCTGACCTTCGCGGGGGTGCTGTGGCTGGTCTCGTGCTTCTACGCCTCGCTGTACTTCAGCGTGGTCGATTGCTTCGAGGGTGCACAGCAGGAAGGCGCTGACCCCACCCTGACACCGGATCAAGCCGATCCATCGCACTGACCCTGCGGCGCCCTTGCTCCCAAGCAAAGCAAGCCGCTGGCCTGAGCGCGAGACACCATCCGTTCAGTGCGTCAAACGCTGCACCCCGGCCAGCGGACACGCGTAGATGGCGTTGCGCAAGGCGGCAATCGCTTCGTAGCGCGTGAAGCTGCGGCGCCACGCCAGCACCACCCGGCGGGTGGGCACCGGGTCCTCGAACGGGATGTAAGCGATGTGCGGGTGCGGCTCAGGCGGCACCGACAGCTGCGGCACCACCGTCACACCCATGCCGGCGGCCACCATGTGCTTGATGGTCTCCAGCGAAGAGCCTTCGAAACTCTTGCGGATGCCTTCGGCGTTGCTGGAAAAGCGCGCGAACTCGGGACAGACCTCGAGCACGTGATCGCGAAAGCAATGCCCCGTGCCGAGCAGCAGCATGGTCTCTTGCTTGAGTTCTTCGGCGTTGATGCGCTGGTGGCTGGCCATCGGATGGCTTCGCGGCACCGCCACCAGGAAGGGTTCGTCGTAGAGGGGCGCCACCGCGAGGTTGGTGTCCGGGAAGGGTTCGGCCAGGATGGCGCAATCGAGTTCGCCCGAGCGCAGCATGTCGAGCAAGCGAGCGGTGAAGTTCTCCTGCAGCATCAGCGGCATCTGCGGCACCTGGTCAATGGCGTTGCGCACCAGGTCGGGCAGCAGGTAGGGGCCGATGGTGTAGATGACCCCCAGGCGCAATGGGCCGGCCAGCGGGTCCTTGCCACGCTTGGCGATTTCCTTGATCGACTGGGCCTGCTCCAGCACCGACTGGGCCTGGCGGATGATTTCTTCGCCCAGGGGCGTGACGCTGACCTCGTTGCTGCCGCGCTCGAAGAGCTTCACGTCGAGTTCTTCTTCGAGCTTTTTGACGGCCACGGAGAGGGTCGGCTGGGACACGAAGCAGGCCTCGGCCGCGCGCCCGAAATGGCGCTCGCGGGCCACGGCCACGATGTAGCGAAGTTCAGTCAACGTCATGGAGGCAGATTGTGACTCAGGCCTTGAGGTACTCGGCCTTCTGCCCCAGCCAGCGGTGGATGTGGCGTTGGGCCGCCTCGGGGTGACGGGCCAGCAGTTGCTCGGCCACGGTGCGCACACGGCCCAGCAGGTCCTGGTCCTCGTTGAGGTCGGCAAAACGCAGCAGCGCCGCGCCCGACTGGCGCGAGCCCATGAACTCGCCCGGCCCGCGGATTTCCAGGTCGCGCCGAGAGATCTCGAAGCCGTCGGTGGTTTCGGCCATGGCGCGCAGGCGCTGCTTGCCCGAGTCGGACAAGGGCGAGGCGTACAGCAGCACGCACACGCTGGCCACGGCGCCCCGCCCCACCCGGCCACGCAGCTGGTGCAGCTGGCTCAGGCCGAAGCGCTCGGCGTGCTCGATCACCATCAGGCTGGCGTTGGGCACGTCCACGCCCACCTCGATGACGGTGGTGGCGACCAGCACCTGCAGCTCGGCGCTGGCAAAGCGATCCATGACCGAGGCCTTCTCGGCAGCTGGCAAGCGGCCATGCAGCAGGCCGATGCCCACGCCCGGCAGGGCCTCGCTCAGGTCCTGGTGGGTCTGGGTGACGTTGCTCAGGTCGAGCGGTGGGCGCTTGGCGCTGTCGCGGCCGGCGATGGCGTCGGCGGTCTGATCGCTGTCCTCGGTCTCGTCGATCAGGGGGCAGACCCAGTAGACCTGGCGGCCCCGCGCCACCTCGTCGCGGATGCGCTCGATGACCTCTTCGCGGCGGCTGTCGGCAAAAACCTTGGTGACGATGGGTGTGCGACCCGGCGGCAGCTCGTCGATGGTGCTGACCTCCAGGTCGGCCAGGTAGGTCATGGCCAGCGTGCGCGGGATGGGCGTGGCGCTCATCATCAGCAGGTGGGGCTCGAGCTCGGTGCTCTCGAGCTTGCGGCGCAGCTGCAGGCGCTGCGCGACGCCGAATCGGTGCTGTTCGTCGATGAGGGCCAGGCCCAGCTTGGCGAACTCGACCTGGTCCTGGATGACGGCGTGGGTGCCGACCACCAGCTGCGCCTCGCCCGACGCGACCATGGCGATCTGCTCGCGCTTGGCTTTGGGTTTGAGGCTGCCTGTGAGCCAGGCCACCTTCACACCCAAGGGCTCCAGCCAACCCACCAGCTTGCGGAAATGCTGCTCGGCCAGGATCTCGGTGGGCGCCATCAGCGCGCACTGCCAGCCCGCTTCGATGGCGATGGCCGCTGACAGCGCGGCCACCACCGTCTTGCCAGAACCCACGTCACCCTGCAGCAGGCGGTGCATGGGTTGCGGGCGCCGCAGGTCGACGGCGATCTCGCCACACACGCGGCGCTGTGCGGCGGTGAGGTCGAACGGCAGCACGCCAAGCAAACGCTCGTGCAGGCCACCGGTTTTCAGGGGCAGCACAGGCGCCTTGAGGTGCGCGCGCTCAGCCTTGGACTGCAGGCGAGAGAGCTGCTGGGCCAGCAACTCTTCGAACTTGAGCCGTTGCCAGGCCGGGTGCTGGTGCTCGGTCAGCGCTTGCAGCGAGGCATCGGGCGGTGGGTGGTGCAGGAACTGCAGCGACTGCCGCAAGGTGGGCCAGCTCGTGGGCAGGGTGCCATGCGGCAGCACCTCCTCCAGCGGGGCGCGCTTGAGCGCGGCCTCGATGGCCTTGCGCAGGTAGGCCTGGGGCAGGCCCGCGCCGGTAGGGTAGACCGGCGTGAGCGACGTGGCCAGCGGCGTGCTTTCGCTGACGATGCGCACGGTGGGGTGCACCATCTCGCGCCCGAAAAAACCATGGCGCAACTCGCCGCGCACGCGCAGGCGCACGCCCGGTGCCCAGCTTTTCTGCTGCGAGCCGTAGAAGTTCAGGAACCGCAGCAGCACCTCGCCCGTGCCGTCGTCGAGCTTGAGGATGAGCTGGCGACGGCCACGCATTTCGATGCGGTTGTCGCGCACCTCGCCTTCGAGCTGCACAGTCTGCCCGTCGCGCGCCTGCCTGAGTTCGGTGACGACGGTCTCGTCCTCGTAGCGCAGGGGCAGGTGCAGGGCCAGATCGATGTCGCGCGCCAGGCCCAGGCGATGCATGGCCTTCTGCGGGGCAGACAGGTTGGGCGCGGCGTCGGCGGGTTTCGCAACGGTTTTCGCGGCTGCCTGGCGGGGCACGTCGGGGCTCCTGGCGTGGAGGGTGAAGGAAACGTCATTGTGCCCGTGCCGAACGGCTCTCTCGCCCGCCCCTGCGGGCGACAACAGCGTCACGCAAGCTGGGTAAGGTGCGCAAAACCGAGGAGACACCCATGCCATCCAAACTCAGCTCGCTGCTGGCCCTTTCGGCAGCGTTGTTCATCGCCGCACCGGGCTTCGCGTCCGAGGCCGACCGGCTGGAGCGCACCGAATCCAGCAGCCGCCACGGCCAGCGTGCCGAGCCCCTGGTCATCGGCCACCGAGGCGCTTCGGGCTACCTGCCCGAGCACACGCTGGAGTCGTACTCGCTGGCCATCGAGCTGGGCGCCGACTACATCGAACCTGACCTGGTCGCCACCAAGGACGGCCACCTGATCGCCCGCCACGAGCCCAACATCACGAACACGACCGATGTGGCGGACCGCCCCGAGTTCGCCTCGCGTCGCCGCACGATGGTGGTCGACGGCTTCGCTGAAGAAGGCTTCTTCGCCTCCGACTTCACCCTGGCTGAGATCAAAACCCTGCGCGCCAAACAAGCCTTCGGCGAGCGCCCGCAGCAGTTCAACGGCCAGTTCCAGGTGCCCACGCTGCAGGAGGTCATCGCGCTGGCCAAGCGCAAGACGCTGGAGAAGGGCCGCGTGATCGGCATCTACCCCGAGACCAAGCACCCGACCTATCACCAACGCCTCGGTTTGCCCCTCGAGGCTCGCCTGCTCAGGGCGCTGACGCAAGCGGGCTGGAACCACCGCCATGCGCCCGTTTTCATCCAGTCGTTCGAGCAAGGCAACCTCAAGGCGCTGAGCAAGCTGACCAAGGTTCGCCTGGTGCAACTGGTCGATGCCAACGACGTCAACCCCGATGGCTCGCTGGACTTCACCGCGCCTTATGACCGCCCCTACGACTGGACGGTATCCGGCAAGCCCGAGCTGCTGGCACGCACCTTCGCCTGGCTGACCACAGACGAGGGACTCAAGGACGTGGCCTCGTACGCCCACGGCATCGGCCCCTGGAAGCGCTACATCGTGCCCACGCTGGCCAACCCCGAAGGCACCGGCCCCGGCGAAGCCAAGCTGCAACTGGGCGAGCCCACCGACCTGATCGAGCGCGCCCACGCTGCAGGCCTCAAGGTGCACACTTGGACCTTCCGCAACGAGCAGCGCCGCCTGCCTGGCGACTACGCGGGCAACCCGGTCAACGAGTACCTGCAGTTCTACCAACTGGGCATCGATGGGGTGTTCTCGGACTTCCCGGACACGGCCGTGGTGGCGCGTGAACTGGCGCGCCTGGAGCGTCGCATCGGTGCGCAGCGCGATTGAAACGTGATCGAAACGCGAGTCAAGCTCGATGGGGGTCGAAGGCACGAAAGCCGGGCAGATGGCACCGCCGCTGCACGCTAACCTGAGCGCATGCCTGACAACGCCCTGACCCCGCTTGACCTGTACTGCGAGCGGCTCGGCCCCGAATTCTGGGCCGAGCCGCTCAATGCCATCTCCAACGGCGGTTTCATCCTGGTAGCCTGGCTGGCCTGGCAGCTGACAGGCTCCCTGCCCGGCCGCACGCCCTGGACCACCCACCTGCTGATCGGGCTGCTGGCCACCATTGGCGTGGGCAGCTTCCTGTTCCATACCCTGGCTGTGACCTGGTCCATGTGGGCAGACGTCATCCCCATCTTCCTGTACCAGCTGCTGTTCCTGGTGCTGTACGTGGGGCGCGTGGCGCGGCTCAAGCCTTTGGCTCGCGCGGGCTGGGTGGTCCTGTTCTTCGTGGCTTCATGGGGCTTCGCGGCGCTGCCCGTGCAGTGGCTCAACGGCTCGCTGTCGTATGGCTCTGCGTTCGTGTTCGTGGCGGGCATGGCCGCGTACCACTGGCGCAGCGGGCAGCGCGAGCCGCTTGGCCTCGCGCTGGCCACTTTGCTCTTCGCCTTGTCGCTCACCTGTCGGTCGCTGGACATGCAGGTGTGCGCCTGGCTGAGCACGGGCACGCACCCGCTGTGGCACCTGCTCAACGCGGGGGTGCTGTACCTGAGCACGCGGGCGCTGGTGTTGAACGAGGACAGGCTTTGACCCCAAGCGGACGGCGGTCAGAGCACTGGGGCCTCACGCGGGGTCGCGCCCCGGCCGGTGCCCTGGCCGCAGGGGCTGCAACAGCCCCTTGAGCCCGTTGTGGTCGATCTCATGCATCAGTGCCAGCAAACGGCCGATTTCACCTTTTGGAAACCCCTCGCGGGCGAACCAGCCCAGGTAGTTGGGCGGCAGGTCGGCCAGCAAGGTGCCCTGGTGCTTGCCGAAGGGCATGGGCATGGTCACCAGCTTTTGCAGGTCTTCCGGTTTCACGGCCTGACGGGGTGCCCGTTGAACGACACGGGCTCAGCAGCGGCCCGAACGGCGGCTGCGCGGGTTGAGTTTGTCGAGCTCGGTGATTTGTTGCTTGAGCAGCATGATCAGCGTTCGAGCGTCATCGACCTCGATCGACAGGATGCTGGTGACGCGTTCGTCCTTGGCGGGGCGCGCTTGAACCAAAGCGTCGACGCTCACCTCGATCAGGCCCTTGTCGTGCCGGACGGCCTTGATGCGTTGCAGTTCGATGTCGTGGGTTTTCATGTTCGGGTCCGCAGCAAGAGTGTGAGGACGAGATTGTCGCCGCACTGATGCCCCCTCCCCGACAATCGCACCCGAACACCCAAGCCAGGAGACTCCGCCATGTCCCGCCACACCTACACCGCCGAAACCCTCTGGGAGAGGGGTGACCAACCCTTCACAGACAACCGCTACAGCCGCCGTCACCTGCTGCGTTTCGATGGCGGCATCACCGTGGCGGGCTCCTCGTCGCCGAACGTCGTGCCCGTGCCGCATTCGGACCCGGCTGCCATCGACCCCGAGGAGGCCCTGGTCTCTGCCCTGTCGAGCTGCCACATGCTCTGGTTCCTGGGCATCGCCGCGCGCAACGGTTTCGTCATCGACTCGTACCACGACGAAGCCTTTGGCGTCATGACGCCCAACGAACGCAAAAAGCTCTGGCTCTCATCGGTCACGCTGCAGCCGAAGGTTGTGTTCTCGGGCGCCTCGCCGCCCTCCCCTGCCGACATCGAGCGCATGCACCACGAGGCGCACGACGAGTGCTTCATCGCCAACTCCGTGAAAACCGACGTCCAGATCCGCCCACGCTGAACCTGGGATCTCGCAGCAAGCGTCACCAGGGATGCTCCCGCCGCCCTTGTTAAAGTCGCAGCCTTGCCTCAGAAAGCCCAAGGAAAACCCATGTTGTCTCGCCGGATCATCGCCGCCTCCACCGTTGCCGTGCTGCTGTTGAGCGGTTGCGCCGCCACCGTGTCCAGGACAGGTGCCACGGGCGCGCCGCTGCAAGTCAATCCGGCATCGACCGCACACCTGAGCCTGCAGGTCCAACCCGCGCCCGGCATGGTGTCCAACGGTGACTGGCACGCCCTGCGCAACGACTGGCGCGAAAGCATGGGGCAATCGACAGGCCTGGCGGGCATGGGCTACACGTGGCTGGAAGCTGGCGCGGAGCCCCCTGCCAAGCCGGGCGTGCTGGCAGTCGTCAAGGTGCAGAACTTCCGTTATGTCAGCGCGGCCGCACGCGTGGGCATGGGCGTGCTGGGAGGCGATGCGCACATCAACGCCGAAGTTTCGTTCTATGAGCTGCCCGACAAGCGCCTGCTGGGCACCCGAACCTATGGCACGACCACGAAGTTCAGCGAGGGCATCTTCTCGGCGGCCTCGCGCAAGCAGATCGAAGCCATGTCCCAGGAAATCGTGGCCGAGATCAAGCGCTGATGCCACTTGGCCGGCATCGATCAGGCTGCGGCACGCTGCTCGCGGCCTGAGCGACAATCACGCCCTCCGCTGTTCCTGGCACTTTGGCACGGGGCCCGTCCGCCCCTCAAAAGCATGTCCTCATCTCCCAAGGCCGCCCCGGCCCACGATTTCACCCTCGCAGACTTCGATTTCGAGCTCCCAGAGGCCCTGATCGCCCAACACCCCGCCCCCGAACGCAGCGCCTCTCGCCTGCTCGATGGCCGGACCCCCTCCCCCACCGACCGCGTCTTCCGCGAGCTGCCCGATCTGCTGCAGCCCGGTGACCTGCTCGTCTTCAACAACACCCGCGTCATCAAGGCAAGGCTTTTCGGAGCCAAGTCCTCGGGCGGCGCGGTGGAGGCCCTGATCGAGCGCGTGCTGCCGGGCACGAACGAGGTCTGGGCGCACATGCGCGCCAGCAAATCGCCCAAACCTGGCGCCACGGTCCGCTTCGCTGATGCCTTCAACGCCGAGGTGCTTGGCCGCTGCGGCCCCGACAACGGCCTGTTCCACCTGCGCTTTGACGGCAACCCGTTTGACCTGCTCGAGCAACACGGCCACGTGCCGCTGCCCCCTTACATCACCCACGCCGACGAAGAAGACGACGTGCGCCGCTACCAGACGGTGTTCGCCAAGGAACCCGGCGCCGTGGCCGCCCCCACCGCCGCCCTGCACTTCGACGAAGGCGTGCTGGCTGCCTTGAAGGCCCGTGGCATCGCCACCGCCGAGGTGACCCTGCACGTGGGCGCCGGCACCTTCCAGCCCGTGCGCACCGAGAACCTGGCCGAGCACAAGATGCACAGCGAGTGGTTCGAGGTTTCGCAGGCCACGGCCGACGCCATCCGAGCCACGCGGGCGGCCGGTGGGCGCATCGTCTCGGTCGGCACGACCACGCTGCGCGCACTCGAGTCGGCGGCGCTGCACGCCTCGCGCGACGAGATCGTGCAGGTCGGCAGCCGCGACACCGACATCTTCATCACCCCAGGCTTCGACTTCAAGGTGGTGGACGTGCTGGTCACCAACTTTCACCTGCCCAAGAGCACGCTGATGATGCTGGTCAGCGCCCTGGCCGGCTACGAGCACATCCGTGCGCTCTACGCCCACGCCATCGAACAACGCTACCGCTTCTTCAGCTACGGCGACGCCATGCTGATCCAGCTTCCCCACCTTTCAGCCCACGCCGCTGCCTGAGTCCAGGAGACCTTTCCATGCTGCAATTCGACCTCCTCAAGACCGAAGGCCTCGCCCGCCGCGGCACCCTCACCCTCAACCACGGCGTGGTGCAGACCCCCATCTTCATGCCGGTGGGCACCTACGGCACCGTCAAGGGTGTGATGCCCAGCTCGCTCGAAGAGATGGGCGCGCAGATCATCCTGGGCAACACCTTCCACCTGTGGATGCGCCCGGGGCTGGACATCATGAAACAGTTCGGTGGCCTGCATCAGTTCGAGGCCTGGAACAAGCCCATCCTCACCGACTCGGGGGGCTTTCAGGTCTGGTCGCTGGGCGAGATGCGCAAGATCTCGGAGGAAGGCGTGCGCTTTGCCTCGCCGGTCAACGGCGACAAGCTGTTCCTCACGCCCGAGATCAGCATGCAGATCCAGACCATCCTGAACTCGGACATCGTCATGCAGTTCGACGAGTGCACGCCTTACTGGAAGGGCGACAAGTCGCTGGGCCACATCACCACCGAGAAGGAAGCCCGCGCCTCGATGGAGCTCAGCCTGCGCTGGGCCAAGCGCTGCCAGACCGAGTTTGACAAGCTTGAGAACCCCAACGCGCTGTTCGGCATCGTGCAGGGCGGCATGTTCGAGCACCTGCGCGAAGAATCATTGGCCGCGCTGGCCGACATGAACCTGCCGGGCTACGCCATCGGCGGCGTGAGCGTGGGCGAGCCCAAGGACGAAATGATGCGGGTGATGAACCACATCAGCCCGAAGCTGCCGGCCAACAAGCCCCGCTACCTGATGGGCGTGGGCACCCCGGAAGACCTGGTGGCAGGTGTGGCCGCTGGCGTGGACATGTTCGACTGCGTGATGCCCACGCGCAACGCACGCAACGGCCACCTGTTCACACGCTTTGGCGACCTGCGCCTGCGCAACAGCCGCAACAAGGCCGACGAGCGCCCGATCGACGAGACCTGCACCTGCTACACGTGCAAGAACTTCAGCCGCGCCTACCTGCACCACCTCGACCGCTGCGGCGAGATGCTGGGCCCGATGCTGACCACCATCCACAACCTGCACTACTACCTGAACCTGATGCAGGAGGTGCGTGACTCGCTGGACGCCGGACGCTTCGCCGAGTTCCAGCGCCAGTTCGCCGCCGACCGCGCACGCGGGGTCTGAAGACAGCGCGAGCGCCTGCCCAGCGTTCGCGCCGCGCCATCGAGGCTCAACGAGCCTTCAGTGCCGGTGCAGGTACAAGTCGGCGATCACCGGGCGGTGCTGCGAAGCCAGCGTGCCGCCGGTGAAGGCATCGGCCACCGCGATCTCCGGGCTGACCAGGATGTGATCGATGCGCAGGAAGGACAGCCCCCTGAGCAGCGAATGCCCGTGCGTGAAGCCGTAGCCCACGCTGGCTGTCGAGAACGCATCGCGCAAGCCCGTGTTGAGCAGCGTCTGCTCCACCAACGAAGGCTCGGTGGCGTTGAGGTCTCCCGCCACGATGCGCGGGCCCTGCGGCAACTGGCGCAGGTATTCCGCCAACAAGCCCGCCTGGCGCATGCGCAGCAACATGTTGTCCTGCCATTCGTCCAGGCCCAGCCACCGAGACTGCCCCCGGTGCTTGGCCACCAGTCCCTTGCGCGGCGTGATCAGGTGCACGGTGATCACCTGCAAGGTGGTGCCTTCCACGTCGATGTCGCAGTGCGCAAACACATGGGGCTCGTCGCCCACCGGGATCGCACCATGGCGGCACTGGCGAATCGGCCAGCGACTGAGCAGAACATATTCATCGGTGGCATGCGCGTGCTGCCAGCCGCCGCCCACCACCCGCAGCAGGTCAGCAGACTTCACGTTGCCTTCGACGTCCACCAGCTGCCCCGCGTCTTGCATGACCAGGATGTCGGGCTGGTGCTCGATGATTTCATGCGCCAACTCGTCTGTGCCGCCGGGCCGGTTGAGCGCCAGGTAACTCTTGACGTTGTAGGTCATGAAGCGCACGCGGCCGTGGCCCTCTTCGGGCGCACCCCAACTCAGTCCCATCAGCAAGGTCAGGCTCACCAGCAAGGCCAGCACCGCCAGGCCACGCCACACCCACCCCAACCAGATGAAGGCGGCCAGCACCGCCGCCAAAGCAGGCACCAGATAGGCCGGGAAAGGCAGGTACTGCGACAGGGCCAGCAGGGCCGACTGCCCGGATCCATCGATCCGACCGAACAAAAGACCAGCCACACCGGCCAGCACCAAGGTCACGAACAAGCGGGCGCACAACTTCATGCCTGCATCCAAACCTTCACCAGAACGACCAATACCCGTTGAGGATCACCCAGCCACCCAGCACACCGTTGGTGACGGCATGCGCCAGCACAGGCGCCCACAAGGAGCCGGTCTTCTTGTAGAGCCAGGCGTAGGCCAGCCCCGCCACGATCGCACCCAGCCATTGGGTGTGGGCCAGCATGAAACACAGGGTGGACAAGGCGATGGCCTTGATCGTCACCGAGGCCGGGTCCACCTTCTCGAAATCCTGGTTGTCGACCCAGCGCATCAGGAAGCTGCGCCAGAACAGCTCTTCCATGACCGGCACCAGCAGGGCAGCGCCCACCCACCGAAAGGCGATCAGTGTCCACATCAGCTCACCGTCGTCGTCCACTGGGCGAAAGCCCGCAGAGGGCTCGCCCAGCATCATCCAGGGCGCGGTCAGCCGGGTCCACAGCACGAAAACCACGATGCCGACGGCGATGGACAGCAGCACCTGCTTGAAGTCCATTCCCCAGTGCCTGAGCTCGTCATAGCGACGCCAGAACCACGCCAGGCTGGCCGCCACCACCACCACCGACACCGCGTACAACCAGCGGGCGTCAAACGGCGACTGGCTGACCTCGCCATCCTCTGCGGAGAACTGCCCCCGCAAGGCCAGGAAGACCATGAACAGGACGAAGGGGATGACCCGGGCCCAGGCCGCGGGAGACAGGAAATTGCCCATGAATGAATGTGTGTGAGCCAGAGGGTGAGCGGATTGTGTCGTCACTCGACGCCACCGCTCCCCCCTCATTCGAGGAAGCCCCCGGGAAACTCAGGGCGAAGGCTCGTCCAGCAGCGCCTGCACCCTGGCTTGCAGCTTTTCCGGCGTGACGTCCTGAGGCGCGATCGGCTCGCCCACCACCAACCCGATGCGGTTGAACAGCCCTCGGCGCAGCGGCTTGGACATGGCGGCCCCGTCGATGCGCGAGAAGGTCGAGCCCCAGAGGTTGTGCAGCGCCGACGGTATCACCGGCACCGGATTGGTCTCCAGGATCTTCATGACACCTGCCTTGAAAGGCTGCAGCGTGCCATCCCGCGTGATGCCGCCCTCGGGGAACAGGCACAGCAGTTCACCCTCGTCGAGCACCTGTCGAGCACGGGCAAAGGCAGCCTCGTAAGCCTTCGGGTCCTCTTTTTGCGGCGCGATCGGGATGGCCTTGACCAACCTGAAGAACCAGCCGATGCCCGGCGTCTTGAAAATGCGGTGGTCCATGATGAAGACCATCGGGCGCGGGCTGATGACACCCAGGATGACCGCGTCCACGAAACTCACGTGGTTGCACACCAGGATGGCCGCGCCATCGGTCGGGATGTTCAGGTCGCCGCGCACCCGCAAGCGGTAGACGATGCGCGTGACGAACAGCATCACCAGGCGCACGATGTACTCGGGCATCAGCCAGAACACATAACCCACCACCACCACGTTGAGCAGCGCCGTGGCACCGAACACCTGCGGGATGGTGAAGCCAGCCGCCAGCATCGCGCCGGCCAGCAGGCTGCTGACGATCATGAACAGGGCGTTGAGGATGTTGTTGGCCGCGATGATGCGCGCGCGGTGGCTGGGTTGCGCACGCAGCTGAATCAGCGCGTACATGGGCACGCTGTACAAGCCCGCGCTGAAAGCCAGCAGGGCCAGGTCGGCCATCACGCGCCAATGCGCGTGCACCGCCACGAACTCACCCACCGTGTAGAGCGCGGCGCCCGGCACCCGCGGCAGGCCGGAGGCGGCCAGGTACAGATCGAACGCGAACACCGTCATGCCCACCGCGCCGATGGGCACCAGGCCGATTTCCACGTGCCGGTGCGAGAAGGTCTCGCAAAGCAGCGAGCCGACGGCGATGCCCACCGAGAACACCACCAGCAGCAGCGAGGCGACCTGCTCGTTGCCATGCAGCACGTCGCGCGCGAACGAGGGGAACTGCGACAGGAACACCGCGCCGAAGAACCACATCCACGAGATGCCCAGCAGCGAGCGGAACACGCTGGGGTACTGCCAGGCCAGCCGCAGGTTGCGCCAGGTCTCGGAGACCGGGTTCCAGTTGAGTTTCAGGTCCGGGTCGGATGAAGGCGACGCGGGGATGGCGCGGGCCGTGAGCCAGCCCGCCAGGGCCACCCCGAAGCACGAAGCCGCCACCCAGTGCGGCCCCACCTCGGGGATGCCCATGAGCAAACCGCCCCCGACGTTGCCCAGCAAGATGGCCACGAAGGTGCCCATCTCGACCAGGCCGTTGCCACCGGTGAGCTCGTGCTCGCGCAGGTGCTGCGGCAGGTAGGCGTACTTCACGGGGCCGAAAAAGGTGGAGTGAAGCCCCATCAGGAACACGCACCCCAGCAGCAGCGGCACCAGCTGGAACCAGAAGCCCAGGCCGGCCAGCACCATGATGCCGACCTCCATGAGCTTGACGCTGCGCATGATGAAGGCCTTGTCGTACTTGTCGGCCCACTGCCCCGAGGTCGCCGACAGCAGCAAGAAGGGCAGGATGAACAGCGCCCCGATCACCAGGCCGGCCACCTTGGGCTCTAGCCAGCTCACCTGCAACTGATACGTCACCAGCACCGTGAAGGCGAACTTGAACAGGTTGTCGTTCGCTGCCCCCAGGAACTGGGCCAGGAAAAAGGGCAGGAAGCGCCGCTGGCCAAGCAGGCTGAACTGACCACCTTGGGATGTCGACTCACTCACAGCACAGATCCTCCATGGTTTGTGCACCGATTGGACATCAAAACCGCTGGCGTGTTCATTCAATGAACCACCCATTCCTCGCGCGCCAGACCGCTTCGTTGAAGCCACGCGAAGACCGAATCGACCGTGACCGTTCGGATGCGGCCACTGAAGCGCAGCTCGTTGGGGTGGTCGTCGAAGGACACGTTGGCCATGGTCATGCGAGCGCCCAGTCGGGTCAGCATCGACAGGTGCAGCTCGGTGGGCTGGTAGCCCGTTGCCCTCAGCCAGCGCTGGGCAGCGGCCCGATCGACCACGTCCGAGCCCATGGCCGAGGCCACGAACTCGATGGCCCACTGGTTGCTCTGCTGAAAGCGCGTGGCCCAGGGGTACGCCACCATGCTGTAGGCACGTGTGTGCAGGAAGGCGCGGCTGCGGCCTTCCTTGAGCAAGGGCCAAAGGCGCTCCTGCAGGGCCTGGTCGGGCACCACCACGCCGGCAACGTACTCGTGCGGCGTGTCCAGGAAGAAGTCGCCCACGCCCTGGCGGTAGAGGGCGGCGCGCTCGGTACCGCATTCGTTGAGCTTGTGCAGCACCCGCCAGCCATCGGCGTCCTTGTAGGCCAGGCCCAGGTGGGAGTAGCGCAGCCCGTGCTCGCGCAAGTCCTGGCCGGCGCGGGCCAGCACCACCACCTTGGCGCCGCTGGCGTCCAGCCGCCTGGCCGTGCGTTCGGCCAGGGCCAGACCCTGCTGGACCGCGCCCACCGTCAGGCGGGTGGGCTGACAGGGTCGCCCCGCTTGCGCTGACTTGCACGGCATGAGCGCGAAGATGGCCGTGAGCAGCGCACCTGCCAGCCAGGCCCAGGGCCAGGCCGAGCGACTCACAGTGGGGTGATCGGTCGAGCCCGGCGTTGGGCCACCCAGCAGCCCCTCGTGGCCCGTCTTGTCAGCAGGGAAGCCGCTCATCGCAGCACCTCTTCGTGGTGCAGCAGGGCCCGACCCAGCGTGTTGGGCACCAGGGCGATCACCTCGCCGGCGGTGCTGAGCAACCACCCAGCCGACACCGCCGTGACGGTCACCACCGTGCCCACTGCCACCGAGGCCATGCCCACCGAGAGGCTGGCCCACTTGACCGAGATGCGAGCGCCATCGCTGGCCCGCTCCAGCACCCAGACCATGCCATCGGCCGTGGCTTGGATGGCGACCACGGACAGCGCCACCGTGCCCGACACCAACAAGGCAGGCGCGGTCACCGACACCGCCAGCGGCAGCATCGACAAGGCGCTGGCCTCCGAGGCCTGGTTCGGGTGAGCGAAGGCGCGCTGGGGGGCGCCCAGCAAGGCCAGGCCAGCGCAACCGGCAACCAGCCAGGCCTTGAACCTGTTGTGGCCGACGCGTGATGCGCCCCCTGGTGTCGACTCAATCGTTGGCTTCATCGAGCTCATGAACGTTCTCCTCAAGCAATGTCGGACTCACGTGGGTGGGATGCGACCACGCGGGTAGCGCCATGCGGGTGGCGTGCCTCGTGCGCATCGCGCAGGGTCTTGGCCAGGGTGAAGGCCTGCGCCACCATGAACAGCCAGCACACCATCAGGTAGGCCTTGTAATCAGGGCTGATCGGCATCTGCCACATGCCCCAACCGGTCAGCGCCAGGGCCGCGCCAAAGCCGGTCCACACCACCAGGCCCCACATGGGCGTTTGCGGCAGGCCATCGGCCTGGTCCCGCACGTGGCGCGACAACACGAACACCGACGACAGGCTGAACACATAGGCCATGACCATGAAGGCCCGCTCGATCAGGCTGCCAGGCAGCCAGTACAGGCCGGTGGCGCTGAGGAAAGCGGCAAGCCCGAACGAGACCCAAACCTGGATGACCCAGGCGCGGGTGTCACGGCGGGAGGTGGCGGGATGAGACATCGAGTTCATGTGGCGAACCCCGTTGTTGAACATGGAGCGGATTCTTCCCGGCCCGGCCCGACAGTTCAACAAAACAATACGAAGTGGCGGATCAATGCACTTCTGGTATCGTTTTTCAATACTTCACGGAGACACCCATGGGCAGCAGCGAAGCCTTGGTTCAGGCCCTCAAAACCGAGTTGAAGACCGCCGGCATCACCTACGCCGCACTGGCGACCGACCTGGGGCTGGCCGAATCCAGCGTCAAACGCATCTTCGCCAAAGGCGACATGCCCCTGTCTCGCATCGACGAGATCTGCCGCGTGCTCAAGCTCGACTTCGCCGACCTGGCCCGCCGCGTGGCCGACGCCCAGCCCCTCAGGCGCGAGCTCACGCTGGCGCAAGAAAAGGCCGTGGTCAAAGACAAACGCCTGCTGCTGGTGGCCACTTGCTGCCTGAGCCAGTGGACCTTCGAGCAGATGCTGAACACCTACCGGCTCACCGAAGCCGAGTGCATCGCTTGCCTGACCCAGCTCGACCGGCTGGGTGTCATCCGCCTCAAGCCCTTGAACCGCTACCAGTTGCAAGTGGCCAAGACCTTCCGCTGGCGCCCTCACGGGCCGGTGATGGCCTTCTTCAGGGACCAGGTGGCGCCCGAGTACTTCTCAGGTGGCTTCGGGGGAGACGACGAGCTGATGCTGCTGGTGCATGGCTCGCTGGCCCCGGAGCACGCCCAGTCGCTGCTGGAGCGCCTGCAGCGCACCGCCGAAGAATTCTCGCGGCAACACGCCAGCGACCAACGACTGCCCGAGGCCCGCAAGCGCCCCTACACCCTGCTCATCGGCATGCGCTCGTGGTGGTACCAGGCCTTTGTGGACCTGCGCCGCAACTCGCCCGTCAACGGACGTTGACGGCTGTTGACACCTGCCAGCGCCTGCCCCAGCACGTTGAAGGCAGGCCAGGCCTCAGCGCTTGAGACGGGCCAACACCTCGTCGGTGTCCTCACCCAGCGTGGGACCCCGCCGCTGGATGGCACCCGGCGTGCGCGACAGCTTGGGCACGATGCCAGGCACCTCCACCGTCAGGCCATCGTGCGTGGTCACCGGCAGCACCATGTCGCGAGCGCGGTAGTGCGGGTCTTCGGCGATGTCCTGGGCGCTGTAGATGCGCCCCACCGGCACGCTGGCGGCGTTGAGCACGTCCAGCACCTGCTGCACCGGCCTGGCACCCGTCCAGGCGCCGATCGCCACGTCGATCTCGGCCACGCGCTTGACGCGCCCCGGGTTGCTGGCCAGCTCCGGGTCGGTGGCCAGGTCGTCGCGCCCGATGGCGATCATCAGGCGCTTGAAGATGGAGTCGCCATTGCCACCGATCACCACCATGCCGTCGGCACAAGCGTAAGCGTTGCTGGGTGCGATGCCAGGCAAGGCCGAGCCCGCTGGCTGACGCACCGCCCGGAAAGCACTGAACTCCGGCAGCAGGCTTTCCATGCAGTTGAAGACGGCTTCATAAAGGGCCACGTCCACCACCTGCCCCCGGCCCTTGGGTGCATCGGGCGCGATGGTGGCCTGGCGCGCCTGCAACGCCAGCAGCACGCCGATCACGCCATGCAGGCCTGCCAGGGTGTCGCCCAGGCTCACGCCCGCGCGCACCGGGATGCGGCCTGGCTCGGCGTTGAGGTAGCGCATGCCGCCCATGGCCTCGGCCACCACGGCAAAGCCGGGGCGCTCGCGGTAGGGGCCGCTTTGACCGTAGCCGCTGATGCGCAGCATGATCAAACCGGGGTTGCGGGCGCTGAGCTGCTCGTACCCCAGGCCCCATTTCTCCATGGTGCCGGGCTTGAAGTTCTCGATGACCACGTCGGCCTCGTCGATGAGGCGGGCGACGGTTTCGCGGCCTTCTTCGCTGCGCAGGTCGAGCACCACGCTCTTTTTGTTGCGGCTTTGAACCTGCCACCACACGCTGGTACCGTTGTGCAGCATGCGCCACTGGCGCAATGGGTCACCGCCTGCTGCGCCCTCGGCTGCGGGCGGCTCGACCTTGATGACCTCGGCGCCAAAATCGGCCAGGGTCTTGCCAGCAAAAGGGCCAGCGATGAGCTGGCCCAACTCGATCACCCGCAAGCCAGCGAGGGCCTGGGGCGTGGACGGCGTGGTGAAGGCGGAGGCGTTCATGTCGATGCGGTCAATCGGGTTGCCGCATTTTCAATGAGAACGCCGATGGCGCGCCTCACTTGTGCATCGAAGGCCCACGGCGGCGGGCGCGCAGCGCCACCCCAACGAGGCCCAGCGCGGCAAGCAGGCCCACGTTGGGCTCGGGCACGACGGGGACCGGCGGCAGCGCCCCGAAGTCCACCGTCCAGTAAGTGCCAAAGCTGCCGCCCCTGACCAGGCCCACGCCGAAGGCGGTGAAGTCGCTGCCCAGGATCTGGGCGCGATGACCGGGGCTGTTCATCCAGGCATCGACCACCGAAGGGGCGTCTTTGAATCCGGCAGCGATGATCTCGCCCATGGCGCCGCCACGCGGATAGACGGCCAGGATGCGGTCAAAGGTGTTGGTGCCATCGCAGCTGTCGTGCTGGAAGCAGCCGTTGGTGGCCATGTCGCTCGAGTGCTGGTCGGCGACGATGTTCAGGCGGTAATCAAAGCCCAGTTGCGACAAGCCGGCCAGCGAGCGCTGGGCGTTGATGAGCTCGGCAACCTGCGCCTCGACCGCGTCGATGGACTCGTCGGCGCGAGCCTGAGAGGTCGCCAGGGCCATGGCCACCGAGACCACGAGGGAAGCAAAACCGAAACGCTTGCGGGACATGGGACCTCACTGATTGGGTTGGTGCTCCGAGTCTAGTGAGGCTTCGCCAGACCCCGGGTCATCCCACCCCCCTGTCCCCGGGAGTTGGCAGCCACATTTCAGCGCGCAGTCGTATCAGGCTGTGTCACCAGGCCGATTTTGCTCACACCGAGGCGCGCGGCATCGGCCAGGATCTCGGCCACGCGGCCATACGGGATGGTCTGGTCGACACTGAACCGCACCGCAGGTGGATTCGGTTTGGCGCCCTCCACCGCAAAGCGGGCGGCAGCGTCTTGCCGGCTCAGCGCTTCGCCATTCCAGTACAGGATGCCCTCGGCATTGAGGCTGAGCTGGATGGCGTCGGGCTGCGGTTGCGTGGGCTGGGCGCTGGCCTTGGGCAGGTCCAGCTTGACGGACTGGGTCAGCAGCGGCGCGGCCACGATGAAGATCACCAGCAGCACCAGCATCACGTCGATGAGCGGCACCATGTTGATCTCGGCCACCGGGGCACCGCCGCGCTTGTCGTCGAAACTCGCGAAAGCCATGTTCTCGGCTCCTGATCAGCGGTGGGCTTGCAGCGGGCGCACGGTGGCGCTTGGGGCCGGTGGCTCCACGTCGCTGGTCTTGAGCGTCTGGCCGGTCGACAAGAAGGTGAACAGCTCAAAAGCGAAGGCGTCCAGGCGCGCACCCCAAACGCGGTTGCTGCGCGTGAGCCAGTTGTAGGCCACCACGGCCGGGATGGCCACGGCCAGGCCCACACCGGTCATGATCAGGGCCTCGCCCACCGGGCCAGCCACCTTGTCGAGCGAGCCGGAGCCCGAAGCGCCGATGGCCAGCAGCGCGTGGTACACGCCCCAGACCGTGCCGAACAGGCCCACGAAGGGCGCCGTGGCACCGATGGTGGCCAACGCGGTCAGGCCGCTTTCCATGCGCATGGTTTCTTCGTCGAGCACCTTCTTGATGGTGCGCGTGAGGAAGTCCTTGGCCGAGCCGGCCTCTTCCAGCTTGGCCGCGCCATAACGCGCGTGGTGAGCCTGGGCGTGCATGGCATGCGCCGTCAGGTGCGCGAAAGGCTCCTTGACTCCGTGCGTGGCGATCTCGTGCTGGACGGCCTCCAGCGAGGTCGCGTTCCAGAAAAAGCTCAGGAAAGACTGGCTTCGGCGCTGGCGCAGGGCCAGGGCAAAGCCCTTGATCGCGATCAGGGCCCACGACAGCACCGACATCAGCACCAGGATCACGAACAAGCCCTGACCGATGGCGTCGGACTGGGCGATGAAGTGGCCGAAACCAGGGGTGGCAGAGGCTGCTGCCTCGGGCACGGCGGCCATCGCCGCAGAGGTGGCAGTGGCCGCTGGCGAGGCCGAAGCGGCCAAGGCGACGGGGTCGATCAGGTTGCTCATGGTCAGTTGTCTTCGAGGATGAATGTCTGGGGAGTCCGGACCCACATCGGGCGGGCAACGCCGTCCTCGACGTGAGGTTTGAATCGGGCGGCGCGCATGGCCTGCACTGCCTGCTGGTCAAGTCTCGGGTAACCGGATGACTTCACCACCTGGATGTCGGTCGGACGGCCGCGTTCGTCAACCAGCACGCGCAACAAAGCGCTGCCCTGCTCGCCCAACTCACGTGACACGCGGGGGTAGGTCAACACGGGCGGCACCAGGTACGACACCGCCGAAGCCTGGAACTCGCGGGGCGCAGGAGGCGGCGGCGGAGGGGCCGGCGCGGCGACTGCGGCAGGGGCCGCCTGGGTGGCAACAGGCGTGGCCGGGGCTGCCGCCACGGGGGCCGTGAGGGCCACCGACTCGGCCCCGGTCTGGCTGGTCAACACGGGCGGTGTGGTGCTGGCCTGCGCTGGCACTTGTGTCGGCGTGAGCCTGGGCTGAACCCGTTCGGTGGGACGGGGCTGCACCGGCTGACGCACAGGCTCTGACTGAGGCTCTTCGGCGGCATCCCGGGTCTGCGATTGGGCATCGGTCACCAGGGACACCTCGATGATTTCGCTGCTGCCCACGTTCACGGAGTCGGTCTTGGCATGCCACCAGGCCCAACCCACGGCCAGGTGCACGGCCACCACCGCCACGGCCAACACGTGTCGCTGCCCTGCGGACAAATCGCTGGGCATCGTGGAAAACGTGAAGGCAGATGCGGCAGAACTCATGTGAGGCATCTTAACACGGCCTGGATATTGATACTCATTCTCATTCATGTTGACTGAAGTCGTCGGGTTACAAACGATCACGACCTCAACCGAGTCGGGGCCTGGATCCCGGCGGCTGCCGTGGGATGATGCGCCGCTCTGCGCACGCCCGCCAGGCAGGCGTGCCCGGCTGCCAACGCAACAACCAAAAACACGATCAGGGACGCCATGGACACCGACCTCCTTGTGGCCCCTCTGCCAGGCGCGCAGCCCGGCGGGGAAGACCTTTCTTTTTCTTCGGATTTCGACGAGATCGCCGAGATGCGGCGTGCCGACGACCCCACCCTGAAACAAGGCGAGTGGGTGACCCCGCTCAAACAAGCAGACTGGGCAGGCGCCGCCCGCCTGTGCGAAGCCCTCCTCGCATCCCGTACGAAGGACCTGCGCCTGGCCCTTTGGCTGACCGAAGCGCGCGCCATGACGCAGGGCTACGCTGGCCTGGCCAGCGGGCTGGGGCTGTGCACGGCCTTGTGTGAACAGCACTGGGAACACCTGCACCCCCTGCCCGATGGCAACGACGCCGAAGAGCGCATCGGCAACATCGCCTGGATGCTGCAACGCCTGGTTGAGCTGGCCACCGCCCTGCCCGTGACCGCGGGCCGAAAAGGCGAGCAACACACCCTGAAAGACCTCAAGCACGCCCGCCAATGGCAAGCGCAGGCAGAGCGTGCGGGGTTGCCAGCCGACACCTTGCCCGCCGACCAGCCCAACGCCATCACGGTCGCACAGTTTCGCCAGGCCATGCAGAACACGCCAGCCGAGCGCCTGCGCGAGGCAGTGGACGCGCTGCGCAGCACCAAGGCGCAACTGAAAGCCTGGCAGGGCGTGATCGATGCCAAGCTGGGGCAGGACGGCCCGAGCTTCGTCTCGGCCCGCGAAGCCCTCGATCAGGCAGGTCATGAGCTCGAGAGGTTGGCCCGCGATGCTGGCGCACTGAGCAGTGCATCGCTCACAGGTGACGCGGGCGCGGCCTCTGCGGCGTCAACGGCACACACGGGTGCGACGGAAAGCGCCACGCCGACCTCGGTCGATCAGCTGACGCCGTCTCTCGCTGCCGGGCCGCGAACCCGGGCCGAGGCGTTGCGGCAGCTTCAGGGCGTGGCCGACTTCTTCAGGCGCACGGAGCCACACAGCCCTGTGGCCTACCTGGCTGACAAGGCCATCAAGTGGGGAGAGATGCCCCTGCACCGCTGGCTTGGCGAGGTCGTCAAGGACCCCTCCTCCATGGCCCACCTTCAGGAGCTGCTGGGCCTGACACCGGCTGATAACGCGGGCAACTGAGGCACTCAGGAACCGACCCGGAACTCGATTCGCCGGTTGCGAGCCCGCCCGGCATCCGTGTCGTTGCTGGCCACTGGCTGATCGGGGCCCATGCCCGAGGTCTGCAGGCGTTCGGCGGCCAGGCCCTTGCCCACCAGGTAGCTTTTGACCGCCTGCGCGCGCGCCAAAGACAGGCTGATGTTGCCCGGCCGGTGTCCCAGTGAGTCGGTGTGCCCGATGACCTCGATGCGCTTGCCCTGGAGCTGGCTCAGCGCCAGCGCCATCTCGTCGAGGATCTTCAGGCCCTCAGGCCGCAAGACCGCGCTGCCTGCCTCGAACTCCACGATGCGCTGAGCCAGGGCCTGATCGACCAAGGCCTGCTCGCGCACCGCCACGCGCAGGCCATTGCGCACGCTGTAAGTTGGGTTGAGCGCTTGCGCCACGTCGCTGACGAGTTGCTGGCGCTGGGCTTCGTTGGCCACCTCACCGCGCAAGTCCACCGTCTGCCCCTGCACGCTGAGTTGCCCATGGCTGACCTGCTTGAGCGAAGGCGAAATCAGGCGCTGCACGTGCTGTCCCCAGTTGGGCGGTGCCACCACCGAACCCAGGCTGAGTTGATCGACCACGCGCTCGGCACCGTAGACCTCTCGCAACCGGGTCAGCACGGCCACGCGGGTGGCTTCGTC
Organism: uncultured Aquabacterium sp.; assembly: GCA_964373965.1. Taxonomy (GTDB): domain Bacteria; phylum Pseudomonadota; class Gammaproteobacteria; order Burkholderiales; family Burkholderiaceae_C; genus Aquabacterium. The sequence goes on along the minus strand of CAYJXE010000012.1, from coordinate 49,368 downwards.
GGGCACCACGCCCGCCACAACGACTTTGCCGCTGGCGCTGGCCGACACCGGCATCGACTGCGACGGATCGGCAGCTTGCCCTTGCGCCATCGCCCAGCCGGCAAAACCGGCGAGCAAAACCGCCAGGCAAGACTTGGGCACGCGCAACGCCGTGGGTTTCAACAAACGAATCGGATGCGGTGCCATGACCTCATGCCCCCAGGAAAACTTCTTGAAATGTGCGGACGGCCTGCGTGAGCGACAGCGCCGGGTCCTGCAGGTAGGTTGACAGCTTGCGCAAGCCCACATCGGCCTGGGCCTCGTCTTCGACCCAATCGAGCTCACCCAGGGTCACGCCATGACGCGAGAGCACGCTTGGGTCGATCACCGCCTCCAGGGATGCCGCAGAGGCCCCCTGAAAGCCCAACAGCATCTGCGGCAAGCCCTCTCGAACCGGCAGGAAGATGCTGAACTCGACCACGTGCCGGGTGAAAAACCCCATGATCAACATGAGCCACCACGATGCCACGCAGGCGCGCAGGGACGGCTCCAAGGGCAGCGGCAGGCACAGCAGCTTGTTCATGCGCGCGCCGCCCTGAACCAAGGCCGGCCGCAGCAACAGCCCCAAGGCGAGCACGGCCTGGCGGACCGACAGGCGGCGCCCGCCCGCGCTCAGGATCTGGCCCAGCGAAGCCAGGCTGTGCGCATCGAGGAAGGACTCGAGTCGGTCACGGGCCTCTTCGAAATCAGGCACATGTTCAAGGGGAGCCTGCAAGCGCGCCTGGACATCGCTCAGGTCTGTCGCCTGCCTGGCAGCCTGCCCGCGCGTGGCCAACTGGTGCCACAGGGCATCGAGCGCGATCGGCGCCAGCACCGCAGACTGCTGCGGCTTGCGCAAGTCAAAGGCCCCGGCGGTGACGAAAGGAAAGCGCCTGCCTGATGTGTCCTGGCTGGCCAGCCAGTGCCCGGCGAGCGCCACATGGCTGCCCGAGCCCAGGATCGCAAAAGCGAGGGCGGGCGCCTCGTCGTAAATGAGCTTCCAGCGCGGGTCGGTGGACATCCGCTCCAGGGTCTGGGCCTGCCAACGATCCAGCACCTCCAGCATCGCCGGGTGCTGCGCGCTTCGCACGAAGTCACCCCGAGAGGGCAGCTTGCCAAAGTAGAGGACATCCACGGGCTTGCTTTCGGTGGTGATCATGCGCCCTCTCCTGCTGTCACGACTGCACCCTGGCGGTAGGGCGGGGGGGCCGCCGGCACGGCCGCGTTGGACGGCACCACGGGCGATGCTGGGGCTGCAGGGGCCGTGGAGTCGTCACTGCCCGCCACCAGCGCTGGCAAGGCCCCGGGTCTGGCGCCGGGCTCGCTTGCCGGAGCAGGCTGCGCTGCGGGCGCACTGTTGGAGAGGATGCGCAGCTGCACCGCCACCGCCACGTTGCCCTGCGGCCACTTCAACTCGAACACCTGCTCGTCGATGCGGCGACGCTGCGCAGAATTGATCATTTTCTCCAGGCCGAAGCGGCCCGGCTCATTGAAAAAGCTGATCTGCCGTCCATCGAACGTCACGCCGCTGATGCGAACCCCTGGCGTGCCCGGACCGGGCCACACGAAAGGCTGCCAGCTGGCTGCCCCCTGCCGGTACCTCAGGACCTGGCCGTCGATCTCGACCGTGTACTCGGTCAGGCCAGGCGCCGGCTGAGGCAGAACCTGGAAGTTGGTCTGTGCTGCCTCGGCGCCGGCACCCGCCGCAGACGCGCCCGCGCCCTGGCCGCTGAGCGGGGCCACCCAGGCCCCCAGGCCGCCAGCGAAGGCCGGCCGCAGGCGCACGCCCATGTCGGCCCAGGTGCGCGGGGTGAGCTGGTCTCCCCGGCGCAACACCAACGCGCCCAAGGACTGTTCGAGGTACTTGGCGACCGCACCTTCGGTGCCGAAGATGGCGGCGAGCTCGACCTGCGTCGCCTCCATGCGCGAGCTGCGGTCAAAGGGGTACTTGCTCGCCAAAGTACGCTGGTAGGGCTCGAAGACCTGGGCATGCCAGACCCGATTGAGTTCCGCCTCGGTGGGCGGCACCAAGGCCGAGAAGGCCTGCATCAATGGCCGAACGAGGATGGGCCTGAGCGCCTGGCGCGCGCCCTCGTCCAGCCCGGTCAGGAGCTGCTCATCGACCAGTTTCAGGGCCTCGGCCAGCTCACCTGTGCCCTCGAGGGTCTGCTGCATGAACTGGCGCGCGCCCGGCCCGGGGTCACCCTGGGTCTTCATCTGGTTGAGGCGGGCCCGCACGCGCGCGAGCGAATCCAGGTAGACACGGGTCAGCGTCTGCCCACCGTCCCGCGGCAACATCAGGCGGTTGACCCCGGCAAACGCCTTGCCGATGGGCCCAGTGGGGACCTCGGCAGCGCGCAACTGCTCAGCGCTGAGCGTGACCTGCACCGGCGTCGGGTTCATGCCCAGCACGGTGTTCTTGAACCAGCCAATCAAGCCCTGCTGCCCTTTCGCCAGGCGATCGTTGAGCATCGACGGGTTGTCCCAGGCGGTCTGGTCCTGCAGGGTCTGAAGCAGCAGGCCGATGGGCGACTGCACCGGGTCACCCAGGCGCTGCATGCGCTGAACCGCCACGTCGAAGCCCTGGAAATCCAGCACCGTGATGCCCTGGATGAACTTGCCCCACTGCTGCGCGTACTCGGACTTGTAGAGCTGGGTCAGCGACTTCTGGATCTGTTCGGGACTGCCTTCGAGGGTCAGGTCGTCGGAGGTGGCCGTCTTGAGCACCCAGTCGGTGGATTGCAGCGATTGGTGTGCCGCGTCCTTGATGGCGTCGCGCACGTAACCCTCCCAGGCCTCGCGGGTGAAGGCGCCCGAGACAACATGGCTGCCGGCGATGACCTGCCGATCGCCCTCGCCAACGATGCGAGCCACGGTGACCGGAGGGAAGCGGGTGGCGGCCCGGGCCTTGATTTCGCCATAAACGCGTTCGCGCGCTGGCAACCCCTTGACGACGCGGCGCAGGTTCTCGCGGGTGCGATCGAGCAGGGCCACATCGAGGTCCATCTGCGGGAACGCCGGGTTCGACATCTGGGTGAGCGCAAACGACAAGATGCGCTCGGCGCGGCGGATCATCTGCTCGCGTGGCATGGCGCCGCGGTTGGCCTCCAGCCACTCACGCCAGTAGCGGGTGAGCTGGTCCCCCAGGTGGCCGGGCTCCAGCCGCTCGCGATCGCCCAGCATGAGGTAAGCCTTCAAGGCGTTGTAGGCCTCGGTGACGTCGCGGTTGGATGCAGCCTGATAGGGGGAGCCAGGCGAGCCAGCAACGCCGGTCGAGTTGGCCGATCCAGCGAGGGCCGCCGACGCCGTGACACCCGCCTGGGGCACACCGCCTGCCGCGTCCGAGGCAGCACCCACGGGGACCTCGAGCACCAGTTGTGCGCCGCCGCCCGGTGTGACGCTGCGCCAATGGGCAGACTGCGCGTTGGCATCGCTCAGGTACGCCGACAGGGCCTGCACGCTGGGCTTGAGCAGCACCGATTCGAGGCCATTGAAGTACTCCTCCAGCAACCGGTTCTCGATGCGCGCGTCTTGTGAGAGCCCCAGCGACCAGGCGGCCGAGCGGCGGTCACGCTGCACCTGCTCCAGGCGGTCTTGCAAGATCTCAAGGGCTTCCATGCGGGAGGCCAGGTCCAGCTTTTGGTCCTGAACCTTAACGGCCTTGAGCAAATCGGCCTCGACCCTGGCCACGCGGTCGCGGTTGTCCGTGTAGGACCAGGTCCAGGCCGCCAGCAAAACGCCCAGCACGGCCATGCCGCCGAAGAAAGCCGCTTGCCTCAGGCGAAGGCGGGTGCGACTGGTGTACTGCCGCACCAGCTCGCGGTCAGCGAAGATGACCCTGGAGAACAACTCCTTGAGGAAAAAGCCGCTCTGCGAGTAGACGGCCGCCGCCGTGCCGCTTTGCAGTTGCAAGCCGAACTGCTCGGCCACACGCTGGCTGGCCCGGCTGGTGGACTGGCCCTCCTGCACCGCGCTGGTGAAGTAAAAGCCACGGAAGATGGGGCGAAACTGGTAGGGGTTGTCTTCGAAGAGCGTGTGCAGGAAGGTGCGCAACGACGGCTTGAGGGCAGCGAACTCCAGGGGGAAGGTCAGCACGCCCGGCGGCAATTGCTCGCCGCGATGCAGCGTCATGCGAGCCACCGAGGCCTCCTTGAGGCCCTGGTAGAGCACGTCCATGTGTTGATCGAACTGGGCTGCCGCATCAAGCTGCTGCCCGGTTTCGTAGGGCAGCGTGGCGCCCCAGACCCTGTCTCGCTCGCCGCGATCGCGGTCCTCGAAGAAATCGACGAAGCCTGCGATGAGGTCGGCCTTGGTGAAGACCACATAGACCGGCACGAACACCTCGAGCTTTTCGGTCAGCTCCTGCACCCGCTGGCGCAACTTGCGGGCCAACTCGATGGTCAGGTCGGCCTTCTGATTGGCCAGCTCGGCGATGCTCACGGCAATGATCACGCCATTGAGCGGGGCCTTGGGCCGGTGCGTTTTCAACAGCTTGAGGAAGCCCAGCCACTCGCGGTGGTCCTCTTCCTGCACCGAGTAACGCCCCGCCGTGTCGAGCAGGATGCCCTCGGTGGTGAAGTACCAGTCGCAATGGCGCGTGCCGCCAATGCCCTGCACGATGGCATCGGTGTTCTCTGCAAACGGGAAGGTCAGACCTGACTTGACGATGGCAGAAGACTTGCCTGCAGCCGGGTTGCCGATGATGGCGTACCAGGGCAGCTCATAGAGCGCCGCGGCGCCGGATGTCTCACCCAGGCGGGACGTCTTGATGCGCTTGACCGCATCGGCCATGCGCTCGCGCAGCGCCGCGACCTCATCGGCCTGGGCGCCCTTGCGAGCTTGCCGAACCGCCTTCTCGGCATCTGCCGAAATGGCCTGCTCCAACGCCAGGCCGGCACGCTGAGCCTGGCGCCGGCGATGCCACCAAACGCCGGCAGCCAGCACGCCCAGCAGCAGCACGGCACCTGCTGCCCACACCGCGCCCACCCTCAGGGCATCGGCCCCCAGGAACAGCAAACCGGCCAGCGCCAAGAGGCCGATGATGGCCAGCACACGGGGATCGAGCAGGAACAACCAGATTCTTTGCATGGTCTGCAGGGGCAACAGGAACGATCAAGGGGCCGTCAGGCGGCCAGCGGCTCGGCCACGGGAGCGGCCGCAGAGGAGGAAGAGGCGAGCGTTGCGCCCCCAGTTGGATGGAGGGTGGCCGAGGCCGCGGGCACCAAGCTGGCTGGCCAGACCGGGATCGCCCAGCGCCGGTGGCTGCCTTGGGTGAGCCCCACCAGCGCCGGCGCGAGCTGCTCGGCCGCGTCGTCTGCGGGCTGCGCGCCCTGTCGCACCACGCTGGCAGCCAGCGCCACCGGCAGCAGGGCACGGGCAATGCCCAGTTCGCCCCACACGTCGCCCATCCGGAGCACCGATTGCGTGGCATCGGCATCGGGCTGCAGGGCCTGAAATGCCTCGAACAGCTCGCTGGCGCGACCTGGCCGGTGATCGGCATCCGACAGGCACCACCAGATGCCCTGCCCGCTCGCTTCTGGCGCGGCCTGCGCCCACGGCGCAAGCGCCTGCTGCATCACCGAGGTGAGCTCATCTGAACCGGGCCGACCCGACCGATCTGCGGACCTCTGGCGACGAGCTGTGCAAGGCATGCCCAGCCACGGGTGCTGAGCCGGTGCGCAGCGCGCGACCATCGGGGCATTGGCCAGGAGCAAGCCAGCCGCCCCCTCGCCCGGCACCCGCCCGCCCTGGTGCTGCGTGGTGAACAGCTCGCCCCGCGCCTGCAACCCCGCCACGCAGGCCTCGTCGACCAGGCTTTGTGCCGCCAGCACCAGCAGCAGGCGCGGCCGCACGTCGGCGTGCAGCTCGCTCAGGCGCGGCAACAGGTGGTCCCAACCCGCTTCAGGGGCGTCGATCGACGCCACAGACCAGCGGGGCTCAACCGAGCCCGATGCACGGGCCCAGTCGAGCGCCATGCCTGACTGTTGGCGCAGCCAGTCTAAAAAGAGCGAACGATGCTCTTCGTGCCATTCGGCAGGCACCCAGAGCTGGATGTCGAGCGACGGGGCCAACTCTCGCCGGCGAAGAGCCAGGTCGCGACCACCCGACTGTCCCACCCCTGACAGAAAGGTTGCACCGCCCTCTCCTCGCACCGATGAGCCGAGGTCGGGTTCGGCGCCCGCGCCTGTCCACTCAACCCCATCGGCGGAGGGCAAAGCACAAAGCAATTGATGCAGGGGAGCTTCGATCAGGGCCATTGCCCGCAACAGCGACTCTGGCAAGGGCGACGCGGTGACTTCTGCGTGGGCATCGAGCCAGTCTTCTGTGGACAGCCCTGCCATCCGGGAGCTGAAAATCGGCAGGCCATCTGCGTCCTGCAGTTGCGGGTCCAGGCCAGGACGCAACTGCCCAGAACGAAGCGTCACCCACGCCGCTTGCGGCTCGTCGCCCTCGGGCAAGGTCAGGGCTTCGGCCAGGATGCACGCGAGCCCGAGAGGCGTGCCTTGCGCATCAGCGCCCCCCTCTTTTTGTTGCGCCGGGTCGGCCCCGCCCGCAGGCGATGCAACAGCCGCCGCCTCAACAGGCTTGGCCAACCAATGGCGCAAACGAGCCGCCCCCCACCAGGCCAGCAAGGCAGCAAGCGTGAGCCCCACCGGCAACAAGATGAGTTGCGTGGCGACTTCCTCGCTGTTGAGCGGCTGCTGGCTGCGGTACCACTGCCACAGCGTCACCACCCAGACGGTGACGAAAATGACGAGCCCCAACCCGGCTGCCTTGACTGCCTTGGACATGCCTTGCCGCACGGGCCCGATCGAGCCCGCACTCCCTGATTGATCGGTTTGATGATGTGTGTCGCCGACGGATGTCTGGCCGGCGCGGCCCGAGTCTAAGCGCTGGGCCACGGGGCCTTGCCCCCCTCACGAGGGGTGGGTCGTTACAAGCTGTGTCGCCTTGGGCAGGCGCAGACCAGGCTTGCGCCACTCGACGTGCCCGAAATCCATGAGGCGCCATCGCCCCCCCCAGGTGAGCCCATGCTGCTCGGCCACCTGCCCGTAGAGCTCGTAGCCACGCATGGCCCAAGGGTCTCGCTCGGAGATGACCAGGCGTCCATCGCGCAAAAAAGCGCAATCGGCGGCCAGCCCATGCTGGTGGTAGCTCTGCCCGGGCGCCGCACCCGTGACGCTCGGCCCGCGCGCAAGCAACACCGCCTGGCGCTCCGGGCTGCGGTAGCCCTCCAGCAAGGCCATGTCGTAGCCGTGGACCTCCTTCATCACCTTGAAAACACGCAACAGCGCCTGCACGAAGTCCGCGTCCATGCGCTCCCAGCGTCGGTCCGCACTCGACAGCATGGGCCTGATCACCTCGACTTCCGCCGTGGCGAACAACTCGGGCGGCGGTGGTGGTGGCGGCACGAGCTGTTCGCCTCGGAGCAGTTCGCTCACCTGTTGGTTGACACCCAGGGCGCTGTCATCGAATGCATCCGCCTGTTGGGGGCGCCAGCCGAGCCAGGCCCACATCAGCAAGGCAGGCAAAAGCAGCAGCAAGACAGACAGCCACCACACCCGCAAGCGCCCAAGCAGCACGCGTGAGGCCGCGCCCAGGCGGGCGCCGCGCCCGCGCCACCACATCGGGAACACGAGCGCAGACAACAGCAAGCTGCCCAGCGCGAACCAGGCCAGTACCCACCCCAGATGCATGATCCCTGTAACGATTGATTGCAAACCGGCCCCCAGGCGTTGGAGGCAGCAGGTCCGCTCTTTAGAATGCGGCGATTGTTCATCAAAAAAAGAATTCGGGAGCCCGTCGTGACACGCGACACCCACACCACCGGTTCGGCCCGCCAACCGGGACGACGACCCCTTCGCCCTGACGCAGGTCGACCCAGCCTCTTTGCGGACTTCGACCAGGAGTCGGTGGAAGACATCGACCCGCAACGCATCCGCCTGCTCTCCACCCTGGAGTCACAACGCGGGGTGCGGCGGCGCCCGCAAGCCAGGCGCTTGCCGACTGGCCGCGCCCACCCTTGGTTGACGCGTGCCCTCATGGTGGCGATGGGTCTGGGCATGCTGGTGATGCTGCTGAGCTTCATCCAGTTGCTCAGGCACCCGCCCGCCCCGCCGCCCGCTTTGCAAACCGGGGCGCTGCAGGCACAGGCGGACGCCAGCACCACGGCACGCCTGGGTGGTGGATCCGCAACCGATGCGGCAGAAATCATCGACATGTCGCCCCCGGCTGGTGGCGTCACCCAAGAGGCGATGCCCGCTCGGGCACCAGCCGCGTCATCCGCGAACAGCGTCCAGCCCGGCACCAGCCCGGTATCGGCTGTGCCTCAGAGCCCGCCCCCATCGCCTCCAGCCAGGACCGCTGTGGCCTCGGGCACCGAGCCCGAACGCCTCGCCAAAACCGCCAAACCGGGCGCTCAACGCACCAGCGCCCATGCCAGCACCAGCACCAGACGCGAACCCATGACCTCGCAGGAGGACGTCGCGCTGGTCGAAGCCATGCTGGCCCACGCTGGCCCTCGCAAAGCACCGCCGTCGCCAACGCTGGCGTTGCAACAGTGCGGCACTGGCACGTCCGCACAGACCTCGGTCTGCCGGGCCAGGGTCTGCGTGCAACACCCTTCCCTGCCGGCCTGCCACACCCCCTGATCAGCGGCACTTGAACCGGTTTTGAACAGCGTTTGCCCTGCTTCGCATGCGGGCACCCAGCCGGGCGTGTGCACAATGAGGCACCAGTCGTTAGGATGCGACCTTTCGCAACCGCAAGGCATCCACGCCACGCGACCGCACCGCCAGGATTGCCCATGACCACGCCCACGCTCCGCGCCATCGACCCCCACGCCCAGCCCGCCGCAGTGCAGGATGACGATGGCGTGCCCGTGTCGGTGCGCATCCGCGAACGCATCAAGGCGGCTGAAAAGCGCTTTCACGCCAACGACAACATCTCCGAGTTCATCGAACCCGGCGAGTTGGACAAACTGCTCGATGAGGTCGCGGGCAAGCTGGGCGGCGTGCTCGAGAGCCTGGTCATCGACACCGACAGCGACCACAACACCCAGGACACCGCCCGACGCGTGGCCAAGATGTACCTGGGCGAGATCTTCAAAGGCCGCTACCATGCGGCGCCTTCGGTGACCGAGTTTCCCAATGTGGAACGCCTCAACGAGCTGATGATCGTCGGGCCCATCACCGTGCGCAGCGCCTGCTCGCACCACCTGTGCCCCATCATCGGCCGGGTCTGGATCGGCGTGATGCCCAACGAGCACTCCAACCTGATCGGCCTGTCCAAGTACGCGCGCCTGATCGACTGGATCATGAGCCGCCCGCAGATCCAGGAAGAAGCCGTGACCCAGGTCGCCGAGCTGCTGCAAACGCGCATGAACCCCGACGGCCTGGCCGTGGTGATGGAGGCAGACCACTTCTGCATGCACTGGCGTGGCGTCAAGGACATGGACTCCAAGATGATCAACAGCGTGATGCGCGGCTCCTTCCTGAAGGACCCGAACCTGCGCCGCGAATTCCTTGCCCTCGTCAACCAACGCAAAGGCTGATCGAACATGCTGGTCCGATTGCTGTACGCGAGCCGCGCCAAAGAACCCCTCACGCCAGAGGTGATCGACGCAATCTTGCAGGCCTCTCGCAAGGGCAACCCGGCAGCGGGTGTCACAGGTTTGCTCTGCCACAGTGGCGATGTCTTCATGCAAGTGCTCGAAGGTGGCCGCGACGTGGTCAGCGCGCTCTACAACCGCATCGCCAACGACCCGCGCCACACCGACGTGATCCTGCTGCATTACGAGGAAATCACCGAGCGCCGTTTTGCGGGCTGGTCAATGGGTCAGGTCAACTTGGCACGCGTGAACCCGGCCATCTTGCTGAAGTACTCGACCAAGGCCGAGCTGGACCCCTACGCCAGCTGCGGTCAGGCCTCGATGGCCATGCTCGAGGAGCTGATCGCCACGGCTTCCATTGCCAGCCGCACCTGCTGAGCCGGTGAGCCTGCCCGAGGTCCTGCTGGGCCTGGACTTCAGTTGTGCGCCCAGCCCCCGCAAGCCCCTGACCCTGGCATGGGGGCGACGTGTCGGGGCCGTGATCCGCCTGGATCGGGTCGAAGACGTGCTCAGCCACGACGCGTTGTCTGCGCTCATCCAGCCACCAAGTTCAAAGGCCCTGCCCAACGGTTTCGTCATGGGTTGTGATTTCCCTTTTGGCCTGCCCCGTGCCTTTGTGGAGGCCTTGCGGGTGCATGGCCCTGGTGAATTGCCCGAACGGCTGGCGACGCTGACTTGCTCGGCAGGTTCGTCAGGCGCGCCCGCCGCCCCATCACCCACCGCATCGCAAGCCGATGGCCTGATCCAGGCCCTGCACCGGCACTGCGTTGACCGCGCCGGCTTCCAACGCCTGGTCGATGGCTGGGGGCAGACCTGGCACACCGACCGGCCTGAGGGCTCCAAGCTCTTGCATCGGCCCACTGATCAGGCCTCACCCGGGGTCTCCAGCACCAGCCCATTGCAGACCCGCTACGTGCCTGTCGGCAAGATGTACTTCGAAGGCATGAAGCGCCTGGTCGATGCCGACCTCAGCCTGCCAGGACTGCGCACCGGACGCCCCGACGCCATCGCCCTGGAGGCCTACCCTGGCCTGCTCGCTCATGAAATGCTGGGCCGGCGCAGCTACAAAACCGACACCAAGGCCGATGCGGCCGCGCAGCAGGCTCGCCTGATCGCCCGCATGGACATGGTCGATGCGCTAGAGCAGGGCCGCACCCGGCTGGGCCTGCGCCTCAAACTCAGCCCCGCGCAACGCGATCACCTGGTCAGCGACACGAAAGGCGACCGACTCGACGCCGTGCTCTGCCTGTTTCAGGCTGCCTGGGCGCACGCACAGCGTGAAGCAGGCCACGCACGCTGGGGCCTGCCCGACGGCATCGACCCGGTCGAAGGATGGATACTCTCGACATGAATCACACCGACAACCTGCCTGAACAATTCGAAGTGAACGAGGTGCTGGGCCAGCCGGCCATCGTGCTCAAAGCCCCCGATGGCTCGCGCGCCACCGTGCTGCTGCATGGCGCCCACGTGGTCTCCTGGGTGCCCGCTGGCGCCGACGAACAGCTCTACCTCTCGCCCCAGGCCGTCGCCGGCCCGGGCATGTCCGTGCGCGGTGGCGTGCCGGTCGTCTTCCCGCAGTTCGAGCTCATGGGCCCGGACACCTCGCTGCCCCGCCACGGCCTGGCCCGAACCCGCACCTGGGCGATCGATGGCGGCCGCGTGGGCGAAGAACACGCCCAAGTGACCCTGGTGCTGACCGACGACGACACCACGCGCGCTCTGTGGCCGCACGGCTTCCGGCTGGAGCTGACGATCTCGATCGAGGCCAACCGGCTCGACCTTGAACTGCACGCCGAGAACACCGGCGAGACGGCCTGGTCCTTCGCTGCGGCGCTGCACACCTACCTGGCCGTGTCCGAACTCTCGCAGGTGCGCCTGCAGGGCCTGATCGGTCGACGCTTCATCGACCGCATCAACGGTGGCGAGACCATCGAGGACCACCCCGAGAAGCGCTTCCACGGCGAGATCGACCGCATCTACGCCAACGTGCGGGAACACCTGTTGCTGCGCGACGGCCCTCGCCGCCTGCGCATCGACCAACAGGAGATGCCCGATGTGGTGGTCTGGAACCCCGGCGCCGATGGGGCCTCGCGCCTGGCCGACATGCCCGACGATGGCTGGCAGCACATGCTGTGTCTGGAGGCCGCTCGCATCCTGGAGCCCGTCAAGCTGGCGCCAGGTCAAGACTGGGACGGGCGCCAGAGCCTGACGCTCGAGGCGTACTGAACGCTGACCAGCCCGGGTCGACTCGAGTCGGCTCGGGGCAGGTCCAGCTCAGGCGGGCTTGCCGAGCAACTGCCTGAGATCGGCCGTGACCTTGTCCACGCCCATGCCGTAGCGCACGAACAGCCGAACGTGGCCTTCAGGGTCGAAGACGTAGGCCCCTGCCGTGTGGTCCATGGTGTAGTTGCCCTCGCTGGTGGGCACCTTCTGGTAGAAGACCTTGAACTCGCGGGCTGCGGCCTCGATCTGTTCGTTGGAGCCTGTCAGGCCCACAAAGCTCGGGTCCATCGCCTGAAGGTAGGCCTTGAGCACCTGGGGCGTGTCGCGTGCCGGGTCGATCGAGATGAAGATGCCCTGCACCCGCTCGCCATCGGCACCCAATCGGCGGCGCACCTCGGCCAACTCGGCCATGGTGGTCGGGCACACATCGGGGCACTGCGTGAAGCCGAAGAAAACGAACAGCACCTTGCCTTTGAACTCGGCAAGGTCTCGCTGGCGCCCATCGACGTCTTTGAGCGAGAGCTGGCGCGCGTACTCGGCACCGGTGATGTCCACCGCGTTGAAGCTGAGTTTGGGCACAACCGGCTGACCGACCTTGTCGCAGGCGGCCAGCAGCGGCAAAACCAGCAATGAGGTGGCGGCCGACCGCAGCAGGCTGCGGCGATTCAAGTCGTTTCGGTTCATGTCAGGTCAAATCACCCAGTAGTGATCGACCAGCAAGGCCGCGAACATCAGCATCAGGTGGATGATGGAGAAGCGGAAGGTCTTGCGGGCCAGCTCGTCACTGTAACGCCGCCAGAGCCGAAAAGCGTAGGCCATGAACATCAGGCCCAGCACCAGCGCCGAGACCAGGTAGATCCAGCCACTCATGCCGTAGATGAAGGGCAACAAGCTGCCCGCCAACAGGATGATGGTGTAGAGGAAGACGTGCAGGCGCGTGAACTCGTTGCCGTGCGTGACCGGCAGCATGGGCAGACCGGCGCGCGCGTAGTCCTCGACGCGGTACAGCGCCAGGGCCCAGAAGTGCGGCGGTGTCCACAGGAAGATGATGAGGCACAGCATGAGCGCCTCAGGGTCGACCGAGCCACGCATGGCCGCCCAGCCCAGCACTGGCGGCATCGCGCCCGAGGCGCCGCCGATGACGATGTTCTGCGGTGTCAGCGGCTTGAGCACCACGGTGTAGACGATGGCGTAACCCACGAAGGTGGCCAGCGTGAGCCACATGGTCAAGAGGTTGACCCACAGGCCCAGGATGAGCATGCCTGCCGCACACAAGGCGCCGCTGAAGACCAGGGTTTGCGTGCGGCTGAGCTCGCCCCGGGCGGTGGGGCGCCAGGCGGTGCGCTTCATGCGTGCGTCGATGCCCTGCTCGATCAGGCAGTTGAAGGCGGCGGCCGAGCCGGCCACCAACCAGATGCCGATGCACGCGGCCAGGGCCGTGAGCGCTTCGGCGGCCGTGGGAACGCCAGGCACGGCCAGCAGCATGCCGATGACGGCGCAAAAAACGATGAGCTGCACCACCCGCGGCTTGGTCAGCACGTGGTACTGATGAAACTTCGACGGCTGGCGGGTGGCGGGCATGGCCACGGGGGCGGAGGGCGTCGCGACGGTGTCGGTCATGGTCGATTCAAGTGGCTGCCAGGACTATGACGCACAAGCCTGCGAGGCTGTAGCGTGATGTCCCTGATGTCCAGGGTGAGCGGGATCTGTGTTGGCATGCCGACTGTCGAGCAGCGCTCGCCAGGCAGCCTGTTCACGCGGCAACACCAGCAGGCGCGTGAGCCACCACACCAGCAGCGCCGCGCCAAAGGAGTGGGCCAGGGCCGCAGTCAGGGGCCAACCCAGCACCACGTTGCTCAGCCCTGTGACGACCTGGGCCAGCAACAGCAGCGCGAGCACCCGGGCCTCGCGGCGCCAAACGGGCTGGGTGCAACCGGCATCACCCACGCTGGCGCGCCAGCTGGACAGGCGCCAGGCGAACAGCACCAAGGCCAGCGCCACCCCCCCCGCCAGCAGTCGGTGCGCCATGTGGATGGCGGTCAGGCTCGCCATGGTGATGACGCCACCTTGGCCATCGCCACCCAGCGGGCGCCACAGGTGGAAAGCCCCCTCGAAATCCATCGGAGGCCACCACTGCCCCTGGCAGGTTGGGAACTCGGCGCAAGCCAACACGGCGTAGTTGGTGCTGACCCAGGCGCCCGAGGCAATCTGCAGCGTCAGCAGGGCCAACACCACGAAGCCTGCTCGGCGCAGCCCCGACCTCGCCCAAAGGGCGCGGCGCTCATCGCTGCCATCGACCCCACCCACCGGTGCGGGATCGAGCACACGCGCCTGGGTGGTCAGCATGGCCACTCCGAGCAAGGCGCCCAGCAGGTGGCCCGTGACGATCAAAGGTTGCAGCTTCATGGTGACGGTGAACGCCCCGAAAGCACCCTGCACGCAGACCCACACGAACGTCCAGGTGGCCCACCAGGGTGACAGCGCGCCGGGCACGTCACGCTGACGCCAGGCCAGCACCATCAGCCCTGTGATCAGGGCGCCAACGGCCGTGGCCAGGTAGCGGTGGACCATCTCGATCCAGGCCTTGGTCGGTGAAACCGGCCCTGTGGGCGCCAACGCGTGCGCTGCGTGGATGTCGTCCCGCGCCTGAAAAGGGCTCAGCTCGCCATAACAACCCGGCCAGTCCGGACAGCCCAAACCAGAGTCGGTCAGGCGCGTGAAAGCGCCAAACGCCACCAGGTCCAGCGTCAAAAAAAGCGTGGCCACCGTCAGCACGCGCTGCCAGGCAGGCCAGCCATGCACCCCCTGTCGGCGAGCACGCCAGACCACCACGGCCGCGGGCAGCAAGGCCAGGCCCGCACCGAGCAGCAACAGCTCGATCAAGGGGGCCAAGTCGACGAGTTGTTGTCCCAACGAAGCAGATGCCTGCATGCCCCTGCCCTCGCTCACTGACGACCCGCCTCGTCCCAGGCCTCGCTGGCCTTGAGCAGGCGGGTCAGGTCACGCTTGGCCTTGGTGAAATCGACGTTGGCCGGAAAACGCATCATCCAGTCGCCACGCGGGTCCACCAGGTAGAGGTGATCGGCGAGCTGACGTCCGGCTTCCGGCTCGAGCCAACGCGCCAGATCGGCCTGAGGGGCCCGCAGCACGGTGGCTTGCTGCAGGGCTGGCAACAGGGCCTCGCGCACAGGGGTCTCATCACTCACCAGCCAGACGCGGTCCACGCGGTCCTTGTCCCGCCCCAGCGACTCGCGGAGTTGGCGCTGCAGGTAGAGCGACTTCTCGCACGCCGTTTCACAGGCACCTCCGGCCACCGACACCAGCAACCACTGCCCCTTGAGCGAGGCGGGCAAAACCGGCGAGCCCTGCAGGTTGTGCAGCGGCAAGGCCGCAGGCTCAGGCATCGCGCGTGCCGGCTGGATCAGCGCACCATGGTTGGTGCGCCCCTCAGGCCTGACCACGTAGTACATGAAGTAGGAGGCCACCACCGGGGCGGCGCACACCGCCCAGACCAGCAGCATCTTGATGCGCCCCACGCGCGTGCGTTGGGTCTGGGCCTGGTCAGCAGCCGGCAGGCTGTGCACGCTCAACTGGATCATCGGGTCGCTCGACATCGGGCTCGGGTGCACAGGGGCAGAAATGCGTGTCATGAGAAGGCTCGCGGCATCAGGCAGCGACCGACCGACGCGCACGCCGCGGCCGGATCACCGAAAACCAGAGTGTGAGGCCGACCGCGAGCGCGGACAAGGCGAACCACTGCGCCGCGTAGGCATGGTGTTTGTCGACACCCAAGTCAGGTTGGGGCCAGTCGCGCCGCAGGTCAGGAGGGGCGACACCGGCCGGGGAATCAGACGTCATGGTCTCAGGATGCCCTTGCAGCACCGCGCCGGGTAGCGGGGATTGCCCCAGCCACGCGCGCCAGAAGGCCTCATCGGCGTTCTGGCGGAGCACACGAGCCGCCTGGCGCGGCGGCGGACCCTCCTCCCCCAGGGCGTAGGCCTGCGACACCTGGGCCAACACGACACCCCGCAGCGCCACCTCACCATCGGTTTCTGGCCAATCGGGCAGGCGTTGACGGTCCTGTGCATCGCGCGGCCACCAGCCACGCTGCACCAGCACGATGCCACCCGGACAGGCCGAGTCGGACAAGCGCAAGGGGGTGATCACGAAGAAACCAGGCTGACCACCCATGGGCCGATTGTCCAGGAAGACCGTGTGTTGACTCAGCCAGCGACCTCGCAGAGCGACAGGCTGCTGCGCGGGCAAGGCGGCGTCCGCTTCGGTGACGGGCATGTCTGAGCCTTGCTGCGTGTTCGGTTCTGCCGCAGGTGCCGGCACAACCGATTTCAATCCAGGCCGACAAGGCCAATCGCGCCCGCTCCAGGGCGCTGCGCTGGCGCGCTGCCGCTGCAGATCGGCCTGCGTGGTTTTCTCGGCAGCACGGTCGAGCTGCCACACGCCCAGGCGGGCCGTCAGCATGGCAACGGTCACGCCCGCGGCCACGGCCAACCAGCGCTTGTGCATGGGGTTCATCCTGTGGTCTCCGCGAAGCTCAGGCGGACATCATCCAGCGCATGAAGATCGTCTTTTTGCTGGCCCTGGTGGCCATTGTGGTGGCCTTGGCCTTTGCTGGCCGTGCCCTGTTGCAGGATGGCCGCGACGGCCAACCCAAGAGCAACCGAATGGTGCGTGCGCTGGCGCTGCGTGTGGGACTGTCGATTGCGCTGTTCGCGTTCATCTTGATCGCCTACAAGATGGGCTGGATTCACCCGACCGGCGTGCCGCTGGGCGGCTGAAAAGAAAAGGCGCTCCCAGGAGCGCCTCGTGTGGTCAGTTCCGCCCATGACCGACCGGGGCCGGTCATCGGGCGTGGCACATCACAACCAGTACACCACCACGTACAGGCCCAACCAGACCACGTCCACGAAATGCCAGTACCAGGCGGCGCCTTCAAAGCCGAAGTGGCGCTCGGGTGTGAAGTGCCCCTTTTGCAAGCGCAGCGTGATGAACAGCAGCATCAGCATGCCCACGAACACGTGCATGCCGTGAAAGCCCGTCAGCATGAAGAAGGTCGAGCCATAGATGCCGGACGTCAGCTTCAGGTTCAGGTGAGCATAAGCTTCGTAGTACTCGTAGCCCTGGCAGATCAGGAAGGCCACGCCCAGCAGCACCGTCATCCACATGAAGGCGATGCACTTGCCACGGTGGTTTTCTCGCAGCGCGTGGTGGGCCACGGTCAGCGTCACGCCCGAGGTCAGCAGCAAGGCCGTGTTGATCGTCGGCAAAGGCCAGGGGCCCATGGTGCGGAAAGGCTCGACCGTGCCCGCAGGCGAGCCCGTGGCGCCGGCCATCTCGGAGGGCCAGATGGCCTTGAAATCTGGCCAAAGCAAGGCGTTCTCGATGTTGCCCAGCGAGGGCAGCACATGCAGGCGCGCCCAGTAAAGTGCGCCGAAGAAGGCGCCAAAGAACATCACCTCCGAGAAGATGAACCAGGCCATGCTCCAGCGGAAAGACACGTCGATGCGGTCGCTGTAGAGCCCACTTTCGGATTCGCTGATGGCTTGCGAAAACCACTGCTTGAGCACCACCAGCCACCACACCAACCCGAAGGCCAAGGCGTATGGGGCCCAGCTGGAGCCATTGACCCACTGCCCTGCACCCAGGATGACAAAGAACAGGCCGATGGAGGCCATGACCGGGTGCCGCGACGGCCCTGGCACGTAGTAGTAGGGGGCCTGCCCCTTGTTCACCGCTGTCGACATCACGATCTCCTCAGACCTTGAACGCCCTTGAGCGCATCACTCAAACACAAGAAACCTTCAGGTCGCCGCGCCACTGGCCACGACCCACTTCACCAGAACGACCAACCCCAGCACGAACAGCAACGCCGCCAGCAGGCCCGCCACGATCACGTGCACCGGGTTGACCTTGGAAATGTCTTCTTCATACCCAGAGGCCTTGCGCACCCCGAAGAACGACCACCCAACTGCCTTGACCGTCTGCCAGAACGAACCCTTGCGCTGCACCGCCTGCTTCAAGTCCTCGCTCACACCGCCCCTTTCGGCGCCGCCGGCACCTTGCCACCCACCTCGAAGAAGGTGTAGGACAGGGTGATGGTGGAAACGTCTTTCGGCAGCTTGGGGTCGATCACGAACACCACCGGCCAGCGCTTGCTCTCGCCAGGCTTGAGCGTGTGCTCCGTGAAGCAGAAACACTCCATCTTGTTGAAGTGCGAGGTGGCCTGCTTCGGGGCGTAGCTCGGGATGGCTTGTGCGGCCATCGTCCGGTCCTGCTCGTTGGTGAATTCGTAGACCACGGTGGCGATCTCGCCCGGGTGCACCTTCACCGAGCGCACCTCGGGCTTGAAACCCCAAGGACCCCGCGCATTCGCATCGAACTCGATGGTGATGGTGCGGCTGCGATCGACCTGCGTGTTGACCTTGCCTTGGCCTGCACGCGAGACCTGCTGCTCGGACAGCGAGAGCACGTTGATGCCCAGGGCTTCGCAGATGTGCTTGTACATCGGCACCATCGCGTAGCCAAAGCCGAACATCACCCCGGTGACGACCACCAGCTTGCCCACCATCTGCAGGTTGGCCCGCCGCAAGCGAACCAACCAGGCTGACCCGACGGGACCAGGCGTTTGACTCATGCCTTGCCCAACAGGGTGATCTTGACCACGAAGCCGACAAAAAAGGCTGCGGCGATCGAGGCCAGGATCAGGGCCAGGCGCACGTTGCGCACGCGTTGTCCCGGCTTGTCGGTGGAGTCAGCGAACTGGGTCATGGCTCAACTCCTTCAGCCGATCACCTTGGTGGCGGTGGCGTCCAGCTTGGGCGGGTTCTCGAAAGTGTGGAAGGGGGCCGGCGACGGCACTTCCCACTCCAGGCCTTCTGCGCCCTCCCAGGGCTTGGCCGGTGCCGGCTCACCCTTGCCACGCATGGCCGGGATCAGCACAACGAAGATGAAGTACACCTGCGCAAAACCGAAGGCGAAGGCGCCAACCGAGGCCAGGGCGTTGTAGTCGGCGAACTGCATGGGGTAGTCGGCATAACGACGCGGCATGCCGGCCAGGCCCAGGAAGTGCATGGGGAAGAAGGTGACGTTGAAGGCGATCAGCGACCACCAGAAGTGCAGCTTGCCCTTCCACTCCGGCACCATCACGCCCGTCCACTTCGGGGCCCAGTAGTAAAAGCCCGCGAACAGCGCGAACAGAGAGCCGGCCACCAGCACGTAGTGGAAGTGCGCCACCACGTAGTAAGTGTCCTGGATCTGCGTGTCAATGGGCGCCACCGAGCAGATCAGACCCGTGAAGCCGCCCATGGTGAACACAAAAATGAAGCCCACCGACCACAGCATCGGGCTCTCGAACGTCATCGAGCCGCGCCACATGGTCGCGATCCAGTTGAAGATCTTCACGCCCGTGGGCACCGAGATCAGCATGGTCGCGTACATGAAGAACAGCTGACCGGTCACCGGCATGCCGGTGGCAAACATGTGGTGGGCCCAGACGATGAAGCTCAGGATGGCGATCGAGGCCGTGGCGTACACCATCGAGGCATAGCCGAAGAGCTTCTTGCGAGCGAAGGCCGGCACGATCTGGCTGATGATGCCGAAGGCCGGCAAGATCATGATGTAGACCTCGGGGTGACCGAAGAACCAGAAGATGTGCTGGTACATCACCGGGTCGCCACCGCCAGCCGGGTTGAAGAAGCTGGTGCCGAAGTGGCGGTCGGTCAGCGTCATCGTGATGGCGCCGGCCAGCACGGGCATCACCGCGATCAGCAAGTAGGCAGTGATCAGCCATGTCCAGGCGAACATGGGCATCTTCATCAGCGTCATGCCCGGTGCGCGCATGTTCAGGATGGTCACGATGATGTTGATCGAGCCCATGATGGAGCTGGCGCCCAGGATGTGCATCGCGAAGATGCCGGCGTCCATCGACGGCCCCATCTGCAGCGTCAGCGGTGCGTAGAGCGTCCAGCCGGCGGCGGGAGCGCCACCGGGCATGAAGAACGAACCCACCAGCATGATGGCCGCCGGGATCATCAGCCAGAAGCTGAAATTGTTCATGCGCGCAAAGGCCATGTCGGACGCGCCGATCTGCAGCGGCAGCATCCAGTTCGCGAAGCCCACGAAGGCCGGCATGATCGCGCCGAACACCATGATGATGCCGTGCATGGTCGTGAGCTGGTTGAACAGCTCGGGGTTGACCAGCTGCAAGCCCGGCTGAAACAGCTCGGCGCGGATGCCAAGCGCCAACACGCCGCCGATCATCAGCATCGTCAGCGAGAACAGCATGTACAGCGTGCCGATGTCCTTGTGGTTGGTGGCGTACACCCAGCGACGCCAGCCGTGAGGGTGGTCGTGGTGGTCGTCGTGGCCGTGGCCACCGTGGTCAAGCACTGCGCTCATGGAGCGTCCTTTCGAATATCAGATCTGTCGGTTCTCGGTGCAGCGGTTCGGCTCACTTGCGGGCGGCCAGCACCTCGGCGGGCTGCACGATCTGGCCCGTCTTGTTCGACCAGTGGTTCTTGGTGAACGTGATGACGGCTGCGATCTCGGTGTCGGACAGTTGCTTCCAGGCCGGCATGATGTTGTTCTGGCCGTTGAGCAGCACGTTGATCTCCTTGCCGCGGTCGGCGTCGAGCACCACGGGCGAAGCGTCCAGGGCCTTGATGGCGCCGCCGCCCTTGCCGTTGGGCTGGTGGCAAGCCGCACAGTTGGCGTTGTAGACCTTCTCACCACGCGCCACCAGCGCCTCAAGCGTCCAGACCTTGTTCGGGTCATCGGCCTTGGCTGCGATTTCCTTGCGCTTGTCCTCCACCCACTTGGCATAGGCCTCTGCTGTCACGACCTTGACGTGGATGGGCATGTAGGCGTGCTCCTTGCCGCACAGTTCGACGCATTGGCCGTAGTAGTCACCGACCTTTTCGGCGCGGAACCAGGTGTCGCGCACGAAGCCGGGGATGGCATCCTGCTTGATGCCGAAGGCCGGCACCATGAAGGAGTGGATGACGTCGTTGGCCGTGGTGATGATGCGCACTTTCTTGTCCACCGGCACCACCATGGCGTTGTCCACCTTCAGCAGGTAGTCGTCGCCAGCGGGTTTGCCGGCGTCGGACAGGGCGCGCTGGCTGGCATCGAGCGTCGAGATGAACTGGATGCCCTCGCCTTCGCCCGTGATGTACTCGTAACCCCACTTCCACTGCATGCCCACCGCCTTGATGGTGATGTCTGCGTTGGTGGTGTCCTTCTGGGCCACGACCACCTTGGTGGCTGGCAGGGCCATGCCGATGACGATCAGGAAGGGCACGATGGTCCAGATGATTTCGACGGTGGTGGACTCGTGGAAATCGGCGGGCTTGTGCCCTTTGGACTTGCGGTGCTTGTAGATGGAATAGAACATCACCCCGAACACACCAATGAAGATGGCCAGGCAGATGTAGAGCATCAGGTAATGCAAGTCCTGCTGCGCCGCGGCGATCTTGGTGACCGGCGGGTGCAGGTCGATCTGGCCCACTGCGGGGCCACCAGGCAAGTCGTTGACGGCCCAGGCAGACGCCGCCAGGCACAGCGAGGCCATGGCGACGATGGGGCGGCGCCATGCATTCATTCGGATCCCAGGAACTTGGCTCATCTCGTTGCTCTTCACGTCATGGGTGGAACGCGGTGTCTGGCTTGGCGCGCGCTGTGCGCGTCAGGCCGGGCGATGCGGTGGGGGAATCAGTCGTCCAGTTGCCTCAGGACCCAGCGGAGCTCGTCCGCCAGCTGTCGACGCTCCTGGGGCTGGATGTGTTCGCCGACCGTGACCGATCGGCCCTGCCCGGAAAGACGAACCAGGGAGCGATCGTGCTGTTCGGGCTCGATGCGCACCCAGCGAGGCAGGAAATCGGTGGTGCGCACCCGCCCGCCTTGGCGGCAAGTCACGCGCACCAGCCCTCGGTGCATGGCAATGTGCTCACCGTCGGCGGACATGCGAGCGAGCAATGCTGCGCCGGCGAGCGTGAACAAGCAGCCCCCAACCAAGCCTGGTCCCCAAGCTCGCCAGGAGCCGCCCGCAAACACGAGCGCCAGGCTCCATAGAACCAGGACACCCAGGCTGCAGAGAACAAAACGGGAAGTCGAGATCGGCATCACGCGAGGCAGTCGCCACTCCGCCTGCCAGGCTTCGGAGACAGAAGCCTGTCGCGAGCGCCGGGACACCGGGAGGGCGCGCCACACCCCGAATCGCATCGGGGCGGTGGGCAGCATGCGGACGGGTGACGCTGTGGCGGTCATCTCGCCTAGTCTCCGGCTGGCTGAATTCACACCTGGAGGATCACTCCAGCATGGACACGGGTGCGGGGGTGGTGCCCTGCATCCGATGAAATTCATTCTAGCCAGCCACTTGCGCTGCCTCAACAAGGAATCATGCAAGGCATGCTATGAATAACCCGCAGTTTGTGCGGGAATGTCACGGTGCCGCGACGACGACGCCGCCAAGCATCAGGGATGGCCCGGCTTGCGCACCATTCTCCGCATGTCGTCGAGCGACACCCGGGTCTCCGGGGCCACCTTGGCGCGAGGCTCTGGTTTGACGGCATGACCGTAAACCAGCTCAACCGTCAACGCGATGCGACCGTCTGGTTGCATGAGGCGCTCGCCCATGCGCTCGATCAGGCGCCGCTTCCAGGCGGGGGTGCGCAGCCCTGGCATGCGGCCACGAGAGACGTTGCCCCCCCAGGTCCGCAACTCTTCGAGCATGGCCTCAGGGCTGGCCCAGGTCAGGGTCAGGCGCTCCATGTCCATGACAGGGTCGGTGAAGCCTGCCTGAAGCAACTCGTCCCCCAGGTCGTGCATGTCGATGAAATCGATGGTGGGCATCGGCCAGCCGAGCTCTCGGTACAAGCCACGCAGCTCGCGAGCCGTGTCAGGCCCCAGACCGGAGCACATCAGGAAGCCGCCAATCGACAGGTGGCGGTGCCAGGCCCCCATCAGCGACTTGAGATCCGGAGCGCCATGCAAGGTCATGTTGGCCCAGAGCATCTGCACCCCGGCCTTGGGCCACGGCGCCTGGCGAACGGGTTCGGTGAGCACCACCGGCTGCGCGGACAGCAAGCGCCCGAGCCACCCAGCCTCCGCCCGGGCACCGAGGCGACTGCGTTCAGCCAACGACGGCGTGGGCTCCACCACCCAGCGACGGGCTTGGGGGTAGCGCTGGGCCACCAGGCTTTGCCCACCACCCAGCCAGGCCGACCAGTCGACCCAATCGAGCGGCTCGATTCGGATCGGCTCGAGCTTGGCCGCCAGGCGACGCGCGACCTCGTCGTGGAGCCAAGGACGCTGGGGCAAACGCGACAGGCGCTCGTGCTGTCGATTCAGGGCAACCGGGTCGGGCGAACATGGGGGCGGCACGTTGCCGCCCTCAGGCAAAGAGGGGGACGAGGAAGGCAAGGGTGCGTCAATCATGGGGCATGGCCACTGGGGGCGTCCACTAGAACGCCCACACAAGGGCGATTCCCTCCATGAGGGACCGCTCAGTATATTGATTCCATGCCTGCCAAAAGCTTGTCCGGGCTTTCGCTGCGGTCGCTGACGCCATGGGGCCCCATCGGCCTGCCCAAATGGGCTGGCTTGTGTGCCATGTGCGGTCGCTGGCAAACGCAGCCAGTCTGCCGCGCCTGCCAGCAAAGCTGGCGCATCGAATTGCCTCGCTGCAAACGTTGCGCCCTCCCCTGGCCCGACGCCACCCAGGCTGACTCCTGCCCGGCTTGCGAAGCTCGTCAGCCCGAGTTCGACCGCGCCATCGCCGCACTCGACTACCTTCCCCCCTGGTCGGGCCTGATTTCCCGCTTCAAGTTCCAGCGGGCTTCAAGCATGCAGGGTCACTTCGTTGAACTGATGGCCGACGCCGTCCGCCAGCGCCCGCACCGGGTGGACCTGATCCTGCCCGTGCCGCTGTCGGCCCACCGCCTTGCCGAGCGGGGATACAACCAGGCTTGGCTGCTGGCAAAGGGCCTGGGTCGGGTCCTGCGGCGCCCCGCCACCGACCAGGCCCTTGTTCGCACCCGCAGCACACCCAGGCTCATGGCGCTGAACAGCGAGGAGCGCTTGCGCGCGATCCATGGCGCTTTTCAGGTGACCCCGAACTGGGTTGCGCGACTGCGCGGCCGACACATCGCCCTGGTCGACGACGTGCTCACCACCGGGGCCACCCTTGACGAAATCAGTCGACTGCTGAGAAGGCACCAAGTGGCGGGGATCTCCGCATGGGTGCTGGCACGCACACCTCCCCCAGACACCGAGGCTTCACCCCCATCAGGACTTGGCGAGCAGGGCTGTCGTTGACGGCGCATCCACCAGCACCCCCTTTTCCAGCTCGACTTGCCGACTGGCTCTTGCCGCGGCTTTGGGGTCGTGCGTGACCATCACGATGGTCTTGCCCAGGTCACGGTGCAACTCATCCAGCAGGACCAGGATTTCCTCGCCTGTCTGGCGATCGAGGTCGCCGGTGGGCTCGTCGGCCACGATCAGGGTGGGGTCGGTGACCAGCGCTCGCGCAATGGCCACGCGCTGTTGCTGCCCGCCCGAGAGCTCGTTGGGGTGGTGGTCCATGCGGTCTGTCAGCCGCACCATGTCCAGCGCCGCTTCGACATGCTCGCGCCGCTGCCTGCGAGACAACCCGGTCAGCAACAAAGGCAACTCGACGTTCTCGAAGGCCGTCAGCACCGGCATCAGGTTGTAGAACTGAAAGATGAAGCCGACGTGCGCAGCCCGCCAGTCGGCCAAGGCGCTCTCACCCAGGGTGGAGATGTCCACCCCACCCACTTCGATCGTGCCGGAGCTGGGTTGATCGATGCCCGCGATGAGGTTGAGCAGGGTGCTTTTGCCAGACCCGCTGGGCCCCATCAACGCGACGAACTCGGCAGGCTGAACCGTGAGGTTGATGTCGTTGAGCACAGGGATGAGCTGTCCTCCACGCTGGTAAACCTTGCTCAGGTGCTGGATGCGGATGATGGGCGTGCTCATCGGGAGGCGGGCAAATGTCAGGCGATCGAGAAAGCAACTGTACAGGGCTGCGTGCATCGCGTTTGTTTGCGCTCAAACGATTCGGTTCTAGGGGTTGAGGTCCGCTCATGGCCCCGACCAGAATGGGGCCCACAACAGGTGCCGCGACGATGGCTCGTCCATCGCGGCCGAACGCAGGCAGGGCTGGCGCGCCAGTCCCGAGGAACCCTATGCAAGCGCTTGAAACACCCGACGAGCCCGATCGGATCACCGCCCCGGACTGGAGCGGCCTCAATCTCCATGGCGAATCGCCCGCCTTTTGCTCGGCCCTGGCCTTGCTCCATCGATGCGCCCGGGTGGATGCCACGGTCCTGGTTTGCGGCGAGACCGGCACAGGCAAAGAACTGGCGGCCCGCGCCATCCACTACCTCAGCCCCAGGCGGCACGGACCTTTTGTGCCAATCAACTGTGGCGCGCTGCCGGACAGCATCCTCGAAGCCGAGCTGTTCGGGCACACGAGGGGGGCATTCACCGACGCCAAATCCGACAGCCTGGGGGTGATCGGGCAAGCACACGGCGGCACGCTCTTCCTGGACGAAATCGACTCGCTGAGCCCTCGGGCTCAGGCTGCCATTTTGCGTTTCGCTCAAGATCGCAGCTATCGTCCGCTGGGGTCCCCACAGATCAGGCATGCCGACGTTCGCATCGTGGCTGCCACCAACGCAGACCTGGCCCAACTGGTCGAGCGGGGGCAGTTCCGACAAGACCTGCTCTACCGGTTGAACGTCTTGAGCGTGCCCCTGCCGCCATTGCGCGAGAGACAGGGCGACGTGTTGCTGCTGGCGAGGGCGTTTGTTCAGCGCCTGGTTCGGCAATATGGCGGCCTACCCAGGAGCCTGTCGGAACGCAGCACCGAGTGGTTGCGGCAACCTCGTGCTTGGCCAGGCAACGTCCGCGAACTGGAACACCTCATCCACCGCGCCTTCCTGCTATGCAGTGGCGCACAACTTGAGTTGCAAGACAGCGCCAGACCTGTCACGCCCAGCGTGCCACCTGCCGCGCCCCCGACTGAGGAGCCATTGAGCGCCTCAGATGCCCCCTTTGATGGCATCTCTGAAGCGCCCACCATGGCCGCCTTTGCGCAAGCCAAGGCCCAAGCCATCGAGTCGTTCGAGCGACGCTACCTGATGGCGGTGCTGAGCCAGGCTGGCGGCAACCTCAGCCTGGCCGCCAGGCTGGCTGGCAAAGAGCGCAGCCGGTTTTGCCAACTGGTGCGCAAGCACGGACTGCAGCGGAGCGACGGTGTCGGTCAGGGCATCGAACACCCTGCATGAGCGCCTTGGGGATCGGTCGATCCCTGTGGCGCCAGCGCCCCAGCCCCAGCCCGATCGCCACACCCGCGGCACCAACAAGCATGGCGCCCGCGCCACACCCCCCACACCCGTGAGCCCTTGCCCCCAGGGAAAAGGCGACGCACCCACCTGGCCTGCGCTTTGCAATGACGTGAGAAACATCACAGATTTCAGTCGCCAAACAGGGGGAGTCGGATGGACGCGCAGTCGCCTTCGCGGGAAGTCGTTGCAGTGGCCGAAGTCATCCGTCGCCACTTGCTGCGACACCCGCAGGCCTCTGACACGGCCGAGGGCATCCAGCGATGGTGGGTCCTGCCCGTGTTGGGCGAGGTGTCGTTGCAAGTGGTGGAGCAGGCGCTGACAACGCTCGAAGCCGAGGGCTTCCTCCACAGGCTGCAACAAGCCTGGGCACCCACCGCCTACCTGGCTGCCCGTCCTTTGGAGCCAGGCCCACGTCCGACCGATCACTGACACACACCACATGGCCAATCACCTCGCCATCGCCGCCGTCGCCAAAACCATCCTGAAGATGGTGGAGGACCACTGCCCCCGCGAGGAGTTCGCCGCCATCCCCACGTTCACCTTGTATGGCGGACACGACTTCAGCAGCCCGCAAGTCACCGAGGGATTTTCGCTGCTGGTCTGGCGCATCCAACCCAGCGCAACCCTGCGACGCTCTCAGCCCTTGCGAGAGGTGGACGGTCGCAAGCGCCTGCCCAGCCTGGCCGTGGACCTGTCGATCCTGGTGACGGCTTGGGCGGCCGAGCCAGAGCGCCAACTGCGCCTGACCGGCTGGCTGATGCGATTCCTCGAAGACAACGCCACGGTGCCAGCGGCCCTGCTCAACCAGGCCTTGACTCAGCGCAGCGTGCCAGCCTTCAAGCCCGACGAGGCCATCGAGCTGTTGCTGGAGCCGATGAGCCTGCCGGACCACCTCGGCCTGTGGGACAAGTTCCGCAACCGCTGGATGACCTCGGTGAACTACAGCGTGCGCATGCTGCAACTGGAGTCCAACCGGTTTGTGGACGAGGGCCCGCTGGTCGTCAGCCGCGAGTTCGGCGTGGGTCAGGTCACCCCAGAGGGCCAGCCATGACACGTGTGCTCAGCCCCGGAGCCGATCGCATCGTGCGCCCCGCCTTGCTGGGGGTGCTGTTTCACGATGCCGTGGACGGCAAGCCTGTTCACGGCGATGAACTGTGGGTCGAGGCCATCGATGCTTGGCGACCCGATCAGCCCAGGCGTTTGAGCCCGAGCCGCAGTGGCGTGTACGGCCTGCACGCCATGCGGGGCCTGCACACCCTGCTCGATGCCCCGACAAGCCCGTCTGACCTGGTTGACTCACCACCGCCTGCCGGCAGGCTGAGCCTGCGCGTGCGGGACCGATCTGGTCGGTATGTGGATGCCTTCCTGCGCCCCACATGGCCGGCGCCGGAGATCTTGAGGGTGCCGCTCTACAGCGCCATCACACGTCAGGTGCCACAGGCGCTGGCCAGCCTGAAGGTGGACCTGCGCCGTCGCAGTGACACCGCCCTGCCCGCCTGCTGGGCCTGGCTGACATTGCGCCTGGGCGGCAACGTGCTGGCCGAAGGCTTGGCCGACGCGCAAGGCCGCGCGCAGCTGGTCTTCCCCCTGCCCAAACCACGAGAGGGCCTGCCGCACGGCTCGCCCGCAACCGCCGAGGCCCTGCTCGACTGGACCGTGACCCTGCACGCGCGGTGGCACCCCGAACGCCAGCCCCAAACGCTGGTCGACTGGACCGATCTGCCAGCGCAGCCCGAGATCCCTTTGCTGCAAGCCGTGGGCCCTGATGTCCCGCTGGCCCCCTTGTCCCTCCAGGCGGGCGTGCCCTTGGAGGCCCACCGTTCCCCGTCATCTTTCGTGTTCGTCGCGGACTGACTCCGCAGGAGATCCCCATGCCCGAGTACCTCGCCCCAGGCGTCTTCGTCGAAGAAACCTCGTTCCGCGCCAAGACCATCGAGGGGGTGTCGACCACCACCACCGGTTTCATCGGCGCTGCCGCGTTCGGCCCGGTTGCCCTGGAGCCCGACCTCGTCACCAGCCTGTCGGCCTACGAACGCCTGTACGACCCGTTCAGGGCGGGCTCGCCGCTGGTCTTCGACGGCAATGCGGAAGCGCCGAACCACCTTTGGCACGGTGTGCGCGCCTTCTTCACCGAGGGCGGCAGGCGCCTGTACATCTCGCGCGTGTTCAAGCCCCTGGTGGGCGACTACACCCCCATCGGCGACGAGGACGACCTCACGCCGCCCGCACTGGCCGATGCCTACGACGATGGCCATGCCCGGGTGGACATCGCGTCGACGGGCGGCGTGCGGGTGCGAGCCCGCCACCCAGGTGCTGCCGCCAACCTGCGCGTGCGCTTCACGCTCAAGGGCAGCGCCAACGTGCTGACCAGCACGATCGATCCGATCAGCGGCGACCCGGTCAACACCCTGCGATCGGTCAAAGACCTGGACCTGGTCTGGGTGCGCGACCGAACCAGCTCGCCAGCAGGCAGCGAGACCGGCACCTTCTGCATCGTTCACTGGGACGAGCCACGAGCCACCTGGGTCTTCGAGCCCATGCAGGTCACCTCTCCGGTGGAAGACAGCGACTGGTTCGACGTCAGCGCCCTGACCGTCGATCAAACGCCCGACGCCGGTGACTCCGTGCGGGTGGTCACGCTGAGCGTGTCGCTGTTGACCCGCGACGGCACGCGCGAACTGGCCACCTGGAGCGGCCTCCCGCTGGACCCGGCCCACCGCGAGGGTGTGGCGCTGGACTCGGTGTTCGCCAAGTTCGCCAACACCCCGTCCTCGGCCGAGGATGCCCGTGCCCTGCCACTCGTCATCGCACGCGACCCGCTGGCCGTGGTCAGCGCCTTCGATGTGTTGCGTGACCTCTTCGGCGATGACCCGACCGACCTGCTGGTGCCCACCACCGAAGACACGCGCCGCCAGATCACCCCCGCTGACAAGCTCACGCTGGGCGTGTGGGTGGACTTCCAGCTCACCGGCGGCAACGATGGACAACGCCCTGGCGCTGCCGAGTACGAGGGCAAAGCCGATCAGAACGAAGGCCACTCATTGGGGCTCAAGCAGTTCGAGGACATCGAGGACATCTCGATGGTCGCCGCGCCTGGCAGCACCTGGGACTACGCCAACTTCCGCGAGGAAGCCAATGGCGTCATCGCACAACTGATCGCCCACGCCGAGCGCATGCGCTATCGCGTGGCCCTGCTCGACAGCGGCGACAAGCTGCCCGTGGCAGAGGTGCGAGGCATGCGCGCCAAGCTCGACAGCAAGCACGCCGCGCTCTACTACCCCTGGGTGACCGTGCTCGATCCGATCACGCGCCGCGAGATCAACCTGCCGCCGTCTGGTTTCGTGGCCGGCATCTGCGCGCGCAACGACATCGAGCGAGGCGTGCACAAAGCGCCGGCCAACGAGGTGGTGAAGCTGGCGCAAAGCTTCGAAACCCTGCTCAACAAGGGGCAGCAAGAGGTGCTCAACCCCGAGGGCATCAATTGCTTTCGCTACTTCGAAGGCCGTGGCATGCGCCTGTGGGGCGCCCGCACCATCAGCTCCGACCCGGAATGGAAGTACCTCAACGTGCGGCGCTATTTCGCCTACCTCGAGCGCTCCATCGACAAGGGCACGCAATGGGCCGTTTTCGAGCCCAATGGTGAACAGCTCTGGGCCAACGTGCGCCGCACCATCGAAGACTTCCTGCTCAACGAGTGGCAGTCGGGTGCCTTGCTGGGCGACAAGCCCGACAAAGCCTTCTTCGTGCGCTGCGACCGCAGCACCATGAGCCAGAACGACCTGGACAACGGTCGGCTCGTCTGCCTGGTGGGCGTGGCCCCGCTCAAGCCTGCCGAGTTCGTCATCTTCCGCATCGGCCAGTGGACCGGCGACCGCCGAGCCTGAGCCAGCCATTGACCTCACACCCGAATCCCTGAAGGAGAAACAACATGGCAGTGCTGCGCGACCGCCCCTACGTCCAGTTCAACTTCCTGGTCGACCTGGGAACCGGCAACACCGAAGGCCCCGAAGCCGGCTTTCAAGAAGTCAGTGGCATCGGCATGGAAGTGACCGTGTCCGAGTACCGCAACGGCAACGAAAAAGAAAACAGCGTGCGCAAGATCACGGGCCTGAACAAGGCATCCGACGTGACCCTCAAGCGCGGTGTGATCGGCTCGCTGAACCTCTACCAGTGGCTCGACCAGATCCGCAACGGTGACCAGAAGGCCTTGCGCACGGTCACCATCCAGCTGCAAAGCGAGGACCACACCACGGTCGTGCAAACCTGGAAGCTCATCCGCGCCCGGGTCATCAAGCACACCTCAGGCCCTTTCAACGCCAAGGGCACCGACGTGGCCATGGAAGAGCTGGTGCTGGCCTACGAGCGGCTGGAGATGGAGTGATCGGTCCACGCGACTGAGGCACCAAGACCATGAGCAGCACCTTGTCACGCCCCCTGCCCGGCCTGCGATTCGACGTGCCTGCCCCAGCGCTGGACGAGGCCCTGCCGCGCATGGACATTGCCTGCTTCGTCGGCTTCGCCCAACGGGGGCCGGTCGGCGTGCCGGTGGCGGTGGAAAGCACCCTCGAGTTTGAATCGGTATTTGGCGCTGAACTGGTGCTGGTGGCCGCCACAAGCGAAGCCGAGGAAAACACCCGCGCACTGATGCCGGGCAGCGTGGCGCAGTTCTTCCTGCAGGGCGGTCGCCGCGCCTGGGTGGTGCGCGTGGCCGGCGACGACGCCGTGACCACCCGCTTTCCGGTGCAGCGCATGCTTCAGATTCGCCGCGCGCCAGGCTCAGGCGACTGGGTGGCAAAGACCGCTTGGCTGCGCGCCGGCAGCCCTGGAGCCTGGGCCGATGGCCTGAGCCTGCAGGCCTGGGTCAGTTCGCAGGCGCTGGCCCTGACCCCGCTGGCCCTGATCGGCGAGCAATTGGCGCTGCGCGCAGAAGGCCCGCAAGCACTGGGGCTCATGCCTGGTGAAGCGATCCGCTTGCAGCTGGACGTCGATGACTGGGTCCAGGGACGTGTGGTCGAGACAGGCGTGGTGCACATGAACGCGGCTCGACTGCAGCGTGACATCACGCTGGACCGACTGTGCACCATCAAAGCCGTGCTCGGCGAGCCCAGCCTGATGCGAATGGTCTGGATGGAGCGCGGTGCACGTGGCCGCGAAGAGATCGAACGCCCCGTCGCTGCCGAAGGGCAGTGGTCGGCAGGCCGACTGAGGTGGCGATGCCGCCTGCCGGCGCGCGTGGCGCTGGGCGTCGGCGAAGTGGTTCAACTGCACTTTCGCAGAGGTGCTCAAGCTGCCTGGGCCGCGCTGGACGAGGTGCACCTCACCGGTGTGCCCGACGAGCAAGGCCTGGTAACGGCCGAGCTGGCTGCCCGGCCTTGGCGGGTGCCCGCCAGGCTCGGTCGGGCCACGCTGCTGCGCTGGGTCAACAGCGGGCAAGCTCGCACCGGTCACTGGCTGCAGGCCAACCTGGTCTCATCTGGGCAGCCTGGCACCGAGGGAAGACGCCCCACGTTTTCAAGCGGCGCGCTGGCCTTGAACCTCGCACCTGGCATCTCGCCCTCCAACGACCAACCGGAGCTCGACGACGACGCAACCTGGCAAGCCCGCCAGAAGACCTTGCCAGGCCTCGTCGATGATCGGCTTCATCACCTGCGCCAAGCCATGCAAGCTCGGTCGGCGCAGGACGCCGCGAACCAGGGCTTGCGCCGCTTCCCCTTGAGCGCCGACGACGGTGCCACCGACACCCTGTGGCTGCCTCTGGGCGACTTGTCGAACTGGAACGCGCCGGACGAAGGAGAGGGCCTCGGCGCACGCGGCATTGGTCTGCCCGCGCTGATGCGCGAGGGCCTGGCGGACTACAGCTGGCGGCTTTTTGCAGACCTGCAGCTGGCCCCCCTGCCCACTGAGGCCCTGGCAGAACAGGCCGGCAACCTGCTGGCTCTGCACACACGTGCCCAGCCCCTGCGCGGCCTGCACGTGGCGTTCGGGCACGGTCAGACCGGCTTGGGCGAAGAGGCCACGCTGCTGCTGGCGCCGGACGCCGTCCACCCAGGTTGGCAGCGCGTCACGGGCCAAGGTGCCGCGCGCAGCACGCACCACACCCCGAACGCACCGCTCGATGACGATCGCGCCAAGTTCCTGTCGTGCAGCCTGCGCCCCCTGGCAGCGCCAGCCTTCCTGCCCGACGCTGCACCCGACGCTCGCGGCAACTACCGCATCCGCTGGAGCGAGCCCGAAGCGGGCCTGTGCTACGAGCTGCAGGAGTCCACCACAGCCGACTTCGCCATCGCCGTCACGCTGCAAAAAGGCCCGCTGACGCTGTTCAACGCCATTGGCAAAGCCCGTGGCACTTGGCACTACCGCGTGCGTGCCCACGACGGGCAACGGGTCAGCCCGTGGTCGCATCGCTTGCAGGTGCGCATCGGGCACAGCGATTTCGAGTTGCGCGCCTTCCGGGATACCGACCTGCTGGCCGTGCACCGCCTCATGTTGCGCATCGCCGCCGCGAGGGGCGACATGCTCGCTGTGCAGGCCCTGCCGCAACGCGCGCAATGGACCGATGCCCGGCTGCACGCCGACCGCCTGCGCCGCCCCGACCACACCGCCGAGGTGCCCGGCCTGCTGCCCGACGAAGTGCGCGCGCTCTCGCACGGCTGCCTGCAGCACCCTTGGCTGCAACTGCGCTCAGGTGAGCGGGTGATCAGCGCCCCGCCAGATGGGGCCACCGCTGGCCAATTGGCTGCATCGGCCTGGCAACGCGGTGCCTGGCTGGCCGTGGCCAACCGACCGCTGAAAGACGTTCTTGGCGTGTCACTGCCCGCCAGCACCGCCGAGCGCCAAGCGCTGCTCGAAGCCCAGGTCAACCCGGTGGTGACGGCCGCGCACGGCGTGGTGCTGTCTGGCGAAGACACCCTCTACCACCTCGATGCCGATTGGCGGCCCGTGCATGTGCGCCGCCTGATGGCCTTGTTGCGTCGCGCAGCCCTGCGCCGTGGCAACCAATACGTGTTTGAGCCCAATGGCCCGACCCTGCACCGCACCATCGAGCGCGCGTTCGAGTCCCTGCTGGGCGAGCTGATGCAGCGCGGTGCGTTCGCCGGTCGCAGCGCCCGCGAGGCCTACCAGGTCGTGGTGGTGGACGACGGACTCAACAGCCCGGCCAGCATCGACGCCGGCCGCTTGTTCATCGAACTGAAGGTGGCGCCCGCTCAGGCGCTGCGCTTTCTGACGGTGCGCCTGGTGCGCGCCGGTGACCGCGTGCGTGCGCAGGAGAACATGGCATGAGCGCCCTGCCCTTCACCGCTTTCAATTTCGCGGTCGAGATCGTGCGCAGCGATGGCTCGGCCCCGCTGGTCTCGGCCGCCTTCTCGGAATGCGATGGCCTGGAGATCGGCATGGAGGTGAAAACCATCCGCGAGGGCGGTGCCAACGATCGCCAGGTGCGGCTGGCTGGCCCGGCCACCGTCGGCCAGCTCACGCTCAAGCGCGGCATGACCGACGAGTCGCTCGACCTGTGGCTGTGGATGAACGACAGCCTGGCCGACCCCAGCCTGCGCGCCGATGCCGAGGTGGTGTTGCTGGCGCCCGATGGCCGAGAGCGCGTGCGCTTCGTGCTCTCACGGTGCCTGCCGATCAAGGTCAAGGCCCCGCCGCTCAACGCCAAGGACGGCGCCATCGCCATCGAAGAGCTGCAGATCGCCTACGAGCGCATCCGCGTCAAACGCGCGGGATTGGGGATCTGACATGGCCGAACAAGCGATCGCACGGGCCCAGCTCATCGAGCTGGACGAAACCCTCAAAAAGGAAGCCGACAACCCCAAGAAGGTGACGGTCCAGTTCAACCCCGACTCGCTCAAACTGGCCTTTGCCAACCAGGTGCAGAACAACAACCCGAGCAGCAGCGCCTCCAGTGGGGCAGGCGGCTCGGGCGGCAGCTCGGGTGACCAGGGCAGCGGCACCTCCGGCCGTCAGTTCGTGGGCGCGGGCACCACCAAGCTCACGGTGCAGCTCTGGTTCGACGCCAACGCCACGGCCGATGGCCAGCGCGTGGACGATGTTCGGCGGCTCACGCAAGACGTCATCTACTTCATCACGCCCAAGAAATCGCAGCAGGACGCCACGCGTTTTGTGCCACCCGGCGTGCGCTTCTCGTGGGGCTCTTTCCTGTTCGACGGGCTGATCGACAGCATCGAAGAGTCCATCGAGTTCTTCTCGCCCGAAGGCAAGCCCCTGCGGGCAAGCGTGTCGCTGGGCCTGTCTCAGCAAACGATCCTGGTGGCCGATTTCGGCGACAGCGCCCGCGCGCCAGGCGCACCGCGCCCACCTGGCAGCAACCCGCTGACGGCCGCCTCGGTGGGCGCCAGCCTGCAGGCGCTGGCTGCGAGCACAGGCCGCTCTTGGCAGGACATCGCCGCAGCCAACGGCATCGACAACCCGAGGCAGTTGGCCGCCGGCCAGCTCATCGACCTGCGCGCCAAGTTGCCGCGCAGCCCATTCTGAGTCAGGAGCCAACCATGCCCGTCGTGATCGGTGAAGTCGAGGTGATGCCCACAGACAACCGGGGCAGCGGCAGCGATGCCGCGCCCGCACCCGACACCCAAGGCGCCAACGCGGTCGACGACATCGCGCTGCAACGCGCCCTGCAGGCCCTGCAAGAGCAGGCCTTGCGCAACTGGAGCCATTGACCGTGGACGCTGACCGTTCGGCCATCGTTTCGGCACGCCCGGCCATCGAGGTGGATGGGCAGGCCCGTGCACGCCTGGATGCTGGCCTGATCCGCCTGGCCGTGCGCGATGGCGTCGATGGGCTGACGAGCTGCGAAGCCGAGTTCGGCAACTGGGGCGTGGGCGAGCAGGAGCAACTCGGCTACCTCTGGTTCGGCCGCGACGTGCTGGAGTTCGGCAAGGCCTTTCGCATCAAGCTGGGTGATCAGGTGCTGTTCGACGGCCGCATCATGGCCATCGAGGCCGCCTTCCCGCCCACCTCGGCACCGACCCTGGTGGTGCGCGCGGACGACCGCCTGCAAGACCTGCGCATGACCCGGCGCACCCGCCACTTCGAAGGCATCAGCGACGCCGACCTCGTGCGCCAGATCGCCAACGACCACGGCTTGCAAGCCGATGTGAACCTGAGCGGGCCGACCTGGCCACTGCTGGTCCAAGCCAACGAAAGCGACCTGGCCTTCCTGCGCCGGCGCATGCTGGTGGCCGACGCCGACCTGTCGTTGCGCGACGGCAAGCTGCGCGTGCGCAGCCGCTCGCAGCGCACCGAGCCGGATCTGACCCTGACGCGTGGCAACCAGTTGCGCGACATCCGCCTGACGGCCGACCTGGCGCACCAGCGCACGGCCATCACCTGTTCGGCGTGGGACGTGTCTGGCAAACAAGCGGCATCCGAGGCCGCCGAGGCCGCCTGCCTGGGCAACGAAGCGCGCGAAGGCGACAGCGGCCCGCAGGTTCTGCAGCAAGCCCTGGGCGACAGAAAGGACACGGTGGCCCACCGCCTGCCCGCAGACAGCGCCGGCGCCCGCAGCGAAGCCGAATCGCACTTCAGGCAGATCGCCCGCCGCTTCGTGATGGGCACGGGCGAAGCCGACGCCAACCCGCGCCTGTGCCCCGGGGCCCGCGTGGACCTGCAGGGCCTGGGCCCGCTTTTCACCGGCGCCTATGGCGTCAACGACGTGATCCACCGCTTCGACCTGCAACGCGGCCTGCGCACCGAGTTCACGGTCGAGCGCGCCTGGATCGGGAGACCCTGATGCTCGCGCCCCTTGCCCACAACGCCCTTGACACCCTGCTGCATGCCCGCCAAGCCAGCGGGTGGGGCGGTCTCTTCCATGGCGTGCACGTGGCCCTGGTCACCGACCTGCGCGACCCCGACAACCAGGGGCGGGTCAAAGTCAAGCTGCCCTGGCTGCCCGACAGCGCCGGCGCCGCCTGCGAGCTGTGGGCGCGCCTTGCCACGATGATGGGCGGCAACAACCGCGGCAGCTGGTTCGTCCCCGACGTGGACGACGAGGTGCTGGTGGCCTTCGAAGGCGGCGACCTGCGTCACCCCTTCGTCATCGGCGGGCTGTGGAATGGCCAGGATGCGCCGCCCACCACGATGGATGGCTCGGGCCAGAACAACAAGAAGGTCTTGCGCTCGCGCAACGGCGTGCAGGTCACGCTCGACGACAGCAACGGCCAGGAACAGATGATCCTGGAGACCCCGGGTGGCCAGAAGGTCACCCTCAAAGACGGCCCTGGCGCGGTGCTGATCGAAGACAGCAATGGCAACTCAGTCAAGCTCGAAACCGCCGGCATCACCATCAATGCATCGGCCAAGGTGACGGTGCAGGCCACGCAGGTGGCGGTCTCGGCCAGCCTGGTGCAGGTGGACGCGGGCATGAGCAAGTTCTCCGGTGTGGTCAAGGCCGACACCGTGATCTGCAACAGCATCATCAGCGCCTCGTACACGCCGGGCGCGGGCAACATCTGGTGAAGGAGCGCGCCATGAGCCACCCCCTGCAATGGACCGCCCCCCAGCCCTACTGGCGCACCGGCCAGGCCGCCATCGCGCGACCGGGCCTCGTGCAGCAACCGCAGATCCTGCGCTTTGCCACCGATGACTTCATCGAGCAGTTGCTGAGCACGCTGGCGCACGACCCGGCCTCGCTGCCGGCCCTGACGGCGCAGTACGAAACCTGGCGCGCGCCGCACGTGGGCCTGCAGCCCAACCCGCAGGCCTGGTTGGAGCGCCCCGCCAGCCGACTGCTGCCGGTGCGGCGCAAGCTGCTGGCCCGCGCTCAGGCCCAAAGCGGCCTGCCCGCCTTGCCTGCACCGCCCAGCAGCACGCACCCGATCAAGCTCTACCAGCCGGCCCACCAGCGCCACTACCTGGTCGCTGCATCGCTGGTGTGCCAGACCGCTGGCCTGCCCGACCGCACGGTGGACGTGGCCCGCCAGAAGGTGTCCTTCGTGTTGCGGCGCATCCTGCCTGCCGGCCCGATCACACCGAGTGCGGCCTTGCCCGTGCCCACCCACCTGCAGGGCTGGACCGAGTACGCCTGGGTGTCCGATGAGCAGCAAGGACACTGGCATGAGGTGCCTGCGGGCCTGGGCAAGCCTTTGCCCACCGAAGAAAGGCTGTCCACATTTCCAGCCCGCTTCACCGACCTGCAAGAGCAGGCACGCCGGCTGTTCGTGGGCAGCGTGCCGGTGGGTCGGCGCGAGGTGTACCAATCGGCGCGCATGCAGCAGGGTGCGGTCGCCAGTGGATCAGGTGCAGGCGCCCAGGCTGCAGCAGCACTCGCCCAAGAGCAGGCCGTGCAAGCGCGTCGCGTGCAGTTGCAGTCGGAGGTGCTGTCGGCCTGGTTGGCACAACTCAACCAGGCGCGCGACCTGCAGATGTTGCCGGTGCCGAACATCTACCTGCGCGAGGCATTCAACGAAGAGGGTCGCTTCACGGCCATCCGGACAGACAGGACCAAGGTCGACGCCAAAGCCCTGCGCCGCCTGCGCAGCCAGTTGCAACTCAACACCTGGTACGTCCTGCTGGACCTGCGCTCCTGGCTGTCGGACCACATGCCCGGCTACCTGTCGTGGCTCGACGGGCTGGCCAACTACACGCGAGGCGCGCTGCCACCCCAGTCCGACTGGGTCACCTGGCACGCGTTGCTGCAGACCGTTCAGACACCGGCCGAACTCATCGAAGGCAGCAACCTCCCGCTGATCGAAGGCGACGCCAGCGCCGACCTCTTCGCCGTCAACCAGGTGGCCATCGACCTGCCCGACGCCCTTCGCCGCATCGGCATGAGCCGCGGTGGGCGCACGCACTCGCAATGGCTCGAAGGCGCGCTCTCCGGCGACCCGAGCTTCGCGACCGTGCCGTTTTCCATGCGGCCATCTGACGAGCCCACCTGGACGAACACCCTGCCGCGCGACCACGAAATCAACCGCTGGCCCGACTTCCTGTTCTTGCTGGTCGACCCCTGGCACGATGTGCCGCCACCGCTGTCACCCACGCAGGCGCCCGCCAACGACCCGGCCGACTACCCGGTCGAACGCATCCAGAAGCGCATCGCCGACCTGATGGCGTTCGTGCCCGCCACCGCGCTCGACCTCACCGCCCCGGTGCCCCAACCGGGCCTGGCGAGCTTTCAGCCCAGCGACATGCGCGAGGCCTGGTACGTGATGCGCATGGTGCACGAGCGGCCCGACTGCGCGCCCTTCGAAGGCACGCTGCTGAGCGCACCCACCGAACCCTTCCAGCTCGCCAGCTTCTTCGACCCCGATGCGCCCGCCAGGCCCATCCGCATCGGCCTGCCCGTGGACATCAGCCCCGCCGGCCTGCGCAAGTTCGACCGCAACACCGTCTTCATGATGTCGGACATGCTGTGCGGCCACATCGACCGTTTCAAGGGCATCACCTTCGGCGACCTGGTGCTCAGCGTGCTGCCCTGGCCCTTCCACAAGGACTTCGACGTCAAGGGCAAGGGGCCCTGCAAGGACAACGGCGACGCCCTGGGCGTGATGTGCTCGCTGTCCATCCCGATCATCACCATCTGCGCGCTGATCCTGCTGACCATCATCGTCAGCCTGCTGGACTTCATCTTCCGCTGGCTGCCGCTGTTCATCGTGTGCTTCCCCGTGCCCGGCTTCAAGGGAAAGAAGGCCCCGTGATGGACAACCGCCGCATCTTCGGCCAGGGCATGGCCTTCCCGCCGCGCGTGGGGCCCGATGGCCGCATGGCCTGGTCCGTGGGCGAGACCAATGTGCACGAGTCGATCCGCATCATCCTGAGCACTGAGCCAGGTGAGCGCCTGCGCCTGCCGGCTTTCGGGGCCGGCCTGCGGCGCTTCCTCTTCGAGCCCAACACATTGGCCACGCACACGCTCATCAAGCAGGCCATCGGCGAAGCCCTCAAGCGCTGGGAGCCGCGCATCCAGCTCGAATCCGTCGAGGTCACCGCCGACAGCCAGGACACCGAAAGCGCCATCGCCACCCTCACCTACCGACTCGTGGCCACCCAGGTGCAAGAGCGCCTGTCGGTGGCCGTGAGCGTGCAGGGCTGACCGAACACAAAACCGATCCACGAGACGACCATGCCCCTGCAAGTCCCCAGCATCGACGACCGCCGCCACGCCGACCTGGTGCGCGACACGCTGGCCCGCGTGCCCGTGCACACGCCGGAGTGGACCCAGCTGTCCGAGTCCGACCCGGGCGTGACCCTGGTCGAGCTCTTCGCCTTCCTGACCGAGAGCCTGCTGTACCGCGCCAACCGCGTGCCCGAGATCAGCCGTGCACGCTTCCTGCGCCTGCTGGGCGTACCCTTGGCTGCGGTGCAACCGGCGCAAGGCATGGTGGTGTTCAGCGGCGCCCGGCTCGACGCCGCCGTGCCCATGCTGACCGCTCGCACCGAGGTGCGCGCCGGGGCCGTGCCCTTTCGCACGCGCGGTGCCATCGACGTGCTGCCCGTTGAAAGCCGCGCCTTCATCAAGCGCAAGGTCGCTGTTCAGGAGCTGGACCAGGCCTACTACGAGCTGCTTTACCGGGCGGTGGACCCGGACGCACCCGTGCCTCAAATCGACACCTACGAAACCCGTGAGGTCGATGGCAGCCGCTCGGTGGCCTTGAGTGAGGACACGGTGGACGGCGCCCTGTGGGTGGCGCTGCTGGCCCCTGCAGGCCGCTCTGCTCAGGAGGCTGCGCAGGCCTTGGCTGGCAAGAGCCTGAGCCTGGGCCTGGTGCCCGATGTGGACGCGCAGCCTCGAACCGTGGCCAGCGCCGGCCAGGGCACGGTCGAAGGCGATGTCGATGAGTTGGTTCAGTACGCCCTGCCGCAACGCGTCAGCGTGCCTGCAGGCGAGCCGCCCCAGGCGCGCTACACCACGCTGCTGCCCACCCGCGCCGACAACGTGCTGCAAGGCCCCGGCATCGTCGAGCTGCCCTTGCCCGCATTGGCCGATGCCATCTTCACCTGGACGGAACTCGACCCGCTCGAAGCCGGTGTCGGAGACTTTCCGCCCGCGCTCGACGACTCGGCCCTGGCGGGTCGCATCGTCAGCTGGGTGCGCGTGGCGCCGCCTCGCTCGGCCGGCCTGCGCGTGAAGTGGGTGGGTGTCAACGCCGCCATGGTCGATCAGCGCGTGTCGGTGTCCAACGAAGTGCTGGGCCAGGGCGACGGCACGCCCGATCAGCAACTGCGTTTCAGCCGAACGGGCCTGGTGCCGGATGGCGTGGTGCTGCGCGTGGTCGATGCCAGCAACACGGCCAACACTGGCACGGCAAGCAATGCCGGTGCGGCCGTCCAGGCCCAAGCCAATCCCTGGGTTCAGGTCGATGACCTGATGGCGGCCGGCCCCGAGCTGCAGCTCTCGCCTGCGTCGGCATCGGTCAGCACCCGCCCCACCGACGTCTACCTGCTCGACGCCGAAGCCGGCACCGTGCGCTTCGGCGATGGCCTGCGAGGCAGGCGCCCGCCCATCGGCTCGCGCATCCTGGCGCAATACGACGTGTGCGATGGCCGTGCAGGCAACGTCGCGGCCGGCGCCATCACCGCTGGCCCGGCCCTGCCACCCGGCGTGCGCGTGCGCAACCCGCTGGCCACCTGGGGCGGCGCCGACGCCGAAGACGCGCTGACCGGCGAAAAGAGCATCGCTTCCTTCATCCGCCACCGCGACCGCCTGGTCACCGCCGAAGACTTCCACGACATCGCCTCGCGCACCCCGGGCGTGGACGTGGCCCGCGTGGAGGTGCTGGCCGCCTGGCACCCCGACCTGGGCGACAGCCAGCCCGGCGACGCACCCGGCGTGGTCACGCTGATGCTGGTGCCGCGCCACGACCCGCGACAGCCCGATGCACCGCAACCCGATGGCGCCTTCATCGACGCGGTGTGCCGCCACCTCGACCCGCGCCGACTGGTCACCACCGAGCTGGTGCTGCGCGGGCCCGACTACGTCGGCCTGTGGCTGTCGGTTGGCATCACCGTGGCGGGCGGCCACACGGTGCCCGATGTGCGCGACGCGGTCAAAGCGCGGCTGCGTGCCGTGCTCGCACCCACCCGCATCGACGGCGCCACCGACCTGCCGGGCCGCGAAGACGGCTGGCCGCTGAACACCGCCGTCA
This sequence comes from uncultured Aquabacterium sp., assembly GCA_964373965.1. Classification (GTDB taxonomy): domain Bacteria; phylum Pseudomonadota; class Gammaproteobacteria; order Burkholderiales; family Burkholderiaceae_C; genus Aquabacterium. The sequence goes on along the minus strand of CAYJXE010000012.1, from coordinate 8,029 downwards.
ACGTCAAGGACCTGTGGGCCGAGGCCGCGCGCGTGCCCGGCGTGCTGCGCATCAACGGCGTGCTGCTGGCCGATGCGCGAGGCACCGCCATCCCCGACGAGCAGGCGCTTTACGGCCTGCAACTGCCAAGGCTGCTGGGCCTGAGCGTGGAGGCGGGTGACCCCGTCGCCATCGACACCCTGCGCGGCTTGGGCACAGGCGATGGCACCGGCTTCGACGGCACAGGCGATGGTGTGCGCAAGGTCGTGCCGGTGCCGACCGTGCCGCGCGAATGCTGAAGCGAAGAGGCCCACCATGATCGACGCCAACGGTGCCCGCTTCGACCTGCTGCTCGGCCGGGCCGACTGGGGACGCTGCCGCCTGGATGCTGAAGGACGGCCCACGCTCGCCGCGCTGTGGGACAACGCCGCCACCGACGAAGCCGCCCCGCTGAGCATCGACCCACGCGACGGTCAGCTCATCCTGGCGCGCCGGGCGGGCCGCTTCCCCGCCACGCCCGGCGACCTGCCACCTGATGCAGGCCAACGCCTGGGTGCCGCTGCCGATGCACAAGGCAACGTCTACGCCATCGTTGAACAGGGCCTGGCCATCGAGGTCAGGTCAGCCGGATCGGGCGCCTTGAGCCGTTTCTGGCCACCCGCCACGACCGACGCAGCCACGACAACGGATGAGTTGGGCACCTCGACATCGTTCGGCGATTTTGCGCCCAGCGAGCCCGCCGAGCCCCAGGCGCCCCACGTGCTCGGGGGCTTGGCCGTCACCCACGACCAGCACCTGGTCGCCGCCTTCGAATCGACCCCGGACACGCCTGGCCAAGGAGCGGGCTTGCTGGTGTTCGACCTGCTCGCAGGTGGTCCGCCGATGGAGCTGGCCTGGCCCCAGGGCTGGCCGCTGCAGGCCACCGACATGGCGCCCCGTTGCTGTGGCGGGCTGGCCATCCTCGATGCTTCGCGTCGGCGCGTGTGGCTGCTAGACCGGCGCCTGCGCATGAGCGCCAGCTTCCCGGTCTCGGCAGAGGCGCCATCCGACTTCACCTGGCCCCCCGGCCAGTTGCCTCCCACCGACCTCGCTGCCCCGCCGCCATCCGGGCCGCCCTGGTTCGAGCTGCAGCCCGCCGGCGCACCCGGTGCCGAGCAGCGCCCCGTCGCCATCGAAGTCATGCCCGACGGCAGCATCCTGGTTCTCGACGAAGCCGATGCCGATGGCTTTGCCGTCGTGCATCGCTACGTCGATGGCCTGCACGCGGGCCGCGCCAGCACCAGCGGCATGCAGAGTGTGTTCCCGCCGGCCGACGCCGAGGGCTTCCAGTGGCCGGGGTTCGACTTCGCGTGGCATGCGCCCGCCGCAGGTGAGAGCGCGTCGGCCATCCCCCGCTTGATCATCGTATCGACGGACGGCAACCAGGGCGTGCTGTTCGAGGTGCTGACCCAGCCCTCCTCAAGCGGTGCGCCATTGCAACTGGCCGCTCAACCCGACTACCTGCCCCTCAAGCGCTACCTCGGCATGCCCCTGGTCAGCCTCGGGCGCAGCCTGGTCGAAGGCGACAGCGGCCTGCTCTATCGCAGCCAGGCACATTGGCTGCCCCTGGTGGCCCAACGCCGCCCGCGCCACCACCACAGCGCGACGCTGCACACGCCCTTCTACGACGCCCGCGAGCCCGGCCACACCTGGCACCGCGTGATGCTCGACGCCTGCGTGCCAGCCGGCTGCCGATTGGTGGTCGCCAGCCGCTGCAGCGACGACCTCGATCTGCTGGGCAGCCTGCCCTTCAGCGACGAGCCCGTGCCCGTTCTGCGCCCGAACGGCAGCGAACTGCCTTGGCTGCTGGACGCCCCCGGTTCGCGCACCGACGCCAGCAAGGGCCTGGGCACCTGGGAGACCCTGCTGCAGCGCTGCAAGGGGCGTTGGGTTCAGTTGGCGCTGCGCCTGGAAGGCAACGAGCTGACCACCCCGCGCGTGGCTGCGATGCGCTTGTGGCGCCCGCGCTTTTCCTACCTGGAGCGTTACCTGCCTGCGGTCTACCGCGAAGACGAGGCTTCGGCCGATTTCCTCGGACGCTTCCTGGCCCTTTTCGAAGGCGCCTTCACCTCGCTCGAGGACCGCATCGCCACGGCCGGCGCCCTGTTCGACGTGCGCACCGCCCCCGCCGAAACGCTGGACTGGCTGGCCAGCTGGCTGGGCCTGGTGCTAGACCCCGCTCTCGACGAAGCCCGCAGGCGCCAGCTCATCGACCACGCCAGCGCGCTCTTTCAGTACCGGGGCACACCCCAGGCGGTGCGGCTGGCCACGCAATTGGCGGTGGCCACCACCGTGTTGCCGGAGTCCGAGTTCGCGCTGCCCAAGCCCTCGCAGGCGCAACCCTGGGGCGTGCGCATCATCGAGTCCTTCCTGACCCGCAGTCAGCCACCCGAGTTGCTGGGTCGCACCGTGGTCAGCGAGCAGCCCCGCCTGCTGCAAAGCACCGCCCGCTGGTCTTTGAAAGACGGGGCTGCCGGCCTGCAGCAACGCTGGCGCGAATGGCTGCACGCGAACGGACACAGCACCACGGCCAACGCCTTCGCACCGCTGCCCTCGGCTGACGTGCCAATCGCGTTGTGGCAAGGCTTTTGTGAGGGGCAACTGGGCGCCGTGCCCAGCCTGGCCGCCAACCTCGACGCCGCTTGGCAGGAACGCCTGCGCCGCCAGCCCGATGCCCGCCTGCCCGAGCGCCTGCCCCAACGCTGGCCAGAGCTCGTCGATGGCGGCGACAACGCAAGCGCCCTGGCGCTGCAAGCCGCCTGGCGCGACTTCATCGCCAAGCTGAACCCACGCCTGGCCCGCCACCTGCGCCGCTGGCAAGCCTTCGTTGCGCGCCGCCACCACCGCATCGCCACCTGGCGCGCGCGCACCGGCGGCAGCGGCGGCACCACCGGCAACTGGCCCTCGTTCGCGCTGATGGCGCCGCCCACCGAGCTGCCCACCGACACGGTGTCGCTGACCGACTGGGCGCTGTTCGAGACCCGCCTGGAGCCCATGCAGTCCCGCGCCCATTCGTTCAGCGTGCTGCTGCCGATCTCCGGCCCCGGCAGCGACATCGCCACGCTGCAGCGCGACATGGACCTGGTGCGCCGCGTGGTCTCGCTCGAAAAACCCGCCCACACCCGCTTCGACATCCAGCCCTACTGGACGCTGTTCCGCCTGGGCCAGGTGCGACTGGGCCTGGACACCTTGCTGGGCGATGGCAGCCGCGACCCGCAACTGGCGCCCGCGATGGTGTTGGGCCAAGGACACATCGGCGCATCGCGAACGGCCAGCCGCCGCGACGTGCCACCCGACCGGATCTTGCTCGAATGCTGAGCGACAAATGCTGATGGCCTGATAAGGCCTATGAACACTGGAGGACACCACCATGGGATGCTGCGGACAGACGACGACCATCGGGGCCGGCGTGACCGCCCTGGACACGAACAAGCGGGTCAACTACACCAAGGGCATGCTGCTTGGTGTGGACGACTTCGTGCAGGAGCAGGCCTGGCACATCGCGCGCCGGCATGAACTCGCGCGCGAGCTCATCGGCTACGGCACGGCCCGGGGCCTGACCGTGGGCACGGACGCCAGCGGTGGCACCGTGAAGGTGGGCCCCGGCATCGGCTGGACGCCCTCGGGCACGCCGGTGTGCGTCTCCGACGAGCAATGCGCCAACGTCACCGCCTGGCTGCGCAAGCAGGATGCCGCCTTCAAGGCCAGCCTGGGCAGCGGCACCAGCGAGCTGACCGTGCACGTGGTGCTGGCCTACCAGGGCGTGCCCACCGACAAGGTGCCCGTGCCTGGCGAGCCTTGCCGCAGCGAAGACGCGCTCACCGCCAACTCGCGCATCGCCGACTGCTTTCAGCTCACGCTGCGCACGCAGGCCCCGCCGCAGCTCGAAGAAGACGCCATCCGCGACTTCGCCGACTGGCTGGCCCAGGTGCCCGTGGACCTGAGCTCGCCACCCTTGTCGGATGACGACTTTCTGCAAAGCCTGCGCGACGCAGCCGAGGGCTGGCTCACGCCCAGCTCCCCTCCGCCCACCGACTTCATGCTGGGCTCGCCGCCCGTGGGCCTGGGCACCACCGATGAGCTGATGCGCGTGGCGTTGCGGCTGTGGGTGACCGAGCTGCGCCCGATCTGGCGCGCACGCTACGGCTGCGGCCCCAACGCCATCGCACCGGGCTCCGACGACGACGCCATCCTGCTGGCCACGCTCACCTTGAGCGTCGATGGCAGCAACGTGAGCGGTGTGGTCACCGCCATCGACGAAAGCCGCCGCCCGCTGCTGCTGAGCCTGCGCATGCTGCAGGAGCTGATCCTGCAAAACCCCGCGCCGGAGGCCGCCCAGGACGTCACCCCTGCCTTGAGCTTCGGGCTCGATCCGGAAGTCGGTGTGCTCAGCGAGTACGCACGTGCCGATCACAGCCACGGGACCCCCGAGCTGCCCGAACTGGCCGGCGACGTGACGGGTGACATCACGGACAACACGGTGGTGGCCCTTCGCAACCGGGGCATCGCCGCCACCGCGCCGCAGGTTGGCGACGTGCTGGCGCTGGACAACACGCAACAGTGGTCGCCCGCGCACCTGCCTGTGGCGTCCACCGCGCTGCCCGCAGGGCTCGCCTTCGGTGGCAGCGGTCTGGTCGGGAACCAGTCCGACTACGCTCGCAGCGACCACGTTCACCCGCTGCCCGCCCTGCCCGAGCTGGCCGGCGACACCCTCGGCCCCATCACCACCAACAAAGTGCGCGCGCTGCAAGGCACACCGGTGTCCGACACCGCACCCACCCTCGGCCAGGTGCTGATGTTCCAGGAGGTGCTGCCCTCGGGCCCCGGTCCAACGGGCCGCCCGCGCCGCGTCTGGGTGCCCACCACCTTGCCCACGCCCGAAACGCCCGAGCTGCCGCCATTGGGCGGGGACGTCAGCGGCGACGCCAAGGACAACCAAATCGAACAGCTGCAAGGCAACAAAGTCTCTGCCGCCGATCCCAAAAAGGGTGACGTGCTGACCTTCGATGGCGAGGCCTGGGTGGCCGCAGCTGGCACCTCCGGCGCGGCATCCAGCCCTGTCGAGGTGGTGGCAGCCGGTGTGGCGCAGGTGCTGATCTCGTCGGGTCAGTTCAAGGCAGGCAACGCAGGTGGCGCCCCCAAGGTCGAGGTGCGTGACGGCAGCGCCGATGGCCGCGTGGCGCGCATCAGCCTCATCGTTCACGACATCCCCCGAGACGAGCACCCCAACCACCGCATCACGGTGCTGCTCACGCCCATCGTCGACGACCCCAAGCGCGCCGTCCTGGCCTACGTGAGCAAACCACCCGTGGCCGAAGGCACCTCCATTCACTTCGACATCATGATCCTGGGCGTGCAGGAACTGCCCGACGGTGATCACTTCGTGCAGTTCCAGGTCAGCCGCTTTGCCACCACCGCATCGAGGCCGGTATGAGCGAGCGCACCCACACCCTGCTGGGCGAAGCCCTCACACAGGACAGCGTTCGCGCGGTCCACTTCTTCAATGGCCGGCTGCTGACGGCGTCCGACCTCTCGCGCGACCAGGCCGCGCGCCGCCAGGCCGATGCGCAGGTCGGTGCCGCAACCGGCTCGGGCATCGCCTGGGGGCTGGAAGTCAACGCCGCCGGTCCCGCCACCGACGCCGACAGCCTGGGTGTGGTCACGGTCGAACCCGGTCTGGCGGTGGCCTTGTCGGGCCAGGCCCTCAAGCTGAGTCAGCGCATCAGCCTCTCGCTGATCCAGCCACCTGCCGACACAAGCGACACAGGCGGTTTGACGGGCGCCTTCGGCCCCTGTGCGAGCGCCACGGCCAGCACCTACGTGGCCGGTGATGGCCTGCTGCTGTTGACGATCTCGCCCATCGACGTGCCCGAGGGCTTTGCACCGGTGCTGGCGCTCGAATCGGTCAACACCCGCTGCGCGCGCGACGTCATCGCCGAAGGTGTGCAGCTGAAACTGCTGCCCATCCCGGGCGGCACGCTCACCGGCACCACGACCACCGCGCTTGCGCAACTGCGCAACCGCATCGCACACGAGTGCCTGGGCTCGACGGTGCTGCGCCAGGCCCACCGCCTGCCGGCATCGACCACGCCCCGCGCCACCTCGATCGCGGCCCATGGCCACGGTCTGCTCGACCGCATGCTCGCCGATCGCAGCCTGAGCGCGTGCGACGTGCCCCTGGCCCTGGTTTGCCTGGTCGGTCGGGAGCTCAAGTTCGTCGATGGCGCCTCGGTGCGCCGCCGCATCGCCGCCCAGACGGCATCGGTGCAAGGCGCGGCCTGGCTGGGCGAGCGGCTGCAGGGCACGGCCGAGGCCCGCTTCCTGCAGTTCCAGGAGCAACTGGCAGACACACCCGCCATCGCATCGGCTGCAGCCACGGTGCACCTGAGCTGGCTGCCACCTGCGGGACTGCTGCCTGCGGGCACCGACTGGCGGCGTTTCTTCGGCGACCGCGCGCCCGCACGCGACACGCCCCTGGCCGCGGCAGATGCCCCAGGTGTGCTGCAGCGCGCGCTGGCCGAAGACGCCATCGACCTGACGGCCAGCGCTGCCAGCGGCCGTGTGCGGGTCTACCAAATCGAGGGCAGTGGCGCGCCCCTGCTGTTCGTGCGCGACAGCCGCAACGTGCAACACGCCGAACGGGTCTGGCTGGACGGCGTGCGCAGCGGCTTGAGTGGCGTCAGCGATGTGCAGGCCGCCATCGACCAGTTGCGCAGCGGCAGCTGCCTGCACACCGTCATCCAACCGGGCATGTCGGCATCGGCCATCCATGCTGCGTTCAAGGCCCTGCAGGGCAGCCAGCGCACGCTCATCAGCTTCGAGCCCGGCGAGTACAAGCTGGGCAAGCCACTGATCCTCAGCCAGGCAGGGCACGTCGAGATCCGGGGGCACCAGGCGCTGCTGCACGAGAGCCAGTCTGCCCGGGTGCTCGTCGTGCGCGACTGCGACAGCCTGGTGCTCGAGGGCCTGAGCTTGGTGGGCGAGGCCAACGGCCGCTTCGGGCGCGACAGCTTGCGCGAGGCCCTTTCTTTGGCTGGCCTGAAAGACGACGAGGAAGACGACGGCAAGGCACTGGCTGGTGCCCTGACGGTGCAGGACACGCCCCAGGTTCGGCTGCACGGCGTGAACGCCGTTGTGGCAGCGGACGATGGCCCGCAAGCCGTCGGCATCGGCATCGCGGACCTGGCATCGATCAAGGCGAAACGCCAGGGCACCCGCATGCACGTCGACATCGGTCACTGCACCGTCACCGTGGGCGCGAACCAGGGCGGCATCGCCTGCTTGCATGCCCAACGCGCACACCTGCACGACAACGTGTTGAGCGCCGAAGACCCTGGCAAACCCATGCGACACGGCATCGTCATCGTCGGCTCGCAGGAAGGTTCGGTGATGGTCGAGCGCAACCTGGTCGAGGGCACCACCGAGGGCATCGGCATCGACGGCGCCCTGACCGCCCACCTGCGGCAAAACGATGTCCGCACGGACACCAAAATCGGTCGTGAATCGGGCGTGGTGGCCATCGATCTGCAGGGCGAGTACGGCAGCCAGGTGATGCTGCAGGACAACTTCATCGCGGGCGCGGCCACGGGCATCCGCTTTCAACCCACCAACAAGGCCACACGCCGAGTGCTGTGGCTGATCGCCGGCAACGTGGGTGAGCAAGTCGGTCAGTTGCTGGACGTGCAGGGCTCGGCGGACGGCCGCATCACCCAGCGCGACAACATCGAAGCCTGACCATGGACCAGGCCACACGTGTCCAACGGTTGCGGGTGCACGGGCAAGGCCTGAGCGCCAGCCACGCCAGGCAGCACGTGACACGGTGGATGGAGCGGCAGACACCCACGCGCCTGGGCCTGCCCCCCGACGCCATCGTGCTGTTGCGCAGCGTGCGGACACCCTGGTCAGCGCTGCACCCCGACAGCCCGGTGGATGTGCTGGCCGGCCTTCTGTGGAGTGCCGTTCGACCGGCCATGGGCACCTAGCCAGGTCCAGGTTGTGATGCCTTCTGGTT
>CAYJXE010000011.1:0-121448 GCA_964373965.1 uncultured Aquabacterium sp. | reverse complement strand
CGCCTGCCACGGTTTGTCGCGGGATTGGGGGGAGGGGGGGGAGGGCAGGGCCAAATAGCGGGGTGCAGAAACGGCAACCACATGGCGGGTGTTCAAGGGGTGACGAATGAAGTGCTCGGTGGTGCCCCGCGAGCGTGGTCCCGGAGCAGGCCCCCCTCGCCCCCATCCCGTTGCGCAAACCGTGGCAAACCCATCCCCAACCCACCGCAACCCCACCACCCCTAAAATCACCGGATGAACCAGCGCGTCCTCACCGGCATCACGACCACCGGCACCCCCCACCTCGGCAACTACGTCGGCGCCATCCGCCCGGCGATTGCAGCCAGCCGCGAGAGCGGTGTCGAGAGCTTCTTCTTCCTGGCCGACTACCACGCCCTCATCAAGTGCGACGACCCGGCGCGCATCGCCCGTTCGCGCCTGGAGATCGCCGCCACCTGGCTGGCCGCAGGCCTCGACACCCAGCGCGTGACCTTCTATGCGCAAAGCGACATCCCCGAGATCACCGAGCTGAACTGGCTGCTGACCTGCGTGACCGCCAAGGGCCAGATGAACCGCGCCCACGCTTACAAGGCTTCGGTCGATGCCAACGAGGCCAAGGGCGCCGAGCCCGACGACGGCGTCACCATGGGCCTGTTCTGCTACCCCGTGCTGATGGCTGCCGACATCCTGATGTTCAACGCCCACCGCGTGCCCGTCGGCCGCGACCAGGTGCAGCACATCGAGATGGCGCGCGACGTGGCCCAGCGCTTCAATCACCTGTATGGCGCAGGCAAAGAGCTGTTCGTGCTGCCCGAAGCCGAGATCGAGGAAAGCGTGGCCACCTTGCCCGGCCTGGACGGCCGCAAGATGAGCAAGAGCTACGACAACACCGTGCCCCTGTTCGAAGGCGGCGCCAAAGGCCTGAAAGACGCCATCGCCCGCGTGGTGACGGACTCGCGCCTGCCCGGTGAGCCCAAGGACCCGGAAGCCTCGCACCTGGTCACCCTGCACGACGCCTTTGCCGACGCCGCCACCCGCGAAGCCTTCCGCCGCGACCTGATCGCCGGCCTGGGTTGGGGCGATGCCAAGCAGCGCGTGGTCGACCTCATCGAGGCTCACGTGGGCCCCATGCGCGCGCATTACGCGGAGCTGATTGCCCACCCCGAGCGCATCGAAGAGGTGCTGCAGGCGGGGGCAGACAAGGCCCGTCGCACCGCCACGCCCTTCATCGCCGAGCTGCGCCAGGCCGTGGGCCTGCGCAAGATGGTGGCCGTGGGCCAGCCGGCCGCCAAGGCCGCCGCCGACAAACTGGCGCTGCCGCAAATCAAGCAGTACCGCGAGGCCGACGGCTTGTTCTACTTCAAGCTCACCACCCACCAGGGCGCGCTGCTGTTGCAAAGCACCGGCCTGGCCGATGGCCGCGAAGCCGGCAACTGGGTCAAGCGTCTGAAGATCGAAGGCGAAGCCGCCCTGGCCGATGCGCCGGTGGCCCGCGCCGAGGGGGTGGACGCTCGCGCTGTGTCCGAAGCACTGGCCACCCTGGTCGAGGCCACGCGACAGGCCGAAGCCGAGAAGGCTGCCAAGGCCGCACAGGCCTGATCCCCTCGCGCCAGGCACCTGCTCACACACCGCTCCCGCTCCAGCACCCATGGCCGGCATCCACATCACCGACATCGAGTCCGCCATCAACTGGTGGCGCGAGCGCTCGCCTTCGCCCGACGGCATCAGCCTGGCACCCGAGGTGAAAAAGCTCGCCGAGGTCTACGCGCTCATGGTCTACCACCACGAGCCGCTTTGCGACGAAGACAGCATGCCCGCCACGGCCTACCAGGCCTGGTTGAAGTGGTACGAGACCACGCCCGACACGCCCTGCATCGCCATTTGCTCGACCAGCCAGGGCGATGACCTGTGCAAGGGCTGTGGGCGCACCTTCGACGAGGTGCAGCTGTGGCCCGAGATGAGCCCGGGCGAAAAGCGCGAGACCTGGCGGCGCATCACCATCGAGTCCAGCGCCTGGCGCTTCAACCGCTATGCGGAGCGCGCTCGAGAGGCGCAGGGCGCCGTGGCGCCTCAGGCGGAGCGGCCCGGGACCTGAGCCGGCACGCCACCGGCCGTCGAGGCAGCCCTCGTGCGCCCCCGGTCGCGCCAGACCTTCCTCAGGAACGGCACGATCGCTTCGCAGAACGCACTCAGGTCACAACGGGCGATGCATGGCAATTCGGTGCCCTGGGCCCAGGTCGGGTTGAGCTGCTCGAAGTGGCGGATGTCCGGGTCGGTGCGCATCTCGGCGGTGATGTCGGCCACATCCGGCTTGAGGCGGTTGGCGTCGTCCCCAAAGTTCAGCAGCATCGTGCCGTGGTCGAGCTTGCCGGGGAACATGGCGTCGCAGTAGCTGGCCACCATCTCCGACATGCCGGGGTTGGCCTGGCCGCGACGCGGGTGGAAGTCAGGGAAGTTGCGCGCCATCAGCAGGTAGGTTTTGTAGCCTTTGCTGATGAGCAGCCAGTACTGGGGCGTCAGAGGCGACTTGATGGCCTCGACAAACAGCTTCCAGGCAAAGGCCTGCTGCAGCGTGCGCGAGCCCCGATGGGCGCTTTCGATGATGGTGTCGCCGCTGAACAGGCCCTTGGCGGTGCGCCCGCCCAGCTTGAAGTGGTAGACACCCAGCGTCGAGAAACCGACGATTTCGGCGTCGCTGCGGCGGCGCACCACGAAGACCCCCTCCTTGCGAGACAGGTCGTCCAGGAAAGTGGCCAGCGGGCTGCTGGCGTAGTGAGCCTCGAACAGCGCGTGCATGCGCAGCACGTCGGTGACCGTGAGCGTCTGGACCTTCTGGTAGCGGGTGGTGAGCATGGTGGCGGGCGGTTGGTGTGGCGTGGGACGGATCTTCCCGGGCCACGACCGCTCCCCCGCACAGGGTTTACGCGCCGAATGGATGCTTCACGCTTGAATGGGGGGTGTTTGAAACGGTGTGTTGTTCCCAGTGTGGACGATTCAATCGTTTGTTTGAACGGGCAAGGTGAAAGGCGGCAGTGGCCCGTGCCCTGCGGGGTAGCTTTCCTTGCCCGGCCGGCCCTCGAGCGGCGGCATGTCGATGGTCTGCTCTGGCACCTTCTGGTCAGGCAGGTGGTCCAGCAGGTGGCGCAGGAGCGTCAGGCGGCCCAGGCGCTGGTCATTGAAGTCCACCAGCGTCCATGGCGCATGTTCCGTGTGCGAGGCCTTGAGCATCGCGTTGCGCGCCTTGCCGTACTCGGCGTACTTGGTGCGTGCGACCACGTCCACGGGCGAGAGCTTCCAGCGCTTGAGCGGGTCGGCCAGCCGTTCGGCGAAACGCGCTTCCTGCTCGGCCTGGTTCACGCACAGCCAGTACTTGAAGACGAGGATGCCGTCGTCGATCAGCATGCGCTCGAACAAAGGCACTTCGCGCAGGAAGCGGCGGTGCTCATCGTCGGTGCAAAAGCCCATCACCTTCTCGACGCCGGCGCGGTTGTACCAGCTGCGGTCGAACAGCACCACGTTGCCGGCTGAGGGCAGGTGAGGCACGTAGCGCTGGAAGTACCACTGGCTGCGCTCTTGCTCCGAAGGCTTGCCAAGCGCCACCACCTGGCAACGGCGCGGGTCGAGCACCTCGGAGATGGCGCGGATGACGCCGCTCTTGCCCGCCGTGTCTCGTCCCTCGAAGATCACCAGCAGGCGCTTGTGGTGGTGCGCCAGCCAGCGCGACATCTGGGCCAGCTCCAGCTGCATGGGTTCCAGGGCCGCTTCGTAGTCCTTGCGACTGAGCTTGTTGCCGCCGTGGTTGCTGTCCTTGGCTCGGTCTGATTTGTTGCCCATTGGCGTCCTCCGATCGGTGTCTGGGGCCAACCATACCCGAGCCAGTGTCCTTTCGGCCATGTGGCGCGGTGTTCGTTGCGCCGCTGCGGGGTGCGCGGTGCCTTGCCTCGATAGAATCGGGGCATGACCGACGCCACCGATCCGAACGTTCCCCACAAGCCCACCAACTTCCTGCGCGGCATCATCGACCGCGACCTGGAGCAGGGCACCTACGCCAGCCGCCGCTGGGCCGGCTCGCCCGGTGACGCCGCCCACCAGGATGCCGGCCAGAGCGACCCCGCCAAGGTCCGCCTGCGCTTTCCGCCCGAGCCGAACGGCTACCTGCACGTCGGCCACGCCAAGAGCATCTGCCTGAACTTCGGTCTGGCGCGTGATTACGGTGGCGTCTGCCACATGCGCTTCGACGACACCAACCCGGAGAAGGAAGAGCAGGAGTACGTCGACGCCATCCTGGACGCCGTCAAGTGGCTGGGTTTTGGCTGGGAGTCGAACTTCAATGGCCGGCCTGAGAGCCACCTCTACTACGCCAGCAACTACTTCGACTTCATGTATCGCTCGGCCGAGGCGCTGATCACCGCCGGCCTGGCTTACGTGGACGAGCAGACGCCGGACGAGATGCGCGCCAACCGCGGTGATTTCGCCACGCCCGGCAAGGACAGCCCTTTCCGAAGCCGCACAGCCGATGAAAACCTGACGCGTTTCCGCGAGATGCGCGACGGCAAGCTGCCCGATGGTGCTGCCGTGCTGCGCGCCAAGATCGACATGGCCAGCCCCAACATCAACATGCGGGACCCGGCCATCTACCGCATCCGTCGCGCCACCCACCACAACACCGGCGACAAGTGGTGCATCTACCCGATGTACACCTTCGCCCACCCGATCGAAGACGCGCTCGAGCAGATCACCCACTCCATCTGCACGCTGGAGTTCGAAGACCAGCGCCCTTTTTACGACTGGCTGGTCGACAACCTGGCCAAGCTGGGCCTGCTCAAGCACCCCAACCCGAAGCAATACGAGTTCGCGCGCCTGAACCTGACCTACGTCATCACCTCCAAGCGCAAGTTGAAGCAATTGGTGGATGAGGGCGTGGTCAGCGGCTGGGACGACCCCCGCATGCCGACCATCGCCGGCCTGCGTCGCCGCGGCTACACGCCCGAGGCCATCCAGCTGTTTTGCGAGCGCATCGGCGTGAGCAAGTCCGACAGCTGGATCGACTACAGCACGCTGGACATCGCCCTGCGGGATGACCTGGAGAACAAGGCGCACCGCGGCATGGCCGTGCTCGACCCCGTCAAGCTGGTGCTCACCAACTGGGACGAAGTCATGGGTGCCGGTCACCTGGAGGCCTGCTCGCTGCCGGCCCTGCCGCACCCGCCCGAAGGAGTCGAGTCACCCGTGCGCCACTTCAAGCTGGGCCGCGAGGTCTGGATCGAGCGTGAAGACTTCGAAGAGGTGCCGCCCAAGGGCTACAAGCGCCTGTTCCCCGGCAACAAGGTGCGCCTCAAGGGCGGCTACGTCATCGAGTGCACCGGCTGCTCCAAGGACGCTGAAGGCAAGGTCACCGAAGTGCTGGCCACCGTCGTGCCCGACACCAAGAGCGGCACGCCCGGCGCCGACAGCGTCAAGGTCAAGGCCGCCATCACCTGGGTGGGCGTGGCCGATGGCGTTGCCGCCGAGGTGCGCATCTACGACCGCCTGTTCACCGACCCGCACCCCGATGCCGGGGGCAAGGACTTCAAGGCCAGCCTGAACCCGGACAGCTTCAAGGTGGTCCAGGCCTACGTCGAGCCCTCGCTGGCAGCTGCGTTGCCCGATCAGAAGTTCCAGTTCGAGCGTTTTGGCTACTTCGTGGCCGATCGCCAGGACCACGCACCGGGCCAGCCGGTGTTCAACAAGGTCACCGGGCTGAAGGACACCTGGAAGTGATGCAGGTGGCGGGACGCCTCCAACGCAGCCTGCTGGTTGTCGCGGGGGTGGTCTCGCTGGGGCTGGCCGTGGCCGGCGCCATCCTGCCTGGCCTGCCGACCACACCGTTCGTGCTGCTGGCGGCTGGTTGCTTCGCGAAGTCTTCGCCGCGCCTGCATGCCTGGCTGCTGGCCCACCGTTGGCTGGGGCCCATGGTGCGCGACTGGGAAACCCATCACACGCTGCCCCTGAAGGTGAAGTGGCTGGCTACCACCATGATGTCGATCATGGTGAGCCTGTCGGCCTGGCACCTCTGGCCACGCCCCTGGTTGTCGGGCGTGGTGATCGCAGCGGGCCTGCTGGGGGCGTGGGTGGTCTGGCGCATCCCCACCCGCCGCTGAGCGCAGCAGGCCCGAGCGGTCAGCGCTTCAGCGCAGCTCGCCGGCCGATTGCAGGCGCGAGAGCAACTCGTCCATCTTCTTGAGTTGATCGCGCCTGCGCACCAGCGCCAGCTTGGTCGCCACCTGCGTGCCCTCGATGGCCGAGGCCTCGAAGGTGCGGTGCGGCAGGATTTCCTTGACCGATGGCAGCTCGGCGAGGCGGGCCGCCACACCTGTCAACAAGCCACCGACGGCGGCCTGCGCGATGTCCTGGTTGCGCAAGGCGGTGGCGGCGTCGTCCTGGTCCAGCAGCTTGAGCGCCTCGGCCTCGCCCAGGCTGTCGCTCAGGGTGTCGAAGACGAAGGCCTGCACCTCCCAAGGGGCGACGCGGCGCGACAGGCTTTGCAGCAGCGCGCCACCGGCCTGGGTCAGGTCGGCGACCGTGGCCGCCTTCAATGGGGGCAGCTCCAGCTCTTCGATCAGTGGGAAGCGGGACAGCTCCTCCAGCACCAGCGGGAAGCGCAGGCACTTGCGAACCTTCTTGGGCATCAGCCAGGTGGCGAGGTTGACGTAGTGCTCGCGGATGCGCTTGAGCGCCTCGGTGTCCACGCCAGCGGGTGATTGCAGGCCATTGAAGCCGGGCTCTCCCGTGCCGTCCAGGTTGATGTTGATGAAGTGGTGCCAGGTGGAGTCGGTGCTGACGCGGCCTTTGTTGGCGCGGTGGCCGTCGTAGGCGACGATGGAGGCGAACAGCTTGGGCATCAGGGCATCCTTGGGGCCCGTCGGGCCGCTGGGGAAGCCGTCGCCATGCGAAACCGACATCGCCACGATCTCCGGCGACAGGGCGGCACCCGTGAGGTCGTTGGGCCACTCGGGCACCGATTGCCCACCGACGGTGATGTTGCCGCCCAGGCCGGCTGGCACCAGGCATTCGCCTTCGTGTGGGTGATCTGGGTAGACCTCGAGGGCGCGGCGGGGCGCCTTGAGCTGCACCAGCGGGTGAGGGCTGCCGACGCCACCGGCCTGGGTGCGGAAGTTCAGGTACAAGCGCTGTGGCTCGGTGTTGGACTGGTCACTGAACTCTTCGCCTTCGTTCGGGCCGGACAGGTTGGTCGAGAAGCGGTTGGTGTTGCTCACATGGGGCGGCGTTTGCGCGGCCTTCCACCGGCGCATGGCGCGCACCCGGGGCACGTTGCCGCACAGCGAGGCGCCCAGCGTCTGGTGGTCGCCGGTGGCGAACACGCCGCCGCCGGCTTCCATGAACTTGGCGATGGTGTCGACCTGCGGGGCGGGCAGGTCGCTGAGGCCTTCGGGCCGAGCCCCGAACAGGAAGACCACGTCGTAGCGGGAGATGCTCAAGCCCTTGCTGGCATCGTTGAAGTCGAAGTTGGGGATGTCGGCGTTCGGGTCGGCGATGCGGCTGGCGGTCACCACCTTGGGCGTCATGCCGTGGATGGTCGAGCCCTTGAGCGTGTTGACGAACTGCGTGAGGCCAAAGCCCTGGCCGGGGTCGAAGTTGAGTGTGTCGGTGACGACCAGCACTCGCGGCTGGCATTCCTTGTAGAGCGCGATCAGGTCGGCGCGGGCGACGGTGGCCAGGGGGGCCTGGAAATGGAGGATGGGCATGGTGAGGTCCTTTCGGGTTGGGCTGTGAGCAGCACCCGAACGGTAAGCACCCATCCTTTCGGACACATCCTGCGAACTAGGGCCTCCCCCTAGCTTGCGGCCACCCCCTCATGGGTGAGGCGCACGTGGTCGATGAAGGCTCGCAGCCCCGCCGACATCAGCTTTCTGCTGGGGTGGTAGAGGTTGAAGCCCGGCACACGAGGGCACCAGTCGTCCAGCACGGTGACCAGCCGTCCTGCTTGCAGGGCAGGCAGTGCGTGTTGCTCGTAGGTGTAGGCCAGGCCCACACCGGCCTCTGCGGCCTGCACCATGAGCATGAGGTCGTCGCTGGCCAGCGGACCATCGACCTCCACCTGCACCGCGTGTTGGCGCTTGATGAACTCCCACTTGAAGTAGCTGCCACTGGGGAAGCGGATGCGGATGCAGGGGTGCTGCTGAAGGTCGCGCGGGTGCTTGGGGCGGCCATGGCGTGCGATGTGCTCAGGCGAGGCCACGACCACGAAGCGCTGAGGCGGCCCCAGCGGCACCGCCACCATGTCCTGCTGCAGGCTTTCACCGAAGCGCACGCCGGCGTCGAAGCCCTCGGCCACGATGTCGACGAAACGGTCGTCGGCCACCACCTCCATCCGCATGCCGGGGTGCTTGGTCAGGAAGCCGCTGACCAGTGGTGGCAACACCCACTGGCAGGCCGCGCGCGGGGCGTTGATGCGCAAGGTGCCCATGGGGCTGTCGCGAAAGGCGTTGATGTCCTCGAGTGCGCTGGCGATGTCCTGCAGGGCGGGTGCCAACCTGGCCAGCAGTTGCCGGCCCGCCTCGGTGGGCGAGACGCTGCGTGTGGTCCGGTGCAGCAGGCGCAGGCCCAGGCGCTGCTCCAGCCCCTTGATGGTATGGCTCAGCGCCGAGGGGCTCACCCCGACTTCGATGGCTGCGCGCCGAAAGCTGCCCAGGCGCGCCACCGCCGAGAAGGCCTGGAGGTCTTGCAGGGGAGGGGTGTTCATTGCTGAATTCTGTTCATCAATGCATTGAATGATGATTGGATTGTGCGATGAATCAAGCGCGCCTACGCTGTGTCCCAGTTTCACCACCAGTTGCACAGGAGCCAGACATGAACATGCGAAATCAAACCTTCTTCATCACCGGTGCGTCGTCCGGCATGGGAGCCGACACGGCCCGTTTGCTGGGCTCGCGAGGCGCGAATGTCGTGCTGGCGGCGCGCCGCGAAGCGGCTTGTGCCGATGTGGCCCATGAGGTCGAAGCCGCAGGCGGGCGAGCGCTCGTGTTGCGCATGGACGTGGACCAGGAAAACGATGTGCAGCGCGCCATCGCTCAGGCGGTCGAGCACTTCGGTCGCCTTGATGGGGCCTTCAACAACGCCGGCCTGCTGGGTTCGGGGCAGCCCTTGCACGAGATGCCGACCGACGCCTTCGAAGCCGTCATGCGCACCAACGTGCTGGGCGTGTTCTGGTCGATGAAGCATCAGATCGCAGCCATGCTCCAAAGCGGCGGTGGCGCGATCGTCAACAACGCTTCCATCGTGGCGCAGATCGGCTTCCCGGGCATCGCGCACTACAACGCGAGCAAACACGCGGTCATGGGGCTGACGCAGACCGCAGCGCTGGAGTATTTCAAGCAGGGCATCCGCGTCAACGCGGTGCTGCCCGGGCCCATCGAGACGCCGATGGCCTTGCAGGGGTTCGGCGGCCGAGACAACCTCCACGCGATGTTGGGCGCCTCTCCTGCCGGGCGCCCCGGACAGCCGCGCGAGGTGGCCGAAGTGGTGGCCTTCTTGCTGTCTTCGGGGGCGAGCTATGTGAGCGGGCAGGGCTGGGTGGTGGACGGCGGCTACACCGTTCAATGAGCGGGTTGCGTCAGGGCCCGTCAGGCCTTGTGGAGCGAGGCGTTGGGCATGGCCCTTGCCAACACGTCGCGAACCTGCAGCGTGCGGCCATCGTCTGACTGCACCATCAGCGGCGCGATGGGTCGACCGTTCTGGCGATCGACGATTTGCACCGGTGGGCCTTCCGGGGCTGCGGCATGGCGATCACCCCATTGCAGCATCGCGATGACGATGGGGAAGAGGTCGCGGCCCTTGTCGGTGAGCCGGTACTCGAGCACGCGCCCGTTCTCGGTCTCGGACACGGCCCCAAGGATGCCGTGTTGCACCAGGCCCTGCGGGCGAGCCGCCAGCACGTTGGGCGCGATGCCCAGGTGCGACTGGAACTCGCCGAAGCGGCGGGTGCCGAAAAAGGCCTCGCGGATGATGAGCAGCGTCCAGCCATCGCCCACCTGCTCAAGGCAGCGGGCGATGGAACAGCTCATGTCCGAAAACGAGGTGCGTCGCATGGTGGGTGCATCTTACTTGCTTCAAGCAAGTAAAGCGAGTAGGCTGCGCAACTACTTCCTTCAAGCAAGCAGTTTCGAAAGGCCCCCATGTCCGCTCCCTCGTCAGAAGTCGCCCTGTTCGTCCACTCCACCGGCGTGGGCCCGTTCATGTGGAACAAGCTGCTGGTGAACCTGCCGGCCGGCGTCACGCCCCTGACACCCACCAACCGTGGCTACAGCCTGCCAGACCTGGTCGCGCGAGGCACCAAGGTGACGGTGGCCGAAGAGGCGGCCCACATCAAGGCCCAGATCCCGGCGGGCACGACGGGTGTGCACCTGGGCGGGCACTCGTACGGCGGGCTGGTGGCCTTGACGCTGGCGCTCGACCCCGAGGTACCGGTGAAGTCGCTGTGGCTGTACGAGCCGGTGCTGTTCGGCGCATTGCGCCCCCTGGTCGATGAATTGCCTGAGGACGTCGCGCAGCAGGTGCGCGAGTTCACCGAAAAGCCCGATCGTTTCCTGGATGCCAGCACGGGTGGGCAGGACGCCTGGCTGGAGAACTTCGTCGATTACTGGAATCACCCGGGCATGTGGGCCTCGATGCCGGACAAGGCCAAGGACATGGCCCGCCTGGTGGGCTGGAAGATGTTCCAGGAGGTGCGCATGGTGTTCGAGGAGCCTCAGCCCTTTGACGCCTACCGATTCCAGGTGCCGCTCACCCTGGTCAAGGGTGAGCGCACCCAGCCGCCCGCTCGCGAGATGGTGCGCCGCCTGGCAGCGGTCAACCCGCATGCGCAGGTCGAGGTGCTACAGGGCTTGGGCCACATGGGCCTGGTGGGCAACCCGGCGGGCGTGCTGCCCACGCTGGAGCAGCACTGGGCGCGCGTGCTGGGCTGACCGCTTGCGGCCAGCCCACTGATCAGGACTGATCGTTGCCGGCGGTGGCCTTGGCGGATTTCTTCGCTGGGGCCTTGGCCGGCGCTTTGGCGGTTTTGCGTGCGGGTTTGGCTTCGGCCGTTTCGCTGCCCTTGGCAGTGGTCTTGCGAGGAGCGGTCTTGCGCGGGGCCTTCTTGGCTGCCGGGGCTTCGGTCGGGGCGACAGCGGGGGCGGGCGGCGCGCTGTCGACCTGCGCATGGCGGGCCACTGGCGCCTCGGTGATCAGCGCCGTTTCGCGCAGTGCACGCTCGCTGGGGTTGCGCGAGTCAGCTCGGCCAGGGCCTCGCTCGTCTCGGCGGGGTTCACCACGGCCGCCTGATCGGTCTTCTGTGCGGCTTTCCGCGCGTGTGTCGGAGCGCCCTTCTGCGCGCGTTTCCGAACGCGTGTCTGCACGCGCCTCGCGGCCTTCACCCTTGTTGCGACCACGGCCACCTCGGCTGCGGCGACGGCCTCGTCCTTCTTCAGCGGGGGCGGTGTCTGGCGCGCTCGGTTCAACCACCTCGGTGCCATCCGAATCTTCGTCGGAATGTTCGACGGGCTCGGCTTGCGCTCGGGTCGGCGCATCCAGCTCGGGGGCCAGGCGCACGTCCACTTCCTGCTCGGCAACCTGGGCTTCGGCTTGGGCGGCCGCGTCGGCGCGAGCGCGAGCTTGCGCGCTGGGCACGCCGCTGCCACGCGCCACCCAGGTGCCAGACTTTTCATCGCGACCGAAGTCCAGCAGGCCACGCGCCAGCGCCTCTTCGAGCAGGTTGCCGAAGGTGCGGAAACCGTAGTAGTTCTCGTTGAAGCCGGGGTTGCGGCGCTTGATGGCTTCTTTGAGCACCGAGGCCCAGATGCGGCCGCCGTCGTCGCGGTCGGTGACCAGGGCTTCGTAGGTCTCGGCGGCCATCTCGACGGCCTTGGCGCGGCGCGTGTCCATCTCTTCGCGGCGGCGCTTTTCTTCTTCGGGGCTGCGGCGGGTGTTGCCACCGCCGTCGCGCCCGCCTTGGGCGCTCGCGCCTTGGCGCCTCGCCGTGCCGCGCACCAGGTCGTCGTAGTAGATGAATTCGTCGCAGTTGGCGATCAGCAGGTCGGACGTCGATTGTTTGACGCCCACGCCGATGACGTGTTTGGCGTTCTCGCGCAGTTTGGACACCAGGGGCGAGAAGTCCGAGTCACCCGAGATGATCACGAAGGTGTTGACGTGTGCCTTGGTGTAGCAAAGGTCGAGGGCATCGACCACCAGGCGGATGTCGGCTGAGTTCTTGCCCGACTGGCGCACGTGCGGGATCTCGATGAGCTCGAAGTTGGCCTCGTGCATGGGCGCCTTGAAGCCCTTGTAGCGCTCCCAGTCGCAGTAGGCCTTCTTGACGACGATGCTGCCCTTGAGCAGCAGGCGCTCGAGCACGCGCTTGATGTCGAACTTCTCGTAGTTGGCATCGCGCACGCCGAGGGCGACGTTCTCGAAGTCGCAGAACAGCGCCATGCTGATGTGTTCGTGTTGGGGCATGGTGTCTCTTTTCTTGTTTGTTGTTGTGGTGTGGGGGAGGGCGCGGGTCAGAGCAGACCGGCGTCCCGCAGGTAGGCGCTGGGGCGGCTCGCATCGCACAGGATGGTCAGGCGCCGCCGCGCGCGGGTCATCGCGACGTAGAGCAGGTTGCGATTGTCCACCGAGTGGCCGCCCAGGGCGAATTCACCCTTGTTCAGACCCGGCAGGATGACGTGATCGAACTCCAGGCCCTTGGCCGCCTCGATGCTGGACAGCAGCAGCGCGTGCTTCTTGGGCATGTGGTGCTGGCGCACCTCGCGCTCGTTCATGGATCTGAAGAACGAGGTGAGGTGGTCGTAGCCCGAGGCCGAACGGATCAGGCCTTCGATGTTGCCGACCACCTGCTCGATGTCTTGCTTGCGCACCATCATGCGGGCAGCCAGCCGTTGAGGCTGCAGCACGCGCACGAAGCGACGTTGCCAGACATCGGGGTCGTCGCTGTCGATGACATCTAGCGCGTCTTCCAGCAAGGGCCTGATCGCATCCGGCGCGTTGCGCAGCACCTGGTTGGTCAGGAAGTCGGGCGCGAAAGAGGGGTCGTCGCAGATGGCTTTGATGGCCTGCTTTTCGAGCTTGGCCAGCAAGGCGGTGTCTTCGGCCTGCTCGGGGCTCAAGTCGCCCGTGTCCACACGTGAGCCCGCGAAGCGCAGCAGCGCGCGCAGCACGGCTTCACGGGTCTCGACGCGCTCGATCAGGCCGAGCGCGTCGCGCGCGCAGGCGTGCAGGCCGCGCACGAACAGCACTTCGGGGCGCTGCAGGTAGGGCAAAAAGCCGCTGGTGCGGTGGTCGATGCCGTGGTCGAGCAGCAGGTTCTCCAACTCGACCGACTGGTGCGGTTGGCGCAGCAGGACGGCGATGCCCGACAGCGGCGCTTTCGCGTCCAGGCCCACGCGCTCGGTGATGAGCCGTCGCAGGTGCACGCGCACCTCGCTTGGGTCGGTGGTGCGGATGACTTCGACTTCGGTGTCGGCCAGGCCGGCGGGGCGTTGCGCCACGCAAGGCTTTTGCGCCAGCTTGCCGACGGCGGTGGCCAGCTTCTGGCCGAAGCGCCAGGTGGTGCTCAGCGGCATGCGCGTGGCCGGGGCCACCTCGCGGTCGAAGGCCTCCGTCATGAAGCGGGCGTCGGCACCCGAGATGGCGTGGATGACCTGGTCGCGGTCGCCCACACCGACAAATCCCGCGCGGTTGCGCGCCATCAGCTCGCGCAGCACGGTGAACATGGCGCGGTTGGTGTCGTGCATCTCGTCGACCAGCACGAGGTGCAGGCCCATGGCGAGTGGGTGCTCCCCACCTTCGCCCACGCCGATCCAGGCGTCTTCGTCGGTCAGCAGGCGGGCCAGGTCGTGAGTCGCGTCGTGCTCAGCGCGGAACACGGGGTGGTCGGGGTGGCCACCTCGGCGGATGTGCTCGTAAGCGTGGAAGATCTTCAGCGTGGCGTACTCGCGGCCCAGCTCTGCCGCCAGCTTTGGCGTGAGCATGCGGTCGGCTGCTTCCACCTGCAGCTGCATCGTGCCTTTGAGGTGCATGAAGTCCGACAGCAGGCCTTCGACGCTGGCTTCGTTGCGGCCGTCGAAGGTGAACTCGTCGGGGTGGCGCTCGTCGGCGTTGTGCAGCACGCGGTCGATGGCTTGGAGCACATGGGGTCGCAGCTGCTCGGCTTTGTCGAGCAAGGCAACGGGCTCGCCTTCGATGGCCAGCAGGCGCTCGGTGCAGAAGGCGTCGAAGGTTTGCACGCGCACCTGTCGGCGCACGTCGGCGGCCAGGCCGATGCGGGCCATGGCGTCGTTGAAAGCCTGCACGGCGGCATCGGTGTAGGTCAGCACGCGCACGCGTTGGGGGTCGGCGCCGCGCAGCAGGGCTTGGGCCAGGCGCAGCGCCAGCGTGGTCGTCTTGGCCGCGCCCGCGTTGGCCTCGATGATGAGGTGGGGTTTGCGCACCAGTTGGATGGCGCGTTGCTCCGGCGTGGGCGCGATGCCTTTCGGGGCGAAAACACCCTCGGCCTCGGCCGCAACGTCGGCCGCAGCTGTGGTGCGGGCGTTGGGGGGCAGCAGGGGCGCGCGTGGCTGGTTCATCTCGGGTGGTGGTAGGCGATCTGCTCAGTCTTCGGCGTCGGTTTCGTCATCGGGCAGGGCATCTCGCGTGCCGCGTTTGGCGGCTTTCTGGCGCGCCAGCTTCTTGGCCTGTTTCTCGGCCTCTGCGGCCTCGGCGGCGGCGCACCAGGCTTCGAACTGAGCGGGGGTTTCCAGCGTGATGCGGCCCATGACCGATGAGCGGAAATCGTTGATCAGCACCTCGGCGGCCTTTTGCATGTTGACGCGCCCGCCGCTGATCACGGCGCCGCGCTTGCGACCGATCTCGGTCAGCAGCGCGTCGTCGTGCATGGACGGGATCGCGTCGACATCGTCGAGCTTGTAGCGCGTGGCCAGCAGCTGCGGGTAGGGGCCTTTGAGGCTGTTGGCCAGCTCCAGCGCCACCTCTTCTTCGTCGTAGGCGTTCTTGCCCACGGCGCCGCTGGCGGCCAGGTGGTAGCCGCTTTTCTCGACGTGGATCTTGGGCCAGAGCATGCCGGGCGTGTCGAACAGGTAGAAGTCGCTGGCCAGGTTGATGCGCTGCTCGATGCGGGTCACGCCCGCTTCGTCGCCCGTCTTGGCAGCCTTCTTGCCGACCAGGGTGTTGAGCAGGGTGGACTTGCCCACGTTGGGGATGCCGCAGATCAGCACGCGCAGCGGTTTGTCCATGCCACCACGGTTGGGGGCGAGCTCGCGGCAGGCCTGGATCAGGCGCTGGGCCGGGGCGCGCTCGCCTGCGCCCAGCGAGATGGCACCGGTGTCGCTTTGCGCGCGCCACCAGGCCAGCCAGGCCTCGGTCTGCACCGGGTCGGCCAGGTCTTGTTTGTTGAGCACCTTGAGCTTGCGGCGATTGCCAGTGATGGCGGCCAGCATGGGGTTGGCGCTGGAGCCGGGCAGGCGCGCGTCGAGCAGCTCGATGACGACATCGATGTCCTTGATGCGTTCGAGGATGGCTTTCTTGGTCACGTTCATGTGACCGGGGAACCATTGGATGGCCATCGGGCGGGGCTTTCAGGGCTCAGGCGGGTGGGAAAGAGGCGCGGGGTGAGGCGTGCGATCAGACGGTCAGCGGTGCGCAGGCGTGATTGTCTCCGACCTCGTGGACCTGTTCACCCTGATGGCCTCGGGCGATGTTGGCGTCCAGCCAGGCCGTGACCTGCCGGGAATCACTCAGGGTGCGCAGCGCCTGGTAGGCGTCCTCTGCCTGGGGGTGACGCCGGCGCAGGAAGTTCAGCCACTGCTTCATGCGGCCAGCCTGGTGCCTGGGCTCGACCCGAGGTTGGATGAGCCGCCAGTAGTGGTGCACCAGCGGCTGCAGGGCGTCCCAATCTGCCCAAGTGCGGCCTGCGTCACCCGGGCAGGCTGGCCAGCCCAGCTCGGCTCGTATGGCCAGTGCCAGCCCGGGGTCGGCCACCATGCCGCGCCCCAGCATGATGGCGCTGCAGCCGCTCTCGCTCAGGCAGCGCTTGGCGTCGTCCACCGTCCAGATTTCGCCATTGGCCACCACCGGGATGCCAACGGCTTCGCGCACGTGGGCGATGCGATCCCAGTACGCGGGCGGGCGGTAGCCATGCGCTTTGGTGCGACCGTGCACGACCAACTCGTTGGCGCCTGCGGCTTCGATGGCGCGGGCGTTGTCCTCGGCGAGCGCGTCGTCGTCAAAGCCCAGGCGCATCTTGGCCGAGACCACGGTGTGCGCTGGCACGGCCTCGCGAACGGCTTTGACCACGCGGTGCACGTGCTCGGGGTCCTGCAGCAGCGCTGCGCCACCGCCGTGGCGGTTGACGACCTTGGCGGGGCAGCCGAAGTTGAGGTCGACACCAGGTGAGCCCAGCTCCGCCAGGCGGGCCGCGTTGTCGGCCATGCAAGCCGCATCCGAGCCCAGCAACTGCCCTCGCACGGGGATGCCCGCGGGTGTGCGCGCACCACGATCGAGCTCCGGCATGATCCGGCGAAAGGCGCGTTCGGGCAAAACGCGCTCGGTCACGCGGATGAATTCGGACACGCAGCGGTCCACCCCGCCCGCGCGCGTGAGGATGTCACGCAGGGGCGCATCAAGCAGGCCTTCCATGGGCGCGAGCAGGATCTGCATGGGGTCTGAAGCGGGACAATGACAAGCAGTTGAAGGGCGCCAGTGTACGCACCCACCGAGCCCTGCGCCCTTGGCTTCAGTCGGTGCCAATTTCCGCCGATATCCCCGAATCAGATTGCCTGCAGTTGCCATGATCACCGCCACCGAATTGCCCACCATCGACGCTGTGCTGCAGGAGCTCGACAGGGCGCGCCGCAACGGCCCCCTGCAAAACATCGTCATCCCGCCTTGCCCTGAGTTGCTGACTCGGCTGCAAAAGGCCATGCTGGCGGCCGAGCCCGACCTCAACGAAATTGCCCGCATCGCCACCAGCGACGTGGCGATGTCGGCCACCCTCCTGCGCGCTGCCAACAGCCCGGCTTATTCAGCGGGCGGAGCCGCTGTTCAGACCATTGGTCAGGCCATGAACCGCCTGGGCCTGCAACGCACCGCTGCGGTCATGACGGCCTTCCTGGCGCGTGGTGCCATGAAGGTCACCGCGCCACAGCTTCAGCGCTTCTGGGAGCGATCCACCAAGCGAGCGGTGGCCATGTCCCACTTGGCCGAGCGCCTGCCAGGCATGTCGGCCGACATGGCGCACACCTATGGCCTGTTCTGTCACGTCGGCATGCCGGTGATGGCGCAGAGCGTCAAGGGCTACCTGGGCACGATGGTCGAAGCCAGTGCTCGGATCGACCGCTCGTATGTGCAGACCGAGAATGCCAACCATCGCACCGACCATGCCGTGGTGGGGTCGCTGGTGGCCCGCCTTTGGCGTCTGGCGCCTTCCGTGACGGCCGCCATCCGCCTGCACCACGACCTGGAAGCGCTCGGCGAGCGCAGCGCCGATCCGGACGTCAATGCCTTGGTTTCGGTCGGCCTGCTCGCTGAGTGGTTGATGCGCCGTCACGAAGTGCTCGATCCAGATGCCGACTGGGTTGTCCATGGTGCAACGGCGATGGGGTGGCTGCATGTCAACGAAGACGACCTGCACACTTGGTTCGAGGAGCTGCAGGAAGCCTTTGACGCCGTCTGACGTCGCGTGAGTGATTCTCCTGCCTTGGGTTGGTGGAGCCGATAAGATCCGGGCTTCAAAGAACCAGGGAGAACACAAGGTGGCGTCCAGCCTGCTCATCCTCCTCGATGACATCGCGACGGTGCTCGACGATGTCGCGTTGATGTCCAAAGTTGCCGCCAAGAAGACGGCGGGCGTGCTGGGCGACGACCTCGCCCTCAATGCCCAGCAGGTCTCTGGCATCCGAGCCGAACGCGAGTTGCCCGTGGTCTGGGCTGTTGCCAAGGGCTCGTTTCGCAACAAGCTGATCCTGGTGCCATCGGCCCTGGGCATCAGCCTGGTGGCGCCCTGGGCCATCACGCCTTTGTTGATGGCTGGCGGGGCATTCCTGTGCTTCGAGGGAGCCGAGAAGATCCTTCACCCCCTGTTGCATCGCGACGAGGAGGCTGCGCATCACGCCGCGCTGACCCAAGCCGTGGCCAACGAGGAGGTCGACATGGTGGCCTTCGAGCGCGAGAAGATCCAGGGTGCGGTGCGAACCGACTTCATCCTCTCGGCGGAAATCGTTGTCATCACTTTGGGCACCGTGGCCCTGGCGCCGCTGACCCAGCAGGTGCTGGTGGTCGGTGGCGTGGCCCTGGCCATGACCGTGGGGGTCTATGGCCTGGTGGCTGCCATCGTCAAGATGGACGACGCGGGTTTGCACCTGAGTCAGCGCTCGAATGGCGCGGCACAACTCGTTGGCCGGGGCCTGCTCGCCACCGCCCCGCGTCTCATGAAGGCCCTGTCGGTGGTGGGCACCGCAGCCATGTTCCTGGTTGGGGGAAGCATCCTTTTGCACGGCGTGCCGGGAGTGCACGACTGGGTGCACTCCCTGCAGCACAGCGTGGCAGAGTGGCCCGCGGTGGGCGGGGCGATGAGCGCGCTGGTGCCATTGCTGACCGACGGCCTGGGTGGCCTCGCCGCAGGTGTTGTGCTCGCGACGGTGGCAACAGCCGTGACGTCCATCTGGCGACGCTTGCGTCCTTGAATCGTTCAGGCTGAGGCCTGGGTCCGCTGGCGGCGAGCCGTCAGGCAAAGGCCCACCAGGCCGACACCCAGCATCGCGAAGGCGGATGGCTCTGGCACGGCAGAGGTCTGAACCATCGCGATCACGGGCCCAAGGTCCCAACCCAGGTACGTGGTGTTCGCGACCCTGCCGTCGATGACGTCGGCCAGGCTCTGCCCTGCCAAGTCACCATCAAAACGGAACTGATCGGTGCGCAGGTAGCTCAGGTCGTAATTGAACACTTGAACCGTGTTGTCGCCTTCCAGGAAGTACAGGTTGCCTTCTTCGTAACCGATCAGGTTGCCCACCTTGCTCAGCAAGGTGCTGCCCTGCCAGCCGCTGGGGCCGGTCGTGAAGCTGGTCTTGGTGGAGTTGAACTCCAGCGTGCCCGTAGGGTAGTTGTAGTAGCTCAGGCTGCCGTCGGCATCGAGCCACAGAGAGTTGTCATCGCCCATGGCCAGCAGCTTGTTGTTGCCGATGAGCGATTGACCTGCCTGCGGTCCGTTAACCAGCGTGAGCGGGAAGCTGGTGCGAGAGATGGTGTTGGTGGCGTTGTCGGAGTAGAAGTCAAACCAGTAGTTGACGCTGTTGACCGATGGGTTGATGAAGTTGATGTCCCAGTCTTCGACGAAATCTCGAGCGCGGGTCAGCGTGGTGCCGTTGCCGATCACGTACTCGGAGGTGGCCAGCGCTGCCCACAGGTTGTTGCTCGTGGCCTGGTTGTTGCCGCCGCCCACGATGGCGTCGGGGAACAGCGTGCGTGTGGCCTGGTGCGGGCGAACGTCGTAGCCCTTGGAGGGGAAGAACTCCTCGCGGTAGACGGTGTTGCCACCTGAGAGGTAGCGGTCTTCTTCCTGCCAGCGAGACACCTGCGTCCAGCTGTAGTTTTGCGCCTGAGCGGATGTGGCGATGCCATGCAGGGCGCAGGCACCCATGATGCTCAAGGTGATGCGTGCGAGGAGGTTGCGTTGGGCGGTGTGGGCCATGCTTGTCTTTCTTGGGACGGTGGGTGAAGCGGACTCGATGTCCGATGTCCGCATTCTTCGACGGCCGTGAATGGGAGGCTTTGCATTTCCCGCAAGCCTTTGGCGCTCATCGCCAAAGCGTTGTCTGTTTTGTGACTTCCGCACACCTCTCCACTTGAACACGGGGGCGGGTTCCGGTGCGGCATGCATTGATCCAGGATGATGTTTGGCAGTAGCCTGCGCCTCCCTTCAGTCATCCGGCACTTGTGCACATGAACGTTCCACGCATCCACACATCCAGCACCGGAGCGGCCCTCCTGCTGGATTTCATGCGCTCACGCGGGATGGTGGAGCCGGAACTCCAGGCTCGCCTGATCGCCTTGTGCGAGGCACCTCGCATGCCCATCGACGTCTGGTTCGGTCTGCTGGTCTCTTTGCAGAAGCTCGCTGGCTCGCCATCGGTGGGCCTGGAGATCGCCAGCATCGTGCAACCCAGGCACGTCGGCACGCTGGGCTACCTGGCCGTGCACAGCGACAACATCATGCAGGCGCTGACCCGCTACTGTCGCTTTCAAGGCCTGCTGCACAACGTCATCGAGTTCAACTTGATGGCCGAAGGCAGCGAGCTCGTGATGCGCTGGTTTGGGCACGAGCAAAACCCGGCTCCTCTGGTCTCTGACGAGCTGTTCCTGGGGGGCATCGTCAACCTGGTTCGCACCCATTCTTCGCCAGCGGGCATCAACCCGACGGGCGTGACCTTTCCCCAAGCCGAGCCCCCGCACGGCGATGCGCACAGGCGGTACTTTCAGTGTCCCGTGCACTTCATGGCTCCTGTGCTCAGCCTTCGCTGGCCGTTGAGTTTGCTGGATCGGCTCAACAGCCACCGTGACGCGGACCTGGCCGAGCAACTGGAGCACCAAGCCGAACAAATCCTGTCGTCGATGCAGGCTAGGGACCCCTTGCTGCCGCAGTTGCGCCATCACATCCTGCACTGCCTGCACGAAGGAGAGTTGGACTTCGCTGCCGTGGCCCGTCGCATGGGCGTGGGCGAGCGAACCCTTTATCGCCAGATGCACGACCGAGGCATTCGCTTCAAAGCCGAACTCAACCAGATCCGCTTCGACATGGCGCGTCAGTACTTGGCTGATCGAGCGCTGTCGCTGATGGAAATCGCGCTGCTGCTGGGGTACACCGATCAGAGCGTGTTCACGCGGGCATTTCGCACCTGGTCCGGCATGACGCCTCAGCAGTTCCGTCGTGGGGTGACGGCTGTGTCCAGGCGCTGAGCGAAGTGTCCTCAGGCGTTGGTCGCCACGGGCAACCAGCGCGACAGCAGCAGCGCCAGGGCTTCGCGATCGAAAGGTTTGGTGAGGTAGTCGTCCATGCCATTGGCCAGACAGACCTCTCGGTCGCCGCTGAGCGCATGCGCCGTCAGCGCGATGACCGGCGTGCGCTCGCGCGCGGTGTCCGCGGCTTCCATCTGCCTGATCCGGCGAGCGGCCTCATAGCCATCCATCACCGGCATTTCGCAGTCCATCAGCACGACATCGAAAGCGGTTTGACCAAACAGGGCCAAGGCGTCCTCGCCGTTGCGGGCGTGCTGACAGCTCACCCCCAGGCTCTCCAGCGTCATCGTGGCGATGAAGGCGTTGACTTCGTTGTCCTCGACCAGCAGCACCTCGCCCTGCAGTCGCAGCTCGGCCAGCGCTGGCGGTTGTGTGTCGGCAAAACCCTCCCCACCTTGCAGCCGTTCCGCTTCGCTCAAGGCTTCGGTGCTGTAAGGCATGTCCACGGAGATCTCGAAGGTCGTGCCAATGCCCAGCACACTGCGCACGGTGATCTCGCCGCCCATCTCGTCCACGATTTGCTTGCAGATTGCCAGGCCCAGGCCGGTGCCGCCATAGCTGCGGTTGCTGCCTGACTCCACCTGATAGAAGGGCTGAAACAGCTTGTCGATCGAGTCGGGCGGGATGCCCACGCCGGTGTCGGACACGTCCAGCGTGACGCGTGCCATCTCGGAGCCGAGTTTGCGCACCGACAGGCTCAGCAGCACCTCGCCGCACTGCGTGAACTTGACGGCGTTGCTCACGAGGTTGAGCAAGACCTGGCGCATCTTGCCTTCGTCGCCGGTCAGGCTGCGGATGTCGGCAGGCACGTGGTGGCAGTCGCGGCGGATGCCGATGCCCTTTTGTTCTGCGGTGGCCTGGAAAGCGTGCGCGACGCTGCTGATCAGACTCAGCGGATCGAATGGCGTGGGAGACAGGCGAACCTTGTGTGCATCGAGTTTGGAGTAATCCAGGATCTCGTTGAGCAGGTGCATCAGGTTGCGAGCGGAGTCCCGAGCCGATTTGACGAACAGGCGATCGCGTTCCGACAAGTGTTCATCGTTGAGCATGCTCAGCGCACCGATGACCCCATTCATCGGCGTGCGGATCTCGTGGCTCATGTTGGCCAGGAAAGCCGTCTTGGCCCGGCTGGCGGACTCGGCCTGCTCTTTGGTGCGACGCAACTCGGCGATGTGGTTCTTGCGCTTGGACTGCAGGAACAGCTTGCGCTCACGGGCCAGCGAAAAACGGTAGAGGCAGTAGCCCAGGGCGTTGGCGGCGACCAAGTGCACCGCCATGCGTTGAAAGCCCACGCCGTGAGCCTGAGGTTGTTGGTAAGCGAACGCCAGTGCCAGAAGGCCGATGCCCGACGCGATCAACAGGGTGGGGCCTGCGGTCAGTCGGGCAAAGCCATACACCATCACCGTGGCGAACACCGTGGCCGATGTCAGGCCCCACAGCAGGCTCATCGGGTCGTCCCGCCAATGACCGGTGGTGATGATCATGTTGCTCAGCAGGCAGACCAGGCCGACGATGGCAACGAATGCGGCTGTGTAGTGACGGGTGAAAAAGGATTTGTTCAGACGGGTGGCTGAGCCGAACAACAAGAGCCCACATGACAAACCCAGGCGGCCCAGTTGCACCTGGTCGGTCACCTGGCGGTGGCCAGTCAGCAAATCGAAGCTGAAAAAAACCAGGAAATAAACCGCCGCCACCGTCGAGGACACGAACAGGAAACGCGTGCCGTAGGAGCGATAAGCCACCTGGAATTCGGTTTCCAGGGAGGCGTTCGAAAACCCTCGGTTACCCAGGGTGCGCAACATGTTCTGCATGGTTGCTCTGACGGGCCCCATATCACCTCTGCGCTGGGTGGTGTTGAGCCTCCCCCCAAAATGGGGGAGGCGATTGGGGCCCCATTATTCCCCTTTTCAAGTGGTGCAATGCAGGCATCACTGGGCCAAACCGACGCCTTTTTCTAGCAGTTGGTCGGTTTGTGGTCAAACTGTCGCAAATTGGCCCGATCTTTGGCCGCGCTCCTGACCAAAGTCAAAAGGCTCAGCTCAGGGATTCGCTGAATTCGGGCTGGTCCACGACGGACAGGGGCACACAGAATTTGCGCTCGGCCCGCGCGAAGTCGATGTCGATGTCCGGGTGCAGGGTTTCGGCCATGAAGCCGTAGAGGGGGCAGGCCGCCGCGATCCAGCGCGCATCGGCCTGGGTGATGTCCATGTAGAACAGCGTGACTGGCACACCCGGTTGCGCGGAGGTGACGACCTTTTCGCCGTCGAACACGTCCTGAAACTGCATGGCGTGATACATCCGGTCGATTGGCGCGCGACCAATCAGCAACGAGTAATCAATGCCCACCCGGTGGCTGATCTCGAAGGCGGCTTTGACCAGGGCGGGCAGCACCATCCGGCCCTCGGGGCCGTTGCGCACCGTCATGCGGCCAGCTTCCAGCAAGTGTTTGCCCCGGAAGCGTTCTGGTAGCGCGAGTTCGGTCTCGAAGCGCAGCGGCTGGTTGAGGTTGGTTTGCAAGCGCAGCGCGCCCACCACCTCGCCACTGTCCTTGGACTCGGCCATCAAGATCAGGACGTCCTCGCGCAGGTCTTCGTGTTCGGGCTGTGAAAGCGTCAGCCGGGTCACCAGGTCAGGCTGGTGGCGCCCGTATGCCTGGGCGCGCTGCAGGCAGACCTTTTCAATGTCGTCCTGGCCATTGGCCAGTCGGATGGTGAAGGGCAGCAGCTGCGTGTCGGAGATCTGGTGACTGTAGGGACGGTCGAGCCTGACAGTGGGCCTGGACATGAACAACACCTCTCAAGACCGGTGACGAACCCGCTGCACCGGGGGGATTCCCCGGCAAACAGCAACCCGCATGGAACCTGGGCAGCCACTGAGGTTGCATGCTTCCTCGTGGCTTCACACATTCTTACAGTGTCAACAGCTTAAATGACAAAGGGTGTAAAAGCGTGAGGTTTTAACGGTTTTTGTGTTGTAAACGTGCTTTGGGTGCGCGTCCTGCTCCACCGGATTGAGGGAGGCGTGGGCAGGGTATTGCTGGATGGGTTGTGGTGTCACTGGTGTGTTGCCCGGCACCGGGGACAGGGCGCTGGGAGGTGATTCTTACACCCGCATGAATAGGTATCTTTGGCTTACATGGTATCGATCGCGAATCCGCCAAGGGGTGGCAATATCGCGAGACGGGGCAGGTTGCTTGCCTGCACCCGACATCAATCAAAAAAGTTTCAGGTGGGTCAGCATGTTCAAACGAAGTCTGGGGCTCGATGCCATCCGACTGGTTGCTTGCATCATGGTGGTGGTCTTCCACGCCTCCAAAACGGCGTCCACGCCCAAGTATTTTGGGCCGCAAGGGCACGACTGGCTGTTCGAGGTCGAACACATCCGCATGCCCCTGTTTTTTGTTCTCAGCGGTTACTTGATGTCGACGCTTTACCTGCGGCGTGCCTCAGGTGGCGCACTGGCCGCAGATTTCCTGCTCAAGCGAGCCAAGAAAATCTTCCCGCTTTACTGGCTGGCGCTGGGCATCATGAGCGTGGCGACGATCGTGGTCGTCGGCGCCCTGCCCTTTGACGACGCCGCAGGCGTGATCAAAACCCTGCTGCTGTTGCCCCAAAATCCAGGTGAGGTCGGTGGAACGGGCGCGCCCATTGTTTACCCGGCCTGGGTGCTTCAGTACGAGATCGTGGCCTACGGGCTGGTGGCCCTGTCGATGTGCAGCCGACTCCTGCTTGGGGGCTTTTTGTGGTTCTGGCCTGCGATCTACGTGATCGGTGCCGGCAGTGACACCTGGTTGTTGTCGTTCCTGGGCTCTCAGTGGCTGCTGATTTTCTGGTTCGGGGTCGTGCTGGGCCAGTTCCTGGGGGGCGTGGAGGTTCGGCGGGATGTGGCGTTCCTGTGGGCCTTTGCCTGGTTTGTCGTGGCCCTGGTGGCCAGGCAGGAGGGCGTCATCGACAAAGTGACCGAGGAGTTGACGTTCGGGCTGGCTTTTTGTGGCCTGATCCTGGCCGTCCGGTCGTTCAACTACCTGGGTGTTCAACGCAGGGTGGCTGAGATCGTGAGAACGGGCTCCGATGCCTCATACGCCACTTTTTTGTTTCACATCGGCGTGGTCAGCGCTGGTTGTCGCATCGTGCAGGCCTGCGGGCTGGACGGG
Organism: uncultured Aquabacterium sp.; assembly: GCA_964373965.1. Classification (GTDB taxonomy): domain Bacteria; phylum Pseudomonadota; class Gammaproteobacteria; order Burkholderiales; family Burkholderiaceae_C; genus Aquabacterium. Next base: position 96,271 of record CAYJXE010000011.1, on the reverse strand, counting down.
ACTGCAGGCCACCTCATCAGCGTTCTGCTGTGCCTGGTCGTCTCTCTGGCCGCGGGGGTGTGGGTCAATCGACACATCGAACCGCGCATTGCACATTTCCTGAACCGCCGGACGAATGAGGTCCCTGTTGCAACGCCCTCAGGCAACGTGTGACCGTCAGGGTTTGAGTTGCTGGTGCAGCGCCACCAGCTCCTGGCTGAGTTTGTGGCGGGCATCCAGGTGGATCATCGGCCGTGACAATTGGTGGGATTCTTTGATCTTGACGGAGGCGCTCAGGTAAGGTTGCAGCACTGGCAGGCCTTCGTCGATCAATTCCTGAACCAGTTTTTGAGGCAGCGTGGCCCTTGGTTGAAATTGGTTGACCACGATGCCGGAAACCTTCAGCTCCTCGTTGTGGTCAGCGCGAATTTCCTGGACGTTGTCCAGCAGGGTGTACAGCGCCCGGCGCGAAAAGTCATCGCAATCAAAGGGAATCAGACAACCTTGGGCCGCAATCAGTGCCGAGCGAGTGTAGAAATTCAAGGCCGGCGGGGTATCGACGTAAATTCTTTCGTACGTTTGGCCGATTTCCTCCAGCGCGTCCCTGAGCTTGTAGATTTTGTATCGGGACTCGAGTTTGGCGTGCAACTCGTCCAGCGAGGGGTGCGAGGGCAGCAGGTCGAGGTTTTCCCAGGGCGTGGCGACGATGTGGTCGTGGATGTCGCTGGGCTTGGCTGTGAAGCGCAGGGTTTGCTCGAAGAACGCGGCGGCACTGTGGCTGGCGTCCTCGGCGGGCACCCCTTGCAGGTAGTGGCTGGAGTTGCCCTGCGGATCCAGGTCGATCAGCAGCGTGCGCAGGCCCTCGGCCGCGCTGATGGCGGCCAGGTTGCAGGCGATCGTCGACTTGCCGACGCCACCCTTCTGGTTGAAAACGACGTAGCGCATGGTGACCTGCCCCTCCGCAAAATGGTTGCCTGGCTGGCATTGTGCACCGCAACAAGTGCGAAGCCGGCCGTCTCTGTGGCGAGACAGCCCGGCTCCGGTGTGGGAGCACCCGGCAGGCAGCTTGCGGCCGGCGGGCGCAGTCGAGGTGCGTTGGCAGGCGGCGCGCGCCGCTCAACGCCCCGCTTCGGGCAGCTCGATCTTGACTTCCAGCACCTCGAGGTCGCCCTGGCGCTCCATGGCCACCTTGATGTCGTCCGGGTTGATGGAGACGTACTTGGAGATCACGGCCACCAGTTCCTTTTGCAGGTCAGGCAGGTAGCTGGGGCTGTGGCTGCGGCCGTTGCGCTCGTGCGCCAGGATGAGCTGCAGGCGCTCCTTGGCGACCGAGGCCGTCTGCGTCTTTACAACGAGGAAGAAGGAGAGGAATCCCATGGCGTTCACTTGCCTCCGAACAGGCGCTTGAAGAACCCGGGCTTCTCGGCGTCGATGAAGCGCAGGGGCTTGTCCTGGCCCAGGAACCGGTCGATGACGTCGCTGTAGGCCTCGGCGACGTCGGTGCCCTTCATGTGGATGGTCGGGATGCCCTGGTTGGAGGCGTTGAGCACGGTCTCCGATTCGGGGATCACGCCAATGAGCTTGACCTTGAGGATGTCATAGACGTCGTCGAGCGAGAGCATCTGCCCGCCCTCAACCCGGTTGGGGTTGTAGCGCGTGATCAGCAGGTGCTCCTTGATGGGCTCGCCGCCTTCTTGCGCGCGCTTGGTCTTGCTGCTGAGCATGCCCAGGATGCGGTCGGAGTCGCGCACCGAGGACACCTCGGGGTTGGTCACCACCACGGCCTCGTCGGCGAAGTGCATGGCCATGAGCGCGCCGGTCTCGATGCCTGCGGGCGAGTCGCAGACCACGTACTCGAAGCCCATGTCGCCCAGGTCCTTGAGGACCTTTTCGACGCCTTCTTGCGTCAGGGCTTCCTTGTCACGCGTTTGCGAGGCGGCCAGGATGAACAGGTTCTCGCATTGCTTGTCCTTGATGAGGGCCTGGTTCAGGTTGGCCTCGCCATGGATGACGTTGATGAGGTCGTAGACCACGCGGCGCTCGCAACCCATGATGAGGTCGAGGTTGCGCAGGCCGACGTCGAAGTCGATGACGGCCGTCTTGTGGCCGCGAAGGGCCAGGCCCGAGGCGAAGGAGGCGCTGGTGGTCGTCTTGCCAACGCCCCCTTTGCCGGAGGTCACGACGATGATCTTGGCCATGGGAGGGCGGTCCTTTCAGTGAATCAGGAAGAGATCGGTTCGAACACCAGGCGCTCGCCATCGAGGCGGATCTGCGCTGGCTTGCCGCGCACGTTGTCGGGCAGCGGGTTGTCGGTGGTGCGGTAGGTGCCGGCGATGGACAGCAGCTCGGGCTCCATCACCGTGGCGAAGATGCGGGCTTGCCGGTTGCCCTTGGCCCCGGCGATGGCCTTGCCGCGCAGCGGCGCGTAGACGTGGATGCTGCCGTCGGCGATGACCTCGGCGCCGTGGTTGACCACCGCGGTGATGACCAGGTCGCCGCCTTTCGCGTAGAACTGCTGGCCCGAGCGCAGCGGCTTGTCGAGCACCACGGTGCCGGCGGCCGCGGGCACTTCGACCTCCACAGGCACCTCGACGCGCACTTCGCGGATGACCTCGCGCACGACTTCGACCGTCTCTACGCGGGCGGGCGATGCCACGCTGTCCGGCGCTTCAACCAGTCCGGCGGCCCTTGCGGCTTGACCCTGATTGCGGGTGGCACCGCGCACGGCGATCGGCTTGAGCTTGTACTGGCCTAGAAGTTTGATCAGGGCCGGGAAGTCGATGGCGACATCGAGGCTGGCCAGGTGGGTCAGGTCGATGACCAGGGGCTCGCCGTCGAACAGGTCGGGTGTGGCACCAAAGCGGTCTTGCAGGGCTTGAGCCAGCGTCGTGAGGTTGCCGGTTTTCAGCAGGAAGGCTTCCAGCGTCAGCGAAGCGCTCTTGAGGTCGAACAAGGCGGAAGCGTTGGCGGCAGGGGCGTTCATGAACAGCAGCGCTGGTAAAACGTGAAGTTTAAGGCAGCGCAAGGGTGCTTCCGGGCCGCGGTCATGCCTTCGTCGGATACTTGGACTCAGGGCGGACCCGAGGTTCGAGGGGCAGGTCGTCATCGAGAAAGGACGAGGCAAGGCATGGTGGGGCTCGAATCGTTGTCGGGCGTGCAGACGGGGTTGATCGTGGCCTTGGGCGCGGGCCTGCTGATCGGCGTCGAGCGCGAGCGTCGCAAGGGGCAGGGAGCCGATCGGCACTCGGCCGGTTTGCGCACCTTCTTGGTCGCGGCTTTGGCCGGGGCGGTCGGGCAGGTGCTGTCGCCGATGGTGGCTGCGGTGGTGCTGGTGGCGGTGTCTGGCTTGGCGGGGCTGTCCTACTGGCGCTCGCGCTCCGACGACCCGGGCTTGACCACGGAGCTGGCCTTGATCGCGACGACGCTCATCGGGATGCTGGCGGTGCCGCAGCCGGAGCTGGCGGCCGCGTTGGCGGTGGTGCTGGCCGGGGCGCTCGCTCTGAAGACCCGCCTGCACCGTTTCGCGACCGACTGGCTCAGCGAAGCTGAGCTGCACGATGGCCTGCTGCTGTCTGCTCTGGCCCTGGTGCTGCTGCCGTTGTTGCCGGCCGAGCCGATCGCCTGGCTGGGGCACCTCTCGCCCCGCCGCGTGCTCATGCTGGTGGTGGTGATCCTGGCGATGCAGGCCGCGTCGCACCTGGCTCAGCGGCTGTTGGGGCCGCGTGCGGGGGTGCCGATGGCTGGGCTGCTCGGCGGCTTTGTGTCCAGCACCGCCACCATCAGCGCCCTGGGCAGCCAGGTGCGCAGCGGCGAGGTGCCGCTCAGGCTGGCCTGGTGTGGCGGGGTGCTGTCCACGGCGGCGACCTGGTTGCAGGCCTGGTTGATCGGCGCGGTGCTGGCGCCGAACCATGTGTTGGAGATGGCAAGCCTGGCGCTGATGGGGGCTGCGGTGCCTTGTGTGATCGGGCTGGCTCTTTGGCGACGCCAGGTGGGGAGTGCGTTGGTGCGGGCGAGCATGGACGGACCCGTGCTGCGCTTGAAAGAGGCGCTGCAGGTCAGCGGCTTGCTGGTGCTCGGGGCGCTGCTGGTGCAATGGGCCCATGCCTGGAGCGACAAGGGCTTGTTGATCGGGGTGGCGATCGCGGCCATTGCCGATGCGCACGCGCCCGTGGCTGCGCTTTGGGGCATGCGCGATGGCGGCGGGCTGTCTGCCGACGAGTTGCTGCATGGCACGCTGGTGGCCGTCAGCGTGAATGCCGGCACGCGCACCATCGCTGCCTGGGCGGCGGGCGGGACGCGTTACGCGGCGGGCATCGGGGTGGCCTTGGGACTGAGCCTGGCCGTGGTTTGGGGTGCGAGCATTTTTGCGATGTGAAGCCATCCTGGCTCGCAACCTGCATTTGGCGTCGGCACCCTTGATCACGGGGCTTGGCCATGTCTCAAGGGATGTTCGAGACACCTACACTCCCGCTCGCTTGTATCAGGGAGTGACAGAAAATGTTGAACGGAAATCTAGTCCGCGGGGGCGTCGCGCGCCGCTGGCTCGTCGGGTCGTGCGTGCCCTTCGTTTTGTTGGCGGGCTGCGGTGGTGGAGGGGGATCCGAACCCCAGCAGCCTTCGCCGGTGGACACGGTGCTCCAGCCCGTTTACGTTGACACGGCCGATTACGCGTCTCTGGCGTCGAACCGCTCTGCCACGTTGGTTTCTGTGGGGGCGCCTCGTGCGCTGACGCCTCGCCTTCTGTCTTCGACCGGGGTCTGGTCGGATGCCGATTCCGATGTCTCTTCTGAGTTGAATGCTGGGGTTCAGGCGAGTGGCGTGAGCAATGCCCTCAGCCTGCCCAGCAGCCTCTCGCTGACGCTCGAATTGAGCGGCCTTGCCTATGACTCGATTTCAATGGAGCGAATGGACTTTGGTCCGTCCACGTTGAGCTTCGCCGCAGCGGCACATCCGGTTGCGGGCTGGACCCTGCGGCGCTTTGCTTCTGGACCGATGCCTGCCGGTGAGACCCTGTGTGCCGCCATGGTCGATCCCTCCGCCGTCGGCGTGAAGTACGCCAAGCCGGTGTATTGGAAGTACAGGGAGGACCGCAGTCACCTGGGCACCTACTACGCGTCGGTGCTGGAGGCCCGCGGTGCGCACATCCTGGGTGTGCAAACCACACCTCAGGTTCGCGCAGCCCAAGCCTCCGACGTTTACTCGGGCTTCTTTGTTGGAACGATCGGAGCCGCCATGGAAGGAGTGAGCTACGCGTTCGATGAAGTGTCCGCTCGTTTGGAAGTGGCGCACGACGCTGCATCCAGGACGGTCACGTTCAGGGCCTTGGGAACCATCAAGTACCAGCAAAACAACTGCCTGATGGGTGGGCTGAGCAAGCGCAATGTTCCGCCGGATGAGCTGTCCTTGCCTTGGTCCACCTTGAGCTGCACGGCCCATGTTGATGCCACCACGGGTGCTGCGCGTTGCGAAGTCGATTTCCCAACCGGCAACATGACGGTGGTGTTCCGAGGTCACTTCTATGGTCCCGAGGCCAAGGAGTTCGCGGGCACCATTCACTTCATTGGGTCGTTCAACGCGAGCAGCTATGACAACGAGGGCATCACGGGTGCATTCGTCACCACGAAGGAGCCACTGACTCCTTGATCTTGTTCACGATCATTTTGGCTTCTTGCGCGCCGACCCCGTGCCAGCCCGTGGTGGCAGCCCAGTGTGCTGGGTCAGCACCTGACCCGGCTTGGGGCGGCGTGAACTGACCTGCGGCAGGTCGCGCGGGTCGTGTTCTGCCTGCTTGCCCCCGCGTCGCGAAGGCGCAGGTTCGTTCGACCCGCCGCGCGACACGCGCCCCACCGTCACCACCGATGTCTTGGTGCCGGCCTTGGTCGAGTTCTTGCGACGCGCGCTCTCGTAGGTGCCGTCGGTGACGGGCTGGTAGGTCGGGATGAGGTGGTGCGGGCCGTTGCCGATCAGGTCACGTCGGCCCATGGCCATCAGGGCTTCGCGCAGCAGCGGCCAGTTGTTGGGGTCGTGGTAGCGCAGGAAGGCCTTGTGCAGGCGGCGGCGTTTCTCGCCCTTGACGATGTCTACGCGCTCGCCCTTGCGCGCATCCCGGCTGATGCCCTTGAGCGTGTTCATGCCGGAGTGGTACATGGCCGTGGCCGTGGCCATGGGGCTGGGGTAGAAGGTCTGCACCTGGTCGGCCTTGAAGCCGTTGCGCTTGAGCCAGATCGCCAGGTTCATCATGTCTTCGTCGGTGGTGCCCGGGTGGGCCGCGATGAAGTAGGGGATGAGGTACTGCTTCTTGCCGGCCTCGGCGCTGAACTTCTCGAACAGCTCCTTGAAGCGGTCGTAGGCGCCCATGCCGGGCTTCATCATCTTCGTCAGCGGGCCTTGCTCGGTGTGCTCGGGCGCGATCTTGAGGTAGCCGCCGACGTGGTGGGTCACCAGCTCCTTGATGTACTCGGGTGAGCGCACGGCCAGGTCGTAGCGCAGGCCCGAGCCGATCAGGATCTTCTTGATGCCGGGCAGTGCGCGCGCGCGGCGGTACATGCGGATCAGCGGGCCGTGGTCGGTGTTGAGGTTGGGGCAGATGTCCGGGTAGACGCAGGAGGGCTTGCGGCAGGCGGCCTCGATGACGGGCGACTTGCAGCCGATGCGGTACATGTTGGCGGTGGGGCCGCCCAGGTCGGAGATGACGCCGGTGAAGCCCTTGACCTGGTCGCGGATGGCCTCGATCTCGCGCAGCACCGAGCCTTCGGAGCGGCTCTGGATGATGCGGCCTTCGTGCTCGGTGATGGAGCAGAAGGTGCACCCGCCAAAGCACCCGCGCATGATGTTGACGCTGAAGCGGATCATGTCCCAGGCGGGGATTTTTTCGTCGCCGTAGCTGGGGTGCGGGGCCCGTGCGTAGGGCAGGTCGAAGACCAGGTCCATCTCGGGCGTGGTCAGGGGGATGGGCGGCGGGTTGATCCAGACCTCGCGGGCGCCGGGGCCTTCGCCGTGGCGCTGCACCAGGGCGCGCGCGTTGCCGGGGTTGGTCTCCAAGTGCAGCACGCGGTTGGCGTGGGCGTAGAGCACGGGGTCTTGCGACACGGCCTCGAACGAAGGCAGGCGGATGACGGTGCGATCGCGCGGGGGCAGCACGAGCTTGCCGCTGCGGTTGGCATTGGCGTCTTGGTGGCTGCTTGCGGGCGCTTCCAGCTCGTCGGCGTCTTCGTGGGCGTGGGCATGTGCCGGCGCCGCGTTTTCAGCGGCGACCTCGGAGGTGGCGATGGACGTCAACGCCGCATCGACTGGCGCCGCCTTGCGCTTGAGCGCTGGATTCGGCACGAGCTTGATCGGTTTGACTGCGCTGCCCAGCAGATTGCCGTCGCCGCTGGGCTTGAGCGGGTCAAATGCCCCGGCGTCTTCCAGCGCGCAGCTTTGGCCTTGTTCGGCCGCGGCCTCGGACATGCCCATGTAGGGGTTGATGTGCTGGTCGATGCGGCCTGGGCGGTCGACCTCGGTGGAGTCCAGCTCGAACCAGCCTTGTGCCGTCGGGTCGTTGCGGCGGCGGATGAAGGCGGTGCCGCGCACGTCGGTGATTTGCTCGATGGGTTCGCGCGCTGCCAGGCGGTGGGCCACCTCGACGATGGCGCGCTCGGCGTTGCCGTAGAGCAGCAGGTCGGCTTTGCTGTCGGTCAGCACGCTGCGGCGCACCTTGTCGGACCAGTAGTCGTAGTGCGCGATGCGGCGCAGCGAGGCCTCGATGCCGCCGAGCACGACGGGCACGCCGGGGAAGGCTTCGCGGCAGCGCTGTGAGTAGACGGTGGCGGCGCGGTCGGGGCGCTTGCCTCCCACACCGCCGGGCGTGTAGGCGTCGTCGCTGCGCAGCTTGCGATCAGCCGTGTAGCGGTTGATCATGGAGTCCATGTTGCCAGCCGTCACCCCCCAGAACAGGTTCGGCTTGCCCAGCGCTTTGAACGGCTCTGCGCTGGTCCAGTCGGGCTGGGCGATGATGCCCACCCGAAAGCCCTGGTTCTCCAGCATGCGGCCGATGACGGCCATGCCGAAGCTGGGGTGGTCAACGTAGGCATCGCCCGAGACGATCACGATGTCGCAGCTGTCCCAGCCCAGCGCGTCCATCTCGGCGCGGGTGGTGGGCAGCATGCGGGCCGGACCGAAGCGCTTGGCCCAGAAGGGCTTGTAGCTGCTCAGCGGTTTGGCCTGGGGGCGGGGCGGGGCGACGGTCAGTTCGGGCATGGGGATGACGCGGGTGGGCGCGTCGGCAGACAACCCGACATTGTCGCCTGGGCGGGCGCTGCCCGGGTGTGCGGATCCCCCAGGCGAGGCGGGGTCTTATTGGGGGTTGGCCGTGTCCGCTTCACCGATGTGGTGACCGAAACCTCGCAGGCCGCCCTGGGGCTGCGGGTTGTTTTTTGTAAAGCCGACGTTTCAAGGCCTTGTGCGCTGCACGCACAGGGGGCCTGCACCGCACAATGACGACGTGTCCGATTCGCCCAAGAAAGGGGCTTTCCAACGATGATCCGCCAGCGCATCACCAGTGTCTTTGCATCGTTCGCCGTGGCCTTGGCCGGCGTCACCCTGTCGGTGGCCCCGATCGAGTCCGAGGCCAAGCGCCTGGGCAGCGGCCGTGCTTCCGGCATGCAACGCCAGATGCCCGCCAAGCAGGCCGACAGCTCACCGCCAGCCCAGAACGCCACGCCCAACCAGGCCGCCAAGCCGGCTCAGGCCGCGCCGGCCAACGCAGCGGCCCCCGCCGCAGCCCAGCCTGCCAAGCGCTCCTGGATGGGGCCGATCGCTGGCCTGGCCGCAGGTTTGGGTCTGGCCGCGTTGGCCAGCCACCTTGGCTTTGGTGAAGAGCTCGCCAATTTCATGATGATGGCCCTGCTCGGTGTGGTGGCCATGGTGGCCATCGCCTGGGTCGTGCGCCGCATGCGTGGTGCGCAGCCGGCAGGTCCTCAATTGGCGGGTGCTGGCGCACCCTTCCAGGGATCGCCAGCTCCGGCAGGTCTGGCCGGTTCGCAGCAGGCCATGGGTTCGTCCATGGCGCGTGAGGCGCACGGGGTCTTCGGCGGTGGTCAGGCGAATGGTGCGTCCGCTGCCGGCTTCGGCACTGCTGCAGCGCCAGCCCGCCCTGAAGGCTTTGACGCCGATGGCTTCACCCGCATCGCCAAGATGATCTTCATCCGCCTGCAGGCCGCCAACGACGAGGCCAACCTCGACGACCTGCGCAAGTTCACCACGCCGGAGTTGTTCGCATCGCTGCGCCTGGACTTGCAGGAGCGCGGTCAGTCCGCCCAGCAGACCGATGTCATGCAGCTTGACGCCGAGTTGGTCGACACGGCCCAGGAAAATGGCCAGTGGGTGGCTTCGGTGCGCTTCAGCGGCCTGATCCGCGAGGAAGCGGGCCAGGGCGCCGAGCCGTTCAACGAACTGTGGCACCTGGTCAAACCGCTCGATGGCGGCCGCGAGTGGGCGATTGCCGGCATCACGCCGCTGCAAGCCTGAGCCGTTTGACGGCATGACGCAGCGTGGCCATGGCCACGCCCGCTTCAGCGCCATTGAAAAAGCCCGTCCGGCGTGAGCCTGACGGGCTTTTGTTTTGGCGTCGTTGCTGGTTGCGACGCACCAGCCGGTGTGGGGCCGGCCGGCCACCGCAACACCGAGCTTCAGGCCTTCTTGGCCCAGGCCTGGCACCAGCCCTTGCCTGCAACTTGTTTGCCGCCCAGCAGCGGGCAAACGCCCCAGGCGTCCTTGCCTTGGTAGAACTGGCAGTTGGCGCAGTTGTTGCCGGCCTTGTACTGAGGGTACTTTTTGGCGTCGACCTTGGTGGCGTCGTGCTTGTAACCAAGGCCCACGGCGGCGGGGTCTTTTTCATCGACCTTGGCTGCTTGGGCGTGGGCACTGGTCATGCCGGTGACAGCGCCCAGGGTGGCTGCAGCCGGGACGATGGTCATGATGAATTGACGGCGACTGGTCATGGTGGGTTCTCCGTGGTGGGGGAAGGAAAAGGCGTTGAACTGCCTTTGACGTATTTTTGTCCGTTTTGTGCTGGCCTGTCTGAGGTCAAATCAGCTTCGTTGGGGTCAAACCTGATTCAACTGATCGGAGTCTAGAAATGGCTGAAGCACAAGATCTCGGCGACGCAACGTTGCCACGTTATCGCAGCAGCGCAGCTGCCAGGATGGTGAACATCCCGGTGGCCACGTTGCGCGTGTGGGAGCGACGCTACAGCGTGGTGGGGCCTTCTCAGGCGCCCTCCGGACACCGACTGTATTCCAGCCAGGATGTCCGGCGCTTGGTGTTGATCAAGCAAATGGTGAACAAGGGACATGCCATCAGCATGTTGGCCAGGCTGGAAACCCATCAGCTGCAAGACCTGGCCAGCGAGGCCGAGCAAGCCGAGGCAGCCGTGACGACGGGGCAGGTGATGACGCCGGTGCGCTCTCCCGGCTCGGCCAGCGCCGAGGAGGTGCGGTTGCTGTTGGTGGGGCAGGGCGCTGGCGCCCGCTGGACGGAGTCCCTGCGCGGCCTGCAGGGCGTGCGGGTGATCGGTGCGCTGGACGAGAGCGCGGCTTCAGAGATGGCCGCTCAGCAAATGAGGGCCGACCTGATCCTGGCGGACCTCGGCTCTGTGCACATGGAGTCGGTGGACTGGCTGGGGCGGCTGATGCGGCACGTGGGCGCCAGGCAGATGATCGTCATCCACGGTTTTGCCAACTCCCAGGTGCTCGAGGCCCTGCGCGCGCGGGCGGCGGTTTTGCGGCGCTCGCCGCTGCACCCGGATGAGTTCAGGCAGACCGTCCTGGAGGCGGTGCGAGGCTGGTTCAGCGTGGGTCAGGCCCTGCAGGCCTTGCCTGACCCGGCGCCTGCGCCGCGTTTTGACAGCGCCGACCTGGTCGCGCTGATTGCCCAGATGCCGAAGGTGGCCTGCGAATGCCCCAAGCACCTGGCAGAGCTCATCACCTTGCTGGGGCAGTTCGAGACCTACAGCGCTGATTGCGAGAGCCGTCAACCGGCGGACGTGGCCCTGCACGCTTACCTCTACCGCATCGCTGGCCATGCCCGGGCCATGATGGAAGAGGCCCTGGCGACCGTGGCCATCGCAGAAGGCGTGAGCCTGCCGAGGTCGGCATGAGCAGCGCCACCGACCCACGCGGGCTGGTGCTCGTCATCGGGGCCAGCGGTGGGCTGGGGCGGGCCTTTGTGGACGCGGCGGCGCTGCGTTGGCCTCAGGCCGAGGTCATGGCTTTGTCGCGCCATTCGACGCCTGCGCTCGATCTGCTCGACGAGGGCACCATCGCTGCCAGCGCGCAAGCGGTGAAGGCTCACCTTCTGGCCAGCGAACGCTCGCTGCAGTTCGTGATCGACGCCACGGGCTGGTTGCATGGCCAGGGCTGGATGCCCGAGAAGAGCTGGCGCCAACTGGACCCTGCGCACCTGGCGCACCAGTTTGCGGTCAACGCCACCGGGCCCGCACTGCTGATGAAGCACTTCCTGCCGCTGTTGCCCAGGCATCAGCGAGCGGTGTTCGCGACCTTGTCTGCCAAGGTGGGCAGCATCGGTGACAACCGGTTGGGAGGTTGGTGGGGCTACCGCGCTGCCAAGGCCGCACTCAACCAGTTCGTGCGCACGGCGTCGATCGAGCTGGCGCGCAGCCACCCGCAGGCCATTTGCGTCGCCCTGCACCCTGGCACGGTCGACACGGGGCTGTCGCAGCCCTTCTCGCACGCAGGCCTGACGGTGCGCTCGCCAGCCGAGGCGGCAGAGCGCTTGCTTGCGGTCATCGACGGCCTGGGTAGCGGACACACGGGCGGGTTCCTGGATCACACCGGTGAGCCTTTGCCTTGGTGATCAGCTTGCGCGCTCTGCGACAGGGGCAGGTTCGCCATCGTCCTCTTCGATGAGGAAGCCACCACTTTGGTGTGCCCAAAGGCGCGCGTACAAGCCGCCCCTGGCCAGCAGCGAGGCGTGGTCGCCCTCCTCAACGATGCGGCCCTGGTCCATGACGATGAGGCGGTCCATGGCCGCGATGGTGGACAGGCGGTGCGCCACGGCCACCACGGTCTTGCCCTCCATGAGCTTGTAGAGGCTGCCCTGGATGGCGGCCTCGACCTCGGAGTCGAGCGCGCTGGTGGCCTCGTCGAGCAGCAGGATGGGCGCGTCCTTGAGCATGACGCGGGCGATGGCGATGCGCTGGCGTTGCCCACCGGAGAGTTTGACGCCGCGCTCGCCCACGTGGGCTTCGAAGCCGTGGCGGCCGTGCGGATCGGTCAGCGTGTGGATGAAGTCGATTGCCTCGGCGCGTTCGGCCGCGCGGACCATGTCGGCGTCGCAGGCATCGGGCCGGCCGTAGAGGATGTTGTCGCGCACCGAGCGGTGCAGCAAAGAGGTGTCCTGCGTGACCATGCCGACCTGCGCACGCACGCTGTCTTGCTGCACCTGCGAAATGTCCTGCCCGTCGATCAGCACGCGGCCCGACTCGACGTCGTAGAAGCGCAGCAGCAGGTTGAGGATGGTGGTCTTGCCCGCGCCGGAGCGCCCCACCAGGCCGATTTTTTCGCCAGGGCGGATGCGCAGGTTCAGGCCGTCGATGACGGTGCGCTGGCCGCCATAGCTGAAGCGCACGTTGTCGAAATGAACTTCACCTTGGGACACCTGCAGCGAGGGCGCGCCCGGGCGGTCGAGCACGGTGTGCGGTTTGGACAGCGTGTTGATGCCGTCCTGAACGGTGCCGATGTGCTCGAACAGCGAGGCCATCTCCCACATCATCCAGTGCGAGATGCCGTTCAGGCGCAGCGCCATGGCCGTGGCCGTTGCCACGCCGCCGATGCCGACCTGGCCTTGCGTCCACAGCCACAGGGCCACGCCCGAAGTGGACAGGATCAGCAGCATGCTCAGCGTGTGGTTGACCACCTCGAAGCCGGTGACCAGGCGCATTTGCCCGTGCACGGTCTTCATGAACTCCTGCATGGCCGAGCGGGCGTAGCCGGCTTCGCGGTTGGCGTGCGAGAACAGCTTGACGGTGGTGATGTTGGTGTAGGCGTCGGTGACGCGGCCGGTCATCAGCGAGCGCGCATCGGCCTGGCTGCGCGCGGCCCGGCTCAGGCGCGGCACGAACCAGCGCACGGCCAGGGCATAGAGCGCCAGCCAGCTCAGGAAGGGCGCCATCAGCAGCAGGTCGAAGCCGCCGACCACGGCCGTCATCGTGAAGAAGTAGATGACCACGAAGACCAGGATGTCACCCAGGATGAAACAGGTGTCGCGCACCGCCAGCGCGGTCTGCATGACCTTGGCGGCCACGCGGCCGGCGAACTCGTCCTGGTAGAAGCTCAGGCTCTGGCTGAGCATCAGGCGGTGAAAGACCCAGCGCAGGCGCATGGGGAAGTTGCCCGCCAGCGTCTGGTGCTTGAGCGTGGTGTGCAGCCAGACCACCAGCGGGCTGGCCATGAGCACCGCGGCCAGGGCGAGCAGGTGGCCTTCGGTGTGCTCCCAGAACTTGCCTGGCGGCACGTTCGAGAGCCGCTCGACGATGCCGCCCATCATGTTGAAGAGCAAGGCCTCGAAGGCGCCGATGCTGGCGGTCAGCAGGGTCATGGCGAGCAGCCACGGGCGCATGCCTTGGGTGCCGGCCCAGACGAAGGCCATGAAGCCTTTCGGAGGGGGGCTGGGGTGTGTCTCGGGGTAGGGGTCGACTCTGTTCTCGAACCAGCTCAGCACAGGAAGGCTCCGCATCGGGTGTTCAACCCGTCAGCCTAACGCGTTTGAGGACGCGGTGTGCCCGAGCAGGTCATTTCACGCAGGCGGGGCGTTGCGAGGCTGGGCGCACCTGCTCCTCGCGGGCCTCGTTGGCCTGCTTCTGTTGGCGGATTCCCTCGGCGACATGGGCCAGCAGTTGCTTGGCGGGCTCGTTGCCGATGGTCGCTTCTGCGAGCAGGAAGCCACCCACCTCGCCGATGCCCACCACCTCGTTGGCGCCGGCCGCCTCCATGTATGGCCGCTGGGACGGGTCCAGAAGTTCGACGATGATGCGCGCGCGCGGGCTGGCCTGCCGGCTCATCATGCAATTGATGGCGCTCAGGGCGTCGGCGTGCGACTTCTCGTTGTAGTTGGCCAGCACCACCACCGTGGACGCTCGAGCGAGCCCTGCGCGCTCGATGGCGTCGCCCCGGATGGGGTTGCTGACCCGCGTGAAGTGCAGCAGCGGGTCGTTGACCGGTTTTTGCTCCATGTCGGCCATCACGACGATCGGCTGGTGGGCCAGCAGCGGGTCGTGACGCAGGGTCTGCAGCAGGTGCGGCCCCTTGAGGTTCCAGCCGATGATGACGATGTGCTGGTCGAACTGGTGCATCTTCAACCCCATTTCTTCGCGTACCTTGCGCTCGATGAGCACCGCCGCTGCCAGCGCGCACAACAGGGCAGTGAGCAGTTTCGAGGTCAGCAGCGCCACGGCCATCACCCAGCGCCCGCCGGTGCTGTGAGGCGCCACCGCCGAGTCACCCGAGGTGGTCATGGTCACCAGCATGGCGTACAGCGCGTCCCAGATCGACAGCAGTCGCGGGTTGCCGGGGGCCTCGAAGACGTAGATCAGCACGCCGCACAGCACCCACACCAACAGGAAGATCGCTGTCAGCTCGACGATGAACCGATGGCGCGCCACCGCCATCAAACGGATGAACAGCGCCGACAGGCTGAGGCGGTTGGGTGCCATGCAATACTCCTGAACCGTGGTCCGGGACGGCCCCAGTCTACGGTCAGTGCATGGCTAGCGGGTGTTGACTATTGGCGGTTTCAGCCGTCGCGCACTTGGGGCTCAGTACACCGCAGGCACGTGCATGGAGTCGGGCACCGGGTTGCGGATGTAGTCTTCGCGGCGCTCGCGCGGGGGCAGGTGCACCGGCTGGTGCTCGACCTCGTGGTAGTCGAATTGTTCCAGCAGGTGGTGGATGCAGTTCAGGCGGGCGCGTTTCTTGTCGACGGCCTGCACCACCCACCAGGGCGCCTCAGGGATGTGCGTGCGCTCGAGCATCACCTCTTTGGCGCGGGTGTAGTCCTCCCAGCGGCGGCGGCTCTCCAAGTCCATCGGGCTGAGCTTCCACTGCTTGAGCGGGTCGTTGATGCGGGCGATGAAGCGCGCGCTTTGCTCTTCGTCGGAGATGGAGAACCAGTACTTGATGACGCGGATGCCGCTGCGCACCAGCATCTTCTCGAACTCGGGCACGGAGCGGAAGAACTCTTCGAGGTCTTCGTCAGAGCAAAAACCCATGACGCGCTCGACGCCGGCGCGGTTGTACCAGCTGCGGTCGAACAGCACGATCTCGCCAGCGGCGGGCAGGTGCGCCACGTAGCGCTGGAAGTACCACTGGGTCTTTTCCCGGTCATTGGGGGCGGGCAGGGCGGCCACGCGGCACACGCGCGGGTTCAGGCGCTGGGTGATGCGCTTGATGGCGCCGCCCTTGCCTGCTGCGTCGCGGCCTTCGAAGAGCACCACCACGCGCTCTCCGGTGTGCACCACCCAGTCCTGCAGCTTGACCAGCTCGCCCTGCAGGCGAAAGAGCTCACGGAAGTACAGGCGGCGCAGTTCCTGCTGCTCGCTGGGGCGCCCGGCCTGCTGGTCGATGAATCGGTCGTCGAGTTCTTGCTCCAGCTCCTCGTCGTAGCTGTCGAGGATGTCGTCCTGCAGGCGGCGAAGCAGTTCGGGGTCGAGGGGGGGCAGGGGCTGGTCCATGGCGGATTTCGGGTGTGGGCAACGCAATTGGCGAGCATGACAGGTGTGTGTGACAGCTCGGCGACAGGGGGCATCCTGCGAATTGCTGCACATCTGTGCACATAATTCGGGTGTTTCAACCAAGGGGCTCGTTGCCCCTTTTGCCCATGAATGCCCTCAAGGCCCTGTTCGCCAGCCTGGTGCTGCTGATCAACACGCTGTTCCACATCTCTTTCCTGTTGCCGCTGGCGCTGGTCAAGCTGGTGCTGCCGTTTCGGTTCGTGCGCCGCGTGATCGATGCGGTGCTCAGCGCCATCGCCGAGAGCTGGATCGGGGTCAACAAGTTCTGGATGAACTCGGTGGGGCGCACCCGCTGGCAGGTTTCGGGTGTCGATGGCCTGCGTTACCGTGGCTGGTACCTGGTGAGTTGCAACCACCAAAGCTGGGTCGACATCCTGGTGCTGCAATGGGTGTTCAACCGCAAGATCCCGCTGCTCAAGTTCTTCATCAAGCATGAGCTGATCTACGTGCCGATCATGGGCCTGGCCTGGTGGGCGCTGGACTTTCCTTTCATGAAGCGCCGTGGTGGCGCCTCCGCGCAGAAGGACCTGGAGACCGCGCGCAAGGCTTGCGAGAAATTCAAAGTCATCCCGACCTCGGTGATCAGCTTCATGGAGGGCACGCGCCACACGCCGGACAAGCACGCGCAGCAGAAGTCTCCCTACCGGCACCTGCTCAAGCCCAAGACGGGCGGTGTGGGCATGGCCCTGGAGACCATGGGCGAGCTGTTCGATGGCATGGTGGACGTGACCATCGTGTACCCGGGCGGGGTGCCGACCTTCATGGACCTGATGACAGGCCGGATCCCGGAGGTCATCGTCCGGGTTCAGACGCGACCGATCCCCAAAGAGCTGCTGGTGAACGAGCAGGGGCAGGCGGCCGACCGCGCGGCGCTGCAGCGTTGGATCAACGGCCTTTGGGAAGAAAAGGACGCCGAGATCGTTCAAATCAAGGCGGGCTTGAAGTCACGCTGAGGGCTTGAGGGAGGCGGGATTCACTCGGCGGCTCCCGGCGGCGTTTTTCAGCAAAGCGTCAGCACTTGCCGCATGTCCAGGCGGTGGGCCCATTCGTTGGCTTCGTGCACCATGGTGATGGCCAAGTGGGTGTCTTGGGTCTGCACGCGGGCCAGGGGCGCCCACCGACCGTCGCCGGTGTCTTGCAGGGTGACGACCACGGGCAAGCCGAGGTCCGTGCCGCGTCGCACGGCCACCGCCTCTTGACCACTGGACAAATGCACCAGGGTGCCGGGTGGGTACAGGCCCATTTCTCGCGTCAGCGTGGCGCCGAAGTAGTTGGCGCTGCGCTCGCGAAAGATCTGCGTGGCCGCCTGCGGTGATTGCATCACGCTGCGGCCCACGCGCGGCGCCATCTTGGCGCTGTAGACGTCGCAGGTGCGCAAGGCGTCGGCCAGCAGGCTGACCTGGGTCATGCCGGCGGGGTAGCCCTTGCCATCGGCCTGCTCGTGGTGCTGCAGCACGGCCTGCAACCAGTCTTCGTCGGTGACCCCCAGCTCGCGCAGGCGTTGCACGCTCGCTTGCGGGTGGGCGTGGATGTCGGCGCGCTGGATCAGGCTCAGGGGCTCGGTTTGCAGCGCCAGGGCCGACTGCAGGGCGGTGATGGACAGGTTCATCGTCAGACCGGCTTGCACGGCGCTGAAGGACAGCGTCGGGCTCCAGTCGCGGCGACGGGCGACCAGGGCCAGCAGCATGGCCGTGTGCACCGCATGCAGCACACCGTAGCGCTGCAGCTTGTCAGGGGTGTCGTGCACCATGAAGGCGATGGCGACGTCGGCGTCCTGCTGGCACAGGTTGAGCACCGTGCGTGCGCAGGTTTCGATGGATTGGCCGAAGTGGGCTTGATCAAACGGGGCTGCGAGCAATGGCTCCAGCCGATCGGTGAGGTCTTGCCAGCCTTGCCAGCAGGTCAGGGCGTGGGTCAGGGGCGCCGGCTCGGCGGACGTCGGCGACAGGAGGGGCTGTGCCTGCACGGGTGTCTCCATCGGGGTGATGAAGCGACGATAAGGCAAGCCTGCCCGTGCGTGGCGATGCCAGCCAGGCAGGCGGACGGGGTGGCGTGATGCTTCTCACGAGGGTGGGCGACCGAACGCCCGTTTGACTCGCGGGTTTGACCCCCGGTCAGGGACCAGGGGGCTGGCTGGTGGCCAGCGGTGCGCTCAGCCGCTCGAAAGCCGCTGGGGCCACGTACTGCAGCAGCTCCTTGCCTTCGGTGTCGAGGATCACGTCCAGGCCCTTGTCGGGGTAGAGGAAGTGTTCCAGGTGGCCGTTGCTTTTCACGCGGCGCGCGGGTTTCCCGAAGCGGGCCAGGATCGCGTCGACGTCCAGGCGCGCCTGCGGGATGAAGCTCAAGGAGGCGATGGGGGCCTTCAGGGCCTGGGCCTCGTCTTCCGGCGCGAGCGTGTACTTGCGGGTGGCGCTTTCCATGAAGTCGCTTTTGATGGCGCGCTCGCGCAGGCCCTTCAGCGCGGCGTCGTCGAGCCGGGCCGTGACCACGAGCTTGCCGCTGACGAAGCCGAGCTGGGCCGGGTCCACGAAGGCTTCGAGCGAGCCGGCTTCACCCGGCGCCGCGATGATGGCGACCTGCACTTCGGCGCCGAAGAGGCGCCGCACGTCGGCCAGCGTGCTGGCATCGGACCCGTTGGACAGCGTCATGCCCATGACGCGGCTGCTGCCATCGGGGCGCGCCTCGATCTGCCAGGGCAGGCCCGGCGCGGACTCGGTGCCCGCGGTCTGGCTGGCCTCAGGGGCCGGCGCCTTCATTCGGTCGCCGCCGACCACCACCAACGTGCCCAGCAACAGCGAGCCGGCGACCATGCCGGCGAGGATGGCGACCTTGTTCATGCGCGCCAGCCCGTGTCGACGCGGTCGAGCTTGCGGATCAGCGCGGGCCACACGAAGGCGCCGCCCATGCCGCCGGTCTGCACCTTCATGGCGTGAGCCACGCCTTGCACGATTTGCGGGTTGACCTCGGTCAGTGGCACACCGCCGCTTTGTGCGGCCAGCTGGATCTGGCAGGTGCTCTCGAAGATGTACATGTGCAGGAAGGCGTCGGCGATGGTGCGGCCCACGGTGAGCAGGCCGTGGTTGCGCAGCATGAGGAAGTTCTTGTCGCCCAGGTCGGCTTGCAGGCGCGGCTTCTCGTCTTCGCGGAAGGCCACGCCTTCGTAGTCGTGATAGGCCAGCGAAGCCAGCACGAAGGTGCTTTGCTGCGAGATGGGCAGCACCCCATCGCGTTGGGCCGACACGCCCACGCCAGCGCGCGTGTGGGTGTGCAGCACGCAGCCCGCGTCTTCGCGCACGGCGTGGATGGCGCTGTGGATGGTGAAGCCGGCCGGGTTGACGGGGAAGGGCGAGTCGCTGAGCTTGTGGCAGTCCTGATCGACCTTGACCAGGCTGGAGGCGGTGATCTCGTCGAACATCAGCCCGTAGGGGTTGATGAGGAAGTGGTGCTCGGGGCCGGGAATGCGCGCCGAGATGTGGGTGAAGACCAGGTCGCTCCAGCCGTGAAGGGCCACCAGGCGGTAGGCGGCGGCGAGGTCCAGGCGCAGTTGCCACTCTTCGGGGCTGACGCTGGTTTGCAGAGACGGGATGTCCAAGGGGGGCTCCTCAGGGGGACGCGGCCCTGATGGCGTCAAGGGCCTGGTGTTGAGCACGGGGCGAGAGCGCAGGGTGAGCGCGGGCGTTGAATTCTGGCAGGTGAAGCGTCAGGAGCCGGTGCGGGCTTGAGGTGGTTGCGCCTCTGAATCGAGCGCGTCGGCGAACGCATCGGCATGTCGCTGGCGCAGCACGTTCTTCTGCACCTTGCCCATCGCGTTGCGCGGCAGCTCGTCGGTCACGAAGACACGCTTGGGGCACTTGTAGGCCGAGAGTTGCTCGCGCATGGCCCGAATGACCTCGGCCTCATCGAGCACGTGGCCGGGCTGGCTGGTGAGCACGGCCACCACGCCTTCGCCGAAGTCGGGGTGGGGCACGCCGATGACGGCCGACTCGGTCACGCCGGGCAGGCGGTCGAGCAGGCTTTCGACCTCGGCCGGGTAGACGTTGAGACCGCCGGTGATGACGAGGTCTTTGGCGCGGCCGACCAGGTGCACGCGGCCGTCGTCGTCGATGCGGCCGACGTCGCCAGTGCGAAACCAGCCATCGGGTGTGAAGGCTTCGGCGGTTTTCTCCGGCATGCCGAGGTAGCCGACGAAGACGTTGGGGCCATGCACCTCGACGTGGCCGGTCTCGCCGTTGGTCAGCGCTGCACCTTGGTCATCGACGATGCGCAACTGGGTGCCGGGCAAGGGCTTGCCGACGCTGCCAGCCATGCGCGTGCCCTCGCGGCTGCGGCAGGGGTTGGAGCACAGCATGCCGGTCTCGCTCATGCCGTAGCGCTCGAGGATGGTGTGGCCGGTGCGGGCCTGGAAGGCTTCGAAGGCGGCGGGCAGCAAGGGCGCCGAGCCGCTGATGAACAGGCGCATGCCTTGCACTGCATCGTGCTTGAGTTGCGGGTGCGTCAACAGGCGGCCGTACATCGTCGGCACGCCCATGAACAGCGTGGCCTGTGGTGTGTTGCGATCGGCGATGTGCTTGAGCACCTCGCCAGGCTGGAAGGCATCGATCCAGCGCATGGGCGTGCCCGAGAGCAGCGCGCAATGGCAGGCCACGAACAGGCCGTGGATGTGGAAGATGGGCAGGGCGTGGACCAGGCAGTCGTCGTGGCGCCAGTCCCAGTGGCGCAGCAGGGTGCGCGCGTTGCTCAGCAGGTTGCCGTGCGTGAGCATGGCGCCCTTGCTGCGGCCGGTGGTGCCCGAGGTGTAGAGGATGGCGGCCAGGTCGCCTTCATGTCGGGACGCAGGTTCGTGCACATCGCTGTGCAGGCTGGCGTGCGTCAGCAAGCTGCCGTTGCCTTGTGTGCCCAAGGTGAAGAGGTGACCGACCTGTCCGTGCGCGGCCAGCGGGATCACCCATTCCTGGTCTTCGGGGCGACACACCAGCACGGCGGGGCGGGCATCTTCCAGGAAGTAGCCCAGCTCGGCCGAGCGGTAAGCCGGGTTCAGTGGCAGGAAGACGGCGCCGCAGCGCAAAGTGGCCAGGTACAGCACCAGCGACTCGACCGACTTGTCCACGTGCGCGGCCACGATGGGCGGGTGGCCGTTGCGCTGCGGCAGGTGCAAGCTCTCCAGCAGGTTGGCCACCATGGCCGTGGCGCGGTCCAGGTCGTCCCAGCTCCAGGTGCCTCGCTCGGTCAGGATGGCGGCGTCCTGGCGCGTGACGGGCCAGGCGCTGTGCAACGCGGTGAACAGGTTCATGGTCGTTTCCGGGGCTGGGTCGGCGCGGGTTGCGCCAGGCCGTTACGGTAACTCAAGCCGCGTCGTTCGCCGCGCGCGGGGCGGGTGGGGAGGTGCCGGGGTCCAGGTCGTGGCGGTGCAGGTGGATGCGGTTGCGGCCCAGGCGCTTGGCGGCATAGAGGGCCTCGTCGGCCTGGGCCATCATGGCATCGATGCCGTGGTGTTCGGGGCGCCACTGCACGGCGCCGATGCTCACGGTGGCGCGGATGGTGTGCGCGCCGACCTCGATGGGGTGCATGTCGAGCGACGCGCGCACGCGCTCCAGCGCATTCATGGCCTCGTCTTGCGGCGTGTTGCTCAGCAGCACCGCGAACTCCTCGCCGCCGATGCGAGCGGCCGTGTCGCTGTCTCGCAGCGACTCTCGCAGCACCTCGGCGAATGCCTTGAGCACGGCGTCACCGGCCGCGTGGCCATGCGTGTCGTTGATGTGCTTGAAGTGGTCCAGGTCCATCAGGGCCACGGTCAGGGGGCTGCCATAGCGGCGCGTCTGGGCCAGGCCCGCGTCCGCCACGTCGAAGAACTGGCGGCGGTTGGCCAGGCCCGTGAGCGTGTCGCGGCTGGCCAGGCGCATGAGCTCGGCCTCGGCGGCTTCGCGCGCGGTTTCCTGCTCGCGGGCGTGAAAGAGCGTGCCCAGCGTCACCACCAGGGGTTCGAGCAACTGCACCAGGGTCTCGTCGAAATCTTCCGGGCGGTTGCCCAACCCGATCATGCCCACCACCTGTTGATCGAAGCGGATGGGCAGGCCCAGGAAGTTGCGCAACTCGGCGCGGTGCTGGGGCAGCTCGCCCGCCAGTGGGTGGCGCACCGGGTGGTTGATGAGCACGACCTCGTTGGTCGTGACAGCCTGGCCGAAGCAGCTGTCGAGCGCTCGCAGCACGGCCGACTCGCGCCGGGGCGTGTCCACCAGCGGGTCGGTGAGCGTGTCGCGCCATTCGTTGTCGGACAGCGTGGGGATGCGCAGGTAAGGCCGGCCCTGCGTGTCGCGCTGCACGACGCCGATGAAGCCGAAGTGGCAGTCGCTGATGCGCAGCAGGGGCTCGAACAGCGCCTCGCATGCCTCTTGCACGCTGCGGTTGAGCAGGAAAGAGGTTTGTGCCTGGTTGAGCAGGTCCAGCAGCTGGCGCTGGCGGTTGCGCAGGCCTTCCTTTTGTTTGTCCTCGGTGATGTCGATGAGGGTGCCGACCACGCGGCGCGGCTCGCCTCGGCGGTCGTGCTCGACGACGCGGCCGTGGCTGCGCACCCAGACGTGGTGGCCGCGCTTGTGGCGGATGCGGTACTCGACCACGACGACGTCGTTGTCGCGGTCGCGGTAGCGCTCGCTGGCACGTTCAATGGCCATGCGGTCGTGCGGGTGCACCAGGTCCATCCAGGCCAGCTGGCTGTGCTCAAGCTCGTCTTCTCGGTAGCCCAGCATGGCCGCGGCGCGTGTGTTGAGCAGGCGCTCTTGCGTGGCGAGGTTGAGGTCCCAGGTGCCGATGCGGGCCGATTCCAGCGCGAGGTAGAGCCGCTCTTTCGTGGATTCGATCGAGGCCTCGAGCTGCTTTTGTCGCGTGAGGTCGAACAGGTAGCCACGGATGCGGCGCAGTCGGCCGTGCTCGTCGCGGTCGGCCTGGGTGACCTGGTTGATCCAGCGTGGGTGCCGGCCGCTGGTCTGCAGCCGGTAGCTGATCTCCAGCTCGGGCAGCTCGCCGACCTGGTGACTGCTCAGGCCGGTGCGCCACAGCTCCTGGTCATCGGGGTGGACGATGGTCTCGAAGGGGCGGCCGCTGCGCAACTCGCGCGCCAGGTGGTCGCCCAGCAGCGCGTCGAGGTTGGCAGACAGGTAGGTGGCGCGCGGTGGCGTGCTGGTGTCCCACACGACCGCGCCAACGGGCCCTTCGGCAAACAGGGTGCGTTCCTGACGACTGAGCTGACCTTCCCGGCGCTGCTGCAACTGGTCGTGTGCGAGCTGTGTGAAACGCGCGAGTTGGGCCAGCTTGCGCTCGTCGAAGTCATGACGAGGACGCTGATCGAGCACGGCCACGGTGCCCACCACCTGGTCTTCAAACACCAGGGGCATGCCGGCGTAAAAGCGCAGGGGCGGCACGCGCAGGGTGACGAGCTCGAGGTCCGCGAAACGCTCGTCAAGACGCAAGTCATGCGCGAGGATGGGGCGGCCGCTGGCGATCACGTGCGCGCACAGGCTCTGCTCTCGCCGCCAATGCGTGTGCCGGGTGCCATGGTGGGCCTTGAACCACAGCGTGTCGCGGTCGAGCAGGGTGATCACGCACACCGGCACATCGAGCACTTCGGCGATGGTGGTGCTCAGGCGTTGCAAGGCGTCGTCCAGGCCGATCTCCAGCAGCCCCAGGCTGTCGAGCACAGCCAGTCTCAGGTCTTCGTCCCGGGGCAGGGCGGCAGCGGGCATGCAACGTGACTCCGTCTGGGGTGAGCGTGAGCGGTGGCACGGTCGCGCCCAGGTCCAGACCTGCAACCTCCCGTGAAACCAACATCATGTTACAAGTGCCGGCCTCGCTTCGTGAGGGTCATCACGGGTTTTCTGCTCTGCAAGGGGGCACAAAAGGCGGTGATTTCAGGGGGTGAACGATGGACGCCCGATTTGTTGACGGGCGACGACAGAGCGTGGCGGCAATGCCGCGGTCACGCCCTTGTCACGTCGGGCTGAACCCGGCGCCCCTGGCTCAAACGTTGATCGCGGTGGCCGAGCCGGCCTGCTTGCGCAGCTCGAACTTCTGGATCTTGCCGGTCGACGTCTTGGGCAGCTCGCCGAACACCACCGCGCGCGGGACCTTGAAGCCCGCCAGGTGCTGGCGGCAGTGCTGGACGATGTCTTCGGCCGTGACCTGGGCGCCTGCCTTGAGCTCGATGAAGGCGCAGGGTGTTTCGCCCCATTTCTCGTCGGGCTTGGCGACCACGGCAGCGGCCATCACGGCGGGGTGGCGGTAGAGCACGTCTTCGACCTCGATGGACGAGATGTTCTCGCCGCCCGAGATGATGATGTCCTTGCTGCGATCCTTGATCTTGACGTAGCCGTCGGGGTACATCACGGCCAGGTCGCCGGTGTGGAACCAGCCGCCGCGAAAGGCCTCTTCGGTGGCCTTGGGGTTCTTGAGGTAGCCCTTCATCGTGATGTTGCCGCGGAACATGATCTCGCCCATGGTCTCGCCATCGGCGGGCACGGGCTGCATGGTCAACGGGTCCATCACGGCGATGCCGCGTTGCAGGTGGTAGTTCACGCCCTGGCGCGCGTTCAGGCGGGCGCGCTCACCCACGTCGAGCTCGTCCCACTCGGCGTGCTTGACGCACACGGCCGCCGGTCCGTAGATCTCGGTCAAGCCGTAGACGTGGGTGAGGTCGAAGCCCATCTGCTCCATGCCTTCGATCATGGCGGCGGGGGGCGCGGCGCCGGCGACCATGGTCTTGACCTGGTGGGTGATGCCTTGTTTGAGTTCGGCCGGTGCCGCCACCATGGCCGCGTGCACGATGGGTGCGCCGCAGTAGTGGGTCACGCCATGCGTGCGGATGGCATCAAAAATGGCCTTGGGGTCCACGCGGCGCAGGCAGACGTTGACGGCCGCGCGCGCGGCCACCGTCCACGGGAAGCACCAGCCATTGCAATGGAACATCGGCAGCGTCCACAGGTAGGTGGCGTGCTTGGGCATGTCCCATTCGAGGATGTTGGAGACAGCGTTCATGGCCGCGCCCCGGTGGTGGTAGACCACGCCCTTGGGGTTGCCGGTGGTGCCCGAGGTGTAGTTCAGGCTGATGGCGTTCCACTCGTCTTCGGGCATGTGCCAGTCGAAGTTGGCATCGCCTTCGGCCAGCAGTTGCTCGTAGGTCAGGCTGCCGATGCGCTCGGCCTTGCCAGTGAAAAGCGCGTCTTCGGTGTCGATCACCAGGATGGGCTCGGGGCGCGTGCGCAGCTTGAGCGCGGCGGCGATGGTGCCGCTGAATTCGGGGTCGACCACGATGGCCTTGGCCTCGCCGTGGTCGAGCATGAAGGCGATGGCCTCGGGGTCCAGCCGGGTGTTGAGCGTGTTGAGCACCGCGCCGGCCATGGGGATGCCGAAGTGGGCTTCGACCATGGGAGGCGTGTTGGGCAGCATCACCGCCACCGTGTCGCCGATGGCGATGCCGCGTTGGCGCAGGGCGCTGGCGAGCTGGCGGCACCGGTCGTGGGTTTGCGACCAGGTCTGGCGCAAGCTGCCGTGCAAGATGGCGAGTCGGTCCGGGTAGACGGCCGCCGTGCGCTCCAGGAAGCTCAGCGGGGTGAAGGGGGCGTGGTTGGCCGGGGTCTTGGGCAGGTCTTGCTCGTGGATGCGGGACGTCGTCTGGGACATGGGGGTTCTCCGTTGGTTCAGGCCCCTTGTGAGGGCCGCCGAAGATCCTGCCCCAGGGAAACCCTGCTCCGCATCGGGCCATTCCCCTGTGCCAAACGAGGACACTGTGGCGCGTGCAACGCCGGACGGTAAAAGTTGCTCAGCCCGCGTCGCTGGCGTCCGTTTCGCCAGACTCATCGGTCTCGACCCGGATGCGCGCCCCCGGCATGCTCACCACCTGGCCCGCCCGGATCTTGGCCGTCTTGCGCAGCTCTTGCTGCCCATCGACCTGCACCAGGCCATCGGCCACCATGGCCTTGGCTTGCCCCCCGCTGTTGGCCAGGCCACAGGCCTTGATCAGGCTGTCCAGGGTGATGAATTCGCTGCGAAGCGGGAAGGTGATCTGCTGGAGACGGGTCATGGGGAAGGTGATGCGGGGGAAACCGGCGCTGGCCTCAGGGAAAACCGGCGTCGCGCCATGCTGCGCCGATGGGTGGCTGCAGGCACAATGTCATGATTTGGTGAGCGACGTCTTCAGATGCGCGCCCACCACGTTTGTGACATTGTCGCCCCTGGGGCCATGACGCCCCCTGTTTTCGCATGAGCCTGAAACGAACCGACCTCGCCAAGAACCTGAATCTCAAGATCCAGGGCCAGATGCAGCACGCTGGTGTCCCCAGCCGCTTTGCGCAAGGGACCGCCTTGCCTGATCGCCGGGAACAGCGCAAGCTTGACCAAGCGGCCGGCCTGGTGCCGTTCGCTGTCAAGCTCAACAAGGAGCTCGTGGCGCGCCTGGGTGATTTGGCCTCGGCCCGTCAGGTGACGCTCAATGCATTCGTTGACGAGGTGCTGCGCGCCGGCCTGGCACAACTGCCCGCTGCCACGGTGACCGCCACAGCGTCTCAGGCCCCGAAAAAATCCGCCAAGCCAGCCGCCGAGAAGGTGTCCGCTGCGCCTGCGCCCAAGGCCCCGGCCAACAAGGCAGCCGGCAAGCCCGCCGCGAAGCAGGCCGCTGAGAAGGCCCCTGTGAAAAAGGCCGCAGCCAAGAAGGCGGCAGCTCAAAAGACGGCTGCCAAGACGGCTGCCAAGACCGCTTCCAAGACTGCCTCCAAGACCGCCAAGAAGGCGGCTCGCTGATCCCCAGCCACGCCAGACCGATGGAGACCGCCATGAACCGACCCATGATGCACCTCGTTGACCCCCAGACCGGCGAATCCAACCCGGAAGACATCCGCCGCGTCTTCGCCTCACAAGAGGCCACGGCCATTGCCTGGCGTGAGTCCACCATCGCCGAGCGCATCGCGCGGCTCAAGAAGCTGCGCGAAGCCATGCTGGCGCGCCGCGAGGACTTCTACAAGGCCTTCCAGAAGGACTACCACAAGCCTTCCGCCGAGGTCGAAGGCACCGAGTTCATGCCGGTGCTCGACGAGATCCGTCACGCCATCGGCAACCTCAAAAAGTGGGCCCAGCCCAAGCGCGTGTGGCCCACCATGACCACCATGGGCACGCAGGCCTGGGTCGAGATGCAGCCGCGCGGCCGCGTGCTCATCGTCGCGCCCTGGAACTTCCCGCTCAACCTGTGCTTCGGCCCGCTGGTCTCGGCCCTGGCCGCCGGCAACACCGTCATCCTCAAACCTTCGGAGATGACGCCCGCCGTCAGCACCGTGATGGCCGAGGTCATCGCCGCCACCTTCCAGCCCAACGAGGTGGCCCTGTTCGAAGGCAGCCTGCCGACCTCGCAGGCCTTGCTCGAGCTGCCCTTCGACCACATCTTCTTCACCGGATCGCCCGCCGTGGGCAAGGTCGTGATGGCCGCTGCAGCCAAGCACCTGACCAGCGTCACGCTGGAGCTGGGCGGCAAGTCGCCCGTGATCGTCGACGAAACCGCCGACATCAAGCTGGCCGCTGAAACCCTGATGTGGGGCAAGCTGACCAACTGCGGTCAGATCTGCGTCGCGCCCGATCACGTTTTCGTGCACGAATCGATCCGCGAGCGTTTCGTGGCCGCCTGCCGCACCGTGATCGCCCAGCGCTACGGCGCCACGGCCGAGGCCCAGCGCAACAGCCCCGACCTGACCCGCGTCATCAACCAGCGCCACACCCAGCGCATCGCCGGCCTGCTGCAGGACGCCGTCAGCCGCGGCGCCAAGGTGGCCGTGGGCGGCGACGTGGATGTGTCGCAGTGCTTCATCGCGCCAACCCTGCTCGAACAGATCCCGCAAGACGCTTCGATCATGTCCGAAGAAATCTTCGGCCCCGTGCTGCCCATCATCGGCTTCACCAGCCTGGACAAGGTCGTGCGCGAGATCAACGCCAACCCCAAGCCGCTGGCGCTGTACATTTTCAGCACCGACAAGGCCCGCACGCGCGACCTCATCGCCCAGACCAGCTCGGGCGGCGTCGCCATCAACCACTGCGTGCTGCACTACGCCCACGGCAACCTGCCGTTCGGTGGTGTGAACAACTCGGGCATCGGCAACGCCCACGGCGAATACGGCTTCAAGGCCTTCTCGCACGAGCGCGCGGTGCTCAAGTCGGGCCCCATCATGATGGCCAAGCTCTTCTTCCCGCCCTACACCGGCTTCAAGCAAAAGCTCATCCGCTGGACGGTGGACTCGCTGCGACTGCCCTCGCTGTGATCGGGCTCGGCTCAGCCTGACCGATAATCCCGGCACTCCGACGGTCAACGGCCCGCCTACCTGGCGGGCTTTTTGCATCCAAAACACCCGTGGACATCTTCATTCAGCAACTGATCAACGGCCTGGTGCTGGGCAGCATGTACGCCCTGGTCGCCCTGGGCTACACGATGGTGTACGGCATCATCAACCTCATCAACTTCGCGCACGGCGAGGTGCTGATGGTGGGGGCCCTCGTGAGCTGGACGGTGGTCACGGTGCTGGCCGACAGCGGCCTGCCGGGCTGGGCGCTGTTGTCGATCTCGCTGGTGGCGGCCATGCTGGTTTGCATGGCACTGAACTTCGCCATCGAAAAGCTCGCCTACCGACCGCTGCGCAACGCACCACGCCTGGCGCCGCTGATCACGGCCATGGGCATGTCGCTGCTGCTGCAAACGATGGCCATGATCCTGTGGAAGCCGGACTACAAGCCGTTCCCCATCTTGCTGCCCGATGAGCCCTACGAGTTCATGGGCGCGACCATCAACCTGGTGCAGATCCTGATCCTGGTGGTGACGGCGCTGACCCTGGCTGGGCTGATGGCGCTGATCCACGGCACTCAGCTGGGCCGAGCCATGCGCGCCACGGCCGAGAACCCCCGCGTGGCGCAGCTCATGGGTGTGCGACCCGACCGCGTGATCTCGGCCACCTTCATCATCGGGGCGGCGCTGGCGGCGCTGGCCGGTGTGATGTGGGCAGCCAATTACGGCTCGGTGCAGCACACCATGGGTTTCCTGCCGGGCCTCAAGGCCTTCACGGCGGCGGTGTTCGGTGGCATCGGCAACCTGGGCGGCGCGATGGTGGGCGGCATCCTGCTGGGCGTGATCGAGGCCATGGGCGCCGGCTACATCGGTGACCTCACCGGCGGCGTGCTGGGCAGCCACTACCAGGACATCTTCGCCTTCACCGTGCTCATCCTCGTGCTGACGCTGCGCCCGCAGGGGCTGCTGGGCGAGCGCGTGGCCGATCGCGCCTGAGGCCGGGAGATCGATGCCATGTCTGCCATGAATCCCGTCTCGTCTTCTGTGAACAAGCTGCTGCGCGCTCGCGTGCCGGGCGGCATCCAGGCGCGCCTCCAAGGCCGGGTTGCGGCCTTCCTTGTCTGCGCCGTGGCCCTGCTGTTGCTGCCCGTGGCCCTGCAACCGCTGGGCGAAGCCTGGGTACGCATCCTCGACACCGCGCTGCTCTACATCCTGCTGGCGCTGGGCCTGAACATCGTGGTGGGTTTTGCCGGCTTGCTCGACCTGGGCTACATCGCCTTCTACGCGGTGGGCTCCTACCTGTTCGCGCTGCTGGCTTCGCCGCACCTGCTGGAGCACTTCCCGGCGGTGGCGGCGGCCTTCCCCGACGGCCTGCACATGCCGGTCTGGGCTGTGATCCCGCTGGGCGCGGGCGTGGCGGCCATGGTCGGCGTGCTGCTGGGGGCGCCCACGCTGCGCCTGCGCGGCGACTACCTGGCCATCGTGACGCTGGGCTTTGGCGAGATCATCCGCGTCTTCCTCAACAACCTGGACGCGCCGGTCAACGTCACCAACGGACCGATGGGCATCAGCAGCATCGATCCGATCACCATTGGTGGTGTCAGCCTGGGCGAGCCCTTGCACGTATTCGGCCTCACGCTGGCGCCGGTCACGCTGAATTACTACCTGTTCCTGTTCATCGTGGTGATCGCGGTGGTGGTGTGCAGCCGGCTGCACGACTCGCGCCTGGGCCGAGCCTGGATGGCCATCCGCGAGGACGAGATCGCTGCCAAGGCCATGGGCCTGAACGTGCGCAACCTCAAGCTGCTGGCCTTCGGGCTGGGCGCGACCTTCGGTGGCGTGGCGGGCGTGCTGTTCGCGAGCTTTCAGGGTTTCGTCTCACCTGAATCGTTCAGCCTGCAGGAGTCGGTGCTGGTGGTGGCCATGGTGGTGCTGGGCGGGCTGGGGCACATCCCTGGCGTGATCTTGGGCGCCTTCCTGCTGGCGGCTTTGCCCGAGGTGCTGCGACATGTCGCTGGCCCTTTGCAAGCCATGACCGATGGGCGGCTGGATGCGGCCATCTTGCGTCAGTTGCTGGTGGCCCTGGCCATGATCGGCATCATGCTGCTGCGCCCGCGCGGCCTGTGGCCATCGCCTCGCCACGAAGACCGGCTCGTTCCCGATGACGCTGCGCCGGGCAGCGCCAGCCTGAACGCACGGGGAGGCCGTTCATGAGCCGACCATTGCTTCAGGTTCAAGGCGTGAGCAAGCGCTTCGGGGGTGTGCAGGCGCTCAGCGACGTCGGGCTGAACGTGCTGCCGGGGCAGGTGCACGGGCTGATCGGCCCCAATGGCGCAGGCAAGACCACCTTTTTCAACACCATCACCGGCCTGGTGCCAGTGGATGCGGGCCAGTTCGAGCTCGACGGGCGTGCCTACAAGCCGAGTGCGGTGCACCTGGTGGCCAAGGCCGGCATCGCACGCACCTTCCAGAACATCCGCTTGTTCGCCGACATGACAGCGTTGGACAACGTGCGCGTGGGTCGCCACGTGCGCAGCCGCGTGGCTTGGTGGCAGGCGGTGCTGCGCACACGGGCCTTCCTGCACGAGGAGCAGCTCATCACCGACAAGGCCCGCGAGCTGCTGACCTTTGTCGGGCTGGAGGGCCGGGCGCAGCAGACTGCGCGGACCCTGAGCTACGGCGATCAGCGCCGCCTGGAGATCGCCCGCGCGCTGGCCACCGAGCCCAAGCTGCTGGCGTTGGACGAGCCCGCCGCCGGCATGAACGCCACCGAGAAGGTGCAACTGCGGGAGCTGATCGAGCGCATCCGTCAGCAGGGCCGAGCCGTGCTGCTGATCGAGCACGATGTGAAGCTGGTCATGGGCCTTTGTGACCACGTGACCGTGCTGGATCAGGGCAAGCTGATCGCCAGCGGCTCGCCCGCCGAGGTTCAGCGCCACCCGGCGGTGATCGCGGCCTACCTGGGTACCTCTCACGCGCCTGTGGCAGCCAAAGGCGATGCCCGGCAGGAGGAGGGCGCCTGATGACGAACCCATCGAACAAGCTGCTGGAGCTGCGCGACCTGCGCGTGGCCTATGGCGGCATCCAGGCCGTCAAGGGCCTGAGCCTCGAGTTGCGTGAAGGTGAGTTGGTCAGCCTGATCGGTGCCAACGGCGCTGGCAAGTCGACCACGCTCAAAGCCATCTGCGGCTTGCTCCAACCCCAGGGTGGTGAGGTGCGCTACCAAGGTCGTCCCATCGGCGCACAAGGTCCGTGGGACCTGGTCGCGCAAGGCCTGGTGATGGTGCCCGAAGGGCGCGGCATCTTCGCGCGCATGAGCATCGAAGAGAACCTGCGCATGGGCGCCTACCTGCGCCGCGACCGCGAGGTGGACGCCGACATTGACGCGGTGTACCAGCGCTTTCCGCGCCTGAGGGAGCGCCACCGTCAGCTGGCCGGCACCTTGTCGGGTGGTGAGCAGCAGATGCTGGCCATGGGCCGCGCGCTGCTGGCCCGTCCCAAGCTGCTGTTGCTCGACGAGCCCACCATGGGCTTGGCGCCCATCATCGTTGACCAGATCTTCGAGGTGGTGCGCGATGTGCACGCGCAAGGCGTGACGGTGCTGCTGGTCGAGCAGAACGCGCAGCGCGCCTTGCAGATGGCCGATCGGGCTTATGTGCTCGAGTCAGGCGAGTTGGCGCTCAGTGGTGCGGCGGCCGAACTGTTGGGTGACGCGCGGGTGCAGGCGGCGTACCTGGGGGGCTGACCTGGGGGCTGAGCCCCCATGAAAAACGCCCCCGAAGGGGCGTTGGGCAGGGCCTTTCAAAGGCGTTCTGCTCACTTGGGCTGTTGCTTGACGGCCACCAGAGAAGACACGTACCGACCGCCGTCGTAGATCGGGGAGTTCGAGGCGGGGTCTGTGCGAGTGTTGGACTTGGTGATGTCCACCGCACCGATCACTGCGGCAGCCTGTGGGCCAATGAACGATCCACTTGCGGCGCCCGTGATGGGCACCGGGCGCAAGGTCTTCGGATTGCGCTTGAGGTCGTCCGCATTGAACGACGTTGCCTGCCAGTTTGCTCCGGCGATGGTGCCGCTCATGTAGAAGCCCACCTGGCCCTGCAGCTGCAACTGGCCGGATGTTGTTTGCTGAACCGTCACACCAGCTTGGTCCCTGCCACCGTTCACGGTGGCATTGAAGGTGCCGTTGCCGAAGTTGGTGTTCATGACAATGAAGCCCGTGCGCACATTGCCCTCGTCGACCATGTAGCCCGAGTAGGTGGCTGTGACGTTGTTGCGCAGCAGCACCGCCATGTCGTTCTCGGGGGTGGTCACGCCCCAAACACCGTAGAACTGAGCAGAGGGGCGTTGATTGAGCGCCTCTGCCTGTGGGGTGCCGCTCACATAGCGGGTGATCTCGCCGTTGAAGTGATCCAGTTCGGAGGGCGCACCGGGCAAGTTGCTGGCGACCGAGCCCAGCTGAGTCAGGATCGAGCCATATTCCATGGAGGTTTCCGAAACCGCCTCGCGAATGTGCCTGGATGAGCCACTCAGCTCCATCGGGCCGAACTGGTCGAAAGCCGGCACGGCGTCCCGAATGCTGACGGTGCTCACGGTGACTTCCTGTGGCATCCAAGATGTGCCATCGGTTTCAAGCTTGAACGCTTGTCGCGCCGGCGCAAATCGACCTTCAACCGCTGCAGCCTGCTCCAGGATCGGCGATTCCACGGCGTAGATCACGCCAAAGCCGACCAGCTTGCCCACGCTGCCAGGGTCAACAGGAGGTGTGACGGGAGGAGTCGTGGTGGGTGTCACGTCGCCGATCGGGCGATACCTTTCCTGGCTGCTGGCCAGCAAAGGCAGCGGCGTTTGCGGACCAGCGGCCGTTGGCTCAAGCTCCTCCCAGATGCCCCATTCACAAACCGAATCCTTGGCGATCGTCACGTCTGCATACAGAACCACCTTCGCGAAGTTGTCTTGCGAAGGAGCCGTTGTTTGAACAGCCGTGCAGCCCGTGGCGGGCTTTTTGATCTCCTCTGCATGGGCGCTCAGGCTGCATGCGGCGGCCACTGCGGTGGCCAGGATGGTCGGGATGCGGTTTGCCATGGTGTGCTCCTGCTTCAGAAACTGCGATTGAGGTTGATCGTGACGGTGTCGCGGTCGTAGCCGTACAAGGCCAGGTTGGCCTTGTTGTGGATGTTGGCGAGGGTGGCGGCGAGCTGCCACTTCTCCATCAGTCCGGCATTGAAGGTGTAGGCCGCGCCCAGTTCGATGCGGCGCTCGGTCTCGCGGCGGCTGACCGCAAAAACGGGCTCGACACCGATGTGGCGGGCGTTGCGCCAGGCGGCGCGGGTGAACAGGTCGATGCCGGCGAGCTGCGCGCGGGCGCCCACGAACCACTCGTCGCCGGTGTAGCTGAAGCGGTCTTCGCGGGCCGATTCTTCGAACAGGCGCACGCCGCCTTGCAGCGACCAGGTCTGATTGCCCATCATGCGGCCGTAGCTGGCGCCGACGCTGCGGTACTGGCCTTCACGGGCCGAATCACCCGGGCGATGGAAGTCGCGCTTGACCCACTGCGCGTCAAGCGTGAGCTCGCCGCTGCGGCCGACCTTCCAGGTGCCCGAGGGGCTGATGGAGCTGTAGAGGCCCAGGTGCTCGCCACCGAAATGCAGGTCGTCGAGCTGGAAGTTCAGGTTGCCGCGCCAGCTGTTGCCAACGATGAGGGCAGGACCGGTGGCCAGGGTCACGACACCCAGGTCGTACTCGTTGAACTGCTTGTAGCCCTTGTGATAGAGGCCCAGGGAGCTGGTCCACAGCAGGCGCGAGGGCTGGTCGAGCACGCGCACGGGGGCAGGGCGTTGCCAGGTGTGGCGCAGTTCAGCCTGGGCGATGCTGCCCCAGTCAGACTTGTTGGTGAACTCAGGGTTGAGGATCAGGTCACCGCCGTTGAACGAGCCCAGCAGCGTCGAATCAGGGCCTGCGTTGACGTTGCTGTCGTAGATCAGGCCGAGCGAGACGTTGGCTTCGAAGCGGTGCGGCTGACCAAAGTTGGCGCGCTCTTCCAGCTCGATCTGCTTGAGGAAGCTGCTGATCGACAGGCGAACGGTCTCAGGGGTGCTCGGGTCCTTGAGCACGCGCTCGGCTTCGGCGCGGGCTCGGGCGTAATCCAGGGTGCGGTGGTAGGCAACGGCGAGCTCGAGGCGAGCGCGGTTGAGCGTCGGGTTGGCCGCCAGCAAAGACTCCAGGGTCTCGATCGAGGCGTAAGGCAGCCCCGTCTCGCGCTGGTACAGGCCGAGGCGGTACTGGTCGTCCACGCTCGATTGAGCCAGGCTGGCGGTGGACAGGGCGAAGAGCACACAGGCGGTCAAGCCCTTGAGGCCGGATCGTCCGAGGATCTGAGGCATGGAAATCTCCGTGCGGGCCTGGAACCCACATGTAAACTTTGTAAGCGATCCAGTATGGGCGGTTTGACCCATCTTGGGGGCATGGCTCCCCCCTGCGCCTTGGGGGGGCTGAGGCGCAAAAAGCGAGGGTTCCCTCAAAAAAGGGGGGAGCTTCCCGGTATTTTTGCACTAACGGGCATGAGCCGAGCCAGCGCAGTGTACGAACCGGAGCTCCGCGCCACACCATCCGAAAGGATGGTTGTGCGCAGGGCGGCGTCAGAGCGCGGCGGTGATGCGATCCGCGACGGACTTCAGGTGCGCCATGTCCGCCATCACGGCGGCGTGCGGCTTGCGCAGGTCTGCGATCGAGCCAGGGATCACGTGGATGTGAAAGTGCGGCACGGTCTGGCCGGCGGCCTCGCCATTGAGTTGCATCAGCACGATGCCTTGGGCGCCCAGGCCCTTCTTTTGCGCGTTGCCGATGCGGCGCACGGTGGCCATGCAGGCGGCCGCGGCATCGTCAGACAGCTCGAACAGCGTGGTGGCCGCTTGCTTGGGGATGACCAGGGCGTGGCCTTCGGCCTGCGGCATGATGTCCATGAAGGCCAGCGTGTGCGCGTCTTCGAAGAGCTTGATGCACGGGATCTCGCCGCGCAGGATCTTGGCAAAGATGTTGTTCGTGTCGTAGGCCATGGTCATCTCCTGTTCCTGTTGAAGGTGTGGGGTTCAGCCGCTGTGCTTGTCGGCTTCGCTGGTGAAAGCGTCGGCGTAGAAGAATTCTTCAGGCAAGCCTGCCCGGGCGGTGAAGTCACTGCGGGCGCTGCTCACCATGATCGGGGCTCCGCAGGCATAGACCTCGTGCGCAGACAGGTCGGGCAGGTCGGCCAGCACGGCCTGGTGCACGAAGCCAGTGCGGCCTTGCCAGCTGTCTTCGGGTTTGGCGTCGGAGAGCACGGGCACGTAGTTCAGCCAGGGCAGCTCTGCGGCTTGCTGCGTGGCCCAATCGTGCAGGTAGAGGTCGGCCCGGCTGCGGCAGCCCCAGTACAGCGTGGTCGGGCGTTCAATGCCCTCGTGGCGCATGTGCTCGAC
Source organism: uncultured Aquabacterium sp. (assembly GCA_964373965.1). Lineage (GTDB taxonomy): Bacteria > Pseudomonadota > Gammaproteobacteria > Burkholderiales > Burkholderiaceae_C > Aquabacterium. Next base: position 60,750 of record CAYJXE010000011.1, on the reverse strand, counting down.
GATGGCCTTGATGGGGGCAAAGCCGGTACCCGAGGCCAGCAGCACGATGGGGCGGTCGGAGTCGTCGCGCAGGAAGAAGGTGCCGTGCGGGCCTTCGACGCGCAGGATTTCCTTTTCCCTCATGCCCCCGAAGACGTGGTCGGTGAACAGGCCGCCCGGCATGTGGCGGATGTGCAGCTCGATGCCGCCTGCCGGACCCGGCTCTTTGGCGGTGTGTGGGGCGTTGGCCATGGAGTAGCTGCGCCGCACGCCGTCTTTGAGGAGGAACTCGATGTACTGACCCGCGCGAAAGCCGAACTGGTGGGTGGCGGGCAACTGCAGCCGGATCACCATCACGTCGGGTGCGACCGGCGTCAGGCTGGTCACGCGGGTGGGCATTTTGATGACCGGGTGATCGCCCAGGCCCACCACCTGACGCGACTCGATGACGAGGTCGGTCTGAGGCGTGGCGCAGCAGCTGAGCATCCAGCCAGCGGCTTCGTCGGCCTCGCTCAGGGCCTTGGTCTGGTGGGCGCCGTGGATGACGCGGCCCTCCAGCAGCTTGCACTTGCAGGAGCCACAGGCGCCGTCTTTGCAGCCGTAGGGCAGGCCGACACCGGAGCCGATGGCCGCGCTCAGCACGGTCTCATCGCGCTGCATGGAAAAAGAACGCCCGCTGGGCTGGATCGAGACGGTGAAACTCATGATCGAGGCGAAGAAAGAGGGCGCACTGCAAGGCGATTGGAAACAGGCATGATTCTCCCATGTCCCTTTTCAGGCCGTCCCCCGCTTTCGCTCCCGCCACCTGGTGCCCCCGTGCTTCGTCGCGGGTGCACAGGCCCCGGGCTTTTCGCCAGGCTCGCTTGCTGATCGTGGGCTGTGGCGACGTCGGCCAGCGGGTGTTGCGCGAGCTCGGTGGAAGGCTTCGGGTGCGCGTGTTGACCTCCTCTGCCTCGCGTGTGCCAGCCTTGCGGCAGTGGGGTGTCACGCCCTTGGTGGGCTCGCTCGATGTGCCCCGCTCATTGGCTCGGCTGGCAGGGCTGGCGCCACGCGTGCTGCACCTGGCGCCGCCACCTGGCAGCGGCACGCGTGATCCGCGCACAGCGGCCCTGCTGCGCGCCTTGGCGCAGCGCGGGGGGGCGGTCAGCCTGGTCTATGGCAGCACCACGGGTGTGTATGGCGATGCGGCGGGCGCATTCTTTGACGAGACGCGCACGGTGGCACCGCAGTCGGACCGAGCCCGCAGGCGCGTGGATGCCGAGCAGCGCTTGAGGGCGTTCGGGCGTCGCAAGGCGCGGGCCGCGCACCGTCACAGCACTCGGCTGGAAGGTGGCGTGACCGTGGGCATCTTGCGCATACCCGGCATCTACGCTGTGGGCCGCGAGGGTGGGGACCCGCGCGAGCGCGTGCGCAGAGGCTCGCCGGTGCTGACACGCGAGCACGACGTCTTCACCAACCACATCCACGCCGATGACCTGGCCCGCGCCTGCATGCTGGCCTTGTGGCGGCTCAAGCCGCAGCGCGTGGTGCACGTGTGCGACGACACCCAGCACCTGATGGGCGATCACTTTGACCGGGTGGCCGACCTCAGCGGATTGCCTCGCCCACCCAGGCTGGCGCGCGACGAGCTGCGTGCACAGGTCAGCCCGATGCAATGGAGCTTCTTGTGCGAGTCGCGTCGGTTGAGCAATGTCCGGATGAAACACGAACTTGGCCTGGTGCTGCGTCACCCGGGGCTGTCGTTGGCGCCATCCCCCCTGGACATGGGGGCAACCCCGACAGGTTGAGGCGAACTTCGGGGGCAGACTCGCCAGCCATCCGAGTTCAACATGCACCACCAGAGGGGTTCCCACATGCGAATCAGCTTGCACACCAGCATCCGACTGGCCCTGACCGCCGCCGCCTTGGCTGCGGCCTCGTCGGCCCAGGCCTACTCCCAGATCGTCGCCTTTGGTGACAGCCTGTCTGACAACGGCAACCTGCATGCCCTGATGGGGAAGTTCGGTGTGGACACGCCCGCCGCGCCTTATTTCGAAGGTCGCTTCAGCGACGGCCCCGTGGCGGTGGAAGTCATGGCCAAGCAGCTGGGCCTGGCGCTCGATGACCGCGCATACGGTGGCGCCACCACCGGCACGGGCAACAAGACGGCCACGCCCATCCTGGACGCCACCGGCATGACCTCCCAGGTCAAGCAGTACCTTGGCGAGAAGTCGAACGCGGTGGACGCCGAGGCTTTGTACTTCGTGTGGGGCGGCGGCAATGATGTCTTCAAGCTGCTCGACAGCGCCACGCCGATCACGACGGAGACGGTCACCCAGTTGTTGATTCAGGCTCGCAGCAACTACGAGGGCATGATCCGCTCGCTGGACGCCGGTGGTGCGCAGCACTTCTTCCTGCCGACGCTGCCCGACCTGGGCGCCAGTGGCCTGGGCTTTGCGGGTGGCACGCAGCTGCAGAACGCCTTGCATCAGATCAGCGTGGCCTTCAACCAGGGCCTGACCTTCACCGCCAACAAGCTGGAGGCCGAGCTGGGCGTGGACATCACCTTGTTCGATGTCTACCCCTCGTTCCTGGCCGTGACCAAGGAAATCGTCGGCGCGGGTGGCACCGCCAGCCTGCCTTGCTGGACGGGCAACTACAGCGGCACCGGCGGCACCCTTTGCGCTGACTCCGATCAGCACGTGCTGTTCGACAAAGTGCACCCAACGGCTTACGTGCACAACCACCTGGGGCTGCAAATGGCTGCCGCCGTGCCCGAGCCTGGCGCCTGGGTGCTGAGCTTCACCGGCCTGTTGGCCGTGGGTGCGCTGGCCCGTCGTCGCCAACAGGCGGCCGTCAAGTCGGCGCTGGTGTCTTGTCCTTGAAGTGACAGGTCGCGGCCACGCTGCATTCCCAGCAGCGTGGTTTGCGTGCCTGGCAAACATAGCGCCCATGCAGGATCAACCAATGGTGCGCGTGCTGCAGGTAAGGCGCAGGGATGCGCTTGAGCAGCTTGAGTTCCACCGCCAGCGGCGTCTTGCCAGGCGCGAGCCCGGTTCGGTTGCCCATGCGAAAGATGTGCGTGTCCACCGCCATGGTGGGCTCGCCGAACGCCACGTTGAGCACGACGTTGGCCGTTTTGCGCCCCACACCGGGCAGCGCCTCCAGGGCCTCGCGGCTGTGAGGTACCTCGCCGCCGTGCTGCTCGATGAGGATGCGGCAGGTCTCGAGCAGGTGCCGGGCCTTGCTTTTGTACAGACCGATGGTGCGGATGTGTTCGCACAGGCCTTCTTCGCCCAGCGCGAGGATGGCAGCGGGCGTGTTGGCCACGGGAAAGAGCTTGGCCGTGGCCTTGTTGACGCCCACGTCGGTCGCCTGGGCTGACAGCAACACGGCGGTCAGCAACTCGAAGGGCGTGCTGTGGTGCAGCTCGGTCTCGGGGTGGGGGTTGGCGGCCTGGAGCGTTTGGAAAAACGCTTCGATCTCGGCCGGCTTCATCAGGGTGCTGGGACGGGTCACTTCGGGTCGATTCAGATCAGGACGATGGCGTCGGGCAGTTCGTTGGGGTTGTGCGCCTGGGCCGGGGCCGGGAAGTGTGCGTGCAACAGGTCACCGACGCGCGCGATGGCTTGCTGAAGGCCTGCTTCGATCTGGCCTTGCGCCAGGGCCTGGCCCAGGTGATCGGCCAGCGCCTGCCAGGTCTCGGGCGGCACGCGCTGGCTCAGGCCACGGTCGGCCACCACCTCGATGCGGCGGTCGGCCAGCAGCAGGTGGATGAGCACGCCATTGTTTTGCTCGGTGTCCCAAACGCGCAGCAGGCCGAAGCACTCGATGGCGCGTTGGCGGGGGCTTTGGCCGCGCCACAGCCTGGGCAGGCTCAAGCCTGCTTCCACGCAGATGCGCAGCTCACCCAGGTGGCGCGCCTCGCTGGCGCGCACCGCCGCTTCGAGGCGTTGCCGGGCGTCGTCAGGCAGGTGCCGACGGCTGTCGGCAGCGTCCAGCCAGAGGTGGCGCAGCCAGCTGGCGGCCGCGCGCTGGAAGGCGGGTGTGTTCGGGTGTTCAGCCATGTGTCACCAGCGGCCCGATGCGCCGCCACCTCCGAAGTCGCCACCGCCGCCCGATGACCAGCCGCCCCCGCCGGAAGACCAGCCACCGCCGCCACCTCCCCAGCCACCACCCGGGCCACCGCCCCAGCCGCCCCGGCGCGCGCCGCCGTTGCCCATGGCCAGCGCGAAGATGGCCACCACCAAGCTGGCCACACCGCCCAGCATCAAGCTGGTGGTGAGCCACCAAACGATGCCGCCGCCCAGCCCGCCGGTGAGCAGGGCTCCGAGCTTGCGGCCGAAGATGGCACCAAGCACCCCCGCGACGATGGGCACGCCGATGAAGCCAAAGACGATGAGGTCTTCGAGTTGTGCCCCGGGTGGCGAGCGGGTGCCGCCGGGCTCAGGCAGGGGCAGGTCTTCGCCACGCACGCGGGCCATCAACTGGTCGACTCCCGCGTCGATCCCTGCGGCCACGTCACCGAGCTTGAAGGCCGGCACGATGGCGCCTTCGATGATGCGGCTGGCCGCCAGGTCGGGCACCGCGCCCTCCAGGGCCTTGGCCACCTCGATGCGCACGCGCCGGTCGTTGAGGGCAACGACGAGCAGCAGGCCATCGCCCACGTTGCGCCGGCCGATCTTCCAGCTGTCGCCCACGCGCTGGGCGTAGGCGGCGATGTCTTCGGGCTGCGTGGTGGGCACGATCAGCACCACGAGTTGCGTGCCGCGTTCGCGCTCGAAGGCCGAGAGCTTGTCGTCGATCGCCTGGCGCTGCGGCGCGGCGAGTGCGCTGGCCTGATCGATGACGTGGCCGCTCAGCGCGGGAACGGGCAGCACGCCGCCGTCCTGGGCTTGTGCGGCCACGCCCATGCCGCCCAGCATCAGCCAGGTCATCAGCAGGCTCATGAAGCCGCGCAGCACAGCAGTCATCGCTTGCCTGCTTCAGCTCACTTCTTGTCGCCGAAATCGACCGTGGGCGGCTGCGAGATCTGGGCTTCGTTTTGCACCGTGAAGCCAGGCTTGACCTCGTAACCCATCACCTTGGCAGTCAGGTTGCTGGGGAAGCTGCGCGCGAGCACGTTGTACTCCTGCACGGTCTGGATGTATCGGTTGCGTGCCACGGTGATGCGGTTCTCGGTGCCTTCGAGCTGCACGCGCAGGTCCTGGAAGCCCTGGTTGGCCTTCAGGTTGGGGTAGTTCTCGCTGACCACGAGCAGGCGTGAGAGCGCGCCCGACAGCTCGCCTTGCGCCTGCTGGAACTTGTTGAACGCTTCCGGGTTGTTGATCAGCTCGGGCGTGGCCTGGATGCTGGTGGCCTTGGCGCGGGCTTCGACGACCTTGGTGAGGGTGTCCTGCTCGAAGTTGGCCTCGCCCTTGACGGTGGCCACGATGTTGGGGATCAGGTCGGCGCGGCGCTGGTATTGGTTGAGCACTTCCGACCAGGCGGACTTCGTCTGTTCGTCCAGGCGTTGGAAGTCGTTGTAGCCGCAGCCGGTCAGGGCGGCCGAGGTGGCCAGCGTGGCGATCAGGGTGGTGCGACGCAGGCTTCGGATCGGGTGGGACTTCAACAGGTGCATGGCGCTTCCTTACGGTGCATGGAGCGAAGGGATTTCGCCAGCATAAATGAGGATGCGCGATGTGGCTTTCAAGGGGCTTGAAAGCGCCTCTGGGGGCAAGGCAGCCGCACCACACCGCTCTGGCGTGGAAGGGTGGGGCACCAGGCTGGGTCAGGCGGGCGAGAGGCCTTCCAGCATGCGGCAGGACACGACCTGGTGCGCACGGGAGCGGGGGTAGCGGTCTCTCACGATGGAGATCGCACCCATCGGGGTGTCGGCCATCACCTTGAGCACGCGTTGCACGGCTTTGCACGACGGGTCGATCACGACCATCGTGGACACTTCGTACAGCTTGAGGGCAGGCTCGATGGCCAGGTTCATCAGGGCACGCATGATGCACTTCTCCAGGGGGTGCGCGGCGCCGGGGCGCTGCTCACGTCGTCAGAATGCATGTTGCGGGCCAGCTGTGACACGGTGGTGACCCCCGTTCCAGGGTTTGCCTGAAGACAGTTTCGCCACAAATGAACGGGGAAGGCCGCTTTGTGAGCAGTCCTGCCCGGTGCATGTTGGCATCAGGTGGTGTGTCGCGCGCCGACCCTCATGCAGATCGTTTGCTGTTCACTGGATCAGGTCGCGCGATGCCACGATGTGGGAGCTGTGCACGCCGCTGAGCGTGGCCAGCAGCAAGGCGCCCGCAGGGCCCGCGCTGCCATCGGTGTCCACGCGCACTTGCAGGCCGGCCGCGCTGTCGACCAGGCGGATGTGGCCGCTGGCGATCAGATCGGCGCTGGTCACGCCATGCGTGCTGCGCAGCAGGGCCACCACGGCGCTCAGGTCGATGCGGTCGGTGCCGGGCACGAAGTCGGTGATGGTGTCGCTGCCGTCGCGCAGGCTGGTGTAGACGAAGGTGTCGCGACCATGGCCGCCGCTGAGTCGGTCGGCACCCGCCAGGCCGGTGATGACGTCGTCACCCGGCGTGCCCACCAGCGTGTCGCGACCGGGGGTGCCCGTGAGCGACTTCAGCAGGTTCAGGCCGATCAACACCGGGTCATGGTCCGACGAGCGGTAGGGCGTGGCGGTGTAGAGGTCGGGGCTGCAAGCGGTGAGCGATGTGTTGTAGCACTGGCCTGTGCTGGGCGAGCGCTTGAAGTTCATGTCGTAGTCGATCACGAAGGGCTCGTCGGCGTTGATGTGCCAGTGCGTCACGCCGCTGACCTGGCCGAGTGCGCTGGCCGTGGCCAAGGCATGGTCCAGGTAGCCCACCTCGCCGTCGAAGACGTACGAGTAGCCAGCGTCGCTTTCGAAGGCATCGATCAGGTCGGTGAAACCGCCCTGGGTCAGCGTGAGGATCGGGTCTTCCTTGCCGTAGGCGTTGAGGTCGCCGATGACCAGCACGTCGCTGTCGCCGGTGCGGGTTTGCAGCTCGCTCACGAAGCTCAGCAGACGGCTGGCCTGGGCCTGGCGGTTGGCGTTGTAGCAGCCTTGGCCGTCACCTTGGTCGGTGTTGGCGCCAGCGGCGTCCGAGCAGCTCTTGGATTTGAAGTGGTTGACGACGACGGCAAAGCGCTCGCCGTTGGGTGTGGCGAACATTTGTGCCAGCGGTGGGCGGTTGTGGACTGGGTCGGTGTCGGCCAGGGCGCTGCCCTGCGGCGTGGCCTTGGCTGGCTTGTGGATGAGCGCGACGCGGATGGCGTCGGTGCCGGTGGGGTTGCCGCCCACGGTGGCATCGAAGGCCACGGGCAGGGGCGTGACGGCGTAGGTGCCGGCACCGGCCACGGCGTTGAGCGCATCGACCAGGTTCTGCGCGGCGGTGTTGCCGTTGTTCTGGATCTCCATGAGGCCGACCACGTCGGCGTCCAGTCCGAGCAAGGCCTGCACGATCTTGTCGCGCTGGCGGGTGAACTCGGTGAGGTTGTCGGCGCCACGGCAGTTGCCGGCCGCCACGCTGCTGCCCAGCGAGCAGCCCTGGCCGCTGCCACCGCTGGCGGTCTGGCCGTTGGTGAAGGTGGTGAAGTAGTTCAGCACGTTGAAGCTGGCCACCTTGAGGTTGCCGCCCACGTTGGCCGGTTGCGTGTTGCGCGGGTGCGCGCGCTGGAAGCTCACGGCTTGCGTGGGGTGCACCTTGTAGCTGGCCAGGCCGGTGTTGCTGGCGGTGCTCAGGCCGTAGTCCAGCACGCCGACCAGGCCGTCCAGCGTGTCGCCAGCGCGCAGCGTGTTGTCCGCGCCGATGTAGGGGATGGGCGTGGGGTTTTGCAGCGAGCTGCCGTCGTCGAGCAGGAGCTGTCGCTGGGCGTTGGCCTGGGCGAGTTGTTGTGCCGCCACCGAGCCGGCGGGGTGGAGGTTGGTGGGTTTGACCAGGCGACCCTCGGCCGACAGCGTGACCTGGCCGTAGCGGCCCTGGAAGTAGTTCTGCGAGGCGGTCAGCGTGTTGGTGACCTGCACCAGCATGCCTTCCAGGGCTTCGAGTTCGTCCTGTGTGGCGGGCAGCGTCAGTGGCGTGGGTGCGATGGCCTGGTTGCTGGCCAACACGCTCAGCCCGCTCACGCTGGTCAGTTGTGTGATGGGGCGGCTGGCGGTGAGGGCGTTGGAGGCGGCGCCGGTGTTGAACTCGGTCACGGTGCCGGTGAGCTGCACCAACTGGTTGGTGCTGACGGTGGGGGCGCTGCTGGTGAAGACGAACAGGCCTTCCGACGTGAGCGGGTTGCTGTCGGGCGCATCACTCTGGATGAAGAAGCCGTTGTTGTTGACGCGCGTGACGATGCCGCGCGTGGTCACGCTCTGGCCCACGATCTGGCTGGTGTGGCCCGAGCCCTGGATCTGCGAGATGGGCGTGACCGTGGGCGAGGGGCTGGGCGAAGGCGAGGGAGAGGGCGAAGGTGCAGGAGAGGGCGCGGGCGTACCGCTGCATGGCTTGAGCGGGCTGCTGCTGTTGCGCGGCGCAGGCGCGGCGGTGATGAAGTCGGCCGCGTTGTTGTTCGTGTCGGTGCAGCCGCCGTTGACCCGCCAGGCGGCCAGGGTGGTGCTCAGCGCGGTGCCGGTGGGCGAGCCTTCGGTGGCGTTGCTGGTGCTGCCATAACTGACGATGTCTTCGGCGCCGCTGGGGTTGGTGCCCGTCAGCGCGGTGGTGCCTTGCACCAGGGCAACCTTGCCACTGGCCGCTGCCATCGAGACGGTGCCGGTGGCGTCTGCGGCGGGCAGGGCGCTGCCGTTGCCGCCGCCGGACTGCTGGACCAGGAAGTACTGGCCGGGCTGCAGGGTGAAGGCCGGCAGGTCGGTCTTGTTGCCCCAGCTTGAGCCGGTGGCCGAGGCGTATTGCACCGACCAGCCTGCCAGGTTCAAGGGCGCGCTGCCGGCGTTGAACAGCTCGATGTAGTCGGCGTTGAGCAGCGCACCGCTGTTGCCACCCGCACCGTAGACCTGGCTGATGACGAGGCCGCTGGGCGATGCCTGGGCGGCAGCGGCCAGGCTCAGGGCCAGGGCGGCGCACAGCGGGCGCAGGGCGAAACGTGGGGAGGCGGAAGCGGGGGCGCGGTTCGGCATGGCGGTGTGCAGTGCAGGGTGGACCAGATCTGCACAGTCTGCTGAGCGAGCGTGTCAGGCCTGCGTGTTGCCACCCTGCCATCCGGGCGCCACCCGGCTCATCCCGCGTGGCAATTCACTCGCTGCGTCGCCGCGCCCGTGCCCTGGCCAGCGCGGCCTCGATCACCGCGCGCTTGGCATCGAGCTCGGCCGGCTCGGTCAGCTTGCTGACCTCCGGCAGGTGGGCGAGCTTGTGCTCGGCCTTGGCCTGAAGGCGCTCGTCGTGCTCGACCTTGGCGCGGCGTGTGTGCACCTGATGCCACGCGTATTGCTCACGGGCCCGATCAGCCTGTTCGGCGGACCACGCGGCCCATCCCGTGGGGGCGGGATCGGCATGAACCGGCACCAGCGAGATGCAGTCCACCGGGCACACGGGGATGCACAGCTCGCAGCCGGTGCAGTCCGGCTCGATCACGGTGTGCATGTGCTTGTTGGTGCCGATGATGGCGTCGACCGGGCAGGCCTTGACGCACAACGTGCAGCCGATGCACCAGGCCTCGTCGATGACCGCGAGCTGGCGCGGGCCCTCCAGGCCGTGCACTTCGCTCAGTGGGGCAAAGGGCTGGCCGGTGAGTGCGGCGAGGCGGCGCACGCCTTCTTCTCCGCCGGGTGGGCACTGGTTGATGCCGGCCTCGCCTTGCGCGATGGCCTGCGCGTAGCTGGCGCAATCGGGGTAGCCGCAGCGCGTGCACTGCGTCTGCGGCAGCAGGGCGTTGATCTTATCGGCGTGCGGCGACATGGGGCGGGAGTGTAGCCGCCCGGTGTCACCGCACGCTGGCACTCACTTGTTGTGAGACAGGATGAAGGCGCGGATCTCGGGGTAGGCCTTCTCGCGCCAGCGGCGGCCAGAGAAGATGCCGTAGTGACCCGCGCCGATCACGTCGTAGTGCTTCTTGCGGCCCTTGGGGATGCCGGCACACAGGTCCTGCGCGGCTCGGGTCTGGCCAGCGCCCGAGATGTCGTCGAGCTCGCCCTCGACGGTCAGCAGCGCCGTGGTCTTGATGTCCTGCGGTTTGACCAGCTCGAGCTTGCCCTTGGGGTTGGCGACCTTCCAGGTGCCGTTGACCAGCGAGAAGTCCTGGAACACCGTCTTGATGGTGTCGAGGTAGTACTCGGCCGGCATGTCCAGCACGGCGTTGTACTCGTCGTAGAAGTCGCGGTGGGACTCAGCGCTGTCGTCGTCACCGCGCACCAGGTCCAGGAAGTAGTCGTAGTGCGAGGTGGCGTGGCGGTCGGGGTTCATGGCCACGAAGCCCGTGTGCTGCAGGAAGCCGGGGTACACGCGTCGACCGGCGCCGGGGTAGTTGGGCGGCACGCGGTAGATCACGTTGTTCTCGAACCATTCGTACGACTTGTTCATCGCCAGGTTGTTGACCGCGGTCGGCGATTTGCGCGCGTCGATGGGGCCGCCCATCATGGTCATGGAGCGAGGGGTTGGCTCGCCTCGGCTTGCCATCAGCGAGACGGCGGCCAGCACCGGGACGGTGGGCTGGCACACCGAGATCACGTGCACATCGGTGCCCACCTTGCGGATGAACTCCTGCACGTAGTTGATGTAGTCGTCGAGGTGGAAGGCGCCCTCTTCGGTGGACACCATGCGGGCGTCCACCCAGTCGGTGATGTAGACCTTGTGGTCTTGCAGCAGGGTGCGCACGGTGTCGCGCAGCAGGGTCGAGTGGTGACCCGACAGCGGCGCCACCACCAGCACGGAGGGCTGCAGGCGCATCTTGTCCAGCAGTTTGCCGTCGTCCGTGAAGCGCTTGAAGCGCAACAAGCGGCAGAACGGCTTGGCTTCAACCACCTGTTCCTGAATCACCACGTCGGTGCCGTCCACCGTCACCTTGTTGATGCCGAATTCGGGCTTCTCGTACTCCTTGGTCAGCCGGTGCACCAGGTCAAAGCCTGCCGAGATGCGGTGGGCAGAGGGCATTTGCGCCATCGGCGACAGCGGATTGCTGTAGAGCTTCGAGGCCGCGCTGGCGAACTCGGAGAAGGGGCTGATCCAGGCGCGGTGTGTTTCGTAGATCTGGTAGAGCATGGCGGGACCTTTGTTCTCGGTTGGACCTCATGGCCTGCCCATGGAGGCCGACGGGTGCCATCGGTGCATTGTGCAGTGCAGCATATGAGGGATTTTGCATCTTTGCACGCCCGTCTGATCACAGAGCGTGTCAACAGACCGGATCTGTCCGGCTTATTTCGGTGCATGGGGGGGTGATCGACCCGCAATGGGGCGAAGGTGACGCCTGCTTGAGGGGGGTGAGGCCTTTCGCCATGCAGCAAACCTGGCCACTTTGGCAGGCCTGGGTTAACGTTCTGTCGCATTTTTGCGGCCTCGAGCGCGCCCCCGCATTCAAACAGGAGCCCCCATGTCCATCCATCCCGGTCTTCCCTTCGTCGGTTCGTTCGATGGCTGTTGTGTCCGAAAAAGCAAGGTTCCGGCGGGCGGCCCGAGGGTGATGGGGGTCGCTGGTGCCATTTTGGTGGGCGTGCTGAGCCCCGCGGTGCACGCGGCCACCGACACCTACCAACGCGGCTCGTTCGGCCCGGTGGTGAGCTGGCCCTTGATCCCAATCCACGCCGCTTTGCTGCCAGATGGCCGCTTGCTGACCTATGGCACCGACGGCCAGGGCAACCAGACCGGTCAGTTCACCTACGACGTCTGGGATCCGAGCAAGGGCACTGGCCCCACTTCACACCTGACCTTGCCCAACACCACGGGCGCCGACACCTTCTGCAGCGGTCAGATCGTGTTGCCCGCCAGCGGCGCGGTGCTGCTGACCGGGGGCGACCGCACCATCAATGGCGTGCGCAACTACTCGATCAACGACGTCAACCTGTTCGACTGGCGCAGCAACGCGCTGTATTCGGCCCAGGCACCCATGGCCTTTTTGCGCTGGTACCCCACCGTGCTGACGCTGGCCAATGGCTCGACGCTGGTGCTGGGTGGACGCCAGACGCCTGCCGTGCCCGGCGCCTCGACCGAGAGCTGGGTGGCCACGCCCGAGGTCTACACCGAAGGCATCGGCTGGCGCAGCCTGCCCGCGGTGGCCAGCGACGACGCCTATGGCGCGCGCAACTGGAGCTACCCGCGCGCCTGGCAGGCGCCCAACGGACAGGTCTTCATCGCCACCAAGTGGGGTGGCACCTACTACCTCGACCCGAACGCCGCGGCTGGGGCCGGGCAGCTCACCCGCACGCCGCTGAAGCTGGCCGAGAGCGACGACTACCTGCCCTCGGTGATGTTCGCGCCAGGCAAGGTCCTGTCGCTGCGCAAGCTCAACCGCGCGGTGGTGATCGACCTCAATGGCGCCACGCCCACCTCCAAATCGGTCTGGGGCGTGGGTCAGGACCGCTACCACGCATCGGCCACGGTCATGGCCGATGGCAAGGTGTTGGTCAGTGGTGGCTCCATGGTGTCGAACGTGGCCATCGGCGTGACGTACTCGGCCCGCATCTGGAACCCGGCCAACAACGGCTGGACCACCACGCCATCGGGCAAGAAGATGCGGCTGTACCACTCGGTGGCGATGCTGCTGCCCGATGGGCGCGTGTTGCTGGGGGGCGGTGGCGCACCCGGTCCGCAGAACAACCTCAACGCCGAGATCTACACGCCGCCTTACCTCTACAAGCAGGACCGCACGGCGACGCTGGCCACGCGCCCGGTCATCACCTCGGCACCGCAGACGGCGGCCTGGGGCGCGCGCATCAACGTGGGCGTTGATGTGGCGGGTGTCAGCCGGGTCACCCTGGTCAAGACAGGATCGGCCACGCACACGGTGGACTTCGACCAGCGCTTCTTGCCGCTGACGCACACGGCCTCGGGCACGCAGCTGAGCGTGACCATGCCTGCCAACGCCAACCTGGCGCCGCCCGGTTACTACATGCTGTTCGTGTTCAACAGCGCAGGGGTGCCCTCGGTGGCCAAGATCATCAAGTTGGGGTGACGTGCTGAAGAGCGCATGAAAAAGGGGCCCCGAAGGGCCCCTCATCTTTTGCGCGAGCGGGTCGCGTGCGATCAGGCGCGACGGCGGCGAGCCAAGAAACCAGCAACGCCCAGGCCAGCCAGCATCAGGCCCCAGGTGCCCGGCTCGGGCACAGCGGTCGTGACGTTGTCGATCACCACCGAGCCATCGACGAAGCCGAAGCCGTAGATGTCTGCCGTGGCGCGTTGGAAGCCCAGGAACTTGCCTTCGTCGTAGCCGAAGGCGTCGGTGTCGATCGACACGCGGAAGCTCTCGAGCACGTAGCCGTCGATGTCATAGGCCACCACCAGCATGCTGTTGTTGGTCTTGCCGGCGGCCTGGAACTGGTTGACGAAAGCGCCGACCGACGACACCGGGTTGGCGAACGAGAAACCGATCTCGCCACGACCGGTGGTGAAGGCCGAGGCCAGGAAGGTGCCATCGCGGTTGTCGTTACCGACCACGCTCCACAGCCCGTTGTCACCCAGGTCCTGGGCGAATTGACCGGCGATGGCGTTGGCCGTGGTCGTCAGCGTCACGCCGTTGCCCAGGTCGAGGCTGCTGCCCACGGTCAGGCCGTCGAACTCGTTGAAGGTGATGACGTCACCGGTGAAGGTGGCGCTGTCGGCGATGACCGGAGCGGCTTGGGCGCTCACGGAAGCTGCCAGCAAAGCGGCAGCAAACAGCTTGGTTTTCATGTTGGTGATCCTTTCTTGGGAAGCTTGAACTGCGGCACCCATCAGGAGCCGATGATCCCGCCGTCGTCCTTGGTGATGACGACCACGGAAGAGCGGGGGCGGCCAGCGGGCAGCGGGGTCACGCCGTCCGACTCCACCGAGTACTGGTTCTGAGGCCAGTTCGAGAATTGAGTCGGGTTCGTGAACACCGAGTCTTCGCCCGGGTGCTGGATGCCCACGAACATGGTCTTGCCGTCCGGGGTCATCGTCACGCCGGTGACTTCGCACTTGTTGGGCGCGGTCATGAAGCGGCGGGTCACACCGGTGTTGGGGTCGGCGCAGACCATCATGTTGCCGCCGATGTTGACGAAGTCACCCGAGCCGTCGCCGACCTGGTCGGTCTGCACCCACAGGCGGCCGAAGTAGTCGAACCACAGGCCGTCCGGTGCACCGTAGTCGGCGCTGCCGTTGGGCGCGTCGACGATGTTGCCCTTGTAGTCGTTGGTCGGCTTGGCAGCCTTGGCGGTGGCGGTGTCACCAGCCTGGACGAACAGGTTCCAGCTGAAGGTCGTTGATGTGACCGACTTGTTGGCCTCGCGCCAGCGGATGATGTGACCGTAGACGTTGTCTGCAGCGGGGTTGGCGGCGTCCACAGCGGGTCGGGCCGAAGCAGCGGCAGTGCTGCCGTCGATGGCGTTGGACGAAGGCGTGGCGCTGCTGCCGCGGCGGTTGTTGTTGGTCAGCGTGCAGTACACCTCGATCTCGTCGAAACCGTTGATGCGGGGACGCGCGCCGGTCCACTCGGGGCGGTCCATCATCGTGGCGCCGACGGCGTCAGCGGCCATGCGGGTCTTGATGAGGATCTTGGCTTGCACTTCGGCGTCGTTGGCGCCGGTGAAGTTGGGGTTGTCGCGCAGGGCCTGGCCGTTGACGCCGATGGTGCCGGGTTCCAGGGCGAGCCACTGACCTTGCAGGCTGCTGTCGAAACGGGCGACGTACAGGGTGCCGCTGTCGAGCAGGTTGCGGTTGGCCGCGCGGTTGGTGGGGTTGAACTTGCCGGAGCAGACGAACTTGTAGATGTACTCGTTGCGCTCGTCGTCACCCATGTAGAAGGCGACGTTGTTCTGAGCGTCAACCACGTACTGCGCGCTTTCGTGCTTGAAGCGGCCCAGGCCGGTGCGCTTGACCGGCAGGCTGCGCGGGTCGTACGGGTCGATCTCGACCACCCAACCGAACAGGTTGGTCTCATTCGGGTTGACCGACAGGTCGAAGCGCGGATCGGTGGTGTGCCAGCGGTAGCCGAAACCACCAGCGGTCACGCCGTAGCGGTTGTACAGCTTGCCTGTTTCGGTGCTGGTGGCGGGCAGGGCGGCGTTCGAGCCGAAGTTGCCGTTCCAGTTCTCTTCGCAGGTCAGGTAAGTGCCCCAGGGCGTGATGCCGTGGGCGCAGTTGTTGATGGTGCCGTAGGCGGTGAAGCCGTCGAGCTGGTTGCCGGTGGGCACCGAGCCGTTTTCGCCAATGACGTATTCGTTGGCCTTCATCAAAGCGTGGCCAGCGGCCGGGCCCGACACGCGGCTCTTGGTGTTGGCGGTGATGCGGCGGCCGTAGATCGAGTTCTTGACGACGGTCCACTTGCCGTTGACGCGGCGGCCTTCAACGATCGACACGCCATGGGCGGCTTGCGACTTGCGGGTCTTGGCGATGTTGTAGCCGTTGACCTGACCGTCGGTGAAGAGGATTTCTTCGTGCGTGTACTCGTTGTTCGCGCACAGCAGGCCGCGGTCGCTGGCGGCGGCACCGCTGGCACCCGGGAAGGGGAAGAAGTGCATGCCGTCGGTGTGCATGCCGAACTGCTTGGCTTGCTGCGCGGCGGTTTCGGAGGCGTTGCCGACGAAGGCGGTGCCGCCGGGCATGATGGCGTCGCCCCAGGCCACAAAGACCTGAGCGGTGTAGCCAGCGGGCACGGTGACCTTGTCCACCGTGGAGGTGGCGGAGCCACCCAGCGAGGCGTTCAGCGCGCGGGTGTTGGCGGGCACGCTTTCGAAGCCGATGCCGGGGAAGCCCACGCTGGGCGGCACCGGGGCGGCTTCAACGGTGTCAACCAGACCGCCCAGGGTCAGGCCACCCACGGAGGCCAGGGCTGCGGCGCTCACGCCACCCTGGATGAACTGCCGGCGGCTGGCTTCGACGCTGTCGATGACGTCGCGGATGGTGGGAACGTGCGACTCGGCGAGTGTCACGTCATTGGTGGGATGGGAAGCACCCTTCATCGAAATCTCCGGTGGGTTGATGCAGATGGCGGCCTGTGGGGCAGGCACGAAAACCGTTCAACCAGATCTTCGTAAAAGGGTGTGACAGGGGTGGTGTGGTGGCTCCAGGAGGGGCTGATCCAATCGGATCATGTTGGTTGTCACGGACGTAAAAAAACCTGCCGCAGCGTGAGCCGAAGCAGGTTTGTTCAGGGTTCATTGCGCCAGGTGAAAGACGCGCATCGCGGTCAGGCCCTCAAGCCCTCTGCGATGTCAGGCTTGCCTCACATCACGGCCTTGATGGACGAGGCCACATACGCCAGGTTGCCGGTGTTCAGCGCGGCCACGCAGATGCGGCCGGAGTCGACACCGTAGACGCCGAACTCGCTGCGCAGGCGCTGCATTTGCGCAGCGTTCAGGCCCGAGTAGCTGAACATGCCCTTTTGGCGGGTGATGTAGCCCAGGTCACCTTCGACGCCAGCGGCCTTGAGGTTCTCGACCAGTGCGCCGCGCATGACCTTGATGCGGTCGCGCATCTCGGCCAGCTCGTCTTCCCACATCTGGCGCAGCGCGGGCGTGGTCAGCACGGTGGCGACCACTTGCGCGCCGTGCGTCGGCGGGTTGGAGTAGTTGGTGCGGATCACGCGCTTGAGCTGGCTCAGCACGCGGGCCGACTCTTCGGCCGTTTCGCTCACGATGCTCAGGGCGCCCACGCGCTCGCCGTACAGCGAGAAGCTCTTGGAAAAGCTCGTGGACACGAAGTAGCTCAGGCCGGCTTCCAGGAACTTGATGACCACGGCGCCGTCTTCAGCGATGCCATTGCCAAAGCCCTGGTAGGCCATGTCCAGGAAGGGCACCAGGCCACCGGCCTTGATCACGGCGATGACCTCGTCCCACTGGGCGTCGGTCATGTCGTAGCCGGTCGGGTTGTGGCAGCAGGCGTGCAGCAGCACGATGGTGCCGGCGGCAGCCGACTTCAGCTTGGCGATCAGGCCGTCGAAGTTGATGCCGCGCTTGTCGGCGTCGTAATAAGGGTAGGTGTCGACCGGGAAGCCGGCCGATTCGAACAGGGCGCGGTGGTTTTCCCAGCTCGGGTCCGAGATCAGGACCTGGGCGTTGGGGCTCAGGCGCTTGAGGAAGTCGGCGCCCAGCTTCAGACCGCCCGTGCCGCCGATGGCCTGAGCGGTGGCGATGCGACCGCCCTTGACGGCGGGGTGTTCGGCGCCGAAGACCAGGCCTTGCACGGCCTTGTCATAGGCCACGATGCCGTCGATGGGCAGGTAGCCACGGGCCTTGGGGGCTTCGAGCATCTGTTTGTCAGCGGCGGCCACGCACTTGAGCAGGGGCAGCTTGCCCTGGTCGTCGGTGTAGACGCCCACGCCCAGGTTCACCTTCTTGGGGTTGGGGTCGGCGTTGAACTGTTCGTTGAGGCCCAGGATGGGGTCGCGGGGGGCCATTTCAACGGAAGCAAACAGTGAGGCCATGCAAGCAGTCTCCGGTCGGTTGAGATAAGCTGAAAGATTCGGTGCCGCAGCCAGCGCTTCCTGTGGGACGCGCTTCCTCGGGTGTACCGCTCAGCCAGTGCCCGATGTGGGCAAACCCTTGATTTTAGCCCGTAGTCGCCCCGGATGTCCGCCTCCACCGCCCAATCCCCCGCTGCCAGCCGTTCAGGTGTCACGGAATCCGATGCATCCCCGGGTCAGCCCGCCGGCCAGTTCGTGAGCTTCGAGGGCTCGCCCTTCGAGCTGTTCCAGCCCTACCCGCCGGCCGGTGACCAGCCCACGGCGATCGCCCAGCTCTGCGAGGGCATCGAAGACGGCCTGAGCTACCAGACCCTGCTGGGCGTGACCGGCTCGGGCAAGACCTTCACCATGGCCAACGTGATCGCCCGCCAGGGGCGGCCGGCCATCGTGTTCGCACCCAACAAGACGCTGGCGGCACAGCTGTACGCCGAGTTCCGCGAGTTCTTCCCCAACAACGCCGTCGAGTACTTCGTCAGCTACTACGACTACTACCAGCCCGAAGCCTACGTGCCGCAGCGCGACCTGTTCATTGAAAAAGACAGCGCCATCAACGAGGCCATCGAGCAGATGCGGCTGAGCGCCACCAAGAGCCTGCTCGAGCGCCGCGACGTGGTCATCGTGGCCACCGTCTCGGCCATCTACGGCATCGGCAAGCCCGAGGACTACACGCAGATGCGCTTCATCGTGCGCAAGGGCGACAAGGTCGGCCAGCGCGACGCGATCGCCCAGCTCATCCGCATGCAGTACAAGCGCAACGACGCCGATTTCAGCCGCGGCACCTTCCGCGTGCGCGGCGACACCATCGACATCTTCCCGGCCGAACACTCCGAGCTGGCCCTGCGCCTCGAACTCTTCGACGACGAGGTCGACTCGCTCGCGCTGTTCGACCCGCTCACCGGCCGCATCCAGCAAAAGATCCCGCGTTTCGTGGTCTACCCCTCGAGCCACTACGTGACGCCGCGCGAGCAGGTGCTGCGCGCCATCGACGGCATCAAGGAAGAGCTCAACGTCCGCGTCAAGCAGCTGGTCGGCGACGGCAAGCTGGTCGAGGCCCAGCGGGTCGAGCAGCGCACCCGGTTCGACCTGGAGATGCTGCAGGAAATTGGCCACTGCAAGGGCATCGAGAACTACACCCGGCACCTCTCGGGCGCCAAGCCGGGCGACCCGCCGCCCACCCTGGTGGACTACATGCCCGCCGACTCGCTCATGTTCCTCGACGAGAGCCACGTGATGATCGGCCAGCTCAGCGCCATGTACAACGGCGACCGCGCCCGCAAGACCACGCTGGTGGAGTACGGCTTTCGGCTGCCCTCGGCCATGGACAACCGCCCGCTCAAGTTCGAGGAGTTCGAGGGCAAGATGCGCCAGTGCATTTTCGTGACGGCCACGCCAGCCGTGTATGAGCAGCAGCACGCCGGCCAGGTGGTCGAGCAGGTGGTGCGCCCCACCGGCCTGGTCGACCCGGTTGTCGAGGTGCGCCCGGCCACCCACCAGGTCGACGACGTGCTGCAGGAGATCCGCATCCGCGTCGAGAAGAACGAGCGCGTGCTCATCACCACGCTGACCAAGCGCATGGCCGAGCAGCTGACCGACTACCTGACCGAAAACGGCGTCAAGGTGCGCTACCTGCACTCCGACATCGACACCGTCGAGCGCGTGGAAATCCTGCGCGATTTGCGCCTGGGCACCTTCGACGTGCTGGTCGGCATCAACCTGCTGCGCGAGGGCCTGGACATCCCGGAGGTCTCGCTGGTGGCCATCCTGGACGCCGACAAGGAAGGCTTCCTGCGCGCCGAGCGCAGCCTGATCCAGACCATCGGGCGTGCGGCGCGCAACCAGAACGGCCACGCCATCCTGTATGCCGACAAGGTGACCGAGTCGATGCGCAAGGCCATGGACGAGACCGCCCGCCGCCGCAACAAGCAGATCGCCCACAACGAGGCCCACGGCATCACCCCCAAGACCATCAACAAGAAGGTCAAGGAGCTGATCGACGGCGTGATGTCCAACGCCGCCAAGGACGACCTCAAGGCCGCCGAGGCCCTGGCCAAGTCGATGGAAGGCGCCGAGGCCCTGTCCGAGCGCGACCTGGGCAAGCGCATCAAGCAACTCGAGAAGGACATGCTCGAAGCCGCCCGCGCGCTGGAGTTCGAAAAAGCCGCCCGCCTGCGCGACCAGCTGGCCCTGCTCAAGGAGCAGGCCTTTGGTGCTGCCGGTCACGATCACGTCCTGGTCGCCGCCGCCCCTCGCAAGTAAAGATGTCAAGGCCCCCGATGACCAGCTTGCTGTCTCGCATCCTCGGCGCCGCCGGCGTCACCGCGCCTGGCGACGCCTCCATCGAGCGCAACCCGGGTGCCCGCGTGCGCGTGCTCATGGTCTGCATGGGCAACATTTGCCGCAGCCCCACTGCCGAAGCCGTGCTGCGCCAGCGCCTGGAGCAGGCCGGCCTGGCCGAGCAGGTCGAGGTCGATTCGGCCGGCACCCACGCCTACCACGTGGGCAGCCCGCCCGATGACCGCTCGCAAGACGCTGGCAGCCGACGAGGCTACCGCCTGGATGGGCTGCGGGCGCGCAAGGTCGTGCCGCTTGACTTCGAGCGCTTTGACCTGGTGCTGGCCATGGATTGGGACAACCTGGCCCTGCTTGAAGAGCGCTGCCCGGACGAGCAGCGCCGCAAGCTGCGTCGGTTGACGGAGTTCATCCCGGGCGCCCATCCTCTGGCGGGCTCCGTCGTGGTGCCTGACCCGTACTACGGCGGGCGCGAAGGCTTTGACCACGTGCTCGACCTGGTCGAAGCCGCCTGCGACGGGCTGATGGAGCACCTGCGCATGCGCTTGCACATCCTGAACAAGAAATAGGCCCAGGCCATCGGGTGCATTGGCAATGACTCCGGGTTACCCCTTGCTGAAACTTGACAGAATCACTCGGCTTTCCTAGAATCTGACTAACCCACTCGGGAATTGACGTCGGGGCCGGTAGACCCCACCCTGGCAGGCCACATTCAGGCAAACCCTCGCTTGAAGAGGCCCCGAGTCTTGATTCAGGAGAAGCGCCATGCGTCTGACCACCAAAGGCCGTTTTGCCGTCACCGCGATGATCGACCTCGCCTTGCGCGAGCACACCGGTCCCGTCGCCCTTGCTGCCATCAGCCAACGCCAGCAGATCTCGCTGTCCTACCTGGAGCAGCTGTTCGGCAAGCTGCGCCGGCATGAGCTGGTCGAGAGCACCCGCGGCCCCGGCGGCGGTTATTCGCTGGGCCGCAAGGCTGAAGACATCACGGTCGCCGACATCATCGTGGCTGTTGACGAGCCCATCGACGCCACCGGTTGCGGCGGCAAGGAAAACTGCATGGGCGACGACGGCGGGCGCTGCATGACGCACGACCTCTGGACCAGCCTGAACAACAAGATGATCGAGTACCTCGACTCCATCTCCCTGCGCAAGCTGGTTGACGACCAGATCGCCAAGGGGGTGTCGATCGAGGCTGCGCCCATCAAGCGCGCCATCTCGACCGCGCCCGTGGTCAAGCCGATCAAGGTGACGGCGCCGAATTCGGTGTTCGCGCTCGGAGCGGCCCTGACCAAGTGAGGGTCATGGCGGGACAGCGCCTCGCGCCCACCGCCTGAAGCCCGGATAATGGAAGGTTTTCCGCCTGACCTCGGTTGGCGACCGGGGCGGGCGTCAGCGTGAGCCGGACGCAGCACACCGGTTTGCGCAAGTTGCAAGTGTTCGCAAGACTAGAAGCAGTGCCCCCACCATGGACATGACCCCGCACTTCCCGATTTACATGGACTACGGCGCCACCACGCCGTGCGACCCCCGCGTCGTCGATGCCATGATCCCTTGGCTGCGCGAGCACTTCGGCAACCCGGCTTCGCGCACCCACGCCTACGGCTGGGAGGCTGAAGAGGCCGTCGAGATGGCTCGCACCCAGGTGGCCGAGCTGATCGGTGCCGACCCGCGCGAGATCGTCTGGACCTCTGGCGCGACCGAGTCCAACAACCTGGCCATCAAGGGTGCTGCGCACTTCTACCAGTCGCGCGGCAAGCACATCATCACCGTCAAGACCGAGCACAAGGCCGTGCTCGACACGGTGCGTGAGCTCGAGCGCCAGGGCTTCGAGGCCACCTACCTCGACGTCAGGGACGATGGCCTGCTGGACATGGACGCGCTCAAGGCCGCCATCCGCCCCGACACCATCCTGATCTCGGTCATGTACGTGAACAACGAGATCGGCGTGATCCAGGACATCCCCGCCATCGGCACGCTGTGCCGCGAAAAGGGCATCGTCTTCCACGTGGATGCCGCTCAGGCCACCGGCAAGATCGACATCGACCTGGCCAAGCTGCCGGTCGACCTGATGAGCCTGGCTTCGCACAAGACCTACGGCCCCAAGGGCATCGGTGCGCTGTACGTGCGTCGCAAGCCCCGCGTGCGCCTGGAAGCCCAGATGCACGGCGGTGGCCACGAGCGCGGCATGCGTTCGGGCACGCTGCCCACCCACCAGTGCGTGGGCATGGGCGAGGCCTTCCGCATCGCCAAGGAAGAAATGCACGCCGAGAACGAGCGCGTGCGGGCCTTGCAGCAGCGCCTGCTGGCCGGCCTGCAAGGCATCGAGCAGATCTTCGTCAACGGCGACCTGACGCAGCGCATCCCGCACAACCTGAACGTCTCGTTCAACTACGTGGAAGGTGAGTCGCTGATCATGGGCATCAAGGGCATCGCGGTGTCCTCGGGCTCGGCCTGCACCTCGGCTTCGCTGGAGCCCAGCTACGTGCTGCGCGCCCTCGGTCGCTCTGATGAGCTCGCCCACAGCTCGCTGCGCATGACCATCGGCCGCTTCACCACCGAAGAAGAGGTCGACACCGTCGTCACCACCCTGAAGGAGCGCGTGGCCAAGCTGCGCGAGCTGTCCCCCCTGTGGGACATGTACAAAGACGGTATCGACCTGAGCACCATCCAATGGTCCGCTCACTGATGGCGCCCCCGGCTGCGGGGTACCGCAGCCACCCCCCGAGGGGGTGCGGGGCCGGACGCTTGGGGCGGCCCGGCGCTGGCCCCGCCAGCACTTGAGACAGATTGGAGTTTGAAATGGCATACAGCGACAAGGTCATCGACCACTACGAAAACCCCCGCAACGTTGGCTCCTTCGAAAAGGGCGACGAGTCCGTTGGCACCGGCATGGTCGGCGCCCCGGCCTGCGGCGACGTCATGAAGCTGCAGATCAAGGTCAACCCGTCCACCGGCGTGATCGAAGACGCGCGCTTCAAGACCTACGGCTGCGGCTCGGCGATTGCCTCGAGCTCGCTGGTGACCGAGTGGGTGCGCGGCAAGACGCTCGACGAAGCGCTGACCATCAAGAACACCCAGATCGCCGAAGAGCTGGCCTTGCCCCCGGTCAAGATCCACTGCTCGATCCTGGCGGAAGATGCCATCAAGGCAGCCGTGATCGACTACAAGGCCAAGCATGCAAACTGACGCATCCTGCACCGCCGGTCCTGGCAAGGAGCCGCTGCCCGAGATCGCCCAGGTGATCGAAGGCATGCGCGTTTCGCTCAGCGATGCCGCAGCGCGCCACATCACGCGCTACTTGGCCCGCCGAGGCAAGGGTGTGGGTGTGCGCCTGGGTGTCAAGACCACCGGTTGCTCCGGCCTGGCCTACAAGATCGAGTTCGCCGACGAGGTGGCACCCGAGGACATCGTCTTCGAGCAGCAGGGTGTCAAGATCCTGGTTGATCCCAAGAGCCTGCCCTACATCGACGGCACCGAGCTGGACTTCGTGCGCGAAGGCCTCAACGAAGGTTTCAAATTCAACAATCCCAACGAGCGTGACCGTTGTGGTTGTGGGGAATCCTTCCGCATCTGAGCATCCGCGCTCGGGGTGGCCCTGGTGCCGCCCCGCACGACGCGCCAAGGCACACACCTTGCGTCGAACGAAGCCCCGCCCCCTCGGTGGGGTTTCGCACTTTGACCGACCATGAACATCGACGCCGACGACTTCACCTTGCTGGGCTTGCCGCGCCGTTTTGCGCTGGAGCGGGCCCTGCTGGACAACGCCTGGAAGGCGCTGCAGGCCAAGGTTCATCCCGACCGTTTTGCTGCCGAAGGCGGCGCCGCGCAAAGGCTGGCCATGCAGTGGGCTGTGCGCGTGAACGAGGCTCACCAGCGCCTGAAGGACCCGCTCAAGCGCGCTGCCTACTTGTGCGAGCTCGCAGGTGCCCAGGTGCAGGCGCACGACAACACCGCCATGCCGGGCGACTTCCTCATGCAGCAGATGACGTGGCGCGAGGCCCTGGAAGAGGCGGGCAATGCGGCCGAGGTCGAGGCTTTGTCAACCGAGGTGACGGCTCAGCGCCGCGCCCGGCTGGCCCGCGTGGGTGAGCTGCTCGATGGCGCGGCCGCGCACACCGATGCCACGGCCCAGGCCGCGCAGGCCACCCAAGCTGCGCAAGAGGTGAGGGCGCTCATGTTCATCGACCGCCTGCTGGAAGAAGTCGACACCCGGCTGCAACGCTACGAAGACGAGGAAGGCGCCTGACGCATGGCCCTGCTGCAAATTTCCGAACCCGGGCAGTCGCCCGATCCGCACCAACGCCGCATCGCCGTCGGCATCGACCTGGGCACCACGCACTCGCTGGTGGCCGCCGTGCGCAATGGCGCCGCCGAGTGCCTGCCCGATGAACAAGGTCGCGTGATCCTGCCTTCTGCCGTGCGCTACCTGGTGGACGCCCAAGGCCGCACGCGCCGCCAGATCGGCTTTGAAGCGCTGCACGCCCAGGCCGAAGACCCGCTCAACACCATCGTGTCGGTCAAGCGCTTCATGGGCCGCCGCCTGGCCGACCTGCCCGATGCCGGCAAGTTGCCTTATCAGTTCGAAGACCAGCCCGGCATGGTGGGCGTCAAGACCGTGGACGGCGTGAAGTCCCCGGTCGAGGTTTCGGCCGAGATCCTGGCCAGCCTGCGTCAGCGCGCCGAAGACACCTTCAACGACGACCTGTTCGGTGCCGTCATCACGGTGCCCGCCTACTTCGACGACGCCCAGCGCCAGGCCACGAAAGACGCGGCCCAGATGGCCGGCATCAACGTGCTGCGCCTGCTCAACGAGCCCACGGCCGCGGCCATCGCCTATGGCCTGGACAACGGCTCCGAAGGCCTCTACGCCATCTACGACCTGGGCGGCGGCACCTTCGACATCTCGATGCTGCAGCTCAGCCGAGGCGTGTTCGAGGTCGTGGCCACCGGTGGCGACTCGGCCCTGGGTGGCGACGACATCGACCACGTGCTGGCCGACGCCGCTCTGGCCGATGCCCGCATGGAGGCCGTCACGCCCCAAGACAAGCGCGCCGTGCTGGTGGCCGCCCGCCGCGCCAAGGAGAAGCTCTCCACCGATGGCAGCGTGCACTTCTCGTGCGCCCTGTCGGGTGGCATGGTGTCGACCACCATCACCCGCGAGCGCCTGAACGAGCTCGCCAAGCCCCTGATCGACAAGACGCTGGCCTCGGTCAAGCGCGTGCTGCGCGACGCCAAGGTCAAGCCCGACGAGGTCAAGGGCGTGGTCATGGTGGGCGGCTCGACCCGCATGCCCGCTGTGCGTGATGCGGTCGGGGCTTTCTTCGGCCAGGCCCCGCTGACCGACCTCAACCCCGATGAAGTCGTGGCGCTGGGCGCGGCCATCCAGGCCAACCAGCTGGCCGGCAACAACGTCAACGGCGAGCTGCTGTTG
Source organism: uncultured Aquabacterium sp. (assembly GCA_964373965.1). Lineage (GTDB taxonomy): Bacteria > Pseudomonadota > Gammaproteobacteria > Burkholderiales > Burkholderiaceae_C > Aquabacterium. The sequence continues at coordinate 35,480 of CAYJXE010000011.1, read as the reverse complement.
CTCGACGTGCTGCCGCTGTCGCTGGGCCTGGAGACCATGGGCGGCCTGGTCGAGCGCATCATCCCGCGCAACACGCCGATCCCGTCGGCCCGCGCGCAGGACTTCACCACCTTCAAGGACGGGCAGACCGCCCTGGCCGTGCACGTGGTGCAGGGCGAGCGCGAGCAGGTCGAGCACTGCCGCTCGCTGGCACGCTTCGAGCTGCGCGGCATCCCCCCGATGGCCGCCGGTGCCGCGCGCATCCGCGTGAGCTTCCAGGTCGATGCCGATGGCTTGCTGAGTGTGTCGGCCAAGGAGCAGCTCTCGGGCGTGGAGGCCTCGGTCGTCGTCAAGCCCAGCTATGGCCTGAGCGATGAGCAGGTGGCCCACATGCTGCGCGAAGGCTTCACCACCGCCGCCGAAGACATGAAGGACCGCGCCCTGCGCGAGGCCCGCGTCGAGGCCGAGCGCATGCTCGAGGCCACGCGCACCGCCCTCGCTGCCGATGGCGACCTGCTCACCGCCGAGCAGCGCGCCGAGATCGACCAGCTCATGGCCCAGATCGGCCAGCGCTGCGACCGGGGTGACCTGGTTGCACTGGAGGCCGCCACCAAGGCCCTGGCCGATGGCACCGAGTACTTCGCGGCCGAGCGCATGAACCGCGGCATCCGCCAGGCGCTGGCCGGCCGCACGCTCGACCAGCTCTGAGCAGGCGAACGAACGCCGCCGCCCCCGCGCCCCACCGCACGACACCCGCCCACCATGCCCGTCATCAAGATCCTGCCCCATGCCACCTTGTGCCCGCAGGGCGCTGAGCTCCAGGTCGCGCCTGGCACCAGCATCTGCGAAGCCTTGCTCGACAACCACATCGAGATCGAACACGCCTGCGACATGAGCGCGGCCTGCACCACCTGCCACGTCATCGTGCGCCAGGGGTTCAACAGCCTCAACGAGATCGAAGAGACCGAAGAAGACCTGCTCGACCGCGCCTGGGGCCTGGAGCCCAACTCGCGCCTGAGCTGCCAGGCCATCGTGGCGGGGCAGGACCTGACGGTGGAGATCCCGAAGTACACGATCAACCACGCGAGAGAGAATCACTGACCGCCTGGCTTGAGGTGGCCCGGCGCCGCTCCTTCCTGCACCTTTGAGGCTCAGCTCACATGACCCGCCAGATCTTCCTCGACACCGAAACCACGGGCCTGAGCCCCGAATCCGGCGACCGCATCATCGAAATCGGTTGCGTGGAGATGGTCAATCGCCGCCTGACGGGCCGGCACCTGCACCACTACTTCAACCCCGAGCGCCCCAACCACGAAGACGCCGTGCGCATCCACGGCCTGACCGACGAGTTCCTGGCCGACAAGCCGCTGTTCGCATCGCTGGCCGACGAGATCGTCGAGTACTGCCGGGGCGCCGAGGTCATCATCCACAACGCGGCGTTCGACATCGGCTTCCTCGATGCCGAGCTCAAGCGCCTGGGCAAGGGCAAGTTCCGCGACCACGTGGCGGGCGTCATCGACAGCCTGATCATGGCCCGCGAGATGTTCCCGGGCAAAAGCAACTCGCTGGACGCGCTGTGCCGCCGCCTGGAGGTGGACAACACCCACCGCACCTTGCACGGCGCCTTGATGGACGCGGAGCTGCTGGCCGAGGTCTACATCAACATGACGCGGGGCCAGGACGCCCTGCTGATCGATGCCGATTCGGGCGAAGGCGATGGCATGGGCGGCACGGTCGAGGCCGTGGCGGTGGACTTCAGTGCCTTCGATCTGCCAGTGCTGGCGCCAACGCCCGAAGAGGCCGAAGCCTTCGCCAAGGCGTTGCAGGATCTCGACAAAGCAGCCGGTGGCGAGTCTGTTTGGCGAAAGCTCGAAGGTGTGGTATAGTTTTGGTCTTCGCTGATTGCTGAGGCAGGAATGCACAAGGTGATCAGCAGGTGGATCCAAAGTCCCGAAACCAGTTTCGGGCGGTTAGCTCAGCGGTAGAGCACTGCCTTCACACGGCAGGGGTCGCAGGTTCGAACCCTGCACCGCCCACCAAGAAAATCAAGCACTTGGCCGAAAGGCCAGGTGCTTTTTTCTTGCCCGGATCAAAATTTGGGACAGTGGGACAGCAGGTAGGCTTGGCATGTCGGCGCCGGCCAAAACCAGACAAGCACCCACCACGCGCAATGAACCTGTCAACCGCTGAGCCTGCCTGCGAATGGGTGGCCAGGACACAGTGTTCGCCCCGGAATTTCTGGACGCTTGTGGGCCGGTTGTGGCAACAGCGGGCGGCAGTGGCTGCAGCAAGGGGGATTCACCGCAGGCGAGCGGCTGCGCCTGCCCGCGTTCGAGCAGTTGCGAGACCGCAGCACAGGACCCTGAGGTGCGGCGGGTGGTTCCTCCGTTGCGCCAAACCGGCCGTCTGCATCGGGCGATGGCGAGCTTGAGATTGATCGAATTGCTCAAGCCGTGCGTCAAAACGGTCATCGACAGCGCGCGCCTTCCTTCCTAGGATCTCGCTTCGGTTCACCCACTGAAGCGAGCATGAACAGCTTTTCTCCCCTTCTCACCGAAGACCAATGCGCCATGCAGGAGGCCACCCGCGCCTTCGCCCGCAAGGCCCTGGCTCCCCACGCCGGCGAGTGGGACCGCACGGGTCACCTGCCTGACTCGGCCGTGCAACAGATGGGCGAGCTCGGTTTGCTGGGCCTGCAGGTGCCGGCGGAGTGGGGCGGCTTCAAGACGGACGACCTGACCTACGCGCTGTGCATCGAAGAAGTCGCGGTGGGCTGCGCCGCGTCGTCCACGTTGATGAGCGTGCACAACTCGGTGGGCTGCGTGCCCATCCTCAAGTTCGGCACCGACGCGCAAAAGCAGCAGTGGCTGGCGCGCATGGCAGCTGGCGAGGTCATCGGCGCCTTTTGCCTGACCGAGCCGCACGCGGGCTCGCAGGCCGATGCGCTCAAGACCCGCGCCGTGCGCGTGGGCGACGGCTGGGTGCTCAACGGCGCCAAGCAGTTCGTGACGAATGGTGGGCGTGCGGGCGTGGCCATCGTGTTCGCGGTGACCGACCCGGCGGCCGGCAAGAAGGGCATCTCGGCCTTCCTGGTGCCCACCGACACACTAGGCTTCGAAGTGGGCCCACCCGAGCACAAGATGGGCATCCGGGCTTCTGACACCTGCCCGATCACCCTCGTCGATTGCCGCGTGCCTGCCAGCAACTTGCTGGGGCAGGAAGGCGAGGGCCTGAAGATTGCGCTGTCCAACCTCGAGGGCGGGCGCATCGGCATCGCGGCGCAGGCGGTGGGCATTGCTCGCGCGGCGCTGGAGGCCGCCACGCGCTATGCCGGCGAGCGCGTGCAGTTCGGCCAGCCCATTGCGCAGCACCAGGCCGTTGGCCACACCCTGGCCGACATGCACACCCGCCTGAACGCAGCCCGCCTGATGGTGCACCACGCGGCGCGCCTGCGATCGGCCGGTGTGCCGTGCATTTCCGAGGCCTCGCAGGCCAAGCTCTTCGCCTCTGAAATGGCCGAGTGGGTGTGCTCCAAGGCCATCCAGGTCCACGGGGGCTACGGCTACCTGCAGGACTACGCGGTCGAGCGGCATTACCGCGACGCCCGCATCACCCAGATCTACGAGGGCACGAGCGAAATCCAGAAGCTCGTGATCGCCCGCCAACTCCTGCTCGATAACCAGGCCTGAACATCACCATGCACACGACCGCCTCCCTCTACACCGCCGACCAGACCATCCGCCTGTTGATCAACGGCGAGTACGTGGCCTCACGTGCCACCGAGCGCCTGCCCATCGTCAACCCGGCCACGCAGCAGGTGCTGGCCCACACGCCTTGTTCGACCGACGAGGAGGTTCAGGCAGCGGTGGCTTCGGCCAAAGTGGCCTTTGCGACCTGGCGCCACACGCCGATCGCCGCGCGCATGCGCATCATGCTGCGCCTGCAGGCCTTGATCCGCGAGAACCTGACCCGCGTGGCGCGCGTGCTGACCGAAGAGCAGGGCAAGACCCTGGCCGACGCCGAGGGCGACATCATCCGCGGCCTGGAGGTCGTGGAGCATGCGTGCTCGGTCGGCACGCTGCAAATGGGTGAATTTGCCGAGAACGTGGCCGGTGGCGTCGACACCTACACCCTGCGCCAGCCGATCGGCGTGTGCGTGGGCATCACGCCCTTCAACTTCCCCGCGATGATCCCGCTGTGGATGTTCCCCATGGCGATCGCCTGCGGCAACACCTTCGTGCTCAAGCCTTCCGAGCAAGACCCCATGAGCACGATGGAGCTGGTGCGCCTGGCCCTGGAGGCGGGCGTGCCCCCGGGTGTGCTGAACGTGGTGCACGGCGGCAAGTCGGTGGTCGACGCCCTGTGCACCCACCCGGATGTGGCCGCCGTGTCCTTCGTGGGCTCGACCGCCGTGGGCACCCACGTCTACGACCTGGCCGGTCGCCACGGCAAGCGTGTGCAGAGCATGATGGGCGCCAAGAACCACGCGGTCATCCTGCCCGACGCCAACCGGGAGCACACGCTCAACGCGTTGGCCGGCGCGGCCTTTGGTGCGGCGGGCCAGCGGTGCATGGCCACGTCGGTGGCGGTGTTCGTGGGCGCGTCCAAGGACTGGCTGCCCGACCTGGTGCAGCGAGCCAAAACGCTCAAGGTCAACGCCGGTTTCGAGCCTGGCACCGATGTCGGCCCGGTGATTTCCGCGCAGGCCAAAGGCCGCATCGAGGGCCTGATCGCCAGCGGCGTGAGCGAAGGCGCTCGCCTGATGCTGGACGGCCGTGCGCCCCAGGTGCCGGGCTACGAGCAGGGCAACTTCGTCGGCCCCACCGTGTTCGGTGGCGTCAAGACCCACATGCGCATCTACACGCAAGAGATCTTCGGGCCGGTGTTGGTGTGCCTGGAGGTGGACACGCTGGACGAGGCCATCGCCCTGGTCAACGCCAACCCCTTTGGCAACGGCGTGGCGCTTTTCACGCAAAGCGGCGCGGCGGCGCGGCGCTTCCAGAGCGAGATCGACGCGGGTCAGGTGGGCATCAACGTGCCCATCCCGGTGCCCGTGCCCTTCTTCAGCTTCACGGGCTCGCGCGGCTCCAAGCTGGGTGACCTGGGCCCCTACGGCAAACAGGTGGTGCAGTTCTACACGCAGACCAAGACCGTGACCGCCCGCTGGTTCGACGACGCTGCGGTGTCGACGGGCGTGAACACCACCATCAGCCTGAAGTGAGGCCCATCAGGGCCCAGGAGACACGCATGCAGATCGCTTTCATTGGCCTGGGCAACATGGGCGCACCCATGGCCCGCAACCTGCTCAAGGCCGGTCACGCCGTGGCCGTTTGTGACCTCAACACCGATGCCGTGACCGCCTTGGTGGCCGATGGCGCGCACCCCTGCGCGACGCCGGCCGAGGCCGCGCGCGAAGCCCAGTTGGTGCTGACCATGCTCCCCGCACCGGCCCATGTGGACAAGGTCCTGACCGGCCCTGACGGCGTGCTTGGCGCCATCCGGCCCGGTGTGCCGATCGTGGACTGCAGCACCATCGACCCGGCCAGCGCTCGCAGGCTGGCCAAACTGGCCCTGGCCCAAGGCAACGAGTTGGCCGACGCCCCGGTTTCCGGTGGCACTGGAGGGGCGGCGGCCGGGACCCTGACCTTCATGGTCGGAGCTTCCGATGCGCTGTTCGCCCGCATCCAGCCGGTGTTGCAAGGCATGGGCAAGCGCATCGTGCACTGCGGCGACGTGGGCAATGGCCAAGTCGCCAAGGTGTGCAACAACCTGCTGCTGGGCATCTCCATGATCGGCGTGTCCGAGGCCATGGCGCTGGGCGTGAGCCAAGGCATGGACCCCAAGGTGCTGGCCGACATCATCAACGCCTCGTCCGGCCGCTGCTGGAGTTCGGACACCTACAACCCATTTCCTGGGGTGATGGAGGGCGTGCCAGCCTCTCGCGGCTACCAGGGCGGCTTTGGCGTGGACCTGATGCTCAAGGACCTGGGCCTGGCGGCCGAGGCCGCGCGCCAGAGTCACCAGCCCTTGCCCATGGGCGCGCTGGCCCAGCAGCTCTATCAGGTCTGGAGTGCCCAAGGCCGTGGCCAGCAAGATTTCTCTTCCATCCTCCAGATGCTGAGCCGGGCCCATGCCGCCTGAGCCGAGCTCGCACCCCCCAACCTGCACACCATGATCGAACTGCAACGCCAGGGCCACACGGCCATCATCACCTTGAACCGCCCGCCCGCCAACGCCTTCAGCCTTGAAGGCTTGCGTCAGCTGCGCCAGACGGTCGTCGAATTGGAGGCCGATCCAGCCGTGCGCGCCTTGGTCATCACGGGCACGGGAGCCAAGTTCTTCAGCGCGGGTGCCGACCTCAACACCTTCGCCGACGGTGATCGGGCCCGGGCCTTCGACATGATCCAGGCCTTTGGATCGGCATTCGAGACGCTGGCCAACACCCCTTTGGTGACCATCGCCGCCATCAATGGGTACGCCATGGGAGGCGGCCTGGAGTGCGCCCTGGCCACCGACCTGCGTGTGGCCGAGCAGCACGCTCAGTTGGCCTTGCCAGAGGCAACGGTCGGATTGCTGCCGGGTGGTACCGGCACGCAGACCCTGCCCTCGCTGGTGGGCGAGGGCTGGGCCAAGCGCATGATCTTGCTGGGCGAGCGAGTCGATGCCGACACGGCCTTGCGCATCGGCCTGGTCGAAGAGGTCGTGGACAGCGGCCAATCGCTTGAAAAGGCTCTTGCCATGGCCCAGCGCGTGGGCGCGCAAAGCCCCGACAGCGTCAAGGCCTGCAAGGCCCTGATCCACGCACGCCGCAACGGCGTGCCGCGCGCAGCGGCCCTGTCTCAGGAGCGCGAGCGCTTCATGGACCTGTTCAACGGCCCCAACCAGCGCGAGGGCGTCAATGCCTTCCTGGAAAAGCGCAAGGCGGCCTGGCAATGAGCGCTGACGACGCTGGCACGGCTCACCTCGAGGTCATCAACGGGGTGGCGCTGATCACCCTGGATCGGCCGCGCGCGCTCAATGCCTTGTCACACCCGATGGTGCTGCGACTGCACGCTTTGCTCGATCAAGTCGAGGCCGATGGTGCGCTGCGCGCGGTGGTGCTGCGTGGCAGTGGTCCCAAGGCCTTCTGCGCTGGCGGTGACGTGATCGCTCTGGCCAACAGCGTGCGCGAGGGCACGGCCTTGCACCGCGAATTCTTCCTTGACGAGTACCGACTGGACTGGCGCCTGCACACCTTCGGCAAGCCGGTGGTGGCCTTCATGCACGGCATCGTCATGGGGGGTGGCATGGGCCTCGCCCAAGGAGCGGCGTTGAGGCTGGTGACGGACTCGGTCCGCATCGCCATGCCCGAGACCCGCATCGGCCTGATCCCGGACGTGGGCGCGTCTTGCTTTTTTGCCAAGATGCCCGCGCCGTTGGCGGCTTACCTGGCCCTGAGCGGCACGCAGCTGGGGGCATCGGACGCGCTGTTCGTCAATTTTGCGGACGCGCGCAGCCGCGTCAACGACCCGCAGGCCTTGCCCGCTTTGCTGGCCGACATCGACTGGCCTGCTCAGGTGGGCGTGGACACCCTGCTGGTGCTCCGGCGTGCGCTGGCAGCCGACGCGTTCGCCACGCACGTGGACGACGCGCCGCTGCTGGCCACCTGCCCCGAGGTCTTCAAACACTTCGACCCTGCGCTGCCGCTCGCCACGCTGGTGGCTCGGCTCGAGGCCAGCCCGAGTGCCTGGGCTCAGGCCACGGCTCAAACCCTGCGGGGGCACTCGCCCTTGATGATGGCGCTGACCTTGCTGGCGCTGCAGCGCGGACGGCAGATGGACCTGCCGGCCTGCCTGCGCATGGAGTTCGGCCTGGTGCAGCAGGCTTTGTCGTGCGGCGAGTTCAACGAGGGTGTTCGTGCCCACCTGGTCGACAAGGATCGGTCGCCCTCTTGGGCCATTGCCAGCGTTGAGGCGCTGTCGGAGCAGGCGATCGCGTCTGCGTGGGCCGCTGCGCAGGGCCTGTCTCGCGACGTGCTGCGTCACTGATCGGCGGGTCGGGGCCCTGGTGGGCCACCCCATCGGTAGTCGGAGGGGCGCATGCCTGTCCACTTCACGAAGGCTCGGTGGAAGGCGCATGCCTCGGTGAAGCCCAGGTCTTGCGCCAGTTGAGCAACCGACACGGTGTCTTCCCGCAAAGCGGTGATGGCCATGTCACGGCGCAGCTCGTTTTTGATGGCTTGGAAGGTCGTGCCCTCTGCGTCCAGCCGACGTCGGAAGGTGGAGGGCGCCGAGCTGAGGGCGCTGGCCATGGCGTTCAGGCCCGGCCAGTTGGGTGGGGAGACGGCCCGCAGGCTCGCGCGCACTTGCGCGGCCAGGCTGTCCGGGTTGCGGTACTTGACGAGGAACACGTCGGGCGCGCCCCGCAGGAAAGCGCGCAGGCCTTCATGCGTTTGCACCACGGGCATCGACAAGAGCGAGGCGGGCATCACCAGGGCGCCTTCCTTGGCCCCGAAGCACAGGTCCTCGCAGAACATCACGCGGTACTCCGACTCAAACCCCGGCGCTTGCCCGGCCAGTTCGCAGCGCAGGATGGGGATGCGCCGCGCGATCAACCAGCAGGCGATGCCGCAGGCCACCATGAAAAAGGTCGCGTGGGCGAAAGGCGTGGCGCGAGCGCGGGCGTCGGACAGGCGCAGGGTGGCCGTGTCCCCCGAGACGTCCAGGTGAACCGACATGCCGTCCAGCACGACCCGTGTGAAGCGGCAAAGTTGCCGCAGGACCGCGCGCAGGTCTTCGCAGCCCAGCAAGCTCTGGCACAGCAAGGCGTAAGCCCCGGGGCGAACGGCGCGGGCGTCCAGCGCGAAGAACTCGTCCTGCAGATGCCGAGCCAGCGTGCGCCAAAGGATGCCGAATTGCGCGGGCGACACGCGCGCCAGTGGCTCGTCCAGGAAGCCCGGCGGGATGCCGGCGGACTGCAGCACCACCGACTCGGGCACCCCGCGTCCTGACACCGCCTGCAGCGCTTCGCGAACGAAGTGGATGGAGACGGTCCCCGACTCGACTTGCCTGCTCGGCGTCGTCAACGCCGTGGCCGCCTTCATGGGCTTCAGCGCGGGGCCATGCGCAAGGCGCCGTCCAGCCGGATGACCTCGCCGTTGAGGTACTCGTTGCCCACGATGGCCTGCACCATGGAGGCGTATTCGGCAGGGCGGCCCAGGCGGGCAGGGTGGGGCACGGTGGCGCTCAGCGAGTCCTGCACTTCTTGCGGCAGCCCCATCAGCATGGGCGTCTCGAAGATGCCGGGGGCGATGGTCAGCACGCGGATGCGGTCGCGCGCCAGGTCGCGTGCGGCCGGCAGGGTCATGGCCACCACGCCACCTTTGGAGGCCGCGTAAGCGGTCTGACCCATCTGTCCGTCGAAGGCGGCCACCGAAGCCGTGTTGATCACCACGCCTTGCGAGGCACTGGGGTCGGTGGTGTCGCCGGGGACTTTGCTCGCGATCATCGCGGGCACGGCCAGTCGCATCATGTTGAAGGTGCCTGTCAGGTTCACCTGGATGACCTTGGCGAAGCTCTCGAGCCGGTGCGGGCCGCTCTTGCCGTTGAGTTTTTCAGCAGGGCCAATGCCGGCGGCGTTGACCAGCACGTCGAGCCGGCCGAAGCGCGACACCGCGGTCTGCACGGCCTCCTGGCCGCTGCTTTCGCTGGACACGTCGGTGCGCACCCACACCATGTGGGGGTGCGGCGGCAGCACCTCGGGCTGGGGCTCGGCCAGGTCGGCCACCACCACGCGTGCGCCAGCGTCGAGGGCCATGCGCACGGTGGCCGCGCCCAGGCCCGAGCTGCCGCCCGTGATGAGGTAAACGCTTTGAGAAATGTCCATGGGGTGCTCCTCGGTCTCTGTCTCTGTGTTGAATCGGGTTCAGCTCATTTCGATGGCCACGGCCGTGGCCTCGCCACCACCGATGCACAGGGTGGCCACGCCACGTCGGAGCCCGCGGTGACGCAAGGCGCCCAGCAAGGTGACGATCAGCCTTGCGCCCGTGGCGCCGATGGGGTGGCCCAGCGCGCAGGCGCCGCCGTGCACGTTGACCTGTTCGTGGGCCAGGCCCAGCTCCTGCATGGCGGCCATGGCCACGACGGCGAAGGCTTCGTTGACCTCCCACAGGTCGACGTCGCTGGTTTGCCAGCCCACTTGGCTGAGCAACTTGCGAACCGCCCCGGCGGGCGCGGTGGTGAAGCGGGGTGGCTCTTGCGCGTGGCTGCTGTGGCCCACCACGCGGGCCAGGGGCGACAGGCCCAGGGCCGACGCGGTGGACGTGCGCATCATCAGCAGCGCCGCCGCACCGTCGGAGATCGAGCTGGCGTTGGCCGCCGTGACCGTGCCGTCGGGCCGGAAGGCCGGCTTGAGCGTGGCGATCTTGTCCACCTGGGCCTTCATGGGCTGCTCGTCCTGGTCGAGCGTCAGGGCCTTGCCGCGCACCAACGTTTGCACCGGTGCGATCTCCCAGTTCATGGCGCCCTGCCGGATGGCGTCCTGGGCGCGCAGGGTCGATGCGATGGCGTAATCGTCCTGGGCTTCGCGCGTGAAACCGAACTCGCTGGCGCAGGACTCGGCGAACTGGCCCATCAGCTGACCACGGGTGTCGGGCGCGTAGGCGTCTTCCAGGCCATCCAGGAACATGTGGTCCAGCACCTGTCCGTGGCCCAGGCGCATGCCCCCACGTGCCTTGGGCAGCAGGTAGGGCGCGTTGCTCATCGACTCCATGCCACCTGCCAGCACCACCTGGGCGCTGCCGCACGCGATCGCGTCGTGCGCCAGCATCACCGCCTTCATGCCCGAGCCGCACACCTTGCTCACCGTGGTGCAGGGCGTGGCCACGGTCAGGCCTGCGGCCAGGGCGGCCTGGCGTGCCGGGGCCTGACCCAGGCCAGCGGGCAGCACGCAGCCCATGTAGACCTCGTCCACCTTGGCAGCGTCCAGGCCCGAGCGCGCCAGCGTGGCCCGCAGTGCTGTCGCACCCAGCGTGGGTGCGGCGAGCGAGGACAGTGCGCCTTGAAAGCCGCCCAGCGGCGTGCGGGCAGCCGAAACGATCACCACCGGATCTTCGTGTCGCATGCTGTTCTTCCTCCCGGTGTCAGTTCAAACGTTCGACGACGGTGGCCGTCGCCATGCCGTGCCCAATGCACATGACCTGCAGCCCCAGGGTGCCGCCGCGAGAGGCGAGCCCCGACAGCATCTTGGCCATCAGGCCGGCGCCGGTGCCACCCAGCGGGTGCCCGTGTGCGATGGCACCGCCCCAGGGGTTGAGTTTGTCCATGTCGGGCGCAAACTCTCGCGCCCAGGCCAGCGCAACCGTGGCGAATGCCTCGTTCAGCTCGATCCAGTCGATGTCGGCCAGGCTCACGCCCGCGCGCTTGAGGGCCTCGTGGGTGGCAGGCATCACACCCGTCAGCTGCATCACCGGGTCGGAGCCCACCACGACGCGTGACAAGAAGCGCGCCTTGGGCGTCAGGCCCAGGCGCTGGGCGGCCGCGTGGCTGCCCAGCACCACGGCCGCGCTGCCGTCGGACATCTGGCTGGCGTTGGCCGCCGTGACCACGCCGCTGTCCATGGGGCGCAGCACGGGCGCCATCGAGGCCATCTTGTCGTGGTCGATGATGGCGCGCACGCCTTCGTCGTGGTCCAGCAGCAGGGCGGCACCTGCTTTGTCCACGCCGGTGATGGGCACGATTTCCTGGTGCAGCCCGGCCAGCCGAGCGGCGTGGGCCCGACGGTGGCTTTCCTGCGCGAACTCGTCACAGGCCTGGCGGCTGATGCCCCAGTGGTCGCCGATGCGCTCGGCGCTTTCGACCTGGTGCGGGATGGCGTGTTGCGCGGTCAGGCGTGGGTGCAGGTTGTCAAAGCCCTTGAAGTCGCCCTGGCCCAGGGTGAGGTCCAGGAACATGGGCACGCGGCTCATGCTCTCGACCCCGCAGCCCACCGCAAAGTCGGCGTCGCCGGCCGCGATGGCCTGGGCTGCTGCATGCACCGCGTGCTGGCTGGAGCCGCACATGCGGTTCAGGGTGTGCGCGGGCAACTCGGCGGGCAGGCCTGCCAGCAACACCGCCTGGCGGGCGATGTTGGCGCCTTGCTCGCCGGCCTGGCTGACGCAGCCTGCCACGACGTCGCCAACGCTGTGGCCGGGCACGCCAGCCTGCTTCAGCGCGGCCACGATGCTGTGCGCCAGCAGCTCGTCGGGGCGGGTCTCACGCAGGGCGCCGTTGCGCCGCCCGAACGGCGAACGCACGGCCGACAGGATCACCGGTTCGTTCGGTGCCAGCGCGCGGCTCATCGGGTCAGCTCCCGCAGGATGATGTTGCGCTGGATCTCGCTGGTGCCTTCGTAGATCTGCAGCACCTTGGCATCGCGGAACAGCTTTTCGACCGGGTACTCGGTGCTGTAGCCCATGCCGCCGAAGACCTGGATGGCTTCGGTGGCGGCCCACATGGCGGCGTCGCAGGCAAAGGCCTTGGCCATGGCGCACTCGCTGGTGTTGGGCAGGCCCTGGTCGGCCAGCCAGGCCGACTGGTAGGTGAGCAGGCGGGCCGCTTCGAGCTTCATGCGCATCTCGGCCAGCTTGTGGCCCACGGCCTGGTGCTCCAGGATGGCCTTGCCCATGGAGCGGCGCTCCTTGGCGTAGGCCAGCGCCTCGTCCAGGCAGCGCTGCATCACGCCCAGCGCGAAGGCCGCAGCCATGGGGCGCGAGCGGTCGAAGGTGCGCATGGCAATCGAGAAGCCTTCGCCTTCGCTGCCCAGGCGACTGGACTCTGGCACGAACACCTGGTCAAAGAACACCTCGCACACCGGGGCGGCGCGCTGGCCCAGCTTGCCCAGGGGCTCGCCGACGGTGAGGCCGGGGGCCTTGCGCTCGACCACGAAGGCCGAGATGCCCTTGTGGCCGGCCTCGACGTTGGTCTTGGCGAAGACCACCATGAAGCTGGCCAGCGACGCGTTGGAGATCCAGATCTTGCTGCCCGTGAGGCTGTAGCCGCCGTCCACCCTTTTGGCCACCGTCTTCAGGCTCGCCACGTCGGAGCCTGCAGAAGGCTCGGTGAGCGCGAAGCTGGCGAACTCACCCTCGGCCAGGCGACCGAAGTACTTTTGTTGTTGCTCAGGCGTGCCAGCCACCAGGATGGGCTCGGCCGCCAGGGCGCTGATGCTCAGGGCCGCGCCAATGCCCAGACAGCCACGGCACAGTTGCTCGGTGACCAACGCGACTTCCAGGGCGCCCAGCCCCGAGCCGCCGAATTCGGTGGGCACCTCCAGGTTCAACAGGCCCAACTCCAGCGCCTTGCGGTGGATCTCCAAGGGGAAGACCTGGTCTCGGTCGGCCTGGGCCGCCACCGGGATGATTTCGCGGTCGGCGAACTGCCGCGCCAGGTCCTGGATCATGCGTTGTTCGTCGCTCAGTTGGAAGTGCATGGCGTCTCAATTGGGTTGGGTGGATTGACGTTTTCAGCCAGTTCAGAGGGCGCCAGAACAGGCGGCAACATGGACCGACGTTCGAAGTCGAGCGCAGTGCTTGCCAGTGATGCGCACGAAGAAGAGAAAATTCTAGGAAGCTGTCCCTGGTTGGCACTTGCCAGGGTCGCCGAGTTATTTGCAAAATCTGCCAATTTGATGGGCCCCTGCGCAGGCCCCTGAAACGCCACCCGGATGCACCATTCCGCCACCACCGTCCCCATCGATTTCGCGCGGCAACTGCTCGACAGGTCGGGCCTGGGCGAGCACGCCAGGCGCGCCTGCCTGGCTCACGCAGGCATCCCCGGCGACTTGCTGGACGCGCAGCAAGCGCGCGCCACGACCGACCAGTTCGCCGCGCTGTACCGCTTGGTCGTGGCCCGCGTGGAGGATGAAAGCCCTGGCATGTTCGCGCGCCCCCTCAGGCCCGGCACGTTGAAGTTCCTGGCGCTGAGCACGGTGCAGGCGCCGACGCTGGTCATCGCCCTGCATCGGTTCACGCAGTTCTTTCGCCTGGTGCTCGATGACCTCCACTTCGACCTGGTGTCTCAGCCCGATCGCATCAGCGTCCTGTTGCGGCCTCGAACGCAGGCCGTCCGAGAGCAGCGGTTCACGCAAGAGGTCATGCTCAAGCTGGTGCACGGCATCGCCTCCTGGCTGGCTGGCCAGAAGATCCCGCTGGCCGGCGTTGACCTGGCTTTCGCCGCGCCGCCCTACGCCACCGACTACGTTTACCTGTACCCGGGGCCGGCCCAATTCGATCAAACCGACACGGCGATTCACTTCGATCGGCATTGGCTCGAAGGCCCGGTGCGTCAGCACGCCAGCACCATCCGATCCTTCCTCTTGCGCGCGCCTGCCGACTGGATGTTCACTTCGTTCGCCGAGCGCCTGGTCAGTCACCGCGTTCGCGAACACCTCGAGAGCCGACTCGCCGGTGTCATCAAGCTCGAAGACGTTGCTGCGGCTTTGTTGATGTCCACCCGGACGCTGGCCAGACGCCTGGACGAAGAACGAACCAGCTTTCAGGTCATCAAGGACGAGTTGCGGCGCGATGTGGCCATCGAGTTGCTGGCGCAGACCAGCCTGCCGCCGGCGGAGGTCGGTGCCAGGACGGGTTTCGAAGACCCCACCACGTTTTATCGTGCGTTCAAGCGCTGGACCGGTTGCTCACCGGGTGTTTATCGGCAGGGCAAATCAAGGGCGTGAGCCGGTGATGGCTAAGATCGCCACCATGCTGCTCGATCCAAGCCAAAGCGCCCTTGTCCTGGTTGACTTCCAGTCCCGATTGATGCCTGTCATCCACGAGGGCGAACGCGTCACGGCCAATGCCGTCTTCCTGGCGCGCGTGGCCCGTGCGTTGGAGGTGCCTGTGCTGGGCACCGAGCAGAACCCAGGAGGGTTGGGCGCCAACGTCGATCCGGTGCGCGAGCTTTGCGACCGCACACTGGCCAAGGCTCATTTCAGTGCCGTGACCGATGGCCTGCTGGCCGAGTTGACCTTGCTGGCGCCACGTGCACAGCAGGTCGTGCTGGCCGGTTGCGAGGCGCACGTTTGCCTGCTGCAGACCGCACTGCAGGTGCAGCAGAGCGGCCTTCAGGCCGTCGTGGTGGCCGATGCGTGCGGCAGCCGTGATCCTGAAGACAAGTGCCTTGCCTTGCAGCGCTTGAGACAAGCCGGCGCCACCCTGGTCAGCGCTGAGATGGTGGCCTTCGAGTGGCTGCGCACCTGCGAGCACCCAGCCTTTCGCCAAGTGCTCTCGCTCATCAAGGCTCGATGAGCACGCGCATCACGCGCTGCATCACCCGCGTGACCGCAGCCTGGTTCAAGTCGGGCTGGCTGACGGTGAGCACCATCAGCCCGTTGAACAGCGCGCCGACCACCGTGGCGCGCGCTTCGATGTCGTCGGCGGGCAGCGAGTCGGCGGCAGGGCCGAGGGCCATGCGGATGAGCACCATGGCCTTGGTGCGGATCATCGTTTCGCTGCCCACCACGACCTCGGCGAGCTTCGGGTTGCGGCTGGCCTCGGCCAGCACCTCGATGTTGAGCGCGGCTTCGGCCTCTCGGTCTGGCTCCTGGAAGGTTTCTTCGATGCAGCCCAGCATGGCGCCGGTCACGTCGTCGCCTTCCAGGGTTTCCTGGATGCGACGAACGATTTCATCGCGGTCGCGCTCGACGATGGCCGTGATCACATCGTCCTTGTTCTCGAACAAGTTGTAGATGTGCCCCGGGCTCATGCCCGCCGTCTTGGCGATCTCGGCCATCGATGCGCCGTGAAAGCCCCTGCGGCGAAAGCACTCGGCGGCGGCATCGAGCACCTGCTGGCGACGCGCCAGGGCTCGGTCATTGGGGACGTGGTCGGGGTTGAAGGCGGCGCACATGGCTGGGGTGGGGGTGAGCGTGAGTGGGGGTGCTCAGGACCCCGATTGTCGCTGCCCGGCGGGCGGCGCCATGGTGGTCGTCGATGGCGACGATTCAGCCGAGGCCTCACGCACGCCGCCGCCGAGCACCTTGTACAAGGTGATGCGGTTGACCTGTTGGGACAGGCGCGCCGTGATCAGACCCTGCTGGGCGCTGTAGAGCGAGCGCTGGGCGTCGAGCGTGCTGAGGTAGTCGTCCAGGCCGCGGCGGTAGCGGGCGTCGGACAGGCGAAAGGCGTCCTGGCTGGCGGTGACGAGGTCTTGCTGAGCGGCGGTCTGCTCGCCGATGGTGGCGCGCTGGGCGAGCGCATCGGAGACGTCCTTGAAGGCCGACTGGATGGCTTTTTCGTACTGGGCCACGCCGATGTCGCGTTCGACCTCGGCCACCTTCAGGTTGGCGCTGTTGCGCCCGCCGTCGAAGATGGGCAGCGTGATCTGCGGCGCGAAGGACCAGAAGCCCTGGCCGCCCTGGAAGAGCTGGTCCAGCGAGGCGCTGGCCGCGCCCGCGCTGCCCGTGAGCGTGATGCGCGGGAAGAAGGCCGCGCGCGCCGCGCCGATGTTGGCGTTGGCCGCCTGCAAGGCGCGCTCGGCCTGCTGCACGTCGGGGCGCTGCAGCAGCACGTCGGAGGGCACGCCGGCGGGCAGGTCTTGTGTGAGCGTCAAAGCGGCTTGGGTGCCTTCGGTGGGCAGCAGGTCGGCTTTCAACGGACCGCCTGCCAGCAGGGTCAAAGCGTTGCGGTCCTGCGCGACCAGGCTGGTGTAGCTGGCGACGTCGGCGCGCGCGGCCTCGACCGTGGTCTGCACCTGGCGCACGTCGAGCGCAGAGGACGCACCGAGCTCGTGGCTCTTTTGCGTGATGCGCAGCGTCTCCTGACGGCTGGCGAGCGTTTGTTTGGCCAGTTCCAGCCGCTCCTGGTCGGCGGCCAGCGTCAGGTAGGCCGTGGCCACCTGCGCGACCAGGCTGATCTGCGTGCTGCGCTGGGCGTCTTCGGTGGCCAGGTACTGCTGCAGGGCGGCATCGCGCAGGCTGCGCACGCGGCCGAACAGGTCCAGCTCGTACGCGCTCACGCCCAGCGTGGCGGTGTACTGGCGCGTGATGGTGGGCTCGCTGGTGCTGCTCAGGTCGCCGGGCAGGCGCTGGGCGCTTTGGCCGCCCGCCGCGTTGACCCCGGGGAAGAGGTCAGCGCGCTGCACGCGAAACTGTGCCTGGGCCTTCTCGACGTTGAGCGCGGCCACGCGCAGGTCGCGGTTGTTGGCCAGGGCCTGTTCGATCACCTGGCACAGCTTGTCGTCGGTGAAGAACTCGCGCCAGCCGAGGTCGGCGGCGGTCTGGCCGTCGGTGGTTGTCGTTTGGGCTGAGGCTGCGGCTGCCGGTGTTGACGCCGAGCCGTCAGACCAGCTGGCCGCCACCGGGGCAGCGGGACGCTGGTAGTCAGGTGCCATCGTGCCGCAGGCGCTGAGCAGGGCGGCCAGGGCGATGGTGCTCAGCGTGAGCGCCGCGCGAGTGCGGTGAAGGCGGTGGGTGTTGTCGAGGGTGTTCATGTCATGCACCTTCCTGGTTGGAGGGGAGGGCGGTCGGCAGGCTTTGCGCGCTCACCGTGGTGGCCGAGGCCTCGTCGCGGCCCGGGAACAGCTTGCGCACCACCACGAAGAACACGGGCACGAAGAAGATGCCCAGCACGGTGGCGGCGATCATGCCGCCGAGCACACCGGTGCCGATGGCGTTCTGGCTGCCCGAGCCCGCACCCGTGGCAATCGCCAGCGGCAACACGCCCAGGGCAAAGGCCAGCGAGGTCATCAGGATCGGGCGCAGGCGCAGGCGGACGGCCTCCAGCGTGGCCTCGATCAGGCCCAGGCCGTGCTCCATTTTCTCCTTCGCAAACTCGACGATCAGGATCGCGTTCTTGGCCGACAGGCCGATGGTGGTCAGCAGGCCGACCTGGAAGTACACGTCGTTGGACAGCCCGCGCAAGCCGGCGGCCAGCAGCGCGCCGATCACGCCCAGCGGCACGACCAGCATCACCGCCACGGGGATGGACCAGCTCTCGTACAGCGCGGCCAGGCACAGGAACACCACCAGCAGCGAGATCGCGTACAGCGCAGGCGCTTGCGAGCCGGAGAGGCGCTCCTGGTACGACAGGCCCGTCCACGCGATGCCCACGCCAGCGGGCAGCTTGGCAGCGATCTCTTCGACCGCCTTCATCGCGGCGCCCGAGCTCTTGCCTGGCGCGGGCGCGCCGGCGATCTCGACGGCGGCCAGGCCGTTGTAGCGTTCCAGGCGCGGTGAGCCGAGCTCCCAGCGCGCGGTGCCGAAGGCCGAGAAGGGCACCATCTGGCCGCTGCTGTTGCGCACCCGCCATTGGTTGAGGTCTTCGGGTTGCATGCGGAAGTTGGCGTCCGACTGCAGGTAGACCTTCTTGACGCGGCCACGGTCGATGAAGTCGTTGACGTAGGCGCTGCCCCAGGCGGTCGACAGCATGGCGTTGATGTCGGCCACCGAGACGCCCAGCGCACCGGCCTTGGCCTGGTCGACCTCCAGCCGCAACTGGGGCGAGTCCTCCAGGCCATTGGGGCGCACGCCGGCCAGGTCGGGGTGCTGCGCGGCCATGCCCAGGAACTGGTTGCGAGCCTGCATCAGGGCCTCGTGGCCCACGCCACCGCGGTCTTGCAGGTAAAGGCTGAAGCCAGTGGCGTTGCCCAGCTCGAGCACCGCAGGCGGTGCGAAGGCAAAGGCCATGGCGTCCTTGAACTGCATGAAGGCACCCATCGCGCGGCCTGCCACGGCCTGCACGCTGTTGGCCGCGCCCTGGCGCTCGCTCCAGTCCTTGAGCTGGACGAAGCCGATGGCCATGTTCTCGCCCTGGCCCGCGAAGCTGAAGCCGGCAACGGTGAAGATGGACTTCACGTTGTCCTTCTCGGCTTGCAGGAAGTGCTGCTCCACGCGCTCGACCACCTTGAGCGTGCGCTCTTGCGTGGCGCCGGCCGGCAGCTGGATCTGCGAGAACAGGATGCCCTGGTCTTCATCGGGCAGGAAGGCGGTGGGCAGGCGCACGAACAGCACCCCCATGGCGATGACGATGCCACCGTAGATCACCAGGTGGCGACCGCGCTTTTGCAGCATGCGGCCCACGACGCCCTGGTAGCCGTTGGTGGCCTGCTCGAATCGGCGGTTGAACCAGCCGAAGAAGCCTGTGTCACTGATGTGATGGCCCTTGGCCACCGGCTTGAGCAGCGTCGCGCACAAAGCCGGTGTCAGCACCATGGCCACCAGCACCGACAGCACCATGGCCGAGACGATGGTGATGGAGAACTGGCGGTAGATCACGCCAGTCGAGCCACCGAAAAAGGCCATCGGCACGAACACGGCCGACAGCACCAGGGCGATGCCCACCAGCGCGCCGGTGATCTGGCCCATCGACTTGCGCGTGGCTTCCTTGGGCGAGAGGCCCTCTTCGCTCATCACGCGCTCGACGTTCTCGACCACCACGATGGCGTCGTCCACCAGCAAACCGATGGCCAGCACCAGGCCGAACATCGTCAGCGTGTTGATCGAAAAGCCGGCCACGGCCATCACGCCGAAGGTGCCCAGCAGCACCACCGGCACCGCGATGGTGGGGATCAGCGTGGCGCGGAAGTTCTGCAGGAACAGGTACATCACCAGGAAGACCAGCACCACGGCTTCGACCAGGGTCTTGACCACTTCGTGGATGGAGACCTCGACGAAAGGCGTGGTGTCGTACGGCACGACCACCTTCATGCCATGGGGCATGAACTGCTGCATCTCTTCGACCTTGGCCTCGACGGCCTTGGCCGTGGCCAGGGCGTTGGCACCGGTGGCCAGCTTGATGGCCACGCCCGCAGCGGGCTTGCCGTTGTAGCGCGAGACGGTGGCGTAGCTCTCGGCGCCCAGCTCCACGCGGGCGACGTCGCGCAGGCGCACGGTCGAGCCATCGGCCTGCGTCTTGAGCAAGATCGCGCCGAACTGCTCGGCCGTTTGCAGGCGGCTTTGCGCCGTGATGGTGGCGTTGAGCTGCTGGCCTTGCATGGCGGGCGCGGCGCCCATCTGGCCGGCGGAGACCTGTGCGTTCTGCGCCTGCACGGCGTTGCCGATGTCAGCGGGCGTCAGGTTGAACTGGTTGAGCTTGTTGGGGTCCATCCAGATGCGCATGGCGTACTGCGCACCGAACAGCTCCACTTCGCCCACGCCTTCGACGCGGCTGAGCGAGTCGATCACGTTGGAAGACACGTAGTCGCCCAGGTCGGCATCGTCCATGCTGCCGTCTTCAGAGGCGAAGCCCAGCACCATCAGGAAGTTGACGGTGGACTTGACCACCTGCACGCCCTGGCGCTGCACCTCTTGCGGCAGCAGCGGCGTGGCGGCCTGCAGCTTGTTTTGCACCTGCACCTGGGCGATGTCCGGGTCGGTGCCCGCTTCGAACGTCAGCGTGATGCTCACGTTGCCGGCCGAGTCCGACGTCGAGGCCATGTAGGTCAGGCCGTCGATGCCCTTCATCTTCTGCTCGATGACCTGGGTGACGGTGTCTTCCAGCGTCTTGGCCGAAGCGCCGGGGTAGGCGGTGTTGATGGACACCTGGGGCGGGGCGATGCTGGGGTACTGCGAGATGGGCAGCGTGCGGATGGCCAGGGCGCCAGCCAGCATCACGACGATGGCCAGGACCCACGCGAAGATGGGCCTGTCGATGAAAAAGCGGGACATGGGAGGACTCCTCGTTGCGCGTGCCAGCGATCAGTTCGAGCTGGCGGCGGAGGCGGGTGCTGCGGCCGATGCCGGGCTGGCTTCGACGCCTTGGGCGGGCGCGCCTGGCTGAACCTGTTGCAGGCTGTCGACGATGAGCTTGTCGCCGGCCTTCAGGCCCGCGGACACCAGCCACTGGTCACCCACCGACTGCGAGGTCTGAAGCGTGCGGGCCTGCACCTTGCCGTCGGTGCCCAGCACCAGGGCCGTGGCGTTGCCCTTGGCGTCGCGCGAGACGGCGGCCTGTGGCACCAGGATGCCTTGCTCGCTCACGCCTTTTTCGACGATGGCGCGCACGTACATGCCCGGCAGCAGCTGACGCTTGGGGTTGGGAAAGACCGCGCGCAGCGTGACGCTGCCCGAGGTGGTGTCCACCGACAGCTCGGAGAACTGCAGCTTGCCTTCGAGCGGGTAGGTGCTGCCGTCTTCGAGCAGCAGCTTGACCTTGGCCTGACCATCGCCGGCGCGCTGCAGGCGGCCTTCGCTGAGGTCGCGCTGCAGGCGCAGCAGCTCGGCGCTGGTCTGGGTCACGTCCACGTAGATGGGGTCGAGCTGCTGCACGGTGGCCAGGGCCGTGGCCTGGTTGGCCGTCACCAGTGCGCCCGCCGTGACCGCCGAGCGGCCGATGCGCCCGGCGATCGGGGCGCTGACGCGCGTGTAGCCCAGCTCGATCTGGGCGGTGCGCACGGCGGCCTGGGCGGCGGCCACCTCGGCCTGCGCCTGCTTGAGCGCTGCCTGGGCGTCGTCACGGGCCTGCTTGCTCACGGCGTCGATGCCGGCGAGCTCGTCGTAGCGGCCGGCCTTGAGCTGGGTGGTCGTCAGGTTGGCCTGGGCCTTGGCCAGGGTGGCTCGGGCGCTGTCCAGGGCCGCCTCGTACGAGGCCGAGTCGACCTGGTAGAGCACCTGGCCGGCCTTGACCTCGCTGCCTTCGGTGAAGGCGCGCACCTTGACGATGCCGGTGATTTGCGGGCGCACCTCGGCAACCTGGTAGGCGGTGGTGCGGCCAGCGAGTTCGGTGGTGACGGGCACCGGCTTGGGTTGGATGGTCAACACGGTGACCTGGGGGGCGGCACCGCCTTGGCCAGCCTGGGTGCCGTCGGCCTGGCCTTTGCCGCACCCGGCGAGCACCAGGGCGATGGCCAGGACGGCGGCGGTTGGCAGCCAGGGGGGGTGGGGGTGGGGGAACAGGTTGGACGTGGACATGAAGGGCCTCGGACGGTGCCCGATCAGCAGTTGAATCGAGCATTGAATGAACGTTCATTCATTTTTGTGCGCTGCGGAACGGATGTCAACCCTGTCGCTGGGAAAACCTCATGCGCCCCGCGTCTTTTTTCACAGCCAGGCCGGTCGTGGCGCGATCGGCCCAGAGCGGCCTCGGCTGGGTGTGGGCCTTGAATCGTCGAAAATGCGCCCATGCACCCAGCCAGCGCCTTGTTGTACATCTCCACCGAGCGCGTGCTGTATCGGGGTGCGCTGGGCAAACCGCGCGAGCGCAAGTTGGCGGCCTCGGCGTGGTACGCGCCGGTGGGGGGGGAGCTGAGCGTCACGGGCCGCGAAGGCGATGCCTTGCGGTGCGTCGGTGCTGTGCACGTGCCTGCGGGCACACCCCACCAAGTCGAGGTGGAGTCGGGGCAGGTCGTGTGCTTTCTGGCGGAGATGGAGTACGGCGGTGCCTGCGACCTTGCTGGCGCCGGGCTTTCGTCGAGCCATCCCGCCTGCGCAGAGCTCGCCATGCTGGCGTCACTGGACTTGGCGCGCCTGAGAGCTTGGCGAGAGGAGCGGCGCAACATCGACGCCGAGCTGGATCGACTGGTGCTGGGGCAAGTCCTGCCCCGCCGCGAAATGGACGATCGGATCGCTGACGTGGTCAGCCGCGTGAGGCTCGACCCCACGCTGGCCTGGCAGGCCGCGGATGCCGCCGCACACTGCGACCTCTCTTCGTCGCGGTTCATGCACCTTTTCAAGGCCGAGCTGGGCATGGGCTGGCGTGACTTTCGAGCCTGGACGCGCGCCCGCGCCTTGCTCGCCTGCGTCCACACCGGCGCGAACCTCACCCAGGTGGCCCTGTCCCTCGGCTACCCCGACGGTACCCACTTCAGCCACGCCATCCGCCAGATCACCGGTCTGCGGCCCAGCGACATCGTGGCCGGATCGCGCCACCTCAGCGTCTGGAACGAGTCAGGGCTTACCCCAGCGTAGCCAGTTGACGCAAGCCGGGGCAGCCTCACCCGGCTATGGTTCGGCCCTGATCTGACTTTTCCTGAGTCCACATGGCCACCCTGCAAGGCAAGACCCTCTTCATCAGCGGCGCCAGCCGCGGCATCGGCTTGGCGATCGCGCTGCGCGCCGCACGTGACGGTGCCAACGTCGTCATCGCCGCCAAGACCGCCGAGCCCGATCCGCGCCTGCCAGGCACCATCCACAGCGCAGCCGCCGAGGTCGAAGCCGCCGGTGGCCGAGCCCTGGCATTGCAGGTCGACATCCGCGACGAAGACGCCGTGCAGGCGGCTGTGGCCCGTGCGGCCGAGCACTTCGGCGGCATCGACATCCTGGTCAACAACGCCAGCGCCATCAGCCTCACGCGCACGCCCGACACGCCGCTCAAGCGCTACGACCTGATGATGGACATCAACGTGCGAGGCAGCTTCGTGTGCGCGCAGGCCTGCCTGCCGCACCTCCAGCGCGCGGCCAACCCGCACATCCTGTCGCTGTCGCCGCCGCTCAACCTCGACCCCAAGTGGCTGGGCGTGCACGCGGCCTACACCACGTCGAAGTACGCGATGAGCCTGATCGCGCTGGGCCTGGCCGAAGAGCTCAAGGCCCAAGGCATCGCGGTGAACACGCTGTGGCCGCAGACCATCATCGCCACCTCGGCGCTGAACGTGGCCAGCGTGGGCCTGGGCGAGATGGGGCGCAAGCCCGAGATCATGGCCGATGCCGCCTGGCATGTGCTCACCGCCGACGCGCGCTCGCTGACGGGGCGAAGCCTCGTCGATGAGGCCGTGCTGCGCCAGGCCGGTGTCACCGACTTCTCGGGCTACCTGGTCAAGCCGGGCGCCACGCCCATCATCGACCTGTTCCTGGACCCCTCGGAGGGGCCTGTGAGCGATGCTGCCCTGCGCGCCGCTGCCGCAGTGGCACCCGGCCAGTCCCGCTGAGGAGCCAGACCGTGAGCGCTTTCCAACCAGGTCCCGTCTCCGCATTCCCCTCGCGCCACGGCAGCGAGGTGGCACGCGCCCGCCGTGCGGCGCGCCTGATCGTTGGCCAGATGCCACCGGGCGTGTCCGCCGAACCCACCGAAGCCGAATGGGCGAAGCTGGGGCAGGGCTTGCTGCAAGGCGACCCGCTGGCAGACGCATTGGTGGCGTGGATGCAGGCAAGCGGCATGCGCGCCGCCTGGGCCCAGGTCAACCAGGCCATTGAAGGCGGCTTGGTCGCCGTGCCCGATGCGCCGCCTGCTTTGCGTGCCTTTTTCGAGCACGTCGAGCGCCTGCCTGATTGGGTGGACGAGCGGCTGTTGACCCGTGGTGCCCAGGTGTGCGGGCTGGGCGGTCGCGCCGGCATGCGGGCGCTGGCCGTGACGGGCCTGATGGCGGGCTACCAACTCGCTGCCGTCAACCAGACCTTGCTGGCCACCGGCGCGCTGGAGAAGGGCGCCGCCCGCCGCATCGCCGAGACCACCAAGTGGTGGATCGACGTGACCGAGCCAGGCGCCATGTTGCGGGGTGGGGATGGCTTCAAGAGCACCCTGCGCGTGCGCATCATCCACGCGCTGGTGCGCCACCACGTCTCGCAGCAAACCACCTGGGACGAGGCCGACCTGGGTGTGCCCGTCAACCAGACGGACATGCAGGCCACTTACCTGGGCTTCAGCGTGGTCTACCTGTTGGGGCTCAAGCTGGTGGGCATCCCGCTCAGCCGCGAAGACAAAGCCGCCGTCATGCACCTGTGGCGCTGCATCGCCTGGGTCAATGGCGTGGACGAAAGCCTGCTTCACGACCTGGCCGATGGCGAGCGCTCGGGCATGGCCTGGTTGTTCAAGAACCTGCTGAGCCAGCGCATGGCCGACGCCGACAGCGCCCGCCTGGCGCAGGCCCTGGCCAACGAGCCGCTGCACCGCCACTACCCGCGCTGGGGCTGGCTGATGGGGCGCTTCAACCGCTCGATGCAGCTGAGCATCGCGCGAACCTGCATGGGCAACGAGACGCTGCGCGACCTCGGTCTGCCGGTGTGGACGCTGCCCTGGTACCCGCTGTGGATGATGGTGTTCAACCAGACCCTG
The DNA here is from genome assembly GCA_964373965.1 of uncultured Aquabacterium sp. Classification (GTDB taxonomy): domain Bacteria; phylum Pseudomonadota; class Gammaproteobacteria; order Burkholderiales; family Burkholderiaceae_C; genus Aquabacterium. The sequence continues at coordinate 10,558 of CAYJXE010000011.1, read as the reverse complement.
CATCGCATGGCAAGGCTGTTGCCTGGCGGCGAGGCGTGGCTGATGAAGCGGGGCAGGGCGCAGCAGCGCGATTACCTGCCGGTGCTTTTCGGCGAGCAGGCGCCGGCGCTGCGGGACGTGGGGGCGGTCAAGGCTGGGGTGCATTGAGACGCCCACACGTCGTGCCTTGTTGACAAGGTTTTCGGACGCACATGGTTTGGTTTGCCAGGGGCATGTGCCCAGCGCATGCCCTTCCTTGATCTCCTCACTTGGCAAGCCTGGCTTCATCCGCTACGGTGGCAGTCCGTTCGCCCAAGGAGAAAGCAAGATGAGCCAGGAAAACTGGAAGTTCGAGACCCTGTCTGTGCACGCCGGCTACTCGCCGGACCCGACCACCAAGTCGGTGGCCGTGCCCCTGTACCAGACCGTGGCCTACGCCTTCGACAGCGCCCAGCACGGCGCCGACCTGTTCGACCTGAAGGTGGCGGGCAACATCTACACCCGCATCATGAACCCGACGACCGATGTGCTGGAAAAGCGCATCGCGGCGCTCGAGGGCGGCATCGGTGCGCTGGCGCTGGCTTCCGGCCAGGCCGCTGTCACTTACGCCATCCAGACCATCGCCGAAGCGGGTGACAACTTCGTCTCGTCCACGGCTTTGTATGGCGGCACCTACAACCTCTTCGCGCACACGTTGCCGCAGTACGGCATCACCGCGCGCTTCGCGGACCACCGCGATCCGGCCAGTTTTGAAAAACTCATCGACGAGCGCACCAAGGCCATCTTCGTGGAGTCCTTGGGCAACCCGTCGGGCGCCATCACCGACATCGCGCGCATCGCCGAGATCGCGCACCGCCATGGCGTGCCGCTGATCGTCGACAACACCGTGCCTTCGCCTTACCTGTGCCGGCCCATCGAGCACGGCGCCGACATCGTCGTGCAGTCGCTGACCAAGTACATCGGCGGACACGGCACCAGCATCGGCGGTGCCATCATCGACTCGGGCAAGTTCCCCTGGGCACAGCACAAGGCGCGCTTCAAGCGCCTGAACGAGCCCGACGTGAGCTACCACGGCGTGGTCTACACCGAGGCGCTGGGCGCGGCGGCCTACATCGGCCGCGCGCGCGTGGTGCCGCTGCGCAACATGGGTGCGGCGCTCTCGCCCTTCAACGCCTTCCTGATCCTGCAAGGGGTGGAGACGCTGGGCCTGCGCATGGACCGCATCAGCCAGAACACGCTGAAGATCGCGCAGCACCTGCAAAAGCACCCGCGCGTGGAGTGGGTCAACTACGCCGGCCTGCCCGATCACCCCGAGCACCACCTGGTGCAGAAGTACCTCTCGGGCCAGGGCTCGGGCGTGCTCACGTTCGGTGTGCCGGGTGGCCGCCAGGGTGGCGAGCGCTTCCTGGATGCACTGCAGCTGTTCACGCGCCTGGTCAACATCGGTGACGTGCGCTCGCTGGCCACGCACCCCGCCTCGACCACGCACCGTCAGTTGGCGCCTGAGGAGCTGGCCAAGGCCGGTGTGGGCGAAGACACGGTCCGACTGTCCATCGGCATCGAGCACATCGACGACCTGCTGGCCGACCTGGACCAGGCGCTGGCCAAGGCCTGATGGCCGATGCAGGGGGAGGGCTCGTGCCCTCTGCCTGTTCAGCGCGGGCGGTTGGTTTGCCGCTGCAGCCAGGCCCCCGCCAGCATGGCCGGCACGAACACCCACACCTCGGTGTTGCCGGCCAGCAGGCTGGTCAGCGCGGGGCCGGGGCAGTAGCCGGCCAGGCCCCAGCCGATGCCGAACAGCGCGGCGCCGCCCAGCAAGCGCCGGTCAATGGCCTTGTTCTGCGGCAGGTGGAACACCGCGTCGCAGACTGGGGCCTGGCGCTTTTTCAGCAGCCATTGAAAGCCCAGCAGGCTCACCAGCACGGCGCCGCCCATGACGAAGGCCAATGCCGGGTTCCAGGCACCGGCCACATCGAGGAAGGCCTGCACCGTGAGCGGGTCGGTCATGCCCGAGAGCGTCAGACCCCAGCCAAAGAACAGGCCCGTGCCCAGGGCGATGAGGAAGCCGTGCCAGGGGTGGGCGTTGGTGGGATGCGGGTGGCGGGTCATGGGGGACTCCGGTGAAGCGGTCGGTCGGGGTTGCTGGTTCGGTGGCGTTCAGGTCAGCACGTGGCGCATCACGAACACCGTGAGCCCGGCGGTCAGCATGAAGGTGGCCACTGCCGCGAGCGATCGCAGCGACAAGCGGCCCAGTCCACACACGCCATGCCCGCTGGTGCAACCGCTGCCCAGCGAGGTGCCGAACCCCACCAGCAAGCCGGATGCGATCAGCAACGGCACGTTGCTGGCCCGCTCAGGCTGCAAGGGTTGTCCGGTCCATTGCGTCCACACCCAGCCCGCAGCCACCAGCCCAAGCACAAAGCCAGCGCGCCAGAGGTTGGTGCTGTTCCAGTTCGGGCGGTCCATCAGGCCGAAGGCGATGCCGCTGATGCCGGCGATGCGTCCCAGGCCAATGAGCAGCAGCACCGAGGCAGCGCCGATCAGCAGGCCGCCAGCCAGCGGCGGCAGGAAAACGGACAGGTCCATGGCGGGTCTCCACGCAGGGTGAGGCTTGATACCCTGGGGAGTATATGATCTACCCGGGGATTTTGCCAACAGGGGTGCGCAGGACGCCGATGCCGCCCCAGGTGGGGGCCCCAGTGGGCACGTTGGCAATGCATGCTTCATGCGGCAGGCGAGTCTTCCAACGGGTCCACACCCGGCTGACGCAGCAATGCGAAGCTGCGTGCCAGTCGGAATCGACGATGTCGTGCAGGGCAATGTGGCGCGCGCCCAGGCGCAGGGCCAGCTGCACGTCGGCATCGCAGTCCGCGTCGCCATGAAGGCCATCGATGAACACGGCATCGACCTGAGTGGGCAGGGTCGCCATCGCTGCTTGCCGCGCATCAGCGTCGGCTTGGGTGGGCAGTCGATGGATCTGCAGGGCCAGACCTTGCTCGGCCGCCACGCGCCGCACATGCCAGGCCACGCCTTCCTGGCTGTCGCCGATGATCAGCAGGTGACGGGGGCGGTCGTTCATGAGCTGATCGAGCCACCAGCCGAACTCTTGCGGGTGTTGTTCCAGGCGCGGCTCGTGGTGGCCTGCGAACGCTGCTGGCTTGAGCAGGTCAGCCGGTGGGGGCACGGGCTTGAGGCTGCGCCGCCAGCGCTCGAAGGCCGGGTTGCCGCGCGTGGCCCAGAAGCGTTCACGGTAGGGCAACTCGCGCAATTGGTCGAGCAGCAAGCAACCGGTTTCCTGCTGGGTGAACAGCACACCGGGCCAGGCCTCGACGCCACCATAAAAGGCGGGCACACCTTGCCAGGCGCGCTGGAAGACGGCGTCGTGGCGGAACCAGAAACAGGTGCCGCTGTAGTGCCAGTCGCCGACGTGCTGGTGGTTGGCGAAGCGGCCGGGGCGGCGCAGCAGGCCGGTCATCGCGTGCTGGTCAAGCTGCGCGCGGATGGTGGGCCAGTGGTCCAGCGTCACGGCCATCTGCACCTCGGCCCAGCGCTTGACGGCGGGTGGCCAGGTGGGCTCGTACTTCACGCCTTTGGCGTGGGTGTAGAAGGCCACGTCGTCACGGTGCTCGCGCGCCAGTTCGGCCAGCATCAGCGGGAAGGTGATGGACTCGCCGCCTTGCGCGTTGGGCCGCACGATGAACTCGACACCATGGCCTGCGAAAGCGGCTTGCACGGTGGCGAGGTCTTCTGTGCGTTCGTCCGTGACGATGGCCACCAGGCGGCGGCCGTTGAACAGGTCGATGCGTTGCAGCAGCAGCTCGACGTTCCAGCGCCAGGTCTCGCCCTTGACGGGCCACAGGTGGTACATCAGGTGCCGGCGAGGGGCAGCGACGAGGGGTGGCAACGCAGAAGGTGCGGGGCGAGTCAGGTCCTGCCGACGTTCGGGTCTCGGGGGGCGAGAGATTGGGCGAAGTTGCGGCGTTGGCCTGGGTGCGACAGATCGACCGATGTCTGGTCCCTGGGCCGCTGGACGCTCACCTTGCACGGCGATGCCCACGGACAGCGCCAGGGCCTGAGCCAGCCTGTCTGCGTAGCGGTGTTGCCCGAGGGTTTGCTGACAAGCGCGCAGCCGCCTCTCGCGCTCGCCTGCGTCGTCCAGCAGGCGCTGTACCAGCGGCACCAGCTCGTCTTCGTGATCGAACACGGGCAGTTCCTGGAAGGTGGCGAGCACGCCATCGCGGCGTTCCGAGACCACCAAGGCCCCGCAGGCCAGCGCCTCGAAAGTGCGTGGGCTGGGCGATTGCTCGCGGGTGCCTTGTGCGTTGAAGTGGTGCTGGTCGCGGTAGATGTGCAGCACCAGATCGGTCTGGCGGTAGAGCTCGGCCGTGCGCTGGTGCGGCACGCGCTGGGCCAGGCACAGGCGCCTGAGCACGGGCGATCGCCAGGGGCCGCCCACCACGTAGCTCAGCAGGCCGGCTTCGGCCAAGCGCAGCAGCAGGCGTTCGCGGCTGGGGTTGGCGCCACCGATGAAGCCCACGCGGTGGCGGCGTTGCAGGCCTGCCTCAGCGGTGACAGCGCCTGTTGCGCTCACGCGCTCGGTCGCATCGTGGCAATGCACCGGGTCGTGCGCCATGGGCAGGTGGTGGGCGATGGTGCCAGGGCGAATGTGCCTGCTCAGCGTGCCCGGGTCGTTGACGAACACGGTGTCGAAGTGGTGTGACCAGCTCGATGTGTCATCGACCTCGTAGGGCTCGTCAACCAGCCAGACAGCGGTGTGCCACCTGGCCAGGCGCCGGCCCCAACGCTGCACGAAGCGCCGGCCATGCACCACCAGCACGAGGTCTGGGGCGAAGGCCTCGATCTTCTCGGGCAGGCGCGGGTCCAGGCAGTCGGCTTCGGCGTGGGCGATGTCGAGTTGGTGTGCGGCGTGGCGCAGGCCGTCTGAGAACACGTCGCCGCAGGTCACGAAGCGGTAGGTGACGACGAACACCCGGGCCGTTTGGGGAGCTGGTTGCAGCGATGTGGTCGGCTGCGCCTGAGGTGTGACCGATGCGATCGGCGTGCTCGGGTGTTCGTTCGCTTGGGCGCGTGCTTGCAGCAGGGCGGCTGGCTTCAAGCCGGCCGCAAAATCGAGCGACGACATGCGGGGCAGGCTCTGCAGCCTGCTCACAGGGCTGAGGTTGAACAGCTCGATGCCCTGGCACTGAAAAGCATCGGCCAGCCGTGCGTACTCCTCGTCGATGCGTTGCAGCCGGGCGCTCAGCGGGTGCCTGCCGGTGCGCGCGAAAAAGTGGTGATCGGTGAAGTCCACGCCGATCAGGCCGATGCGCCTGGCGCCCATCCATGCGGCCAGGCACACCGCCAGGTAAGGCGAGTTCTGCGTGTGGTGCAGCACGGCTTGCGGGCCGATCTCGGTGCCGCCGTGGCGACCGAGTTGAAAGCGCACCACCGGCGGCGCCACCGGGCCCAGGTCCAACTGTGTGAACAAGGCTTGTGCCCGCGAATGACTCACGAAGTTGAAGCGGTCACCCTTGAACTGCCGTGCCGGGTTGAGCACGACCAGGTAGGTCGGATCGAACAGGCGACCGACGTCGTTGACGCCGATGGTGGTCAGGCCCAGTTGCGCCACCTCGGGTGTGAGGGAGCTGCCGCAGCCGCAGACGATGATGGACTCGCCTGCGTGGCGACCTTCGACATCTTGCAGGCAGGTTGGGTGCAGGGGGGCCGAAGCCGTTGGGAGCGTTTGGTTCATGTCAAGGCATTGACGGCGCTGGCGATGGCGGCGGCTTGTCCTTCCGCTCGGGTCAGGTTGCTGCGCTCGGTGGTGTCCAGGCTGGTGGCGATGTCGGATCCCCGGCCTGCCGTGGTCGACAGCCGGTAGGCCCGCATGACGGTCTCGGCGGTCTCTGCACCGATGCCGCCCACGCCCTGCATGGCGTCCCGGATGCGAGTGACCGTCACCCGGCGGCCTCGCGCGCTGCTGATGCTGTCGAAGATGGCCGTGTTGAGGCGGTAGACGTGTCCTGCGGGCAAGGCCACCGTTGCAGCGAGGTCTTCAGGCCGCGATGCCACCCGCGTTTCGCGACCACGCGCCACACCGGAAACACCGGTCGGGTCCGACCTGCCCAGGTAACGCGAGGGGATGGTCGCCTGAATGGCGTTGAGGCGGTTGCTGCCATCCAGCGGTCGTGTGGGGTCGTACATGTGTGCCGAGCAGACGAAGTCGGCATCGATCTTGTTGGCCGTTGTTGGCTGACCTGGGTTGATGACCACCCTGATGTTGGTCACCCGCACCTGGTAGCGCACCCATTTGCGCTCCGTGTCGTGGTTCACCCATTGCTTGATGCGGCTCTCGAACTGGCTCTCGTGCTGGTCGTTGGCCGCAGCGGTGATGGGGAACAGGTTCTGGGCCGCCCCCGATCCACCCAGTTGGTGGTTGAGCAGGTGACCCCGGATGTACTTCCTGTCGTTGGGCTGACCGGGGTCGGTCACCAGCAGAGAACTCCAGATGTTGGCCCCTGCAGGCTCCTGGCCCATGGGGTGGTCCGGGCCCAGCGGGTCGGCGATCATCTCGGTACCGACGGTGTTGCCGGTGCCAGCCAAGGTGCCGCTGCTGTAGCGGATCTGGGTGCGCAGGCCCGCGATGCCGGCGCCGCTGGCCGTGTCCACGCGTGCCGTGGTGGGCTCGATCACCTCGGGGCTGGCGGCTGCGACCACACCCCACACCGGGCCACGCGGGACCACGTCGAGCCGGCTCAGGCGGTGTCGCACTTTGATCGGCATCAGCAAGGGGCGCAGCACGATCGCGCCCACAGGCCTGCCCGCATAGCGGTTGACCAGCGGGACGGCCTCGCGCAAGCCGCTGCGCACCCGGTCGCCCGATGGCGCCGAAGGGTCACCGCCCATCAAGCGGCTGGCCAGGTTGCCGGCTTGGCGGCGGATCCATTCGACCGCCCGGTCGAGCATGCGGTCCACGCCGCCCTGCAGGTTGCGGATGGTGGTCTGCACCTGCGCGCCCACATCACCCAGGCCGATGAACCGCGCCAGGAAGTCGAGGATGACGGGGATGGTGCGCGCCATCGTGCGCTCGACGAAGTTGGCGGCCGAGCCGATGGCACCCGACGCGATGGCCGAGACCGAGTCGAGGATGGACTCGACCAGGTCCATGATCTGGTTGATGCGCTGGATGAAGAACTGGATGGTGGTGTAGGTCTTGATGATGGCCTGGATGACCGCGCCCACCGGGCTGAGCAAGGACAGCAACTGCTGGATGCCCGCCTGCACCAGGCGCTGCTGGATGAAGCCCTTGATGGCGCCCAGGGCCGACTCGCGCAGGTTGCCGAAGAACTCGCTGACGCGCTCGCGCAGCGTGGCGACCAGGCCGCGGTCGCGCACGTCGCGGATGAACTGCAGGCCGCGCTCCATGGCCGCCATCGCGGGCTCCCCGATGAGCGTGACCAGCTTCTGGCGCACGCGCTGCCAGCTCAGCCCCAGGATCTGCAGCACGAACCAGATGATGCCCTGCAGGTCCCAGCGCTCGGGCATCTGGATGCCGGCGCGCGCCACCGGCCCGGTCAGCCAGGCGATGACGCCGTCGCGCAGGTGCGTGAGGATGCGGGTCATGAACTGGCGCACGCCCTGACCGACCGCACCCAGCAGGTTGCGCAGGAAGCCGACCGGGTTCTGGATGATGGTCACGAAGGTGCCACGCACCCGCGTGAGGATGCTCAGGATGCGCCGCCCGCCCGCGCCCATGGCCGCTTCGTAGATGAGCTCGAGCAGCTTCATCACCGCCGCACCCGCGAAGCCGACCAGGTCGCTCATCAGCGGGCGGAACTGGCCGACGATGCGCTGGATGGTCTCGATGGGGTGCAGCACGTCGGAGAGCTGCAGCGAGGCCCAGGCTGCGGTGAAGGTGCCGGCCACGCGGTTCCAGGTGAGGTTGCGCGAGCCGGTTTCCTGCTGGAACCAGGCGTAGGCGCGTTCCAAAGCGCCCGACTGCACGAGCTGATCCACCTTCTCGGTGCCCCCGGGGATGAACTCGGCGAAGGCCCGCACCACGTTCATGGCGGTGCGCGGCACGGCGGCGCCGGTGAAGGGGTCGCGGCCCAGCAGCACCGTGACCAGGCCGTAGCCTGGGATCTGCCGGCAGAAATCCGACAGCGGCGTCATGAAGGTCTCTTTCAGCCAGGTGATGGCTTGGCTGATGAGGTTGCCCACGAAGCCCGTGACGCGGTCGATGAGCGGTGTGAAGGTGGCCCGTGCACGCCGCCACACATCGCCGGGGCTGAAGATGTCCGTCCAGCTCAGCGAGTCGGTGAAGCGGGTGAAGGCGTCGCGAATGGTCTGGAAGTTCAGGCCCAGTGCGGTGGTCTGCACGCCGACCCAATCGGCCACGCGGGTGACGATGCCCTGGCGCTGCAGCACCTGGAACATGAGCTCGCCACCCGGGATCAGGCCGATGAAGGCGCGCAGGATGTTGACCACGTTGCGCTCGACCACGCGCATGTTGATGGGGTTGCGACCGATGATCAGCGTCAGCAGGGTGTAGCCGGGCACGTTGGCGGCCAGCTCGGCCAAGCCGTCGAGGATGTCCGACAGGCCCAGGCGGTGCACCACGTTGCCGCTTGCCGGGCTGAGCTGCTCAGCGGGTGTGGGGCCAGCGGGGCTGAGTTCGCTGCGCTGAACCGCCGCGCGGGGCGATTCACCTTGCTGGATGGTGTGGGCGAGTTCGTGCGCGATGAGCTCGCGACCCTCTGCGGTGTCGGGCGCGTACTGGCCGGCATTGAAGTAGATGTCGCGGCCGGTGGTGAAGGCTTTGGCGTTGAGACGCTGCGAGAGCCGCTGGGCCTGGCCGTCGGTGTGGATGCGCACGCGCGAGAAATCGGCGCCGAATCGGGGCTCCATGAAGCGGCGCAGAGGTGCCGACAGGGGCTGGCCGCCGCCACGGCTGGCCTGGATGCGAGCGGTGGTGGAGCCATCGACCGCGGCGTGGCCTTGGCCTTCGCGCTGGATGAGCGTGGCCCCGGCAGTGGGTGCCGATGCGCGCGAGAGCAGGCGCGGCGAAGCGATGCGAGAAAGCGAAACGCGTCCTGCGGGTGAGGAGGTTTGCGGGCTGGCCGTTGAGGGTGACGGCATCTGCACCACCCGACGTGCCACGTCGCTGGCTTCGCGCTCGGCGGCGTCGTGGGGCGAGGACACGTGCAGGCTGGCGCATTGCACGCGGCCTGCCTCGCTCAGGCCACCTCGGAACGACACTGGCGCGGCGCCAGGTGACGCAATGGTCTCCTGGCGGTGGAGGGTGGGGCTCAGCACGGCGGACATGGCCTCAGTCCTGCGGCTCCAGCGAGGGGCATTGCTGACCGGCTTTGCGGTACTCGCGCTCCAGGGCTTGTTGCAACTCGCCTGGGCCGATGGCGCGCGCGCGTTCGATGGCCAGCAGGGCCGCGTGCAGGGCTGCGTTGCGGATCTGCCCACCGGAGAGCTGGCAGCGCAGCGCCACCCGCTCCAGCGTTTCACCCGACACATGCTGGAGCGAGCCCAGGTGCGCTTGCCACAACGCCAATCGGGTCAGGGCATCGGGCAGGGGGAAGTCGAGCGTGGCGTCCATGCGCCGCGTGAAGGCCGCGTCGATGCGGTCGGCGGCGTTGGTGGTCACGACCATCACCCCGCGGTAGCGCTCCAGTCGCTGCAGCAGGTAGTTGGTTTCGAGGTTGGCGTAGCGGTCGGTGGCGCTGCGCAACTGCGTGCGGCCGGCCATCAGCGCGTCGCCTTCGTCGAGCAGCAGCACCACGTCGAGCGATTCGGCGGCCTCGAACACGCGCGCGGGGTTGCGCTCGGGCTCGCCGAGGTACTTGCTCACCGTGGCGGCCAGGTCGACGCGGTAGAGCGGTCGACTCAAGGCGCGCGCCAGGTGGCGCGCAGCCAGCGTCTTGCCGGTGCCACTGGGGCCTTTGAACAAGGCTTTCACACCGTCGCTGTGACCGAAGGCCGATGGCAGCAGGCTGGCCAGCCGGTCGCGGTGGCGGCAGCGGGCCACCAGGGTGTCGAACTCTTCTTGCGCGTGGCCGGGCAGGGCCAGGGTTTCGTCGTCGTGCAAGTCAGGCATGCGCTGCGCGAGGCCATCGAGCGCGAAGCGGCCGGCTTCGTCGAGTTGGCGCAGAACGGCGGTGTGCAGCTCAACCGCGTCTGCCTGGCTGGCCTGGGATGGCCTTGGCAGCGAGCGGGCCAGTCGGTGCAAGGTGCCGCGCGGCAGGCGCAGGTCAAGCAACGCGTCGGTGGGCTCGATGGCATCGGGGCTTTGCAGGGCGTGTGGCGCTCTGGACAAGGCCAGGCGCCAATGCAGGCGGCGCTCGCCGAGGTCGGGCGCGTCGAGCTCGAGCGTGTGCACGGGCCGGTCTGTCACCGCCAGGCCACCATGCTGGGGCAGGCGGGCAACGATCAGCCCGGCGCAGCCGGCAGGGGGCTGCCAGTTCAGGCGCTCACCGAGCATGGGCTCGAAGCTGACCAGGGGCATGGCACCCATCAGCGCGGCGGCGGCGCCCAGGGTGGGCAGGTGCGCAGGGTCCACGGCTTCGAT